>JAIPJY010000001.1 GCA_021733925.1 Prosthecobacter sp. | reverse complement strand
GGCACGACTGGCTACGACAACTATGTTAACAACGTCAGCCGCTCTCAGGGGCTTGGCAGCGGCAGCCACGATCTGCTTTCGTTCAACGCTGCCGGTGATGCCTCGGGCTACAACCTGACTGTGTCTGGAAGCTTGGAGGTCCGCACGAGTGGCTTCAGCGCTGAGTATGGCCAGATCTACAATCTCCTCGACTGGTCCGGCCTGGTGATCACGGACTTCACGGGTTTTGATGTCGGGACCAACTATCGTGATGGTTCCGGTGATGATGCCAGCCAGTTCAACCTGCCCACTCTGAGCGGGGGACTTGTCTGGGATGTGAGCCAGTTCACTACGAGCGGGATCATTGTCGTCGTGCCTGAGCCGGGGCGTGCGCTGCTGCTCTTGATCGGTTTCGCCGCTCTGGTCTCGAGGCGCGGACGTGGTCGTGTGCAAATCCGGGTGCAGGATTGAGGCAAGTCATCTGACAGAATGGCACTCAGTTAAGGGATTTCATCTGTGGTATTGGCGCGCTGTCTGATCATGGCGCAGGTGCGCGGCGGGGCTGGTTGCAGACGCTGCTGGTGTGCGTGGGATGTTGAGATGTGCTGGGTTTGCTTCCCGGTGACTGGCATCGGTACCAGGGTAGCCTCGCCAAGGCTCGGCAACCCTTCGCTGTGGTGCGCAGTCCCGTTGGGACTGGTGTATGGCTGGCAACGATGGTGTTCTTCCATCACAACGTGAATGGAAGGACACCGCCGTCTGCGAACGTAGTACCAACTTCATGTTCCGTGTCCTTGTCCAACTTGGTGCCCTCATCATGTCCGCCAGCGTCTTCGCGGCGGAGCATTGGGCATTTCAGCCGCTGCGGCCTGCGACAAGCGGAAGCATTGATGAGTTCGTGCGGCGCAAGCTGGTGGAGCAGGGCCTGAAGCCCTCGCCACGAGCGGATGCGCGCACGTTGGTCCGCCGTGCCAGCTTTGACCTCACGGGGCTGCCGCCTGCGGGTGAGCAAAACGGGGCATTTTCGCAACTCGTGGACAGGCTGCTGGCTTCGCCGCAGTATGGGGAGCAGTGGGCCCGCCACTGGCTGGATGTGGCGCGGTATTCCGACATGAAGGGCTATGTGTATGCCCGCGAGGAAAAGCGCTGGGTGCATGCCACGGGGTATCGCGACTGGGTGGTGCGATCATTGAACCATGACATGCCGTATGATCGCTTTTTGCTGCTGCAGATGGCGGCGGACCAGGTGGTGCCGCCGGGCTCGCCAGATCTCGCGGCGATGGGATTTCTCACGCTGGGGAGGCGTTTTCTCGGCGTCACGCACGACATCATTGATGACCGCATCGACGTGGTGACGCGTGGCACGCTGGGGCTGACCGTGGCGTGCGCGCGCTGCCACGACCACAAGTTCGACCCCATTCCAACGCGTGACTACTATGCGCTGTATGGTGTGTTTCAAAGCTGCGCTGAGGCGGTGGTGCCTTGTGCGACGGGCGAAGATCCGAAACTGACGGAGCTGGTGAAGAAGAATCATGATCTGATGACGAAGCGCCGTGAGGAGCAGATGGCACGCACGCGGGCGCGGGTGAAGGACTATCAGAAGGCGCTGACGGAACTGGACAAATATCCCGAGCAGGGCTTCGACCAGATCATTGACGAGAAGGACCTCAATCCCTTCATCGTGCATCGCTGGAAAGCGTGGGTGGAAACACATCCCGGGATCGAACTGACCGAAGAAGTTCTCAAGAGGGCTGATTCACCGGCTTACGTGCCTGACGAACACATCACGAACAATGAGATGTATTTTCCCTCGGGGATCATCACGGAGCTGTGGAAGGCGCAGGGCGAGGTGGATCGTTATCTTCTAGGTAACAGAAGTGCGCCGGAGCAGGCGACCGTGCTGGTGGACCGCGCGCTGCCGAGCACGCCGCGTGTTCTGCTGCGCGGCAATCCGCTGACGAAGGGAGATGCGGTGCCGCGCCAGTTTCTGAGCTTGTTCGGCCCGCAGCAGCCTTTCACGCAGGGCAGCGGGAGGCTTGAGCTTGCCAAGGCCATCATTGATCCGCGCAATCCGCTGACGGCGCGCGTGATGGTGAACCGCATCTGGCAGCACCACTTTGGACGTGGACTGGTGAGCACGCCGAGTGACTTCGGCAAGCAAGGTACAGCGCCGAGCCATCCCGAACTGCTCGACTGGCTGGCGCGGCGTTTCATTGACTCGGGGTGGAGCATCAAGGCCATGCACCGGCTCATCATGCTGTCGGAGACTTATCAGCAGATGAGCAGCGGTGGGGCGGTGGATCCGGCGCATCCTGATCCGGACAACCGGCTGCTGTGGCGCATGAACCCGCACCGGCTCAGCTTTGAGGAGGCGCGTGATGCCTGGCTGATGGCCGCAGGCCGGCTGAACTTGGAGGTGGGTGGTGCTCCCCTGCCCTTGTTTGGTGCGGACAATCAACGCCGCACGCTCTACACGCTGGTGGACCGTGAAAATGTGCCCGCAGTCATGCGCACGTTTGATTTCGCCAATCCGGATCTTTCCATCCCGCAACGCACGGAGACCACCGTGCCGCAGCAGGCGCTGTTTGGCCTGAACCATCCGTTCGTCGTGCAGCAGGCGAAGGGGCTGCTAGGCCGTGCCGACGTCAAAGCGGCTGATGCGGCTGGGCGTGTCCGGCGCATTTATGGGAATCTGTTTCAGCGGGTGCCGAGTGCGGTTGAAATTGACAGTGCACTGAGCTTTGTGCAGGAGGATGAGCCACGCGTGATTGCGCAGGTGGACCACTCCAAAGCGTGGCAGTATGGCTTCGGAGAATGGGATGAGAGCACGGGCAGGGTGAAGGACTTCAAGCCGCTGCCACACTTTACCGGCAGTGCCTGGCAGGGAGATGATGCATGGCCGAATACCAAGCTCGGCTGGGCGCAACTCACGGCGACAGGCGGGCATCCGGGGAATGACCGGAAGCATGCCGTGGTAAGGCGATGGATCGCGCCTGCGGATGGCACTTATGCGGTGAAGTCCACTCTGCTGCACGAGCCAGCGCCGGGTGATGGCATCCGCTCTTTTATCAGCCACAGCCAGCAGGGGCGTCTGCATGCGGGCAGGCTGCATCAAGGAAGTGCGGACTTGAACTTTGACACGCTGGCGTTCAAGGCGGGCGAGACGCTCGACTTCGTGGTGGACATTGGTGAGGTGCTGAACAGCGACCAATTTTTATGGTCCATGCGCATTCATCAGACCGGCAATGTCGGCGCGGGTGGTGATGACGTTCCGGCACAAACTTGGGATGCTGAAAAAGATTTTGCCGCGCAGCCGCGCTCGCAGCTCAATGCGTGGGAGCAGCTGGTGCAGGTGCTGATGCTGGCCAACGAGTTTATGTTTGTGGATTGAATCATATGACACCCATCCTTAACCGCCGAGATTTTCTGCGCCGCTCCGGCATGGGGATGGGCATGCTTGGGCTGGCGGACCTGCAGGCTGCCGTCAGCAACACGGGCAAGCCGCACTTTGCGCCGAAGGCGAAGCGGGTGATTCATTTTTTTCTCAATGGCGGGCCCTCGCATGTGGACACGTTTGACTATAAGCCGGCGCTGGCGAGGTATGAGGGCAAACCGGTGCCGAGCCATAGGCTCACGGAGCGGAAGACGGGCGCGGCGTTTCCTTCACCGTTCAAGTTTCAGCGTTATGGGCAGAGTGGCATTGAGGTGAGCGAGCTGTTCGCGAAGACGGCTGCGCACATCGATGACATCGCGGTGATCCGCTCCATGCAGGCGCAGGTGCCGAACCATGAGCCGTCGTTGATGCTGATGAATTGCGGCGACTCGGTGCAACCGCGGCCGAGCCTGGGCTCGTGGCTGACGTATGGGCTGGGCAGTGCGAATGAGAACCTGCCGGGCTTCATCGCCATGTGCCCGGGTGGCATGCCCATCAAGGGCGCGGAGAACTGGCAGTCGGCGTTTTTGCCGGGGGCGTTTCAGGGCACGTATGTGGACTCGAAGCACCAGGAGGTGGACCGATTGATTGAAAACATCCGCAGCCCGCATGCGGACACTCGGGTGCAACTGCGCCAGCTGGAGCTGATGCGCCGCATCAATGAGGCGCACAGGCAGGATCGTGGCGACCCGCGACTGGAGGCGCGCATCCAGAGCTTCGAGCTGGCGTTCCGCATGCAGATGGAGGCGGCGGACGCGTTTGATGTGACGCAGGAGCCGCTGAACATTCGTGCGATGTATGGCGAAGGCGTGCATGGGCGGCAGACGCTCATCGCACGACGGCTGCTGGAGCGCGGGGTGCGCATGGTGCAGCTCTGGCATGGCGCGGGCCAACCGTGGGACAACCATAACAACATCGAGACCAACCACCGCAAGCTCGCGGGGGAGATCGACCAGCCCATCGCGGCGCTGCTGCATGACCTGAAACAACGCGGCATGCTGGAGGACACGCTCATCATTTGGGGCGGCGAGTTTGGCCGCACGCCCACGGTGGAGCTGAGCGGGGGCAAATCCAAGTTAGGGCGCGATCACAACCACTATGGCTTCAGCGTCTGGATGGCGGGCGGCGGCATCAAGGGCGGGACGGTGTATGGCAGCACGGACGAGCTTGGATTTGCCGCGGAGCAGAATCCTGTGAGCGTGCATGACCTGCATGCCACGATTCTACATCTGCTGGGTGTGAATCACGAGGAGCTGACCTACCGCTATGCGGGCCGCGACTTTCGGCTGACGGATGTGCATGGCGAGGTGCTGAGGCCGATCCTGGCTTGATTTGTCCGGCTTCCCGCTAATGCTTGGGCAGCATGCGACTTAAACTTATTCTTGCCGCCGTTCTCTTTTCAAGCCTGTTGAGCAACCATGCTCAGGAATCTGCTGCATCCACTTCGCGTGAGGAGGTCATGGTGGGCGGGCGGACCATCAAGCTGCCTGCACCTGTGGGTTTTGAACGCATCGACGGCCTACAGCCTGAGGTGGATCGCATGGTGGAGGGGATGCTGCCGGCATCCAACCGCTATCTGGCACGATTTGACCCACCGAAGAACAGTGTGCCTGACGAGGGACGAGGCTTCAATGTGCAGGTGATGCGAAGCATTGAGAACCGGGAAATCGGTGACCGGACGTTTGGAGACATCAAAGAGCAGACCAAAGCGGAGATCGAAAAGGCGCAGGAGACCATTCGGCAGGAGATCGCCAAAGTCGGCGGCAAGGCGGAAAAGGCCTTGCAGGATGCGACCGATGCGGACGCGGCACTCAGTCTGAGCGATGTGGTGATGCTGGGCTGTTTTGACGACTCCCCAAGCAGCCTGGGCTTCACTATGGCGCTGAACATCGCCGCCAAAGCCGGCGACAAGTCCGTGAAAAGCAAGCTGGTGATCGCCAGCATGATTGTGCCGGTGAACGGGCGTCTGATCTACCTGTATGCCAACGCCGATTTCAATTCCGCAGCCGACCGTGCCTGGGCTGAACAGGCGGTGAGCACCTGGCGAGATGCTGTCGTGGCCGCCAATCCGCGGGTGGAGGGTCCGTCGGCTAAAGGGCTGGATTTTTCGAGGATCGGCCGCTCGGGATTGATCGGTGCGGCCATCGGCGGCGTGGTGGCACTGGTGGCGATGCTGTTTAAAAAGAAGAAGCAGGCTTGATGGTGCTGGCTGTTGGTGCCTCTGCTCAAGGAGCCTTCAGATAGGCGATCAGATCTGCCATCTGCTGAGGTGAGATGGCGGCTTCGAGGCCTTCGGGCATGAGGGAGATGCCGGGGCTGGTGAGGGATTTGATCTCGCTGCGGAGGACGGTGTCGGTGCCGCCGTCGGCGCGTTTGAGGGTGAGGTTGCCGGCGGTCTCGCTGGTGATGAGGCCGGAGAGGGTGCGGCCGTCGTTGGTTTCGACGATGTAGAGGGCGAAGTTGGGAGAGACTTCACGGTTGGGATCGAGGACGTTTGTGAGGATTTGTTCTGCGGTCCAGGCTTTGATGGTGCCGAGGTTGGGGCCGACGTCGTTGCCGCGATCGAGATGGCGGTGGCAGACCATGCAGAGGGTTTCGTAGATTTTCGCGCCGGGGATGGGGTCTCCGGTCATGGACATCACGGGCTTGTACTTGGTGATGACGGCTTTGCGATTCGAGGAGCCGCCATCGCCGATGAGTTTGGCGATGCGGTCGGCGAGGGCGGGAGTTTTTTGGCGGCCTAGTGTTGCCTTTGTGGCGGCACTGAGTTGAGAGGGAAGGATTTTTTTGGCTTCGATGGCATCGAGGAGTTTGGCGATGCGGTCGGTGCGGGAAAGGAGGAGGGAGGATGCTTTGTCGCGGAGGGCGGGAGTCAGCTTGGGCCAGGCACCGATGAGGATGTCTGCGACGGCGGGTTCATGGTAGGCACCGAGGGCTTCGAGGGAGGCGAACTGGAACTCAACTGGCTGATTCGACTCAAGAAAAGAAGACCAAGGCGTTTCATCGAGCCGGGCAATCGTCCGAGCAGCGATCCACCATAAGAGGTCGGGAGAAATGCCTGGCTTGGAGATTAAACCAGCCCGTGATTCTTCCTCCACGCGATCAATCCAGTTCATTGCTGATTGTTTCATCTCCGCAGACCGCGATGTGATCACCTCACGAACAGACTTGCCAGTTTTAGCCCGAATAGCCAAGGCGGTGCGCGCGGTGATCCCCTCGGACAGCTGATGCTTGTCTTTGTTTGTGGCTCCATATGCAAGAATGGCGAGGACTTCCGCTGAATCGCCCACATTCAAATCCTGGACCAGAACCTTTACAATCTGCTCCATCAACTCCTGACGGCCAGGTGTCAGAGGAAGGGCGACCAGAGTCTTCAACTGAAATTGCAACGCCCCACGGCCCGCGAGCAAAATCATCCGGCGCAACCATGGATCTTCGCAGCCTTCGACAATGAAATCGCGCCATGCGATGGCTGATTCAAAAGCGATGTCTCTCCCAGCCATGAACATCGACCATGCAAAACGTGCATTGGGATCCTTGGATTTGGTCAGGTGCTCAAACTGCCGATGCGTGGGCCAGCTTTCGTCAATCCACGCGCTCACCACATCAGCGACGGCTCGTTGAGCCTGGCCTGGCCATTCTTTGACGCTCGCGCACACGCGGGCATCGGCATCATTCACCATGCCTTGGAGCAAAAACAGGGCGTGTGTCTTGCCTCGTGGGGAGCATTCCTTGCTTTTAATCAGGTCAGTGAGCATCCAAGTGGAGGTCAAATCCTGACGCTCAAACAACAACCGTTGAGCGGTTTCGCGGTGCCAGGCGTTGGGGTGGTCGAGGAGGGCGACGAGAGCGGGGGTGGTGGAGGTGCTGAGTTTGGGGGTGGGGCGGGGTTTGAAGGATTTTGGAGCGAGGCGGTAGAGGCGGCCTTGGTCGCGGCCGCGGAGGAGATCGACGGCGGTGTGGATGTCGTCGGGGATGCTCCAGGGGTGCTCTATAATTTCTCGGTACATGTCGCAGACGTGGAGGCAGCCGTCGGGGGCGTTGACGAAGTTGACCGGGCGGGACCAGAGGTCGTCGCTGGTGCAGAAGTTTTTCGTTCCATCCACCTGCACGGCTTTGAAGGTGACGCCATCGGGGACGAGCTTCATGCGGTAGAAGAGATTGCCGGCGACGTCGGCGACGAAGACGAAGTCGCGATACTCGGGTGGGTAGGCATCGCCGCGATAGACGGTGATGCCGGCGGAGGAGGTGACGACGCCGGCGCCGACGAGTTCGCTCCTGGGGAGGGTGCTGCCTTCCTGAACCCAGCGTTTGGCGCGGAACTCGCGCCAGGGCTCGGGCGGGCTGGTGCGATAGACGGGGAGCTGATCGCCGGCCTCGGCGCAGTCGTTGAGGGCACTGGGGACGACGAGGTAGGGATTTCGTGCGAGGTAGCGGTAGGGCAGGACGACGTGCTGGCAGGGATTGCGGATGTTGCAGAGGAAGCGGTTGCCCCAGTCGTCGAAGGTGTTGCCGAAGCGGGCACCGCCGCTTTCGAGGCGGACGTCTCCGGTGCTGGGATCGAAGCTGAAGTCGTTGCGCTTGATGGGCAGGGGTTTGAAGTCTGCGGGGAGCGGCATGACGGACTCGCTGCCGGGGGCGCGCTGGATTTCGCCGCCATTGCTGCCGCCGGCGATGTAGATGCGGTGGTCGAGGCCCCAGATGGGATTGTTCATCACGGCCTGGACGTTGAGTTTTTTGAAGCCGGTGAAGACTTTTTGGCGCACATCGGCGACGCCGTCGCCATTGGTGTCTTTGAGATACCAGACGTCGGGGGTGGCGGTGACGAAGATGCCGCCTTTCCAGCATGCAGCACCGGTGGGCCAGGAGAGGCCGTCGGCGAAGACGGTGGCTTTGTCGAAGACGCCATCACCATCGGTGTCGGTGAGGAGGCGTACTTTGCCGATGGACTGATCGGTGGGGTTTTCCTGGGCGTGCTTGTGATGCTCCTTGTCCGTGTAGGGGTAGTCGTTCATCTCGCACACGTAGGCGCGTCCATCCTCGTCGTAGGTGATGGCGACGGGATCGGTGACGAGGGGCTCGGCGGCGATGAGCTGCATCTGGAAGCCATCGAGGACGTGGAAGGTCTTCGCGGCGTTTTGCGGCTCGGTGGGTTGCGCGGTGGGGAATTTTAATTCACCCGCAGACCAGCCGGTGAAAGGTGCACATAATGTGAAAACCAGCAGCGCGATCTGTCTTCTTTGCATGCAGAATGGACGGCACAAACGTCCCTTTTCTTGCCCGCCAGCGATGCAGAAGGGGCGTTATTCGGCCTCGCCCGAGACATCCATGACGCACTGCACCCAGGTGAAAACCGGGGTCTTGGGGGCATAGAGATGCTGCAACTGCGCGAAGCTTTTTTTGTCCGGAGAACTGTATGGGCCGGTCTCGCTCATGGTATGATCTTCGCCCGGGCAGTGCTGCAGGCCCAGCACGTGGCCGATTTCATGGGGGAGCCATTTGGTGATGGGATCGCCGATCAGGGCCACAGAGCGGGTGCTCCACCATTCGGAGGGGTCGAGGTAGATGTGGCCGCGGTCGCGGCTCCATGGAAAGGACGCATGGCCCATGCTGCCGAGCTGACCATCCCAGGCTCTGCCGGGAGGGGTGCCAAAGCTGATCTTGATGTCAGCGGTTTCCCCGTCCTGGGCCTGGGCAAAGGTGAAGACACCGGCGGCTTCCCAGCTTTTGAAGCTCTCGTCGATCTCGCGCTTGAGCTCATCCACTGGCAGACGCTCTGGCAAGGGTGAGGAGGTATCGAGCTGCCAGGTGAGGTGCCGTTTGTTCCAGAGCTGGGGTTTGGTGTAGCTGACGGACTTGCTGGTGCCAAGGGGCTTAATGGAGGTGCTGATCTCCTTGTTCTGCCAGGCGACCTCGTGATAAGCACAGTTGCTGATCAAGCAGGCGGTCCATAAGCAAAGGCTTAATGAGAATGCATTTTTCTTCATAAAAGGTGGAGATTCGACAATTATGAATCTCAACCTTGATATGATTTATCATATGTAAGAATTGTAAATGATAAATCAGCGGCAGGTCACGAAGCCGACTTTCTTGCATCCACGCCGCGACTCGCCACACTGCTCGCCCCTTTCCCCTGCCATGGCCTACATCAACGAAAACTACAACAAGCTCAAAGCCGGTTACCTCTTCCCTGAAATCGCCCGTCGCGTGAAGGTTTTCACGGAGGCCAACACAGAAGCGGCCAAGCGGCTGATCCGCTGCGGCATCGGCGATGTGACCGAAGCGCTGCCAGAGGCCGTGCGCACGGCGATGCACAAGGCCGTCGATGAACAGGGTGACCGCGCCACATTTCGCGGCTACGGCCCGGAGCAGGGCTACGATTTCCTGCGCAACGCCATCGCCGAGAATGATTTCAAAGCTCGTGGCATCCAGGTGGAAGCTGATGAGATTTTCATCTCCGACGGCAGCAAGTGCGACACTGGCAACATCCTCGACATCTTCGGCGCCGGGAACAAGATCGCCATCACCGACCCGGTGTACCCTGTGTACGTCGATACCAACGTCATGGCTGGCAACACTGGCGAAGCTGACGAAAGCGGTGCCTATGCGGGCCTGCACTACCTCAAATGCACACCAGCCAACGGCTTTGTGCCTGAGATCCCGAATGAGCCTGTGGATCTGGCCTATCTGTGCTACCCGAACAATCCGACGGGTGCGGTGGCCACGCGTGCGCAGCTCGAAGCCTGGGTGAAATACGCCCTGGCCAACGGCACGACGATCCTGTACGACGCCGCCTACGAGGCTTTCATCCGTGACCCGGAACTGCCGCGCTCGATTTATGAAATCGAAGGTGCGCGTGACTGCGCCATCGAGTTCCGCAGCTTCTCCAAGAACGGCGGTTTCACCGGCGTGCGCTGCGGCATTGTCATCATTCCAAAGAGCCTCATGGGCAAGACCCAGGCCGGAGGCAAGCAGGCGATCCATCCGCTGTGGAGCCGCCGCCACAGCACGAAGTTCAACGGTGCCTGCTACATCGTCCAGCGTGGGGCGGAGGCGATCTACTCAGCCGAAGGCAAGGCGCAGGTGAAGGCGCTGATCGAGCACTACATGGGCAATGCGGCGCTTCTGGTCGATGCCTGCAAAAAAGCGGGCCTGCAGGTGTTTGGCGGCGTCAATGCGCCTTATGTGTGGGTCGGCTGCCCGAGCGGCGTGACGAGCTGGCAGATGTTCGACAAGATGCTCAACGAAGCAAACGTGGTCATCACCCCTGGCAGCGGCTTCGGCAGCGCTGGTGAGGGCTACTTCCGCATCAGCGCGTTCAACAGCCGCGCGAATGTGGAAGAAGTGTGCCGGCGGATTGCGAAGCTGTAGGACGAATCTCCTTATTTGTGTTCCTGCGTGGAGCGAGCTGAAAAGCTCGTTCCATGCTCACACAAAGTCCGTGATCGAGCCGAAGTCGGCGTCGAAGAGGCGGCGGTAGGTGCGGAAGGCGAAGTGGTCGGTCATGTTGGCGATCCAGTCGCAGACGAGACGGGCGCGGGCCGGTGCGTCGGGGGCGGCTTGGATTTCCTTTTCGATGGCGGCAGGGATCAGGTGCAAGCCCCTGGGCTGCACGGTGTCGATGTAGCGTTCACGGAGAACGCCGAAGACGCGAGTGAGGATGAAGTCGGCCTTGTGGTCGAGCTGCTGGAGCTGGGGGCTGAGGAAAACGAGTTCGAGGGCGATCTTTTTGTGGAGATCCGCCCGGCGGCGCTGCACGGGATCAATTTCCAGAGCATGCTGATGTCTGCGGGTGCTCTGGCTGAGGAAATTCGCGGCGGGCACGAGTTTCGTGGCGCGGATGCATTCACCGATGAGGCGGTTCAGGCGGCCTTCGACGCGGTTTTCACGCACTGCTTTGCACAGGAATGCCACGTCAGAAGTGTCTGCTTCGGAGAGGTCTTGATCCTCCGCCCAGCGTTCCAGCCGCTGCACGTTGACGAATCCGGCATGGATGCCGTCGGCAATGTCATTGAGCGAGTAGGCGGTGTCATCCGCCCAGTCCATGATCTGGCATTCGATGCTACGGAAGCCATTGCGCACTTTGCCGGGTGTGAGCTCCACGGGAAAGGCCTGGCTGCCGAGGGTGAAATCGAGCCAGCGCTCCTGTTCATCGTAGAGGTAGTGGTGCTTGGCCTGGGGTGTCTCGGTGTGCAGGGTTTTGTATTTCAGCACGCCGTCCAGCAGGGCGCGACTGGGGTTCATGCCGCTGCGGCCTTCGCTGAAGAGCGTCTGCGTGAGGATGCGGAGCGTCTGGGCATTTCCCTCAAAGCCGCCAAAGGGTGCCATCAGATGGTGCAGCGTGCGCTCGCCGGCATGGCCGAAGGGGGGATGGCCGAGGTCGTGGCTGAGGCAGGCGCTTTCGACGAGATCGGAGTCGATGAAGCAATCATCATCCAGAGACTGGCTCTGCTGTGTGAGCCAGCCGCAGATGCTGCGGCCGATCTGCGCGACTTCGATGCTGTGCGTCAGCCGAGTGCGGTAGAAATCGTACTCGCCGGACAAGAAGACCTGGGTCTTGTTTTGCAGACGGCGGAAGGCGCTGCTGTGGATGATGCGATCGCGGTCGATCTGGAAGGAACTCCGATACTCGCCGGCATGCACAGGGCGCGGATCGAGGGTTTCGAAGTCAAAGGAGGAGTAGAAGCGGTTCGCGGGCATGCGGTGGGTAACGCGATGCTAGCAGGTCGTGGCGAGCGGGCAAGGCTGCTGCTTCAGCGTTCCTTGCGGAAGGCAAACTGATCAGGAGACACCTGATTGCCGTCATTCGAATCTCTTTGCCGACGCTTGCCATCCACGAAAGCGGGCTTGAAGGGCAGGTGCTGCACTTTTTCGATCTCGACATCGGTCACGCCCTTCGCCCGCAGGCGGCTGCGTTCATAAAAGCGATATTTTTGGATCTCAAGCATGGGGTTACTAACTGAGACACCCCGGCAGTGGGCGGCGTTCAATACTGCCCCGTGTTCAGCAGCACCAGGGTGCAGGCTTCCTCGCAGGCGATTCCGGCTTTTTGCAAAGCATCGGCCAGAGAAGCATTTTCAGCGCCAGGATTAAAAATGACCCTGCCGGGCTTCAGTGCGATGAGCTTGTCCTGCAATCCTGATGAGATCGCCGGACCGACATACATCGTGACGGTGTCCACCGGACCTGAGATCAAACCCACGTCGGCCACCACGGGGATGCCCTCAATTTCCGCCAGCTTGGGATGCACCGGCACGACTTCATGGCCATGCTTCTGCAGCAGGAGCAAAGCGCGATGGCTGTAGCGTTCGGGATTGTTGCTGGCGCCAATGATGACGACTCTTTCTTTGTTCATGGTGTTTGATCCTCCTCATCCAGATGGAAATGATGCAGGGCACGATGCGCCGCGGGTGCGAGTACAATGCCTACGAGCGAAATGAACACCAAGCCGCTGAATAGGGCGTAAAAAGAGGCGAAGACTTTGGCGGCATCCGATGGCAGATCCCCCATGGGCCCCATGCCGCCGAGGATCATCGAGGCGTTCAAGAGGCTGTCGATCCAGGTGAATCTGGCGATGTAATAATAACCCAGGATGCCGATGCCGAGCGCCACTCCGATCACGATCAACGCTATGGTGGAAAATTTGATCACCCGCCGGGCAAACACCCAGCGCGAGGCAAGAGGGTCGGAGCGTGATTCAAACATGGAGCGCTACCATCCCGGTGAGGCCACGAATTGCAAGACCGGCTCCGCCTTGCCGATTTCGTTGATGCGGACTTTGCCGTCATGACAGCCGGTGATGATCCGTACGGTTTTGTCCATGCGCTGCAGCAGCAGGACGTTCACGCGGTCTTCGTAGCGGGTGATCTTGTCCTTCGTCTTGCGGGCTTTCGCGTCCATGGAAACGACCGCTCCGCTGCCCATGGCGGCCAGGGGCGTCTCGGCGTCCAGGAAGCCCAGCGCCAGCATTTCGGTGCGGCCTCCCGGCTTTAGGGTGCCGTCCTTTTTCGCAGCGCCATTGCGATCCCAGCGGCGGATCTCGCCCTCGACATCGCCGCTGATGGTTTCCTTGCTGTCTGGGGAGAAAGCCACGCTGAGCACCGCGCAGTCATGGCCGGTGAAGGTGGCTTCGATTTCACCCTTTGCAGCATCGATGCGCTTGGCGGTGCGATCACGGCTGGCGGTGGCGATGTGCTGGCTGTCGGGAGAGAATGACATGCCCATGATCCAGTCTGCATGCGGTTCGATCTGCCATTTCAGTTTGCCGGAGGGCAGTTCGAAACAGCGCACCTGATTGTCCGCACCGCCGCAGGCGAGCAGTTTGCCATCGGGACTGGCCACCATGGCGAGGACGCAGTCGCGTGCACTCACCAGACGTTTGCGTTCCTCTGGCTGTGACGGATTTACCAGCCACACTTCACCCGAACGGCCAGGGACGCCACCTGCGACAGCGAACTGGGCTTCGGTGATCCAGGCCAGTGAGAGGATGCGTTCGGGCATGCCGCCGATGCGCGCCTGGAGTTTTCCGGTGGCCGTATCCCATAGGTTTGCTTCAAAATAGCCGCTGCATGCCAGGGTGTTCCCGGCGGGATTCAGGGCCAAGGCGGTGACAGGCAGCGGGCGCGGGTACTTCTCGGGTGCCTGTACTTTTTCCTGTTCGGGAACGATGGCGCGGAGAGTCGCTTTTTTGTCTGCCACGTCCAGGTTTGCACCACTGACGATCCATTCACGAATCAGCTTTATTTCCTTTTCGGAAAGTGCATCGGCCTTTTTGGGCATGCGGTCATCTTCCTCATGCGTGGCGATCAGCCGGTAAAGCTCGCTTTCGTCAGGCTTGGCGGCCACCACGGGTGCAGTTTCGCTATCGCCAGGCTTGAGCATCAGTTCGACGGTGTCCAGTCGATAGCTGCCCTTGGCCTTGCCGGCGCGATGACACTCGCCGCACTGATCGATTAATATCGGTGCAATCTGCCTGGAAAACGAAATTTCGGCAGCGGAGGCAAGGGCTGTCAGGGAAAGAAAAAGCAGCGTGCGAAGCATGGGGCGTAGAGAAACGTCCTTTGTGGCCGAGTTTGTCGGACGTTGCATCCAGCGTTTGCCTCTTTTACATGCGGTTATGAGCCCGAGACCTTGGATCATTGCCGAAACGAACTGGAAACACGTCAAAGCCACGCGCTATGAGGCGGCGGTGCTGCCATGGGGAGCCACGGAAGCGCACAACTGGCACCTACCCTACGCGACCGATTCGCTGCAGAATGATGCCATCGCCGCCGAGGCAGGGCGCATCGCGTGGGAGGCGGGTGCCAAGGTGGCCATTCTGCCCAACATGCCATTTGGTGTGCAGACGGGACAGCTCGACGTGCCGTTCTGCATCAACATGAATCCCACCACCCAGATGATGGTGCTCGAAGACGTCATCAGCAGCCTCGAAGGCGTGGGTGTGATGAAATTCGTCATTCTCAACGGTCACGGCGGCAATGACTTCCGCCAGATGCTGCGTGAACTGCAGGCAAAGCACCCGAAGATGTTTCTCTCCACTGTCTCGTGGTTCAATGCGGTGAAGGGTGATGACATCTTTAATATCGTGGGTGATCACGCCGACGAACGTGAAACCAGTCTCATGCTGCACTTCCATCCCAATCTGGTGCTGCCGAAAGCCGAATGGGGCTCCGGTACTGACAACCGGTGGAAGCTGAAGGCCATCAACGAAAAATGGGCCTGGGCGCAACGCGCGTGGAGCAAAGCCACCAATGACACCGGCTCGGGTGATCCACAGCACAGCACCGCCGAGAAAGGGCGACGCTACTTCGAAGCGCTCGGAGCCAAGATCGCGACGTATCTGATCGAACTCGCCGCCGCTGACATCAGCGATCTCTACGAGAAATCGAAATGATCCGCTTTATCGTCAGCCGCATCGTGCAGGGCATCATCGTGATCTTCGCGGTGATCACCATCACGTTTGCGCTGTCGAAAATGGTTCCCGGAGGCGGAGTGAGGAATGAGCGCTTCATCAGCAAAGAAGCTCAGAAAGCGCAGGACGAATACTATGGACGGGACAAACCATGGATCGTGCAGCTAGGGCTGCAGTTCAAACACTACGCCACGCTGAACCTGCCGGAGTCCGAGCACTACAAGGGACGGGGGGTGGATGAGATCATCGCCTCGGGTTTTCCAGTGTCAGCGACGGTGGGTGGTGCGGCGCTGCTGATAGCGCTGGTGATTGGCGTGCCGCTCGGAGCCTACGCGGCGCTGCGGCCCAACACGCTGGAAGATCGTACGAGCACGTTGGCGGCCACACTTGGCATTTGCGCACCCAGCATGGTGCTTGGTCCGCTCCTCGCGCTGCTCTTTGGCCTCAAGCTGCGCTGGTTCAATGCCTCGGGTTGGTTTGATGCATCGGACTGGGTGCTGCCCGCGATGACGCTGGGCATCATCTACAGCGCCTACATTGCGCGACTCATGCGTGGCAGTCTGCGGGAGACACTTGCGCAGGAGTTCATCCGCACCGCACGTGCCAAAGGAGCCAGCGAGACTTCCGTGGTGTTTCTGCATGCCATGAAACTCGCCAGCCTGCCGGTGCTCAATTTTCTCGGTCCTGCCGCTGCAGGGATGCTCACAGGTTCGTTCATCGTGGAAACTATTTTCCAGCTGCCTGGCCTCGGCCAGTTTTTCATCTCCGCAGCAATTAACAAAGACATTCCGCTCACGATTGCTCTCTCCACTTTCTACGCCGCTCTCATCGTCAGCTTTAATTTGATCGTGGACATCCTGCAGGCAGCGCTCAACCCCCGCATCCGACTTCAGGCATGAGCAGTGGAACGAACCAGAGTCTTTCTCCGCTGCAGGCCGCGTGGCAGCGACTGATGCGGAACCGCCTGAACGGATGGGCGCTGGGATTCCTGGCCGCACTGGTACTTCTATGCGCCATCGGTCCGAAATTGTCGCCTTACGATCAGTCACAGCAGAATCTCGAGCTCAAGGCCACGAATCCCAGCCTGGCTCACTGGCTGGGCACCGACCCACTGGGACGTGACATGCTCACGCGCATCCTGTACGGCGGGCGTGTGTCCTTGGAGGTCGGGCTACTTGCCACAGCGGTCGCGGCGATCATCGGTGTGTTTTATGGCATGGTGTCCGGCCTCGCCGGTGGCCGCACCGACGCGGCGATGATGCGCATTGTGGACATCCTGTACGCATTCCCATTCATCAATTTTGTCATCCTGCTCATGGCTATCGTCGGACGAGAGTTCTGGCTCATTTTCGTGGCCATCGGTGCGGTGGAATGGCTCACGATGGCGCGAGTTGTACGCGGGCAGGTGCTGGCGCTGAAGAATCTGGAGTTCATCATTGCGGCGAGGGCCAGCGGCGCCGGATTTTGGCACATCGTCTGGCGACACCTGCTGCCCAATGTGATGGGACCGATCATCATCTACGCCAGTCTCACCGTGCCGGGCGTCATGCTGCTGGAGGCTGCTTTGAGCTTCCTCGGGCTCGGCATCCAGCCACCGGATGCAAGCTGGGGTGTGCTGATCCAGGAAGGGGCCAACTCTGTAGAGAGCTATCCCTGGCTGCTGCTCTACCCTGGGATCTTTTTTTCCACCACGCTGCTCGCACTCAACCTGCTGGGTGATGGCCTGCGGGATGCATTCGATCCCAAGTCGATGTCACAGCAGTAAGTGAAAAAATTCCGCGCGGGCCTGAATAGACTCCAATCAGCCACGTCTGAGAGTGCGGACATCAATTCCACACACTCATGAAAACACTCTTCTCAGTCATCGCTGCAGCCGCAGTTCTTGGTTTTGCAGCTCCCTCCAATGCCAAGGCTGAATGCCATGGTCAAACCCGTGTCGTAGGCTACACTTCCTGCGGCACCCCCATCGTCGCCGTTTACCAGATCGTCGGTTACGACGGATATGGACGCCCTATCGGCCAGTGGGTGACGCAAGGCGTGCAGAGTGGCTACGGATACGGTGCTGTGCAGCGCCCTGTCGTTATCCGGCCTAGCATCAGTTTTGGCTTTGGTGGTTTCAACTCCGGCCATGGCTACCCGCATGGTTCCAGCCATCATCATGGTTTCCGCAGGTAGTAGCGCGGAATCCTGACTGATCGCTGCCTCACGCGGCCTCGCCTGTCAAAGGCGAGGCCGTTTTGTTGATGCCTTCGTTGCACGAATGGCATGCTTCGTGTCATGTTTGCGCATGCGCTGGCTTATCCGTGTCCTCATTCTCGCCGCCTGCCTCGGCGGCATCGCGTGGTTTCATCACGTCCGAACGCACCGGCCTACACGCGTCGAGGTGGCGAATCGCGCAGGCATACTTCTGGCGGGCAATGGCAGCGAACCCGCCACGCTTGATCCGCAGCTCGCGAGCGGACAGCCGGAGCATATGATCTTTCATTCTCTCTTTGAAGGCCTCATTGCCCCGGCACCTGACAATCCGGACGGGGACGCACCCGGAGCCGCCGTCTCATGGACCGCCGACCACTTCACAGTCTGGACCTTCAAGCTCCAGCCGAATGGCAGGTGGAGCGATGGCTCTCCTGTGACTGCTGATGATTTCACGTACGCTTACCAGCGCATGCTCACTGCACAGCTCGGTGCTGATTATGCGAGCATGCTCTACCCGATGCTCAATGCCGAAGAGTATCACACCGGCAAGATCAAGGACTTCACCCAGGTCGGGGTGAAAGCGCTCGATCCACTCACGCTGCAACTCACGCTGAAAGGACCCGCGCCCTATCTGCCCAGCATGCTCAAGCACTACTCGTGGTTCCCTGTGCCGAAGCAGGCCATCGAAAAATTTGGCAAGATGACCGACCGCAACACACGCTGGACACGGCCTGCGAACATGGTCTGCAACGGTCCGTTCAAACTCAAAAGCTGGCAGGTCAATCAGGCCCTCGAAGTCGAACGGAACCCGCATTACTGGGACGCCGCCACCGTGAAGCTCAATGGCATCGTCTTCCTCCCCATCTCCAGCGATACCACGGAGGAACTCGCCTTCAATGACGGCCAGCTTCATGTCACGCTGACGATGCCGCTGTCCAAGATCCCTGCCTATCGCGAAAGCAAGTCTCCCTACTTCCACAACGACCCGCTGCTAGGTACTTATATGTACCGTTGCAACACCAAGAAAAAACCTTTCGACAATCCGCTGGTACGGCGTGCGCTCGCACTTGCGATCGACCGTGAGAGCATCACGCGGAACATTCTCCGCGCCGGTCAGCAGCCCGCCACCGGCCTTACTCCGCCAGGTTGTAATCCTGACTACCATGTCCCCAACATCATGCGCTTCGATCCCGCCGAGGCAAGGCGGCTCCTGGCCGAGGCGGGCTTTCCCGATGGCAAAGGCTTCCCCCCGTTCGACATCCTGATCAACACCAGTGAGTCTCATCGTTCGCTGGCCGAGGCGGTGCAGGCCATGTGGAAGGAGCATCTGCACATTCCTGCCGGGGTGCTGAATCAGGACTGGGGTGTGTATCTCGAGTCCCAGAGAAGGTTTGAGTATCAAATCGCCCGGTTTGGCTGGGTGGGTGACTATCTCGATCCCTCCACCTTCCTCACCATCTGGCAGACGGGTGACGGGAACAACAACACTGGCTGGGGCAGCAAACGCTACGACGAACTTATCCATGAAAGCTTCCAGGAAAGTGACGTCGCCAAACGCCTGCAACTCCTGAGCGAGGCCGAGACCCTACTGCTCAATGAAGCCCCCATGCTGCCGGTGTATTGGTACACGCATTCGTATCTGATGCGCACCGAGGTCAAGGGCCTGCTGCCATCCCTGCTCGATCACCGCTGCTACAAAGCGGTGGAATTGAAGCCGTGAACGGAAAACAAAAAGGCGCGGGATCAACTCCGGCGCCTTGTGTTTGTTTTAAAATGGTAGTGCCCGTCAGCCGGACTTGCGCCAGATCGTCGTCAGCGTGCCACGAAATGTGATCTTCACCGCCTGCGTTGTCACCAGTTCACGAAAATGTGGCGAGGCCTCGCGCTCCACGATCTCCCACTGTTCGATAGCATCCCCGTTCAGTGTGGCATGCACGGGAATGGATTCCGTATGATGGCAGACGAAGCCGTTATTGCGCTCCTTCTCGACGTGCCAACCGGGTGCCAGCTGCCACGTCACGACGTGT
The DNA here is from genome assembly GCA_021733925.1 of Prosthecobacter sp. GTDB lineage: Bacteria > Verrucomicrobiota > Verrucomicrobiia > Verrucomicrobiales > Verrucomicrobiaceae > Prosthecobacter. Next base: position 238,765 of record JAIPJY010000001.1, on the reverse strand, counting down.
GATGTTTCGGGGCCGACATCGTCGCATATTTCCACATGATCCTGCATTGCATGCACGGCTCGTTTGGTTCGGCCTCCGTCACCGACCAAGTTCATCACGCAGATGTCATTGGTGATCTCGAGTCCGGGCTTGACGTGATGATTTGCCCACAAGAAGGCGCCCTTGCGTCGGGGAGTGGAACGGCCGGTGACTGGGACGGGGCCATTGTGGGCCTCCCATGAGGCAAGGCGCGCCCGCAATGCCGGGTTGCTGTAATAAGCGCCTGTTCCTGGATCAATGATGAGTGCGTGCTGCTCAAACCACAGCGACACATGCAGTGCATCGAGATGCCCATGCGCCGCCATGCTTCCCAGACCGAGTGGGGAGGCATCTGCGCGCACGGTCCATCTCGCATCGCGCCAGACCGCCTGTCCGCTTTGCTCATGCGTGAGCCACTTGCTGCGCATCGCCGCTTTCACGCCCTTGGGTGGATCGCCCAGCCAGAAACGCAGCACTGCGCCATCTGCTCTGTTCAGCAGCCAGCCGCGAAATTCCGCTGCTGCGTTCGAGCGTTTGAAAGGCAGTGGGAGCACCTGCGCATCATCGGAGTCGCCGAAATCCCAGCCGTCTGGTGCTTCCACCACATCCACGAAGTACTGCGCAGCCTGGGTTAATCGCTCCTGCACTTCCGGCTTGAATCCGCCAGCAGCCGTTCCTGCATGCCAGCACATTTCCCATGCAAACAGGTGGTAATGCAACGCCTGTTCCTTATTGCCGCCATCGGCGGCGAACTGCTGCAAAATCTCATGCTCCAGCAACTGCACCACATGCTGCGCTGGACGGATCATGCGTACGAGCGCGGGCCAGCGCGCAATGGCCATCACCAGTGCGCTCAGTTCGCCAATGAGGTGATTGTTTGCTGAGGAACCGAACGATCGGCGACGCCAGATCCACCACGCATGCGCGGGAACGATGCGTGCGGTGAGTTCATCCTGCCTGCGGGCGAGTTCGGGATCATTGCAGCCGCGCACCAGCGCATCAAACCAGCAGAAATTCATGAGCCGCAGCCCTGCCTCCAGCGGGCTCGTCCAATTGATGCCATGTCCCGGCGGGTTGCGTTCGCACCAGTCCTCCAGCCAAAGCTGTGAAACGCGGATCGCATGCACGTCGCCGTTCAGGGCGCTGTGCATCGCCATGCGCGTCATTTCGCTCCAGCGATTGATCTCCCAGATGGCTCGTGCATCCGCATCGTGCTCCAGGTGGCGATGATCCAGTTTTTGTGCCGGGGTGTCGGGATCTATCACGACACCCAGGGTCGCATCGCGGTGCCAGCATGGTGGTGCCCCAACTTCGACACACTTCCAGCCGAACAGTTCCCACTCGCCACGCATCAGTTTCTCCGCATCCACGGCCAGCTGTTTGCGCAATTCGGGCGGCACACGGTCACGCCATGGCAGCTTTGGAACCTCGGTGAAGGTGCCGTCCCATGGTTTGCGAGAGATGCGCCGGAGATTGGCGATCTCGTTTCGCCGGCCCAGGCGCTCTGTGACACGACGAGCGATCTCGCTCACGCTCATCGCACGCAAACGTTGCATGTACCAGCCCACGCTCATCGCAAGTCGATGCTTCGTCCTTCACGAATCGACTCAAGCACTGCAAACGTCAGCCGCATGCTCTGCCGCGCTTGTTCGTACGGCAGCGGATGCGCCGCTCCGTCCTTGAGGAATGCCAACCATGCCGCCATTTCTTCGGCATGTCCCTTTGAGGCGAATTTTTTCACCGTCACTTTGCGCTGTTTGAATATCGACAGCTTCATGAAGTTCTCGCATTCGCATACCAGACCGCTCGCGAATACGCGGAAGGTTTCCTTGGGAAAGGCCGAGTCGCCTTCGGCGGAGTATATCACCTGAGCTGATGAGCCGTCCGAAAACTCGATCTGTGCCGTGACTGAGTCTGGAACTTTTGGCCGGCCCACTGTTTGCGCGGTGACTTTCACAGGTTTGCCGAGGACATGGCAGGCAAAGTCAAAGAAGTGACAGGCTTCTCCCACCACACGCCCGCCGCTTTCGGTAACGTTCGCATACCAGTGATCCGGCGCGAGCACGCCGGCATTCACGTGAAAGGCCAGTGTCTTCGAGCCCGAAACAGTTTTCAACACCTCCATCATTGCCACTGTCGCTGGAGCAAAGCGGCGGTTGAAACCCACCATCACGCCGCCTTTTGATTCAAGCATGGCTGTGTCGATTTGCGCCAGTTCTTCAGGTGTCAGGCACAGTGGCTTTTCCACGAATACCTGTTTCCCGGTTTGTAGCGACTTTAGCACCAGCGGTGCATGGAGATGATGCCGGGTGCCGATCATCACGGCGGCGGATGCATGGTCAAACACCTTCGCCGAGTCTGTCTCCGCTTGAGCGAAACCAAACTTCTCCTTCACATGCCGTGCCGAGAGGCCCGTCGCATTCACAATGGTTCCGAGTGCGATCTTCCCCTTCACATGCGGCAGCAGCATCGTGCGTGCAAAATTGCCCGCGCCGATGACATCGAGAGTTTCAACGCTGCTTTGTAGTTTAGTTTTTGGGCGGTCCGGAGACTCGGGGGATGACTTGAGCATTTCGTCATCGGACCGGCTGAAGCCGGCACTACAATACTCGATCACCACTCCGAGCTCGCTTTCGAGCTGGTCGTAAACTTCCAGGACATCGCCAAACCCAACTCTGCGCGTCGTTACCGGTTTCAAATCCAGCTGGCCTGTGCGCATCAGTTCCAGGCAGGCTTCGAAGTTTCGGTTCTCGGTCCAGCGCACATGCCCGATGGGATAATCCTGGCCGCCCCATTCATACTGCGGGTCATAGCGCCCCGGGCCGTAGCTGCGTGAGTAGCGCACCTGAATGTCCTTCATGTAGGCGGTCTTCCACGACAACTCGGCATCGTAGATGCCTACGATCACCATCACGCCACGATCACGCAGGCAGGAGATGGCGCTATCCGCTGCATCGCGACCTTTGCCGCCGACACAAAGCAGCACGGCATCCACACCGTGGCCGCCTGTCCATGAGCGCACTTCGTCTTCGAGCTTTGATTGTGTGGGATTGACCACACGCTCGGCGCCCATGGCGAGTGAGGTTTGCAAACGATCGGCGACAAAATCCACAGACATCACCCGAGCACCGGAAGCCTTCAACAAGCTCGTCGCGAGCAGACCCACGAGCCCCTGCCCCATCACGAGCACACGCTCGCCGAGCCGAGCGCCGCTTTGGCGGACTGCTTCCATGGAGATGGAGGCCAGCGTCGTGTAGGCGGCCTGCGAGTCTGCCACGCCTTCGGGAATGGGTGTGGCGAGCAGATCAGGCACCGCGATCATCTCTGCATGAAACGCACATTCAGCGCCGCCGCAGGCCACGCGATCGCCCACATGGAAGCGTGCGTTCAACTCATCCACTGCCACGACAATTCCCGCAGCTGAGTAACCCAGCGGCGTTGGCGATTCGAGACGGTTACGCACTTTTTGCAACGCGGCCTTCCAGCCTAGAGTCTTCGCGGTATCGATCACCTTCTTGACCTGATCCGGCCGCGCTTTCGCCTTTTGCAGCAGCGACATCCGCGCCTGCTCGACTTTCATCCGTTCGGTCCCCGGCGAGATCACCGAGTACGTCGTCCGCACTAGAATCCCTCCGGGAGGCGGCACCGGTGCAGGAACCTCCTGCAGTTCAAGACGTCCATCTTGGTATTGGGCGAGTTGTTTCATCAAAGGGTGTTCAAATCACTGTTTCAGCTCGCTCACCAGCCACTTGTGCTTGCCCGAGCTGGTCTTTTCTACTTCTGGCACCTGCCGCAAGGTGAGTGTGAAGTCATCGCCGAGTTTTTTCAACAAGCCCGCCTGCATTGCCTGCTCCCGACTGCTTTGCCATTGTGGCCCGGGTTGAAAGCGGCATTCCATCGTGCCTTCGTGTTCTTGAAAGAACTGCACGGCGAGCAGGCCGTCGAAGATGCGGTCATGCATGTTGATGGCAGTGAGTGAGATGCGGCGACCGGTGGCGCTGACGAGGTATTCGTAATCGCGGCCCACTATTTCTGAAGCTTCGCCATCCGTGATTTTCGCATAGTCTCCGGTGCGATACCGGATGAGCGGCATGACGTGGTTATGAAAGGAGGTGCCGATGATTTCGCGGTTTCCTTCGGCATCTGGATCGCCGAACTCGACGAAGCCATAGGTGGGCCAGAAGTGAAGATGGTTGGATGTGCGGCCCTGTGCGGCAAGCACGATGCGTTCGCTGTGGCCATACCAATGCAAGACGGGCGCTTCGAAGAAGTGCTCCAGGTATTGCTGTGATTCTGCGGTGAGTTTCTCCGAGCCGCAGAGAAGAGATGTCAGCTTGAAGCCGAGCTTCAGGCCTGTCTGCTCCAGTCCGCGCGCCAGCATGAGTGCCGCGCTCGGATATGCATGCAGGTGCTGCGGGCGAAAGCGGTTTAATGCGGCCACGTACTCGGGCAGGCGCTCCAGCGTGAGATGATAGGATGAGAGAATGAGCCAGTTCCGTGTGGCATCGTAATAGCTGATGGCACCATCGGCCTTGCTCGATGTGACGCCTCCACGAATCACTGCCACGCGGTCTCCGACGCGATAGCCACGCCGCGACCATTGTGCCTCCAGATAGGCCTGCTCCTTTGGACGGCTGACACCCTTGTGCAGATAGAAACCCACGGGCACACCGCTTGATCCGCCGGTGGTGATGTAGAGACGTTGCTTTGCGTCGAAATCCGGATTGACCATCTGCTCGCGATGCAAAATCAGATCCTGCTTTGTCAGCAGCGGGTAGTCGGTCAATTGCTCCAGCGTCTCAAATTTTGAAGGGTCAACGCCACATGCTGCAAAGCGGTCTGCATAAAACGGCCCTTTTGCTGCAGCCATCAACGAATCCCGCAATGCTGCGATTTGGTAGCGCCGGATGGTCTCCGCATCCCATGTCTCCACTTCGCGCGCTTCGTTTTGAAAACGGGTGTAGGCCGGGCCGTAGCGCAGGGACGACGGAATCGCCCGAAACGCCCGTCCTGCCAGTGACTTCACCGGCTGCGGTGCTGCCTCATAGAGTTTGAGCAGCGGATAGAGGGTGTCTTCGAGAGACATGATTCATTCTTTCGGCTGCATGTTCAGCATGCGCAATGCCGCCATCGCTGCGCCAAAACCGTTGTCGATATTCACGACGGTTAGGCCGCTGGCGCAGGAGTTGAGCATGCTGAGAAGGGCGGAGATACCATGCAGATTTGTGCCATAGCCAACACTGGTTGGCACTGCGATCACCGGAGCGGCAACGAGTCCGCCGAGGACGCTGGGCAGCGCGCCTTCCATGCCGGCGATGGCGATGACGATGCTCGCAGCTCGCAAGTCATCGAGACGGGCCAGCAGGCGATGCAAACCCGCGACACCGACATCAGTGATGCGTTTGACGTTTGCACCGGCGAATTCGAGGGTCTGCGCGGCTTCCTCGGCAACCGGCAGATCGGAGGTGCCAGCGCAGACCACTGCGACAGGTGCCGATGGGAAAGAGCCACTCATCTGCCCGATGCGATACAGACGCGAAACACTGTCATAGCTGCCGATGGGAAATCGCTGCTGCAGCAGAGCGGCGACTTCGGGCTTCACGCGGGTGGCGAGCGCACTGCCATGGGCAGCGACGAGGGCGGTGAGGGCATCCGTGGTTTGGGTGAGCGTTTTGCCTTCGGCGTACACGGCTTCAGGAAAGCCCTGGCGGATCATGCGATGCGTATCGGCCAGCACTTGGCCGACCTCGGCAAACGGCAGGGTGCGTAGGCTTTCAAGCGCCTGACCAGGAGGCAGCGTACCAGTGCTGACTTGAGCGAGCAGATCACGCAGAATTGATTCGTTCATGCGGAGCGGGCTTTGAGCACCTCGTTCATGCTGCCTGTGCGCAACCCGGCGAGATCAAGCGTGATGTAGGTGTAACCGGTCGCACGCAGCGCGGTGGTGATGGCCTCACGGTACTGCAATGCGCGCGGCAGATCGGCCTCGGGTACTTCGAGGCGGGCGACATCGCCATGATGACGCACGCGGAGTTCACGGAAACCGAGATCAAAGAGTGCGGCCTCGGCGCGCTCGATCTGCGAGAGCAGTTTTGGGGTGACGCTCGTGCCATAGGGAACGCGGGAGGCGAGGCAGGCGGCGGCGGGCTTGTCCCAGTTTGGCAGACCCAGGGCTTTGGCGACGTAACGCACGTCTTGCTTGCTGAAACCGAGGTCATGCAACGGACTGAGGATTTTTAATTCGCGAGCAGCAGCACGACCGGGGCGCACATCGAGTGTGTCCTCGGCATTCATGCCATCAAGCACGTGCTCGATGCCGTTTTGCTGTGCAAACTGACGCAGGGAGCGATAGACGTGGTCTTTGCAGAAGTAGCAGCGATTTGGCGCATTGGCCTGATAGGCAGGGTCGTTTACTTCTTCGGTTGGCAGCAGTTCGAGGCGTGCACCAAGCTGTTGGGCGAGCGCGACGGCTTCGTCTTTTTCGCTTTGAGGCAAACTGGGAGAGACAGCGAGAAGGGCGATGACATTTTCAGAGCCCAATGCATCCAGCGCGGCTTTCAGAACAAGCGTGCTGTCAACGCCGCCGGAGTAGGCAACGGCGACGCGTCCCAGCTGCTGCAGCTGAGATGTGAGTTTTTGAATCATAAGGTAGTCATCAGGTCTTTTTGGAACCTTGGCGCAAGGCTGCGGATGAGGGAGAGAATCATTTTAACTGTATCCTCATCGTTACGACGACGTTCACCACTTTGCTGTGGCGTGAGATTGTCCGTGACATACGCCATGACGGAAGGATAGGCCCAGCGGTGGTTCACGTTGCGCAAAACGTTGTCACGAAAGCTGAGAATCTGGCGTTCCAGATTGCTTGGGGTGCTGACATCCGCACCGACGAACCAATAAACGTAGTGGGCATGCAACGGCAGCTTTGTACCGTTGCCGAGCAGCACTTCACGCTCAATGGCGAGGTCGCGTACTTTCAAAACATCGCCAGAGAGGAGTTTGACCTCGCGTACGCTGGAATCAGTGACCGTCCACCCCTGACCGTCGAGGCAGACTTCGGGGCGATGGATGCTGCGGCTGTCATTTCCTGCAATGACGAGGGATACGTGGGCGAGATCGCGGTGCTCAGTGCGGCGACCTGGAGTGCGATACTCGCGTTTCACGATGATCGTGTCGCTGGGGAGCAATTCGAGCTCCTTGTCACTCGGTGATTCGCTTTCGCCAACGAAATCGCCTGCGACCATTGGGAGCTCAGACAGCACGCCCGCTTCATCTCCACCTTTCATCGCAGGTGAGTACTGGCAGAGCATCAAGGTCATGCCGCAGAGAAACAGGATCATGAAGGCACGCGCGATCATAAAACGGGGGCAACCACCTGACGTGAGACGGTGCGAGAGCGTTTGCAGTCTGCGCCTCCGCAGAAGCGATTCAGGAGCCAGGAAGCGAACTGAAGGAGCAGCAGAGCCACGAGGAAGACCACAATGCCGGTGAATTCGTGGAAAGTGGACACTTCTTTTTGAGCATCACCAATGGCCCATTGCTGACCGAAGGCCATGGCCGAGAAGATCAAGACCAGGATACGCGCCATGTTTGCCACGATGGCGATGGGCAGGATCATGCTGAACAGAACGAACCTGCGCCACATCACTCGCTGGCGGAAATAGCTGAACAACGCGCCGACGACAAGCAGGGCAAACAACGAGCGCATGCCAGAGCAGGGTGCGGCGATGCCCACGCTGAACAAGTCGCCGGGTTTGCGGCCCAATTCGATGTTGGGCATGGATTGCAGCGCGGTGCCGGATACGAGGGAATCGACGCCCACGGCATTGAGGACAAAGCCCGTGGTCTTCACCATAAGAAGCCGCATCTGGTAGCCGATGCCCTCCTCCAGAAATGGCAGCGGCCACATGAAGCCGAGCATCAGCCAGGCGAAAAACCTTGCGCGGCTTCGCTGAAATCCTTCGAGCCACAGCGATGCGCCAGCGATCAAAGTCATGATTCCCAAGTAGCCGCAGTAGAAGTTGTTGGCGCGAAATCCGGCGAAGTAGAGAAACAATGCAAAGATGATCAGCGTCACACCCCAGCGATTTGAGGCGAGTGGAAGCTGAGCGACCTCCTTTTGACGCCGCCAGAGCAGGAAGCCGACAATGAACGGCAGCAACGCGCCGTGCTGCCAGGTGGGGTCCTTCCACTGCATGAGCAGTTCGTCGAGGATCGTCTTGCGGACATGGCCGTAACCTGCCGCGTAAGGCTGCATGGCAATCAGGAGCAAGCCACTGACCGCCAGAAGCGCCAGCACTAGCCATGAAGATGTGCGCAAACGACTCATGATGATTGGTGGAGAAAGGAATCGCCAAATTCGTCACCGACCCGCAGCTTCATTAGTAATTTCTTTAACTGGTCCACCCACATTTGAATTTCATTGAAGGCAAAAGTTAGCAGTGCGATGCTGCAAGCCAAGCAGGCCACGGGGTCACATGCAAGGCAGTAAGGCTGAGTCGTTGGGATGAGATTCAAAGGCAAGCCTGTCAAAATATCCAATGCTCAAGACGCTGCTCATTTCCAAAGTGAACCAACTCGGCGACAACGTCGTGTATCTGCCTGTCGTGCAGTCGCTTGTGGCGGCGCATCCGGAATGGCGCATTGTGGTGCTGACGAGTCCGACGGCGGCGAGGTTGTATGAAGTCTGCTGTCCTAAGGTGGAAGTCATCACTTACGTGACTGCGGATTTTAATGGCGCGTGGAGACATCCCGCGAGGTTGTGGCGTTTTTGGCGGGATATTCGAACCCTCAAGCCGGACGCATGCCTGCTCGGTGGTGATCAGGGAAGTGTGGCGCACATGCTCGCAAGGTGCAGCGGTGCCCGAATGAGCGTCGGGCCACTGTCCGAGCGAGTGAAGCTGAATGCGCTGCTGAATCTCCGCGTGCCCACGGATGGTCAGGAACATGTGGCGATCTATAACTGGCGCATCGCGCAGGCACTGATTGGTCGTTTGAAACTGCCTGCTTTGCCAGAAAAAATGCCCCCTCCAGACTTGAGCGCCTTTGGCCGTGAAGAACATGGTTCGGTGGTGATGCATGCGGGTGCGAGCCGCGCCTACAAACGGTGGCCGCTGGAACGCGGGGTCGAGCTGGCGAACCGGCTGTCTGCCCAGCATGCGGTGACGTGGTTTGAACAGGGCGAACCTGGGGAGGAAATGTTGAAGCCGGAGGTGCGAAGAGTGAAACCTGGGTCTCTGGATGAACTGGTGCGCGTGCTGGCGGGTGCGAGGCACTTCATCGGCAACAACTCGGGACCGATGAACCTCGCTTCGGCACTCGGTGTTCCTGGAACGATCTTCAACGGGCCTTCGACTCCCAATTGGGATCCGCCTTGGCATACGGACGGTTTTGATATTCTTCGTGATCCCAAACTGGCCTGCCAGCCTTGTGATCTGCTTTCGCATCCCGTGAATGCCTGTCAGAACACGCAGCGGCCGATGGCCTGCATGGACCGCTGGAGTGTGGATGAGGTGCATCGGAGGATCGAAACGAGGTTAGCGGCGGCTTGAGTCCGACCACTGGCGATTGACGAACAGATGAACGTCATCGCAGGCGGAGGAGGTCTTGATGCGATCAAAACCATAGCTCGTGAGCTTTCTGTGGAGGGCGTCCTGCTTTGCCGGCTCTGCTGCGTGAATTTCGATGACGAGATAATGGACAAGTCGCAGGCTAGCGGAGGAGTCGCCGAGGAAGACTTCGTACTCAGCGCCCTCGACGTCCATCTTGCAAAGATCCACGGCCCCGTCAGCGAAGCCGCGAGACATGATTTCATCAAACGTAAGCACCTCGATGATGGCCTCTTCATTCGTGACGCCGTCCGCTGAGCCATAGATGGAAAAACCGGTGCCGCCGGTTGGGAAAGAAAGCGTGAGCTCACGTGGATGACCGCCGATGGCGACGTTCAGAATCTTTGGCCGAAGACCAACGTTGTGTCTGATGTTCAGAGTGAGCCGGGAATGGGTGAAGGGATTCACCTCGACGCAGGTGAGATCGGAGAGTTCGAAGCCGAGATCGAGGCAAAGCAGGGGGAAACCGCCGCCGTTGGCGCCGAGGTCAAGAAGCCGCAACTGCCGAGGCAACTGCATTTCCTTGAACAGTTCCCGATACATCGGACCGGCAATGCAGTCACGGGTGCCGCTTTGATCACCCGCGAGATGATCGACCAGAAACGTAAGCCGACGTTTCGAATACATCGTCCAGCCAAGGCGTCGACCGAGCAGTCGCTGGCAGAGCGTGAATAACACCCGATCAAACTGGCTGATGGCACGCAGGCCGCTGAGGGCGTTGGAGAGCCTTTGAAACATGAAATCAGGCTTTCGCCGCTTCGACAAAGAGATCCGGCCTGGCCGTCATGCGGTCGATGCCCGGAGTCTGAGGTCCTTTGCCATGCCGAAGCTGGATGAGCACGCGGCAGAAGCCATAAACCAAGCTGCCGAGCAAGGAGCGCAAACGCCCGCCGAGGCTGGATGAGCAGTAATGCAAGCCAGAGACGCGAACTTCGTGAAAGCCGCAGGCCCGGAGGCACTGAGCCAGGCTGCTGGGCGTGTGGCCGGTCTCATGTGTGAAGTCACCGTAGCGGGTGACGGAGGACATGGGGCTCTGGGCATTGAAGGTGACCATCCACAATTTTCCGCCCGGTTTGAGCGCGTTTCTGGCGGCGGCCAGGAAGCGGATGAACTCGTCTTTGGTGAAGTGCTCGATGATGTCCTTCGCATGCAGGAGATCGAACGCAGCGGTGTGTGATTCGAGGAAGGTGATGACGTTTTCCTCGACCCAATTGCGATCGGGATCGTTTTGCCGGGCAATGGCGAGGTCAGAGGGGGAAAGATCAACACCGGTAAGCTGGGTGAAGCCTTTGGAGGACATCCACGCCATCCACTCGCCTTTGCCACAGCCGAGATCGACGATGCTGGAACTGCGGTCTGTAGGCAGATGAGCGTAGGTCGCCTCGTATTGAGCATGCTGCATGCCGGCATCGAGCGCCTTTTGACCTTCAAAGGAGGCGGAGTAGTTGCGATAGAGGATGTCGCGATAACTGCTCATGCGGCGAGCTGGTGATGGATGAATGCGGCCCACTGTGCTGCGACGGCCTCATGGGTGTAGAGGCTGCGAGTGCGGTCGAGCTGGCTCTGAGCGATGGTGGAGTCATTCATCACACCTCGAATGCGCCCCGCCAGAGCAGCGGCATCGCCATGAGGAAAAACGGCTTCCTCGTAGCCGATGACCTCGGGGATGGCACCGCTGCTGGAGCCGATGGTGGCGACGCCGCAGGCCATGGCCTCGATGAGGACATGGCCAAACTGCTCCTCCCAGCAGAGCTGCATGGTGCGAACCGGCTTGCTGGCGAGCACGAAGACATTCAGGCAGCGCAGGAAAGCGGGAATCTCGAAATGCGGACGTGGCGGCAGCAAATGCAGCCATGGCCGTGCTTGCTGCTGTTCCTTGAGCCAGGATTCGAGTCTGCCGGAACCGAGAATGGCAAGATGAACGTTCTGCAATGCATCGCAGGCCTGGAGCAATTCATGGAGACCTTTTTCTTCAGTCAATCGACCGCAGTAGCCGACGATGAAAGCGTCTGCTGGCAAGCCGCAGCCCTGGCGCAGTGCTGCGTGCTCGGCTGAGGAAGCCGGCTGATGATTGTCGAGATCGACGCCGAGCTGTGGAGAGACGAGGACATTGTCTGCACGTGCGCCATGCTTTTGCACGAGCTGTGAAGCGGCTTCATTGCCAGCGATGATGAAGTCGGTCGTGGCAGTCATGGCACGATAGATGGGAGCGAGCATGAGTCCCTTCCAGCCAGGGCGCTCAACGTTTTCCCAGGTGAACTCACCGAACAGGGCTTGAGCTTGGAACAGGGCTTTCAACAATCGTGCCTGCCAGCAGACGCGGGCCCAGGGTTCATTTTCGACGAGGACCGCATCGAAGCGGCGAGATCGCATGACGGCGGCGAGGCCAGAGTAGTGAAAGGTGGTGCTGGTTTTGCCTGAGCGCGGCAGGCGGATGAGCTGGTAGTTGCGCGTGGGGGCGTCGGAGTCGTTGTCGAAGTCGGAGGAAGGACGACCTAGAACCAGGTGCTGCTCGGGAGTGGAGGTGACGCAGACGAGTTCGAAATGCGCGGCGAGCGCCTGCAGCTTTTTGCGATTTTCGAGCGCGGCGTAGGTGTGGCCGATGAGCAACAGGCCGGGTCTCATGCGGGAGATGAGGCTGCGCCAAAGGCTGACACACAGACGGCTGGATCAGCAGCGCATGCCTCGGCAAAAATTTGAGCCCAGTCTTCACCCGCAGGCAGGATGCTGTGACGTTTGAGGAGGAGCTGACGTGAAGTTTCCAGTGCGGACAGGAAATCGGGAGAGTCGCGCTGATCTTCGACCTGATGACACGCCCGCGCCCAGGCGTCGGGATCGAGAGTGGGGAGCATCGGTACGGGATACTGGCACTCTGAAAAGAGCTCGGTGAGGCCCATGCTGTGATTGGCGAGGACCGGCACGCCGGCGGAGATGGCCTCCATCGCAGCGGTGAGTCCCGCAGGATTGTCACAGGGCAGAATGGGGAGCAGCACCATGGGAGCAGCATGCAAGTATTCCAGGTACTCACGATGTGAGGCATTTACGACGAGTTCAAAACGCGGATTGGCAATTTCGGAGGCAAAGCGCTCGTGCACAGACGGAATGCGAGCAATGCGTGTGATGGATAGCCCCCGATGCAGGAGTGGTGCCACGATGTCTTCGTCACGACTGATGTTGCCAGGAAGCAGGGCGCGGGTTTTCGGCACATCATCCGCGGGCTGAAACCAGCCAGTGTCGATTTTCCATGGTCGTAAAATCACCCGGTGTGAACCCAGGCGCTGGGATGTGGCGGCGAACTGCTCGGATGTGATGCACTCGACCTGAAAAGCCGGTGCGGCATTTTGCAGACTGGAAGCGAGCCTCTGCAGCGCGGGATCGTGGTAAGCGACACGACGAATGATTTTTCCATCGGTGCGAAACAGGCCGCAGCGGGAGAGCAGGAGCAGAACCGTGTAATCCATGCCATTGAGGCAATAGATCATGCGCGCCTGACGAAGGGCGGCGTAGTTTTTCCAGACAAGGCGAAATGCGGCGCTAAGGCGACGGAGAGCACCGCACTGTTTGCGGTGATACTCGCATTCGAGCTGTTCATCATTTTGATACCATGCGCCGATCAAGGCCTTTCCATGGGCAGGCATCGGCACCGCGTCCATGAAGCGACGCGGCCTGCCGCTGTAATCGTAGAGGCCATGCGGCCCCAGCACGACTAATTGTGACAAATCAGCCATAGGGAAGGTTTCGATTGAACGGCGCCGTGGCAGCATGCGCAAAGGAAGGGTGTTGCACCTGAGGTGCGGGCTGTTCCGGCTGCTTCTTTTTCACGCGCAGAGCCTCCTGGTAAATGATGCAGGAATTCAGCCCGCCGGCGATGAACCAGCAGAAGAAATTCACCGGGAATGTGGAGGTGACATTGCCGGCATAAATATTGTGGACCAGGAGGCCGAACAAGATGCCAACCATCCAGAGGCAGATGCTGAAGACGGGAGTGCCGCGCAGCCCGAGCACACTGCGATGAAACGAATGCAGGGCAAATGCCGCAATGATGAGAAGGATGCCGAGTGGCAGCCAGCCTATTTCGAGAAGCAGATTGGATATGAGATCATGGCTGGCAACCAATTTTGCCTCATGCATGTCAGCCGCGCCTTTGGTGCCGTAACCGAACATGGTCCACATGAGCGGGTTGTGCGCAATGTCATGCATGCCGTCGAGGCGGTCGCAGATGGTCCAGAAGCGTGAAAACTGCACACCGATGGCGGTGCCGCCAAAGTTTTCGAGCGCCCAGAGTGTGAGCCGGGTGACGGCGTTGATGAGTTCCTGAGCAAAAATGCAGGCGGTGACGAACATGGTGGCAACGGTGGCGTAAAGAGTCGCGGTGCCGCGTGCGCTGCGCAGCACCGGCAGCAGCAGGATGGGCAGGATCCAGTTGATGTTGGCAATACGCGCCATGCTGGCAATGCAGGCGACCACGAAGAGCGTGAAAAGCACGAAACCCATTCCGCCCCAAGCCCGGGTGCCGGTGTCGCGATGATGGCGGCGCACCATGAGCGCCAGGCAGGCGCAGACTGCGCAAGTGGTGCCAAAGGGAGAGCTGTCCACCAAGGTGGAGAATGGGCGGGGACGGACGTCATCGAGATGCTTGGAGAGCACCGTGAGGCCTGACTGCAGGTATTCGATTTCGAAGTCACTGAGGCCGAAGATCTGCTGCTTGATGCCGTACAGAGCGACGGGAATGAAGACGATGAGACAGTATTTGATGAAGGCGATGATCTGGGCCGGAGTGCGGAAGATGCAGGGAACCACGAACAGCAGGAACATGTAGGCCGCACCGTCCGCGAGCTGCGTGGCGGCCGCATTGAAACCGCTGCCACTGCGCAATGCAGACACACCGGAAACGATGAAACCGAGGAAGCAGACGAGCAGCGAAACGAGCTTGCGCTTGTGATGCAGGCTGCCGTCATGAAGTGAACGCACCAAGGTGCCGATGCAGATGCCGGCCAGGGTCAGCGGGCAGAGAGCACGCACCCACATGATGTCGTTCATGGTGACATGACCGTCGAAGACCATCATGCGCTTGAGCAGATCGCTATAACCCGCGTAGAGCACCATTAGATAGAGTGCCAGGCGCGGCTGAAGCACAGCGAGGATGAATGAGCCGATGGAGAGAAACTGCGCGAGCGCGCCGATGGTGTTGCCGCCACCGAGCAGCACGGACAGCATGACGTAAATGGCGCCGATGCCGCCAAGAAAGATGATCAATGCCCTGCTTTGCATAAAATAATCAGGAGTGCAGCAGCGACCGCATGCGCAGCAGCGTGAAACGCGGCAGGCCCATGAAAGCACGAGTCATGAGGCCGGAGACGTTCAGGCGGAGCCAAGGTGAGAGATAGGTCCACACCACCCAGGCCAGCGTGTAGGAAACCAGCGTCGCCCATGCCGCGCCCACACCGCCATGCGCGGGAATCCACAGCATGTTGAGCGAGGCGTTCACCACGACGGCAACGATGACAGAAGGGAGGTTTGCGGCCAGCTTGTCTTCCACCGTCAGAATCTGCGTTCGGGCGATGCCGATGGCATACGGAATGAAGGCCCAGGCGTGCACACGCAGCATTTCAGAGCTGCGGGCGAATTCCTTGCCGAATGCAAACGACATCCAGGGAGAAACCAGCAGTAGACCGACTGCCACGGCAAAAGCGAGTACGACGGAGGCAGAAAAGTAATCGACCACGCTTTTTTCAAAGCGTTCAGCAGTGTTCTGACGATCCTGCATCAGACGCGACAGGAACAGGGTGGCAAGGATGCCCGGCATGAAGTAGGCCATTTCAGAAACGCGCACGGCTGCACCGTAGACGCCGGCCTCCTCAGCGCCACGCAGCCATTCGATCATCATGGTATCGAGACGGAACAGCAGGATCAATGCTGCTTGGGAGGCAAGTTCAGGCCACGAACGGCTGACAAGGGCGAAGGCGCGTGAGAATTGAAAGGCACCCCATTTGACGCTGCCGCCGCAACGATGGAAAACGAGTGCGCTGAGAGAGATGAAGATCCAGCCTTCAAGCGCATAGGTCAGGGCAAAAAACCACAGTGGTGCCTGATACCAGATACCCGCCGCAATGCAGGCGGCGCTGACGATGAAGCCGGTAAACTGGGCAACAACGGACTGTGCCACACGGCCATGAGCTTCCAGCCATGCAAAGATTTCGGTGGCAGGATTGGTGAGCAACTGCATGCCATAAACGACGAGCAGCAGCGTGCCTTCCGGTTTGCGCCAGCCGATCCATGCGATCAAACCGGCGAAGAGTGATGCGGAAACAATGAACCGGGCCGTGATCGTGGTGCCGAGCACGGCGGATTGATCTGCGTCCTGCTTCATGAGCTCGCGCACGGTGTAGCGGGCGAAGCCGAGTTCGCCGACACTCAGGAGAATCGACACGACGGCCATGGCGACGGCGATCTGGCCGAAGCCACTGCCGCCAAGATAACGCGCCAGCGCACAGGTGAGCGCGAAGCTCAGTGCAAGCCGTGCCACACGCAGCGTCGTCGCCAGCGAGAACGTTTTGATGATGTGACTGCCAGCGGCCATGAAGGACGCGAAACGCGGGCTTTAAGCCGCCGCGAAGCTTTGCTCCGCAACATCGCAGAGGAGATGCCCGATGAGGAGGTGGCATTCCTGAACGCGTGCGGTGATGGCGGAGGGCGCTTTGAAGCTCAGTTTGGCTTCAGCAGCGCAATCTGCGCCTTTTTCGCCGGTGAAGGCGATGGTGACACAGCCGCGTTTGTTGGCAGCCTGAAGACCGAGGAGAACGTTTTTGCTCGTGCCTGAGGTGGAAATGCCAAGAACCACATCCCCCGGCTGAGCGAGCGCTTCGATCTGACGCGAAAAGACGGTGTCGTAGCCGAAATCGTTGCTGTGAGCCGTGAGGATCGAGGTGTCGGTGGTCAGGGCGAAACCGGCAAGGGCCGGACGGTTGATGCGGTAACGCACGACGAGTTCAGCGGCGAGATGCTGCGCATCGGCGGCGCTGCCCCCGTTGCCGAAGAAGATGATTTTCTTCCCGTCTTTCAAGGCGGTGAGCCAGGCGTCGGCCAGCGGAGCGATCTGATCACTCATCGCGCTCAATTTGGCGATGGCGTCCTGATGCTCGCTGAGATGTGTCTTAAAAAGAGAGGCGAATTCGGTGCTCATTTGGATGAGAAGGCTGCCAGCAACTCGTCTGGCGTCAATGTGGCGGTGCCGAGCTTGCCAACGACGATGCCGCTGGCGTGGTTCGAGATATCAGCGGCTTCGCGCAGGCTGTGACCGCTGGCGAGAGCGAGTGTGAGCAGGGCGATGGCGGTGTCGCCGGCGCCGGAGACATCGAAGACTTCACGTGCACGAGTGGGGATATGATGCGGAGGCTGACCGCGCTCAAACAGCATCATCCCCTGCTCACCAAGAGTGACGAGGACACTGGCGACGTTCCATTTGGCGAGGAGCACACGGCCCACTTCGAGGAGTTCGTTGTTTTCGAGAGGGGCTTCGGTCAGCAGATGATCTTCGAGACCGGCGGCAGCAAAGGCTTCGAGACGGTTTGGTTTCACGAGCGAAACGCCGGCCCAGGGCAATGGATTGCGTGGAGAAGGATCGACGGTAACGATGAGTTTGTACTCCGCGGCGATCTTGGCGACAAGTTGCATGAGCTTCTCGGTCATGAAGCCTTTGCCGTAGTCTTCCAGAATGATGGCGTCGAGATGGGGGGCGAGTTCACGCAGGCGCTGCTCAACCTCGATGAGTTCGTCATCGGTCAGTGGCAGCAGTTTCTCGCGGTCGACACGGACGATCTGCTGCTGGCGAGCGGACACGCGGGCTTTGGAGATGGTGGGCAGCGTGTCATGCACGAGCAGCGGGGCTGGATCGACCTTGTCTTCGATCAGGAGTGCGCGGAGCTTGTCTGCAGCCATGTCCTTGCCGACGCGGCCCATGAGATGGGTGTTTGGCGAGAAGGGCGAGATGTTGCGAGCGACATTGGCGGCACCACCGGGATAGAATTCCTCACGGGTGACTTCCACGATGGGCACGGGGGCCTCCGGCGAAATGCGACGGACATGGCCCCAGATGAAGTGGTCGAGCATAACATCTCCCACCACGAGGATGCGGCCTTGCGCGAGGCGCAGGAGATGATCACGGGTGAAAGTCATTTGCTACGACGTGCGCGGACGGCGGCGGCGAGTTCGTCGAGCATTCCGGTGGTGGTCTCCCAGGAGACGCAGGCATCGGTGATGCTCTGGCCGTAGGTGAGCGGCTGGCCGGGCTTGGTGTCCTGACGGCCTTCGACGAGATGGCTTTCGATCATGACACCAGTGATGGCTTTGCTGCCTGCGGCGATTTGTTCGGAGAGAGAGGTGGAGACGAGGGGCTGCTTGCGGTAGTCCTTGAGGCTGTTGCCGTGGCTGCAATCCACCATGACACTGGCGGGGAGACCGCGCGAAGTGAGCTGGTCCGCGACGGTCTTGATGGAGGCCGCATCGAAATTCGTGCCGGCTTTGCCACCGCGCAGGATGACGTGGCAGGCGTTGTTGCCCTTGGTGTTTACGATGGCGGCGACGCCGTCCTTGGTTACCGAGAGGAAGCAGTGCTGGCCTTTGGCGGCCTCGATGGCATCCAGCGCGACTTGAATGCCGCCGTCGGTGCCGTTTTTGAAACCCACTGGCATGGACAGACCGGAGGCGAGCTGGCGATGCACCTGGCTTTCGGTGGTGCGTGCGCCGATGGCACCCCATGAGACCACATCGGCGATGTACTGCGGGGTGATCACGTCGAGAAATTCTGTACCGGCAGGAACGCCGCGCTTGGTGAGCTTGATCAGGAGATCGCGCGCGCCACGGAGGCCGCCATTGATGTCGAAGGAGCCGTCGAGATGCGGATCGTTGATGAAACCCTTCCAGCCGACGGTGGTGCGCGGCTTTTCAAAATAGACGCGCATTACGATCTCAAGATCGGCAGCGTATTTCTCGCGTGCTTGAATGATGTGCTGGGCGTATTCGAGCGCCGACTTGGTGTCGTGAATCGAGCAAGGGCCGACGACGACGAGCAGGCGGTCATCCTTCAAAGTCAGGATGGCTTCGGCACGTTTGCGCGAGTCTTCGATGAATGCGGATTCCAGCTCCCCCAGACGGAACTCGTGCATGAGCAGAGCGGGCTGGATGAGAGGAAGGATTTCAGCGACGCGAAGGTCGTCAGTGGGGTGGGTTTGGCTCACGGCAGAAGAGGGCAAAAAGCGGGCGCGCAGAATGGAGGAATCTGGCGAAGGAGGAAACCGAAAGTTCAGAGAAGATGCGATTTCTCCGCCCTGCGACAAGCTGCCGCCCGTGGTGCCCATCACTCAGGCACCACCGGAGGTCGATGGGATTGGGGTGCGCACAGGACGCAGGCATGTGAGGCCAATTTGTGGGAATCCACGCATAGCAAATATGCCAATTACGGAAATTTTGCATGGATTGAGTATTTTGGCAAAGCTAAATATCTGGCAATCCTTCATGAAATACCTTTGCGATCCTCTTGGGTTTGCTACGCGAACAAGAAAAAAGGCGGTCGTTGCCGACCGCCTTTCGTGAGTTTGTTAACGAACGAGCGTCTTAGAGGTCTTCACCCACGGCGTAACGCACGAAGCGGCGCACGACGAGGTTTTCGCCCAGCTCGGTGATCTTGCCCTTGATCAGATTCGCGATGGTGAGGTCGGGATCTTTGATGAAGGCTTGTTCGAGCAGGCAGTTATCGGCATAGAATTTCTCCATTTTGCCGTCGACGATTTTGTCCACAATGTTCGCAGGCTTGCCTTTGAACAGTTCGGCTCCGATCTCGCGCTCCTTGGCGACGAGGTCCGCAGGGACATCTTCGCGCTGGAGGTAGCGAGGGTTCGAAGCGGCGATATGAAGGGAGATGTCCTTCACCATGGCCTGGAAGTTGTCATTGCGGGCGACGAAGTCGGTCTCGCAGTTCACTTCGATGAGCACGCCGATGCGGCCTGCCATGTGGATGTAGGAGGCGATGATGCCTTCCTTGGTCTGGCGGTCGGCCTTTTTCTCGGCCTTGATGGTGCCGCTTTTGCGGAGGATGGTTTCAGCCTTCTCAAGGTCGCCAGCGGCTTCCGTGAGAGCTTTTTTGCATTCCATCATGCCTGCGTTGGTCTTTTCACGCAGGGTCATGACGAGTTTAGCGGAGATTTCAGCCATGTGTCGGTTGGGGGGTGAAATGGGTTACTGCTTGGCTTCGGCGGTGGCGACGATGACGGGGTCGATCAGCTTCTGCAGGATGATGCGGATGGAGCGGATGGCGTCGTCGTTGGCGGCGATTGGGTAGTCGATGATGTTTGGGTCGGCGTTCGTGTCCACAAGGGCGACGATCGGGATCTTCAGACGGCGGGACTCATGGACGGCGATGTGCTCGCGAGCGGAGTCAACGATGACGACGGCGTCAGGGATTTTGCCCATGTGACGGATGCCGCGAAGATTGCGCTCGAGCTTGATACGCTCGCGGTTGAGGCCGGCGAGTTCCTTCTTGGACATGAGCTTGAACTCAGGCTTGCTCTCGATTTCTTCGAGGTAGTTGAGACGGGCGATGCTCTTCTTGATCGTCTCCATGTTGGTGAGCGTGCCGCCCAGCCAGCGATGATTGACGTAGAACTGACCGCAAGCTTCGGAGGCCTGCTTCACGGCTTCCTGAGCCTGGCGTTTGCAGCCGACGAAGAGGATTTTTTTGCCGCGGCGAGCGAGGTCGGCCAGGAATTCAGCGGCAGTGTCGATCTGCTTGACGGTTTCCTCGATGTTGAGGATGTGAATCTGGTTTTTGGTGCCCATGATGAAATTCTTCATCTTGGGGTTCCAGCGCTTGGTTTGATGTCCGAAATGGACA
Organism: Prosthecobacter sp.; assembly: GCA_021733925.1. Lineage (GTDB taxonomy): Bacteria > Verrucomicrobiota > Verrucomicrobiia > Verrucomicrobiales > Verrucomicrobiaceae > Prosthecobacter. The sequence continues at coordinate 218,254 of JAIPJY010000001.1, read as the reverse complement.
CCGGCTTCGACGAGTTCGGCGAGGATCTGTGTTGACATGTATTTGGTTATAAGGTGCCTGTCTTCCGCACGTTTTGGGGGGCAAAACGCTCAGCCACAAGGGCTGATCCGGTCGAACGGGCTTCGGGTTGAACCCTTTGGCCTGACCAACATGGCCCGGCAAAAGGGGCGCGATGTTACCGGCATCCCCTGCCACGGCAAGCAGTTTTTCTCCTGCAAAATCGTCACCTAGAGGACATTCGCCGGGGGCAGCAGCGAAAATGCAGCTGTTTATGCCCGCCGACGGCGCAAACAGAGAGGCAGGATTCCCAGCAGCAGGAGGAAGGCACGGGCGGGTTCAGGAATGATGACCAGGGTCAACGATCCGCTGCCGCTGAAGTCGAGAATCTGCCAGGTGAGGCCATAGGTGCTGAGGTCGGGCAGATCGAGGTTGCCTTCGTTGCCGATGTTAGCCCCCGTGCGGTTGTCGGTGCCGGTGCTGAAAATGGAAGTCGTGCCGGTGTCGAGCACCGTGTTCCAGTCCAGCAGCACGAAGGTGTCGCCGAGGGTGGGATTGTAGGTGTCTCCATTCACCACGATGTTGCTGTTGCCGTTCAGGGTGAGTGCGCCACCCATGATGATTTTATCAGAGGCGAGGTTGGACGTACCGGTGGAACCCGTGATCTGGAGTTCGATCACCGTCGTGGAGGTGACCGGGGTGAAAATGAGCTCCCCGGTGGTCAGGGTCCCGACTGCCGTGCCGCCAGAGTCGCCGGGACGGACGGTGCCTTGAGTGACGGTGGTGGTGCCTAGAACCTGGCCGGTGCCGGAAAGCAGTGCGTCGGCACCATTGAGAACGACCTGGCCAGTCCCTGTCTGGCCGCTGCTGGAGGTACCCACTTGAAGATTGCCTGCTGTGACGGTGGTGGTGCCTGTTTGTGTGCTGGTGCCGCTGAGCACGAGGGTGCCTGCGCCGGTCTTGTTCAAAGTGCCGTCTCCACTGATTGAGCCACTGACGGTCATAGTCTGGCCGGTGGCGACATCGAGAGTGCCGCCGTTGCTGCCGAGGGTGATGTTGCGCTGGGCGCTGCCGCCGTTGTCGAGCGTTACCGAGGCAGTGGCGGAGAGGGTGCCGCCATTGAGGTTCACCGCGGAGCCGGTGGCGACGGAACCCAAGTTGGCATTGCTGCTGATGCTGGTGATGCCACCGTTGAGATACGTGGCACCGGTGTAGTCATTGGTGCCAGAGAGAATCAACTGGCCGCCACCGCTTTTGGTAAGGCCGACTCCACCGGTCAGGGTGGCGTCCACGGTGAGGGCAGCAGTGGTGTTGTTTTGGATGATGATGATGTCCTGGCCGTTGCCAGAGGTGATAGAGCCGCCGGTGATGCGGGTGGCGTTGCCGGCGACGATTGGGGTGATGAGAATACCGCCGCTGTCGATGATGTGGGCGCCGTTGAGGGTGAGCGTCGGGGTGGCGATGGCGCTGTTGAACCGGATGCTGCCGACGGTGACGTTGGCGTTGAGGGTGAGGCTGGAGGTGAGGTCGAGATTGGTAGACGCGGTGGTGGCGGCGGTATTGGAGTAAGCGCCGGCGGAAAGGTAGACGATCTTGCCCCCACTGAAGGTGGCCCAGTCCGTGGTGTTGCTGTAGGTGGCCCCCCCGTTCGTGTTCAGGATGCTCAGGTAAGTGGCATAGCCGCCGATGATGCCGGAGGCGGTGTTCGTTCCTGTGGCAGCAAGGCCGGAAGCACCACCGCCGTTGGCGCTGAAGGCTGCGGTGCCACCGGTTTCACGCGTCACTGAGCCGAGGGTGAGGAGCATTGAGCCTCCCCCCACGCGGGTTTGATTCACCACGGATGATCCTGCGCGAATGGTCAATCCGTTCAGAGTCTGGGTGTTTGGCCCTGACGTGGTCTGCACCTGCAAAAAGGTGCCGCCTCCGAGGATGAGCGCAGAGCCGGGGTCGATGATGTTGCTGGACGGTGGATCACTGCCGAAGAGAATCTTCAAAGTGCCGACATTGACCGTTGTTGCCCCCGTGTAAGTCTGGGCGGTGCTGAATGTCTGAATTCCTGCGCCAACCTTGGTGAGACCACCGCCTCCACTCAGGACACCCGAATAGGTTTGTGTAGTGCCGTTGTTTCCAATGATGAGTGTCACGGCGTTGGAAGCGTTGTCAGTGAGCGCGAGGTCGGTGGTGCCGCTAAGGCCGCCGAAGGTGAAGGTGTGGCTGGCGACGGATGAATCGAACACGAGGCCCGTGCCACCCGTGGTGACGGTGCTGCCCTGCAAGGCCAGACTATTGGCCAGGACGAGACTGCCTGAGGTGACGGTGGTGACCCCGGTGAAGGTGTTGGCTCCCGAAAGAGTGAGCACTGAGTCTGCCGCGCCATTGAGGGTGAGGGCCAGGGTGCCTGTGCCGCCATTGCGCAAGGTGCCAGCATAGGTGTTGGAGATGCTGGTAGCGAGGGCGATGGTGAGAGTGGCGGCAGTGGTGGAGCCGTTTTCAACGGTGGTGGAGCCAGGCGTGGCGGCGTCCGTGCTTAATCCGGTGACGGTGAAGTTGTTGCCGTTGAGCTGAAACTTGGTGCCGGAGGTGGCGGCCGTGCCAAAGACAAGCGCACCATTGGCGGTGCCGTAGACTGCATTGCTGCCGGGGACTCCGAGTGTCAGGATGCCACCTGCATTGACAGTGAGCGTACCACTAAAATTGATGGTGGCCGTGCCGGAACTGCCGCCATTGATTTGCGGAGAAAGATAGGTGCGGGTGCCCGCAGAAACGGTGATCGCATTGGCCAAGGAGAGTGAACTGCCACGCGCCACGCCGACCTGAAGAGTGCCGCCACTGGACTGAATGGCGCTGCTGCCTGCGGAGCCGGCATCGAGCAACAGCACGGTGCCACCACTGAGGATGAGACCGTTGGTGATGGTGTTGGCGGCAGAAAGCGTCAATTTACCGCTGGTGACGCTGACATCAGTGAGGGTGACTGCGCTGGCCAAGGTTTGGATGGCCCCCGCCACAGTCAGCCTGCCACTGCCGGTGAAGGTACCGCTGTAGGACGCCGTGCCGGAGGAGAGGGTCAGCGTCTGGCCAGCGGTAAGATTCACCACGCTATAGAGGACAGTGCCGCCGCTCAGCGCACCGATGATTTCACTGGTCTGTACATCCAGGGTGTTGGTGGATGACCCGGTGCTCATGGCTACGAGCCCAGTGTCCGCAATGGCGGAACCGCCCGTGATCCGGAGGACTGCCCCATTGACTGACGTGGTTCCTGCATAGGTGTTTGTTCCTGAGAACACCATGGCACCCGACCCGCCGATCGTCACACCGCCAGCACCGGAAATGTTCCCGCTGATGGTTAAGGCGCTGCTGGCATTGAACGCGCTGAGAGTGGCAGTCTTGCTGCTGGCGATGGTGATGTTTCCCTGCCAGTTGACGTCCTGAGAGAAATTGGTGTTGAGGCCGCTTGAGTTGACGAAATTCAACGTGGTGCCGGAGGCGTAGTTGTAATTTGTGTTGCCGCCGGTGTTTTGCCGGATGTCGAGACCGCCGCTGTTGATGTTGATGGTGGCGAGACCGTTCAAGGCACCGCTATTTTCCAGCAGAGTTGCATTGGAGGTACTGACCTCGAGTGTGCCGCCGCCGGCAAAGGATGAGTTGTTCAGCCAGATGCGCGTACCTGTGAGGGTGACGGTGCCGGTGGCGATCAGCGCGGTGGAGATCGTGGGGATCCCGCCGGTGGTATTGTTAATGATGGCACCATTGCTGAGCGTGATGGAAGTGCCACCACTGAGGGTGACTGCACCTTCCTCAAAGTATAAGCCGTTGGCGGACTGTGCGCCGCTGACAGTGATGGTCCCGAGAGTTCCGTTGGTGCCTGCGGAAAAGTGCAGGCCGTTGGTGCCGTCGGTGGTGCTCTGGAAAGTGTTGGTAATGCCGGCCGAGTCGGTGTTCCAGAACAGGCTGGTGCCCCAGGTGCCTGTGGCGGCACCGGAGCCGTCGGCGGTGCCATTGGTGTCCCAGTAGAGGTCATTGGCGGCAGGCAGGCTGGTATTGAAGCATGCCAATGTCAGAAAACAGATGATCCAAGGCAGGCACACAGTCATCCGCGCAGGCAGACGAAGCAGCAACGACGCTGATGTCTGAGGCGAGGTGAATGAAAATGAAAAACGGGAGGCGGCAGCTGGGGTAGAGGCGGCTTTCAAATCAACGAGGTTTTTTTACCAGACATGTGTCTTGGCGGGGGCGGAGGGAGACCTTAGCATACGCCACTGCCCCGGTCTTTTCGACTGCAAAAAAGCTGAGACACCACGAGAAAGCGTGATCCACGTTAAACTCGTAAGCACTGCTGGCGGCAGGCATTACACCAGCTTTGCCAGCGCATCCGGCAGCGGGAGAACGAAGTCCATTTTTTCCTCGGTCGCGGGATGGATGAAGTGGAGCTCGCTGGAGTGGAGGCCGAGGCGTCGAGCGGGATCGGTGGTGGCACCGTAGGGCTTGTCTCCGATGATGGGGTGGCCCATGTCTGAAAGGTGGACACGGATCTGATGGCGGCGGCCGGTTTCGAGCTTCAACTCGACAAGCGTGGTGTGGTGGGTGCGCTTGAGAACCTTGAAGTGGGTGATGGCCTCGCGGGTGTCTTCATCCGGCGGGACGCTGCGGACGCGGAGGGAGAATTCTTCATTGAGATGGCAGCGCAGAGTGCCGGAATCGCGCTTGATGACGCCTTCGGTGATGGCCAGGTAGGTTTTTTCAAAAAGGTGCCAGTTCTGCTGCAGGATGCGCTTGAAGGGCTCGGTCTTGGCGAAGACGATGAGGCCAGAGGTGTCGCGGTCCAGGCGGTGGACAATCCAGACGCGATTGCGGACATCGGTGCCGCGCACATGGTCGGTGAGTGCGGCATAGGCGGTGCGACCACTGCCGGAATCCGTGGCCACGGTGAGCCAGCCGGCGCCTTTGTTCAGCACAATGATGGCCTCGTCTTCATAGACGATGCTGAGACCGGCGGGCATGGGCTTCACGTCGGCACGTGGGGCGCGTTCCACCTTGATGGTGATCTTGTCGCCGGGTTTGAGTTTGTGGTCGTGGCGGGTCACGGCGTGGTCATTGACCCGGACGCTCCCGTATTTGAGCCACTGCTTGAGGCGCGTGCGCTTCATGTCCGGCCAGCTCTCGAAAAGAAAGGGCAGGAGTTCGGAGGCTACGGTGACGGTGCGTTGCTCAGGCATGGGGTCTCATGCCACGGAAAAAAGATGCTGGCTAAGGAAAAGCGGGATGGCACGTTCCTGCTGAGCTCAAAAACGCGCCTTCTATGTCCCTGCTTCGCCCTTCCCTGATCGTTCCATTCCTAGCTGTCTCATCCGTTTTTGCGGCGGATTTCCAAAAGGACATCCAGCCCATTTTGGAGCGGAACTGCTACGAGTGCCACAGTGAGAAAACCGGGAAAAAGAAGGGGGGCTTCGTGTTCGACGACCTGAAGACCTTCAAAATGGACATTGCTGACAACGATGTGGCGCAGATCCGTCCGGGAAAACCCTCGGAAAGCCATTTCCTCGAAGTCATCGTCAATGACGGCAAGAACCACATGCCGCCCAATGAGAACCTCTCGGGAGCGGAGATCAAAAAGATCACGGAATGGATCTCTGAAGGGGCGAGTTTTGACAAAGATGCGCCGAAGATGGCTGCGGTGGCGGTGAAAAAATCGCTGCCGCCGATCATGAGCTGGACCAGTACCGAAGGCAAAACGATCAAGGCGGGTTTTGTGCGCCTGGAAGGCGACAACGTCGTGCTGAAGCTGCCCGCCAACGGCAAAGAGGCAACTGTGGCGCTGACGAGGCTGTCCGAGGCCAGCCAGAAGCTGGCGCGTGATTGCGCGGCTCCTTGAGGTCACATTTCTGCCAGTGCGTCACTGACGGCGGCTTCGAGCGGGCGTGAACCGCTGCCACCGAGACGTTCGTCGAGGGCTTCGAGGCGCTGGATGAGATCTGCGACATGCTTTCGTGGATACATGCCACCGGCTTCGGCACAAAAGTGTGTGCGGCAGCCAAAAGGGCGGTTTTTGTAGATGGTGCAGCAACCATCTCGCCCCAAAAGAGGGCAGGCCCCGTCAGGATGAGGTTTGAGCGCTTTGCGCCCGCTAGCACGAACTCCCTGAGCCGCATATAAAGCTTCCCCCCGGGTGAGCATTGGCGTGTGACCTGCCAGCCGGAATTGGCAGCAACCGGTGCGCATCTCACACTGGCGGGGCAGAGGCCGTCGCTCCAGCTCGGCATAAATCGCCTCTATATCGTGGCGGTGGTCTGGCTTCGAAGTTTTCATGCGGTGTGCATTCAGCATGGCTGCGCTGGCTTTTGTGGCACGCGATTTTTGCAAAGCGTCATTTTGAGATTTGAGATTTCCCATTCCGCCCCCATCGTATGCGCCCCTGATGTCGCCCCAGTCCAGTATCCGCGTCATCCAGGGTCAACCTCCATCCTCTAGAGACACCTGAAGCACGCATGAGTCTGCCTGAAATCGCCGGACATGAATTGCAGGACCTGGTCGGCAGTGGGCGCTGTGGTGCCGTGTATAGGGCGGTGTCCAACAACGGCAAAGCCTGTGCGGTGAAGGTGTTCAGTTCGATGGCGATCAACCGCAAGGCGCTGGCCACTGCGTTCCGCGCAGTGCAGCAGATGCCGCACCATCGCGGTGTGCTGCCAGTGGAGAGCTACAGTTTTGACAGAACGCCCTATTTTTGCGTGATGCCGCTGGTCGGCGTGATGCCGCTGGTCGGCGTGATGACGAAGGACAGCCATGGCCGCCGTCAGTGGCAGACGCCGACGCTGGAATCCGCCTGCAGCGGCCTGCCACCGGAGCAGGCCTGGCGCCACATTTATGAGGTCGCCGATGCACTTTCCTGGCTTCACAAGCATGGCATCCCGCACGGCAACCTGCGCCCGGCAAACATCCTGCTGGAAGACGATGCGGAATCTTCGATCCGTCTCACCGACATCGCGCAAGGCTGGGTCGGGGGCATTCATCACCTTGAACTGACGGATCACTTTGTACATCTCTGCCCGGAACAGGCGGAAAACCCTGATGGTGTGTTCGCCGGTTATGGGCCGTCGTGGGATGTGTACAGCTTTGGTGTGCTGGCGTATCGCCTGCTCAACGGTGTGCTGCCACGCGGTGCGGACATGTGGGAGAGCGAGGTCGAGCGTGCCCGGCAGCAGGCGGCAGCGGGTCTGGCGGTGCAGGTGGACAGCAATGCGCTGCTGGCTGCCGTCAAAGCGCAGCCGAAAATCTACTGGCCGCAAGCGGCGCAGTCCAAATGGGAGGAACGCCGCCGCAACATCATCGAGCGGGCCTTGGATTTGAACCCGGCCGCGCGCTGGGCTGACATGCGCGAAATAGTGCGTGAGTTTGAGCTGCTCGAAAGCGACTACCTGCTCGAGGAATCACGTGATCAAACGGTCCGCGAGCGTCAGAAGCAGGCGAAGAAGGTGCTTTCACTGCAAACCACGGCGATCTCTCTGCTGATCATTTTCCTGCTCTGCTTTGTTTACGCCTTCAAGACCCAGCGAAATCTGAACAAGGCAGAGAACACCATCTCCAACATCCATGAGGTTAATAAGATCAAAAGTGATGCGTTCCAAGGCCGCATCGACCTGCTGACAAGTGAGCGCGACAACGAGCGCAGCGCCAAGGCTGTGGCGGATCAAAACCTGCAGAACTCACAGAACGCGGTGGACCAGTTCCTCACGCAGCTGCTGCAGACCCCTACGGGCAATGAAATGGAGGCAGGCTTTCAGAAGGAGCAGCTCAAAGACGCGCTGGCCTACTGCATGCGCGGCCTGCCAGCCCTGGAACAATCACCCGCGCTCGGCGTCGAACGGCTGCGTGCGTATGGCAACATCGGCCAGCTTCATCTCAAGCTGCGCAACAGCACGCAGGCGGTGGTTTACCTCACGAAAGCCCGTGACCAGGCCGCTGAATTGATCCGCAAGGGGGTCGGTGAAGGAGCCCAGATTGCGCTGTACCAGCAGTGGCTGGGCCGCTACAGCCTGCTCCTTTCCGACATCCGCGGACGCGAAGGGCGCCATGCTGAATCCCTCTCCCTGCTCAAGGAAGCCACGGTCAATCTCGACAAGGGCCTGGCGGCGGATCCGAAAAACCGCCTTGCGCGCAATGAGTGCGCCCGTGCGTGGCTCGAATACGGCCTGCGTACGCTGCGCAATGGTGATGTGGCCGACTCCGAGCAGGCGCTGGCGCGCGTGCCGACGATTCTTGATGCAAAGATGATCGGTCACGACCTGATCAACGACGAAAAATTCATCCTCGCACGAGCCAAGTTTGCCAAAGGCATCAGCCAGCGTGATGCGGGCAAAGTCGAGGAGTCGCTCAACACGCTGATTGATTCCGTGAAGGACATGGGCGAGCTCGTACTTGGCAGCAGCCCGCGCAACCAGGATCAGGCACTGCTGCTGGCCGAGGCCTACACCGAGCTGGCAGAACTGATCGGGCGTCATTTCAGTGGCGCGGATGCCAAGGAGGCGCACAACCAGGCCGTCCCGATCCTGCTGGAGCTCAACCGTCTGCTGCCTGAGTGGGCGGAGGTGAAGTACCTGCTCGCCCGCAACTACGGCGCCATCGCCTCGCTCGCGCGCGATGCCGGCAGCCCTTCGGAGGCAAGCAAGAAGAAGCAGGACGCCATCGAACTGGTGAATGAAATTCTCGCGGACGACAAGGACAACGTCCGCTATGGTTTTCTGCTGGCCAAACTGCGTGGCGAATACGCTGAACTGCTCGCTGACAGCGGCAAGACTACCGCCTCCATCCCGATTGCAAAGCAGGCCGTGGAATCGCTCGAAGCACTCATTCAAGCACAGCCTGCCAATGACACGCTCACCCCGGAGCGCCGCATGTGGGCCAGCCAGCTCGCGCAGCTCTACGGATCGCTGGGCCACACCAGCGAGAGCGCGGGCAAGAAGACCGAGGCAAAGGCTGCCTTTGCCAACGCCGTGGCCATCTGGGAAAAACTTGCCGCGTCTCTCGCCAATGATGAAGCCATCCAAACGGGTCTCAACTGGAGCAAAGGCCGACTCGCGAAGTTGAAATGAGCCTTGATGAAAAACAGCAGTCGCTCATCGATGACCTGAACATCATCCACGATCCGCACGAGCGCCTGAACGCGATCGTCTCGCGCGGGCATGCGCTGAAGCTGGATGATGCGTACAAAAGTGAAGCGAATCTTGTACCCGGCTGTGTCTCGCGCGTCTGGCTGCATGGTGAACTCGTCGATGGCCGCACGCGCTTCATCTGCGATGCCGAATCACCCATGGTCAAGGGGCTCGCCGCTTTGTTATGCGAGTTGTACAGCGATGCTGATCCTGCCGAAGCCGCCGTGATTGAGCCGCGTGTGTGGGAAGCCTGCGGCTTCACCAAAATGCTTTCGCCCACGCGCTTGAATGGTCTGGCCAATATGCGCCTGAGGATCCAAGTGATGGCGAACCAGTTCATCACTTCAAACTTGTCCCATTGACCATGCTCCGTCTGCAAAACTTCCATGGCGCTGAACTGGCACCACATCTGGATGCGCTGGGCGAACTGCGCATCGCGGTGTTCCATGAGTATCCCTATCTGTATGTGGGCAATCTGGAGAATGAGCGCGGGTATCTGAGCACCTACCTGCAGTCGAGCGGCAGTCTTGTCGTCCTGGTGTTTGATGATGACCGAGTTGTCGGCGCCACCACCTGTCTGCCCATGGTCGATGAAGGGCCGGAATTTCAAGCGGCGTTCGTGCAGGCCGGGCACGATCTCTCCACCATTTGCTACTTCGGGGAATCGATCCTGCTGCCCGCCTATCGCGGTCAGGGCATCGGCAAGGAGTTCTTTGTGCGGCGTGAGTCCCATGTTCGAAACCTGGGCATGAAACTCAGCACCTTCTGCGCGGTGGACCGTCCTGCCGAGCACCCACTGCGCCCGAAAGACTATCGACCGCTCGATGAATTCTGGGACAGCCAGGGCTATGTGAAGCGTCCAGAACTGCAGGCCACCTTTGTCTGGAAGGAGATTGGTGAAGAAACTGAATCACCGAAGACGCTGACCTTTTGGACAAAGGAACAGGCGTAACGGACCGGGCTACCGCTTGGGCCAGTTCAACTGCTTGAACAGAAAGTGGCCGGCGACGATGGCGCATTGTCCGGCCTCAGGGCCGAACCCAGTCATCATCACATGTGAAAGTCTTGATCACCTTGGCAGGAATCCCTGCAGCAATGCTCCATGCGGGGATGTGTCCACGCACAATCGCTCCAGCCGCAATGACCGAATGATCTCCGATGACCGAGCCTGGAAGAATCATGGCACGAGCTCCAATCCATACATTTTTTCCAAGGGTGATGCTCTCGGAGTGGACCGGAGAAGTGGGTTCGATCGGGTGAAAATCGGTGTCGTACAACACCACCCAATCGGCGATTTTGGTATTCGTCCCAATGGTGATGCTGGTGGAACAGCAGATGTTCACTCCATCATTGATATAGCAGCCATCTCCAATGTTTAAGCTGGCACCTTTGAACACATCGATCCTAGTTTTGGTTCGAAACGAACGGAAGCAGACTCCCCTTCCCAAATGAAACGATCCCTGGTTGCATATCACAGGCCAGCTGCCGCTCACATAACTTCGACCAAGTGTGATCACCTTGTGGAATTGGCAATAGCTTGTGAAAAGGAGATTTCGAATCTTGTTAAGAAATCGTTTCATAGTCAGAGATGCCAGCTTGATGAACGAGACGAAATTTTGTCGAACAGGTCAACGCCCCCTGATAAGACGCCAACAAGCACTTCACTTCGCATCAAAAGCAAGAAAGACAATCCCAAGGCAACAGCTTAAGCCACCGAAGCCCCGGCATTTTGATTCAAATGCCGGTCCAGCTCAATCTTCCCGAGCGCCAGCGCTCCGAGCAGTCCTGAGCGTGCACCCAGACCGGGAGAGACGATGAAGTCGTCGATGTTGCGGCCAAGTTCGGGGATGCGGAGGTACCCATTGTTGAGCCTGTGGAGCTGGCCGCGAATGAGCGGCAGGATGTGATCCTGACTCATGACACCACCACCGAGAATGATGCGCTTGGGTGAGATGCTGAGTGTGAGATTCATCAGCGCATGCGCCATGACATCGGCAACTTCTTCCCATGCGGGATGATCGGGAGGCAAAGCATCCGCCTTGACACCCCAGCGGGAGGCCAGGGAGGTGCCGCTGACGTAACCTTCAACACAGCTTTTGTGAAACGGGCAGTGGCAGGCCTGTTGAATCGATGAGGAGTTATGCGGCGGTGGCACCAGGAGATGACCAATCTCAGGATGCAGCGCACCGTGCAGCAACTGACCATTGATAAGGACCCCGCCGCCGACACCCGTGCCGACGGTGATGTAAATGAGCGGATCTGTGTCCTGCCCGGCACCCCAGAGATATTCAGCGAACACGGCGGCGTTCACATCGGTGTCCCAGGCAATGGGCACGTGGTAACGGTCGTGCAGCTTGGAAACGATGTTGGTGAACTGCCAGCCGGGCTTTGGCGTGGTGGTGATGTAGCCGTAGGTCTCGCTTGTTCTGTCGAGGTCGATGGGGCCGAAAGAACCGATGCCGATCGCAGCAATGGAGCCGTACTTCGACTTGGCCATCGACAAGAAGCGGGTCACTCCGGCGAGCGTGTCTTCTGGATTCGTGGTGTCGATGCGCGTGACGTCGCGAACATCGTGAGGGCCGGTGCCGACCGCGCAGACGAACTTGGTGCCGCCGGCCTCAATGGCGGCGATGAGGGGCGGTTCTTCGCTCATGAATGTGGACGCACGGCAGCGGAGTCACGAATGCCGAGACTGGAGTAGATCTCGCGCGTGGCGTGGGATTTGTTCAGGGTGTAGAAATGGATGCCGTCGACACCGTGATCGAGCAGATCATGGCACTGCTCCGTGGCATAATGGATGCCGACCTTTTGCACGGCGGCTTCGTCACCACCGCAGCGCTGGATGGCGCGCAGGAGCTTGGCCGGGTAACGCGCACCGGCGGCGAGTTCGGCCATGCGGCGCATGCCGGAGGCGCTGGTGATGGGCATGATGCCGGCGATGATGGGGATGTTGATCCCAGCCAACTGGCAGCGCTCGCGGAAGTCGTAGAAGTCGTGGTTGTCGAAGAAGAGCTGCGTGCAGATGTAGTCCGCACCGGCATCGACCTTGGCCTTGAGATGTTCCATTTCCAGCACGCGGTTCGGCGTGGTGGGATGGCCTTCGGGGAATCCGGCGACACCGATGCCAAAGCCGCGCTTGTCGGGATGCGCACCGCTGTCGTTGAACTTCTTGATGAAGGCGACGAGGTCGGCGGCGTGCTGGAAGGCGTCTTTCGCGCGGTCGTAGTTAGCAAGATTCTTCGGGGGATCACCGCCGAGGGCGAGGATGTTGCTCACGCCCGCCTTCGCGTATCGCTCCAAGATGGAGGCAATGTCGGCCTCGCTGTGGCAGACGCAGGTGAGGTGCGGCACGGCATCGAGACTCGTGGTGGTTTTGATGCGCACCACGAGATCGTGCGTGAGCTCGCGTGTGGAACCGCCCGCGCCGTAGGTGACGCTGACAAACGAAGGTTTGAAGGCTTCGAGTTCGCCGATGGTCTGATACAGTGCCTCAAAGGCTTCGGCGCTCTTCGGCGGGAAGAACTCAAAGGAGAGTGTCGGGCGCTGGTCTTGGAGAATGTCGGCGATGTGCATCGAGTGGGTGCGCGTAAGTAATCAGGCGATGTGCTCGCCTTTGAGGACGTCTTCGAGGGTCTGGCGTTCGCGCACGACGGTGGCTTTGTCACCTTCGACGAGGATTTCAGCGGGCATGGGGCGCGTGTTGTAGTTCGAAGCCATGGTGAAACCATAAGCTCCGGCGCTGAGCACGGCGAGATATTCGCCCTCTTTGACGAGCGGGAGTTCGCGGTTCTGGGCAAGGAAGTCGCCGGATTCACAGATCGGACCGACCACATCGACTTTCTCGACGGTGTCGTTCGCAGGCTGCTTGAGCGGCACGATCTGATGCCAGCCTTCGTAAAGGGTTGGGCGAATGAGGTCGTTCATTCCGGCATCGACGATTTTGAAGATCTTGGCGGAACCGCGCTTTTCGTAGAGCACCTTGGTGAGCATGACGCCGGCGTTGCCGACCATGAAGCGGCCGGGTTCGCAAAGAATGCGCAGACCGAGCGGTTCGAGGTGCGGCACCACGGCTTCGGCATATGCCTGAATCGTGAGCGGATGGACTTCGGCGTTCTCCTCCCACCAGGTGGAGTCACCGGAGTCGAGGCTCTGCTTGTAGTTGATGCCGATGCCGCCGCCGATGCTGAAGAATTCGATGCCGTAGCTCTTTTTCACCTGGGTCACGAGCGGGATGACCTTCTGAACGGCTTCCAGGAAGGGATCAACATTGGTGAGCTGCGAACCGATGTGCATCTGAAGACCTTTGATGATCAGGTTGGGGCAGTCGGCGGCCACGCGGGCGTAGACGTCGATGATCTGGTCGAAATCGATGCCGAACTTGTTCTCGCTTTTGCCGGTGGTGATTTTGGCGTGCGTCTTCGCATCCACATTGGGGTTCACGCGGACAGCCACGGGGGCCTGCATGCCGAGCTCGCCGGCGACCTGGTTGATGTAGTGCAGTTCGGCCTCGGACTCCGCATTGAAGCAGTAGATGCCCTGCTTGAGGGCGTACTCGATTTCATCGCGGGTTTTGCCGACACCGGCGAAGGTGCATTTGGCGGGATCGCCACCGGCCTTGATGACGCGGTAGAGTTCGCCAGCCGAGACGATGTCAAAGCCGCCGCCGAGTTTGGCGATAGTGTTGAGCACGGCGATGTTTGAGTTCGCCTTCACCGCGAAGCAGATCAGGTGGTCCAGCTTTGCCAGAGCGGCGTCCAAACGCGTGTAGTGGCCGGTGATGGTGCTCTTGGAGTAGACGTAGAGCGGCGTGCCGTGTTTCTCGGCGAGGGACTGAAGGGAGACGTTTTCGGCGAATAACTGGCCTTGGTGGTAGCGGAAGCTGTGCATAAGCGGGCGGCGTAAATAGGCGGGATTCACGCCTGCGCAACCTCGCGACGGTTCAACCTTGGTGCATTTCCACGAGTTTTCTTCCGGAGGATAGCATCTCCACGAGCCACTGACGCATGGCCTTGAAGCCGCGCAGGAGCGCCCCATCCATGACTTCCTGGCAGCCGAAGTGCCGGGCGATCGCGTCTTCCAATCTGCGATAACGTGGCAGCAAAATGAGTGTGCTGCGGACGGACGCCGGTGCTGGCGCATGGCGCTGAGCCAGCGAGGGATGAATCAGGCCTTTGCAAATGACCATGTCGGCCTCTGCCAGAGCGATGCGGCGCTCGGGCAAAACCAGCCACGGGTGATAAGTGAGCACAGGGCGGCCTGCGGGGTCCTGCTTCAGCCGGACCAAGGTGCGCGCGGGCACGCCCTCGGTGCGGCGGGCCAGAAAGCCTTTCACGCCGGTTTCCACGTCGGCGGCGGTGGCACGCTTGTTGAGCAAAAAGTCGCTGCCCATGAACGTGCCAAACAGGGTGAGGCGAAAGGACCAGCCTGCAAACACCAGGCCGATGAGAATCAGCAGGAGGGAGACCGCCGCACCGGCATAGGGATGGATCAGTGTACTGCCAGCCACCAGCGCCATGAGGCCCAGTTTGACGAGTTTGAGGCCTGCATCGACGATGCCAAAGGGAGAGAGTGCAATGAGCACATTGATGGCGTGCGAACTGAGCCAGACGACACCGAAGGCCATGATGGCGACGGGAATGGAAATCCAGGGGGTGTGGACGCCAAAGTCGATCACGCTTGCTACTGGCATCACAGCCAGGCCTGAATCCGCCAGCTGTCCCACGGCCTGCGGCTGAACCGTGTCAAAGTGGGCCATGGCGAGGGCGACAAGAGGGACGAAACCAACGCTGGCGACGAGTGCACTCGCCTTGTTTTCGAACAGCTCAAGGAAATCGAGCGGCTTTTTGACCAGCGGTGGAGCGGCGGTGCCGAGGAAGTCTTTGAGAAAGCACACGAGGATCAAGGCCATCCCTGTGCCCCACACACCCGGATGGCAGTACCACGGCAGGCGATGGCGCAAATGAGGCTCAGTCTTGTAGTAAGTCCAAACACCCATGGCGCTGACCCCCAGCAACGGGCTGATGGCGACGCCGGTGATTTCAGAGATTCCTTCCGACAAAGAAACGCCGGGCAGCAGCATGGATTCACGCAGCAGTTTGTCCGGTGCAGCCTCGGCAGCTTTGAGCAGCGGGGTGCCCACCATGGCAACGAGCACCATGACAAACAAGCAGCGGCGAGACAGGGTATTCATGACAGGTGTTGGTTGGTTACGTCGCATGGCCAATGCAACCCGCCCATGATGCACCGGAATCCACCGCAGGCGCTGACAAAAAATCACGCTGTATGGAATGGGCAAACCACCCGCCCGACTCACTTGGCCAGCGCCCGGCCGATCTCCTCGGCGACCTGCTGGGCCAGATATTCGCTGCCAGCGGGGGTGTAATGCACATCGTGCGGATTCTGCATCGTGGCGAGCTGAGGTGTGATGCGGGCGTTCAGATCATCGATGGCGACGCCGTTTTCCGCCATCACCTTGGCGGCGATGTCATTGTACTCCTTCACCTGGCCGAATTTCCGGGGCGGAGTGAGCTCGCCCTCTGGGATCGGCGTGGTCGCGGCCCAGATGAGCTTGGCACCGGTCTTCTTCAAGGTGGCGACGAGGCTGCGTAGATTGGCCTCGTAGTCGGCGGGTTCGACCTGGCGCTTGCCATCGGGCATGTATTTGAGGTCGTGGATGCCCCAGTTGAAGTGAATCACGTCCCATTTGCCGGTGCCAAGCCATTTGGCGATGTTGGCGACTCCGTTTTTGGTCGGACCGCCGTTGGTGGGGATGCGGTGTACGTTGGCTTTGCCCTCCAGCAGTTTCCGCACGGGCAGGGTGTAGCCGATGGAAATCGAGTCACCGATCAGAAGGACGCGAGGCAGGCCGGCGACATCCTGAATCGGGGCCATGGCCGAATTCGGGGGACGCTTGGACTTGGCAGGTGGTGCAGGCTGCTGAGCGGTGGCGCTGAGCAGGCCACCGAAACAGAGAAGGAGCGAAAGAACAGGAAGAAGGCGGTTCATGGGTAATCCCATTCACTGCCTAAAAACGGTCAATCTTTCAGACGATCTCCACGCTGACCTGGGCGCTGGTGTCCATCTCGCCGATGATTACGGCACCCTTGCCGCAGGTGAGGGCTTTGTCGGCATCTGCCGATGAGACGATGGCGACCCAGCCGAGACCCATGTTGAAAGTGTCGATGGCGTCTTTCTTGTCCGCATGGCGCAGCACTTTTTGCACTACATCGTTCTGCCAGAATGGAATACGTAGATTTGCACCCAGACCACGCTTCAGGAACATGCGGCCCAGATTCTCCGGCAGACCGCCACCGGTGATGTGCGCCATGGCCTTCGGGCGGATGCCCGCGGCTTTGAGAGCAGCCGGCTGCTCATGGTAGAGAAGCGTAGGCAGCAGCAGAGTACGCATCTCGTCCTCGCTGAACTGGAGATTCTCCTTCTCGATGATGCGTCGAACGAGGCTGAAGCCATTTGCGTGGAAACCTGCACTGGGCCAGCCGATGAGCACATCACCGGCGGCGATGGTACCGGGATCGAGCAAGTCTTCCTTTTCGCAGGCGCCGATGGCGAAGCCGCTGAGCTCGACCATGCCCTCGGGCACCATGCCGGGCATCTCGGCCGTCTCACCGCCGGCCAGGATGCAGTTGCACGCCTCCAGGTATTCGGTCATTCCGGCGATAATGCGGGTGATCTGCGTCTTCTGAATCTTCGGAATGCCCACGTAATCCAGGAACATGATGGGATCTGCCCCCGTCGTGAGCACGTCGTTCACATTCATGGCCACGAGGTCTTTGCCGGCGGCTTCGAGCTGATCGTGTTTGATCAGCAGCTCGATCTTCGTGCCGACCCCGTCACAGCCCGTGAGAATGATGGGATGCTTGTAGCCGCTGAGGTCGTAGGCGGCGGCGAACAGACCAAAGGGATTGGCCAGTTTCCGCTTCTGCTGCGTGCGCCGCACCAGCACGCCGATGTCATCGACCAGCGATGCTGCTTCGTGAATATCGACGCCGGCTTCTTTGTACGTGTGTGCGGAGGGGCTGCTCATGGAAAATAGATGGCCGGTTGCCTAGCCCGAAAGCCGGAGCTGCTCAAACGGAAACTTGGTGTGCGGAATGTTGGGGTGGTCCCCTCCCCTCCACCGCTGAAGCGATTTGCCCGGCCGAAGCAAGGCCGACAGTCTCGCGACGTAGGTTCTTCAGCCATCTGACCTCACGCGCATGAAACCCACTGCCATTCCCTCCCCGAGCATTCCGCAGGCTTTCAGCCCTGCGGGTGGCGATTTGCTGCGCATCGGCTCGACCCGCCGAGGCTTTTTGCAGACCGGACTTGCGGGACTGGCGGGCATTTCAGTCCCCTCGCTGTTCCAGCAGCAAGCGTTCGCCGCCGCAGCGGGACAAGCGGCGCGCAAGACGAATGTCGTTCTCTTTTGGCTCTCGGGCGGCCCAAGCCACATCGACATGTGGGACCCAAAACCCGATGCTCCGAGCGAGATTCGCGGCCCCTTCGGCCACATCCCGACAAAAGTTCCGGGCATTCATGTGTGCGAGCATCTGCCGCTGACCGCGAAGATCATGGACCGGCTCACGCTGATTCGCTCGGTCGATTGCAGCGCAAGTGATCACACCCCCATCACCATGCAGGCCTGCAATCCACTCGCACGGCGCACGAACGATGGTCGTGATGGCGGAGGCTATCCCTCCATGGGTTCCATCGCCGCGAAGTTTCGGGGCGCCAATGCCCCGGGCATTCCGGGTTATGTGGCGCTCGCTGATTCGCTGCCCGCCGACATCTGGGGCGCGGGCCACATGGGCAATGATTTTAATCCAGTCAGCGGCAAGGATTTGTCAGGCCGCCTCAAACTTGTCGAAGGTCTCAGCATCGAGCGGCTCGGCACCCGCCGTGCTCTGGCGGAACAAATGGACCAGTGGAAGCGTGGCATCGGCACGAATGAATCCATCGCCTCGGCGGATCACTTCACGCAGCAGGCCTATGAGGTGCTGATGGCCGGCAGCGCGCAGCGTGCGCTCAATCTTGATGAAGAATCACCCGCCATGCGGGACAAATACGGCCGTGACAGCCTCGGCGAGAAAGCCCTGCTCGCACGCCGGCTCATTGAGGCTGGCTCCACCTTTGTCACCGTCAGCGGTGCATGGGGTTACTTTGATCATCATGGTGATGAAGTGAAGTGGGGCGGCATCAAGAAAGGCCTCACCCCGCTGCTGCCCAGCGTGGACCGCACATTGCACGCCATCGTCACCGATCTTGAAGACCGTGGGCTGCTCGACAGCACGTTGATTCTCATGATGGGCGAGTTTGGCCGCAGTCCCGTGATCAACAAGAATGCTGGCCGCGATCACTGGCCGCGTGTGATGTCCATGGTCATGGCCGGCGGCGGTCTGCGCCACGGACAGGTCATCGGCAGCACCGACAAGCATGGTGGAGAGATCGAGACCCGCCGCGTCGCGCCGGGTGATCTCGCCGCAACGGTGTTTCATCACCTCGGCATCGAACAGAACAGCAACTGGATCGACCCTCAGGGGCGCCCACGTCCGATCGTGGCCGAAGGTGGCAAGGTGATGGGAGAGCTGCTGTAACTCATCGTGGCCTTACGCAGGCTATCGCCACCGCATTAGGAGTCTGGGGGACGGCGGGTCTCGATCGCGCTGACCATTTGGCGGATGTGGGGCTTGATCCCCTCGCGCGGTTTCATGATCGCAAGGCTCTGGTCAAAGGATCCCCATTTGAGAACCTTGATATTGACCAGTCGCGCTCCCCATTGGTTCATGGCTGCCTTGGATGGGCGGTAGAGATCGATGGTCCGGGTGCCGACGAGCGCAGAACCGTAGTCGTCCACCTGATAAACATAAGGCTCGCCTTCGATTTTGAACTCCGTCCCGACTGGGTAAACAGACCAGTCTGCGGCGGCACTGCGCACAGCTCCGAACTTGAGGGTGTTGCCGACGGCGCTCTTGGCGCCGTACACAATGTGGTCGCTTTCGCTTTGGGTGTAAGCGGTCGTCTTGACATTGCTGATGGTTCCGACGGAACCCATGCTTACGATCTTTCGGGATGCGACTTTGGAGACGCTTTGGCATGAGCAAGAGCACGCGCAGAGCGCGGCCAGCAGGAACAAACGGAGGTTGGTCATTTTAGTTGGGCGCGAAGGTTTGCATGCCCGGGAGGTAAGCATGAGACAGGCATCGGGGCCCCATGTTCGATCTTTTCGATATCCCTATCATCACGCGCCGTATCCAGCTTAGAGCGCCAACGCTTCCCATAGACATCATAGATGAAACCCACTGTGAGCGACCCACCCGATGAAGAAATCAAGCCGGCATGCCGTTTCAGGTTCATGAGGTCGTTTTTGCTCTTCCTGTTGTTTTTTCATGTTAGCCACTGTTTCGCGGAAGAATACGACCTCGTACTTAATAATGGCCGTTTGATGGACCCGGCGACAAATCTGGACGCGGTTCGTCATATTGGTGTTCGTGAGGGCAAGATCGCCGCGATCTCCGAAACACCGCTTGCCGGTAAAGAAACGCTGAATGTGAAGGGACATGTCGTCGCGCCTGGCTTCATCGACATCCATGCCCATGGGCAGACCACGAGTGATATGCAGATCAAAGCTTGTGATGGCGTCACCACAGCGCTCGACCTGGAAGCGGGAGTGTATCCGGTGGCCGCGTGGTACCGTGCGATGGAAGGCACGGCACCGCTGAACTACGGAGCCACGGTGGGCCACATCGCCGCACGCTTTGCCGCATTTCATCCTGGACTGGAGATCGGACACTGGGCAGTCAACCGTGCAAAGGTCGCGGGACTCGGCGCGAAGCCTGATGGAGCGAACAAGGGGGCTACGGACAAGGAATTGCAACTCATGGGCGATGCGATACACCGTGGACTCGATGAGGGCGCGCTGGGCATTGGCTTTGGCATCAACTACACGCCTGCCGCCGCACCGAACGAGATCGAGGCCATGTTTCGCATCGCAGCCAAGCGCAAGGTGCCCGCGTTTGTGCATACGCGCGCCTTTGGCATCGCCGCAATCCAGGAAGCGATCATCGCCGCAAAAACGGCCGGCGCGGCGTTGCACATCGTGCATGTCGGCAGCAGCGCCATCGGCGACATGAGCGAAGTTTTAAAACTCATCGATGCCAGCAAGGCAGCAGGCATGGACATCACCACCGAAGTGTACCCCTACACCGCCGCATCCACCGTGCTGGAGTCCGCGATGTTCAATCCCGGCTGGCAGGGCAATCTCAAGATCGACTACGGCGATCTCGCCTGGGCCGCGACAGGTGAACGGCTCACGCAGGAGAGTTTCGAGCGCTACCGCAAGCATGGCGGCTGGGTGATCATCTACATGATGAGGGATGAAAATGTAGAGATGGCCATCGCACATCCTGGGGTGATGATCGCGAGCGACGGCGTTCCCTTCATTGATGGCAAAGGACATCCCCGCGGCGCGGGAACCTTCGCTCGCGTGCTGGGTCATTACTCGCGCGAGAAAAAGTTGCTGCCGCTGATGGAAGCACTCGCCAAGATGACGATCCTGCCCGCCCAGCGTCTTGAAGGATACGTTCCGATGATGAAAGGCAAAGGCCGCATCGCCCTGGGTGCCGATGCGGACATCACCGTCTTCGATCCGGCGAACGTAATCGACCGTGCAACCTTTGAGTCGCCAACGGCTCCTTCCGCTGGTATTCCCTATGTCATCGTGAACGGTGTTCCCGTCGTGCGTGATGGCAAACTCGTGAAAGAAGCCCGTCCTGGACGCGCTGTAAGAATCACTCCATGAAACACATTCTTCTTAGCTTAATCCTTGGCACTGCCTTGCTCGCAGAGGACGCCCTACAGTGGCGCGATCTCTTCAACGGCAAGGACCTCTCCGGCTGGGTGGATGTGAACACCAGCCCTGACACCTGGAGCGTCAAAGACGGCCTGCTCGTGTGCCATGGGAAGCCCATCGGTGTGATGCGCAGCGAGAAGCAGTATGAAAACTTCATCCTTCACATCGAATGGATGCACATGGAGGCGGGTGGAAATTCCGGCGTGTTTGTCTGGAGCGAGGGGGCAGCTGCTCCAGGCAAACAACTGCCCAAAGGCATGGAGGTGCAGATGCTCGAACTTGAATGGCCGAACCTGCACCCCGGCAAAGACGGCCAGCCGAACCACCCGGGCTACGTCTCAGGCGAACTCTTCGGCGCGAACGGCCTCGAAGGCATCCCAGACAATCCGCGTGGCAAACGCAGCATGTCCTGGGAGATGCGCTGCAAAGGCAAGGGTGAATGGAACACGTACGATGTCGTCTGTGTGGACGGCACGGTAAAGCTTTCGATCAACGGGAAATTCGTGAACGGCATCAGCCAATCCACGGTGCGCAAAGGGTACCTCTGCCTGGAATCGGAAGGAGCGGAGATCCATTTTCGCAACATCCGCATTCTGGAACTACCCGGCGGCCGGGTGACGCCGGAACAAACGGCACCGGTCGTAAAGTAGCCATCTCGCTCCGTCGAGATGAGCTCAGCGTTAACGACAGCTCATGCTGTTCTCGCATACCTATTCAGTCTGCGAGAGCGCTGTGCTCATCTCGCGGAGCGAGATGGCTACTGTTCTGTCGCCTTCAAAAGCTCCTCGACCTTCTTGGTGATCCGCTCCTCCACGGTCTCGGTGTAAGGCGCACGATGACCGTATTCAAACATGCCTGTGATTCCTTCATAGCCGCCCTCTTTGAGCACACGCAAGCTGGGCACATAGCTCGTGAGATCGTTGTTGTAGCCGCAGACCCAGGTGCTGTTCCAGCCGTAGGCGGCTTTGAATTTGAGTGAGTAGTCCACCACTGTTTCACCGGTCAGTGCGATGAACTGAAAATCTGCACCGATGCGCCAGACTTGAACTGGATACTTCACACGATCCGGCGGCGAGCCGAGTGTCTCGTATTGGCGGATGAAGTGTTCGAACTCGCGTTTCGGCATGCCGGAGAGATTCGGCACGCGTTGTTTCAGTTCTTCGAGTGGAATGCCTGGCTGCAGCAGCAGCTCTGTCTCGCCCATGGCCGCATGAATGGGGCCATTGAGTGGCGGCATCTTGGTGGCGATGACCTGACGAACGGCCTCGGCCAAAACTTTGCCATACATGCTCGCGAGTTCGGTCGCTTCGAGGTCCTTGCCGCGAATGCGTGGCAGTGGATTCGCATCGCCACCGCAGTTCTGCACAAACATGGCTACGGACCCGGGAAAGGACTTTTCCAGCTCAAGCTGTGCGAAGCCTGCGTAATCTCCATTGATGCTCAAGCCGCCGAGCGCCGTCGTGTGGCAGGAATAGCCGAAGACGATGGCCTTGAGGTCGTTGCCAGCCTTTACGGTGATCACCGGCACATCCTGATCCACCTGCCCGCCGAGTGCGCGGCTCTCAGGCCCGCGTGAGCGTCGCCGGTTCACTGCCACCCCGGCCAGACCCTGATCAAACGCCAGTTCCGCTGGTGCGAGGTTCGCGATGGCCGCGCCGATCACCTCCTCATATTTAGCATAAACCGTCGCGGTGTAGCGATCCTTCACCGCTGCCTCTTCCGGTGTGAATTCATAGTACAGCCACAGCACATCCGCCGTGACCGGGCAGGAGTGATTGTGCGAGGTGTTCAAGATCAGCCGCTCTCTGGGGACGCCATGTTTTTCCAATGCGGCCTTGGCGATGATGGTAACCATTTTCTCGCTCAAGCCGACAAGGTCTGCCGTGACCAGAACTGAGATGGCACCCGCGTCATCCTTGAGCGCGAGCGCCTTCAACCAGATGGGATGCTCCACCCGCTGCGACATGCGCGTCTTGCCGCCGTAGCCTGCGAGGGGCACGGATTCCGTGGGTGTGATGTCCGCTTTGGCCACTCCAGCCTGCCATTCGGCGGAAGCAACGGCAGCATGGAGCATGAAAAGGATGATGAATGCGTGCTTCATGGGATCATAGTTCTAAAGGCTTACGTCCTCATTTGGCAGAGTTGTCAGGGCAAGTTTGCACTTGCCGTCTCTTGTATCTGAAATCAGCATAAGAGTATATGAACCGGGCATTCATTTTCCTGACGACTCTGGCCGTTTTGATTCTCCTTGGCGGCCAGAGCATCGCCAAAACTCAAAAGCCAAGCGAGGAGATGATCCAGATTTTGGTTCATTACAAATCCGGACCGAACGATCTGGATGTCAAAAAGCTGCCTCTGGATAAAACCATGGACTTTCCCTCAAAAAAGGAAATGCCTGAATACGAAGTGTATAATGTTCCCTGCCCCGATGGCTGGGCTGATTACTTTGGATACAGGGTTTACCTCCACAACAAATCAGGGCGCCACTGGATTCACCAGAGCGGAGGGGTGGGAGGAGCAAGCAATTTTTACGGCCCTGGTTTGGTGAAGGATTTGAACAAGTTGTAAACAGTTACTTCACCTCCGCCGCCATCTCCAGCAGTGCATCCATCATTTTCACGGAAGCCTGCGGTTCGAGGTTGTTCGTGCCGGGCCATGTTTCATAGCCGCCGAGCTCAAAGTGACGCGGGGTGGGCATGTAGCCGTAGTAGCCGTTTGCCAGCTCGACCATGAAGGATTTGGCAAAGGGGTTGCGCTTGCGGAATTCGACGCCGGTTTCGGCAAAGGTTTCGGTGGGCGTGGTGCCGATGCAAATGTCGCCGATGCGCAGGATCTGCACGGCGGCTTTGGTTTCGGGACTTGCCACCGCCAGACGTTGCACGCGCCCGGCATAGGCCAGCGGCAGATCGGCCTTGCCCTGGATGCGTGGGGTCCTGGCCTCGGTTTCCTTGGCCCACGTGATGAGTTCGGGATCGATCTTGCGCCAGGCGACACCGAGTTCGCGATAACGGGCAGCCAGCGGAGCGCTGTTTTGCCAGGTCACTTTGGCCAGAGCGTCATTCACCTTCCCTGCCACGTCTTCGGCCACGTAGCGCATCTGCTCATAGGGCTTCTTTCGCGGCTGCGGGTTGCGGAAGTTGATGTTGTTGGCGTCACCGCTCGTGCCATTGGCCATCATCGCGACAAACGGCGGATCATCGCTGCCGCCGGCTTGCAGGCGTTTCAGCGCCTCACAGTACATGCCGTAGTAGTCGGCGGAGATGTCCGCACTATTCACGCCGCCGACGTAATGCAGCGAGTAGGCCGAATAGACCGAGATCAACCGCCCGCCGGGCTCACGCAGCGCAATGAAGGAGACGGTGGGATCAGGATCGCCCGCGGGCTCCACCAGCGCTGCATTGCCTGCACCCGGATTCATCTTCACCTTGTCGATCTTGCCGAAGGGATTGGGAGGCATTTTGCCATCCTGAAGAAACCAGCGGCGAATATGCACGTGCTCCGGCACGTCCACCGTGCCAAAGGCGATCTCCGCCGGGCGCAGCAGATGGATCGCACGCCGCACGCCGTCCGCGATGCGCCGCACAACGAACTTTTGAAAATCTGTCAGCTCCATGTCGGAGGTGTAAAAGCGAACCGGTCCGCCGATGGCATTCACCGCCGAATGCGTGTGCGTGCCGGAGATCAGCACATTCGCGGCCGGGATGCCGGTTTCCTTTTCGATCAGCTCCCGTGCCGCCACACATAAGCTGCGATGCATGCCGAGGAGATCACAGACGACGAGCGCCAGCTTCGTTTTCCCGTCATCGAGCACGAGACAGCGTGCGTGCAGCTCATCGTGAACGTTCGTGCATGGATAGGGCAGGAAACCGCCAACGACCTCGCCACCAAGATCCGGCGTGATGTTGCTGGTTGCCGCACCAGCCATGAGCGGGGTTTTGGGAGCATCCGCAGCATGAAGGGAAACCGTGGCGAAGAGAGCGAGAAGGAAATAGCGCATGAAACCAATACAGTAGTTCCGCATGAGTTTTGTCATGGCTTCCAATCAACCGGCAGACTGAGCGACCACACTTCATTCGACAGCGGCCGCGCGTGCCCGCCTGCGAGCCAGAGCTTGTCCTGAAACACAAACACAGAGTGCTCATGCCGCGCCTTCCAGCATGTCTTCGTCTCCAGGCGCTGCCAGTTCTTTCCGTCAGCACTGTGCCAGACATCGCCATGGTTGTCCTGCTCCTTCGACCAGCCGCCGAGAACCCAGATGCGTCCGCGATAAACAGCGGCGCTGAACCACAGCCGCGCCGCCCACGGCGCCGACTCGGTTTCGCAGGTCCAGTTCACTCCATCGACTGATGACCATACGTCGTTCTTTGACTGATAGCCCGGCACGTAGTTCCCGCCGCCAAGCACATACATTTTGTCGTTCAACACCACCGCCTGATGATAGGCGCGCGGCGACCATGCGGCCGTCGCCGTCCCCCGTTTCCATTCTTTGCCATCCACAGACGACCACACATCATTCTTCAGGCTCGCGTCATCGCCAAAGTAGTAATTTTCAACGCCACCGAGCACCCACAGCCTCCCGCGATGCTCCACCAGACCCGCCGCGAGCCGCGGTGACCAGCCTGCGCTCTGAGTGGCTTGCTCCCATTGCACGCCATCAGCGGATGACCACACCTGATGGCTCGCCGAATGCCCCGGCAAGCGGCCTTTGTGCCAGCCGCCCATGATCCACATCTTGTCATGAAACGTGATGCTCATCGCGAGATCGCTGTGCAGCCATGGCGCATTCTGAGTGATCAATCTCCATTCCCTGCCGTCGCTGGAGGACCATACATCCCGCGGCGGCTCCTCGAATGACTGAAACCAGCCGCCACCGATCCAAAGCTGATCCTTGAACACCCACTCCGCTTGCGAATCCCGTGACTGCCAGGCAGCCTTGGCTTCAAGCACCCAGTCGATATCGGCAGCGATGCCATTCAGACTGAGGGATCCCAGCAGAGTCAGAAGGAGGAGTTTCATGCATCAGATCTCGGACTCCTTCGGCAGCAGGAACGGTGCTCGATACTCACGACCGAGCAGCGCATTGGCCTCTGCATTTTCAAGGAAGGATTCCTGGTTACCATCGACGCGGAGGTGCTGGCCGAGCGTGAGCTTCGTTTTGTCCAAATCGACCCCTGCATCGCCGAGGTAGTGGCGGGTGCGCTCCAGGGTGTCCTGAACGTCATCGTGGACCTTGATTTCACCGAGATGCGTCGCGATGTCGTTTACCGAAGTCTGGGTGCCGAGTCGATACGAGATGTTGGCGATGTGGCAGAGCGCGCTGCTTTGATGCCCCTCCTCGATCTCCGCCTTCAGATCGCCCTGCCTGCGACTGCGCACGGCGTTGAGGAAGTTGGCAAAATGGTTCTCGGACTTGCCCTCAAAGGGGCGGACGAGATTGCCTTTCGGATCATGGAAATTCGTGTCGGCAATGATGCCTTCGCTGCCGTAGAAGAACCACATGGATTTGATCGTGGGATGAAACGGCGCGGATTTCAGACCGCGAGTTTCGGAGATGATCGTCTTGTCGCCGAAGTCGAAGATGCCCACCTGCGAGTTCGGTGTTTCGGCCACGTCGGTGTAGCCGAGACGTCCGCCGTAGCTCAGCACGCTGCGGCCAAGGCCGGTGACGCCGAGGCCCCAGCGGCAGATATCGAGCGAGTGGACGTTGTTGTTGCCGATCTCGCCGCTGCCGGTGTTCCAGAACCAATGCCAGTCATAGTGAAACTTCGGCCGTGTGAGTTTCGGCATCGCCGCTGGTCCGGCCCAGAGATTGTAGTCGCAGCGTGGCGGCATCGCGCATTCGGCAGGCCCGCCAATGGAACCGCGTCCGCCGTAAATGATGCTTTTCGCCAGCTTCACCTCGCCGAGTTTGCCCTCGCGCATGTATTTGACGGCCTCGGCCAAAGCGCCACGTGAACGATTCTGAGTCCCAGCCTGGCAGATGCGGCCCAGCTTTCGCGCCGCCTGCACCATGCGCCTGCCTTCGATGACATTGTGGCTCACCGGCTTTTCCACATACACATCCTTGCCCGCCTGCATCGCCCAGATTGCAGACAGTGAATGCCAGTGATTCGGGGATGCGATGAACACGACATCGACCGATTTGTCCTCCAGCACCTTGCGCAAATCCTGAACCTTTTTCGGCATGGGGCGCTTCAATTCGACGAGCAGTGCACCCACTTCATCCGTACGGTCGAGGTCCGGGTCACAGATATAAGCGACGTCGCAGTCGGCGATCCGCGCCAGTTCCCGTGCATGCGCCTTGCCACGAATGCCGCAGCCGATGATCGCTGCGGTTATTTTTTCATTGGCGCTGACCGGTTTTGGATCAGCCGCAAGCAAGGGTGCCGGCAGGCTGGCAGCGGCGGCGGCCATGAGGGAATCTTCAAAGAAACGGCGACGAGTGAAAGAACGCATGATGGGAAAAGCATACGAGGCCAAGAACGCCAAGCTTGCGGCTGCATCCAATTGAACCGGCGCGTGATTATGAGTGCGGAAGCGTGCCGCGCCGCAGAGAAGATGTGATCCCGCTGCGAGTTCCGGCCGCCGGGCTCGTATTCACCCATGATGAATCGCTTCCTCCTCCTCGCCATCTTCGTTTGGGTCCAGAATGTCTCCGCCGAGGACTGGCCGCAGTTCATGTTCAATTCGGCGCATTCCGGCAACGCGGCGGAGATCGATCTAGATGTGGATAAATTCGGCCTTCGTGGCGAGGTGGCGATGACGGATGGCATCTACACCTCGCCGGTAGTCGCGGGCGGCAAGGTTTATGTCGTCGATGGCTCGGGCTGTGCGGCGTGTTTCGATGCAGCGACGCTCAGAGAGGTCTGGCGTTTTCAAAGCAAGGGCGGCAAGCAAAACGTGAACAACGTCTCCTCGCCTGCCGTCGTCGGTAAATACCTTCACTTCGGCACCACGGCGGGCATCTACTATGTGCTGGACCTCCAAACGGGCGCAGTGGTGAAGGAGATCGACTGCGGCGAACCGATTTTCAGCACGCCGGTCGTCGCAAAGGACCGTGTGTATGTCGCCACGCTAGGTGCGCAGGTGCTCGCGCTCACCTATGCGGGCGAGCAGCAGTGGAAGTGGGACTTCGTGAAGGAAGTCGTCGGTTTCGACGGCAACCGCTGGAGCGGCGAGGAGTGGGCGAAGTTCTGCGAAAAACGCATGCTCGCCACGCTCAAGCCCGGCACCAAACCGACCTCCAGTGATGGTCGCGTGACATGGCGCGATCACTTCGTCTGCTCGCGCGACATCTGCCTCATCAAGGGCAACGTCGTCATCGTGCCAGCCGGCGGTCGCACACTTTTCATCGAAGACACCGGCGCGGCTCCAAAGCTGAAAGCCACCGGCGAGATCCCCGAATGGTCCGGCAAAGAGTTCCCCGCCACCTTCGGCCAAAGCGCCGATGACGAAGGCAATGTCTATGTACAATGGCACCGTCGCGACAATGCCGGCCGAGTGGACATCATGCGCCTCGAAGGCGACACGCTGAAAACCGGCGACTTCGTTCCCGGCACAGATACGAACATCCGCATGGACGGCCTGCTGAGCTTTTCGCCCGTGGCCATTCGTGGGAATGATGTGTTTCGAGTGAAGCCGGAGACGGGGCGTGGATTGATCCGGCATGACATGGGCACGAAGGAATCTCAAACGCTCGGAGACGCAGGAGCCATCGCGCCGCCGGTGCTGACGAAAAAGCACGTCATCTACGGTGGGTTGGACGGGACTCTGAACATTGTGCGTCTGATTTCTTCAGGCGAAAAGACGCCCGCACAAACTGGCGGCCCCATGCAAATTTCCAAACTTGCCATTCAGTGCAGCGACAGCCCTATCACGGCGCCGGTGGCAGTGGCAAATGGAGCCATTTACGTCGCTTCGGAAGATGGTCGGCTTTACTCCTATGGCGCAGGAACCAAGAACAAACTGCCGGAGTTGAAATCGACAGTTGCCGCCATCCGCAGCCCGCTCACCGGCAAGCTGGCCACCGCCAAGTACGACTGGTACACCAACTACGGCAACTTTGCCGGGCAGAACTCGAACAACCAGGGCATCGCGCCGCCGCTGCGCATGCGCTGGGCGCGGCGTCTCGAAGGCACGGTGAAGCATCTGCCCGTGTGCGGAGGCGGACGCATCTACACCCACACCGCTGAGGGCCAGATCATCGCGTGCGAGCAGGACACGGGCCGGCTGCTGTGGCGCCGCTGGTGGCCGGATGTGTACCTGTCCTTCACGTCACCGCTGTACATTGACGGCAAGCTGCTGATCCCGCAGGCAGGCATTAAAAAATCCTTCGTTCGCTGTCTCGATGCCGCGACGGGGGAGATGCTCTGGGAGGCGCCCTTCACCGGTTCACCGAGCTGGAGCCGGCAGTTTCCGCCGGTCGTCGCCGGAAATGTCGCCATCTATGCGAGCGGCAGCGGCGACTACGCGCCGCAAGGAAGCGAGAAGCCATGGACTTTTGGCGGAGCACCGGTCAAACCCGCCGACGGACATGATGTGATGAGCTTCATCTATTCCAATGACAATCCGTACTACCCGACGAACCACCACCCGCGTGTCTGGGCCTGGGATCTCGACACCGGCAAAGTGGTGTGGGAGAAAGACTTTTCCGATCAAGGCCGTGGCGGCAACGACTGCGGCATCTGCATCCTCGACGGCAAGCTGTATTACTCCGTGTTCTTCGGCTACGACGCCGACCAGCGTGCGCGCCGGGGGCAGCCGGTGGGAAATAACGGCCTCACGGTGTGCATCGAGCCCAAGTCCGGCAAAATCCTCTGGCAGACCAACGAGTATTACGTCACAGCCAAATGCACGCTGAGCGCACGCGACGGCAGGCTCTACATCGGCGGGTACAACAAGGCGGACGCAGGCACCGAAGACCGCTTTGTCTGGTGCCTTGACGCCAACACCGGCAAGCTCATCTGGAAATCCGACCCCGTGACCTCGGCGCTGAACGTGGTCAGCGTCGGCGAGAGATTCATCTTTTCCAACGCGCTGCGCGGCAAGGGCAACATCTTTGACCGCAACACCGGCAAGGTCACCTACAGCATCCTCACGAACTATGCGTGCTGCCGCTTCACGATGAGCGAGCCGTATGTCCTGGGCGCAAACATGGACATGATCGACCTCTCGCAGGAGGGCAAGCTGGTCTCCACCGGACCTGCGATTGATTCACGCGAGTGCCTCGGCGCGGTGGTCAGCAACGGCCGCATCTTCTACACCTCGCAGGCCAGCGGATTTGTCGTGTCGCAGACGTACGGGCCGGAGTCGAAGGAACTGCCGCCGGCATGGGAGGTGCGGAGCGAGGTCAGGCAATGATGAGGATGCGCGAAGCGTTTACTTTACCCAGCGAATGCAGGATGGCATTGGCATCTCGACTGGAGTGCCGGCGGCTGTGATTTTTCCGTTCGTGGAATCAATCCGAAACACGACCACGCTGTTTCCCGGCATGTTTGCGCAGAGGAGCCATCGGCTATCTGGGGTGATGAGCAGATTCTGCGGACCTTTGCCGAGGCTGGGATCGATGGAGAGGAGCGAGATCTTGCCATCCTCAGCAATGCGATAGGAGGCGATGCTGTCGTGGCCGCGATTTGTACCGTACAGAAATTTGCCATCGGGTGTGATTTTCAAGTCAGCGGTGTAGCTTTTGCCGGTGAAGCCACCGGGAAGTGTGGAGATGGTCTGGCGTTCAGTGAGCGTGCCAGATGCGGCGGCATAATCAAAACACGTCACCGTATTCGCCAGTTCGTTGATCACATACACGTGCCTGCCATTCGGATGAAACGTGATGTGACGCGGACCCGAGCCAGGCTGCATCTTCGCAAAGGGCTGGGACTCATTCGGAGTGAGTTTGGATGTGGCCGCATCGAGTTGATAAACGAGGATTTTGTCGATGCCCAGATCGGCAGAGAGAGCGAAGCGATTGTCCGGACTGACCACGATGCTGTGCGCGTTTGGCCCCTTCTGGCGCTGTGGGTCTGCACTGGAACCGCTGTGCTGCATAAAAGAGACAGCTTCTCCCAGCGAGCCGTCTTTCTGCACCGGCAGCGACGCCACACTGCCGGATGCGTAGTTCGCCACCACCACGGTCTTGCCCGTGGCATCGACATCAAGGTAACAGGAGGCCGTTCCACGCGCAGACTGCTGATTGAGCCGCTTCAAATGACCGCTGCGATCCTCAAGCGCATAGGCCGCCACGAACTCATCTTCGGCACCGCCAAACTTCTCGGCATTGATCGCATACAGGAAGCGCTGATCGGGCGAAACCGCGAGGAAGAACGGATTCTGAATGTCTGTGGTGCGATGCAACGGCTGCAATGCGCCGTTCTCTGAATCGAAGCGAAACGCATGAATGCCAGCTTTGTCACCTGAAGCAAAAGCGGAGATAAACACCACGGGGTCGGCAGCCGAAAGCGAGACGGAGGCTACGCAAAGAGCGGCCAGAAGGAATGACGAGAGACTGCGCATGATGGAATGAGGAATGAATGTCACGCGATGATGTCCGTCACCACGTCACCGTACACATCGGTGAGGCGGAAATCGCGACCGGCGTAGCGGTAGGTGAGCTGTTCGTGATCGAGGCCGAGTTGATGCAGGATGGTGGCGTGCAGATCATGGACGTGAACCTTCTTTTCGACGGCATTCATGCCGAGTTCGTCCGAAGAGCCATACGCCAGACCACCCTTGATTCCGCCGCCGGCGAGCAGGGTGCTGAAAGCGGTGTGATGGTGATCGCGCCCGCGCTTCATCGGGTCTATCTTCTTGTTCTTGTCCTTGTTTTCCTGCGAGTAGGGGGTGCGGCCAAACTCGCCGGTCCAAACCACGAGTGTGTCATCAAGGAGGCCGCGCTGTTTCAAGTCGCTGATGAGCGCGGCGGAGGCGCGGTCGCTGTCGGCGCAGAGTTCAGGGTGGCGCTTGTAGTGGTCGCTGTGCGTGTCCCAGGGCTGGTTGTTGCTGCTGGTGTAATAGACGCTGATGTAGCGCACGCCGGACTCGGCCAGCCGCCGCGCGAGCAGGCAGGAGCGGCCAAAGGGGGTGTCTCCATAGAGCTCGCGCATTTTGGCGGGCTCACGGCTGATGTCGAAGGCCTCGCTGGCAGCGCTTTGCATGCGGTAGGCGGTTTCCATCGACTTGATCTGAGCGTCGAGCGCCGAGTCGTTGTCGCGCCGTGCGGCATGAAGCTGGTTGAAGCGCTGGATGAGATCGATCTGGCGGCGCTGCTGCGGTGCGCTGAGCAGGGGGTTGCGCACATTGGCGATCAGCTTGTCCACGTTCATGTCGGACGTGATGACGCCGGTGGCCTGGAATTCGGCGGGCAGGAACGAATTACTCCACAGAGCCGGGCCCACCACGATATTGGGGGTGGGCCGCAGCACGACGAAGCCGGGAAGATTTTCGTTTTCGCTGCCCAGACCGTAAAGCACCCACGAACCGAGCGACGGGCGGATGGGCTGGATGTTGCCGGTGTTCATCATGAGCAGCGCGGGCTCGTGATTGGGCACGTCGGTGTGCATGGAGCGGATGACGCAGCAGTCGTCGATGATGCTGCCGAGACGCGGCAGACTTTCGCTCACTTCGATGCCGCTCTGACCGCAGCGGTTGAACTGCAGCGGCGAGGACATGAAGCCGCTGGTGGCCGGGGCCTTGTAGAGCTTGCCGGAAGGCTGCTGACCTTCGTATTTTTTGAGGGCCGGTTTCGGGTCAAAGGTGTCGATGTGCGAGGGCGCACCGTTCATGAACAGGAAGATCACCCGCTTCGCTTTCGGCGTGACCTGCTGCTTCACTGCGGCCTGAGCCTGTGACCCCAGCATGCCAGCGAGACCGATCGCGCCGAACCCGGCGGAGAGGCGCTGCAGGGCGTTGCGGCGGTTCATGGGAGATGAGGAGTCAGTCCACATAAAGCATTTCGTTGGTGGCCAGCAAGGCCTGGGCAAGCTGCTCCCAGCCGGTCAGCGCGTTGTCGGACGGAGTTTCCTGCAAAAACGCCTGCGCGACGGCGAGCTCCTCCGCGAGAGGCTCACGGGCAAATAGAAGTGCGTAGGTGTGGCGGATGCGTGTGGTGTCATCTGCTGCGCTGAGCTGGATTCGTTGTGCCAGGGCCCTGGCCTGCCCGATCATGAAGGCACTGTTCATCAGGAAGAGCTTCTGCGTGGGCGTGGTGCTGCTGGAGCGACGTGCGGCGTGGACGTTGGCGTCCGGGTAGTCGAAGAGCATGAGAGTCTTGTTCAACTCGCGGCGGCTGACTTTCGAGTAAAGCGTGCGCTTGTGATGATCCGCCGCGCTCAGATCGAGCGAGGCACCGCCTGCGACATCGAGATCGCCGGAGACCGCGAGCACGGCGTCGCGATACTGCTCGATGCTCAAACGGCGGCGCTCCATGCGCCAAAGGTTCTCGTTCGCCTGGTCAAGCTGTGCGTTTGACGCGCTGCCCTGAGAGCTTTGACGGTAGGTGG
Source organism: Prosthecobacter sp. (assembly GCA_021733925.1). Taxonomy (GTDB): domain Bacteria; phylum Verrucomicrobiota; class Verrucomicrobiia; order Verrucomicrobiales; family Verrucomicrobiaceae; genus Prosthecobacter. The sequence continues at coordinate 184,772 of JAIPJY010000001.1, read as the reverse complement.
CGGAGAGCACGAGCTCCCGCATGATCTTTTTGACCGACCAGCCGTTTTGCATGAAGCGCAGGGCGAGATCGTCGAGCAGTTCCGGATGCGTGGGTCTGTCCCCCGTGGTGCCGAAGTTGCTGGTGGTGCGGGCGAGGGGCTTGCCGAAGAGCGTGTCCCACAAGCGGTTCACCATCACGCGAGCGGTGAGCGGATTGGCTGCGCTCGCGATCTGCTCCGCGAGTTCGCCGCGACCGCTGCCCTGCTTGAAATTCACCGGCTGGCCCCTGCTGAGCACCTGCAGATAACCACGGGGTACTTTGACGAGCCCGGGAGACTCCATGTCTCCCCGATCATAAACCGGCAGGTCACGCGAAGACTCATCACGCACGATGTGGAGCGTGCCGACGTCCATTTTGTCCGCATTCACTTTGTTGTCCTCCTCCTTGCCATCAGGGCGCTGGTTCACCATCTGCACGCTGGCGAAGACCCCGGCGAGCGCATAGTAGTCACGCATGGTGATGGGGTCGAACTTGTGATCATGGCAGCGTGCGCAACCCACGGTGAGGCCAAGAAAGGTCTGCGAGACGGCATCCACCTTTTCCGCCCATTCCTCCGCCTGCACGTCGAGCCGTGAACGCGCATAGAGCTTGTGACCGAGGCCGAGGAATCCGAGGGCGGGGAGATCGGCCTTGTTCTGCGGCTCGATCACATCCACGGCGAGCTGCTTTTTGATGAACTCATCATAAGGCAGGCCGGTGTTGAAAGCCGACACAACCCAGTCGCGGTAGCGCCAGGCGTTCGGGTAGTTGAGGGAGGAATTGCCGCCTACCTGATGCGCCTGATCTTCGGCATACCGGGCAAGATTCAGCCACTGACTCGCCATCCGTTCGCCAAAGGCACGACGTCCGAGCAGGCCATCCACCAGCCGGGCGTAAGCATCCGGTCGCGCATCTTCCACAAAGGCCGCCACTTCATCGGGAGTCGGCGGCAATCCCGTGAGATCCAAGGTGACACGGCGGATCAGCGTTCGCGCATCTGCCGGGGCGGCTGGCGTGAGATCGCGCTTTTCCATCTGCGCGAGAATGAAATGATCCACACGCTCGCGCGGCCAGGTGCTGTCTTTCACCTTGGGCAATGACTGCGCTTTGGGCGGAACGAAAGACCAGTGCTGGCGCGCAGCATTCCAATCAATCACAGCCGGAGCCGCCGCCTGCGCGGTGGCGCAGAGCAGGAGCGAGAGGATGAGGATGTAAGAGGGCGCGATGGGCACCTGACTAGAACGCGGGCTGCAGGGAAGTTTTTCCGCCGCAAATCACGCCAGGAGGCCTTTCACCACCTTGGTCGGATTCACCCCGGTGAGGCGGAAGTCGAGGCCCTGGAAGCGATAACTGAGCTTGTTATGATCCAGACCAAAGAGATTCAGGATGGTGGCGTGGAAGTCATGGATGGAGACGGGATCACGCGCGACGTGCCAGGCGAAGTCATCCGTCTCGCCATGAACCTGACCGCCTTTGATGCCGCCACCCGCCATCCACAGGCTGAAAGCAGCCGGATGGTGATCGCGGCCGGTGACCTTCTTGAAGCCTTTCCGATTTTCACCCAATGCGGTGCGTCCAAATTCGCTGCCCCATACGACGAGCGTGGTATCCAGTAGGCCACGTTGTTTGAGGTCTTTGAGCAGTGCCGCAATAGGCTGATCGACCATTCCGCAGTTGTGCGCGAGCTGCGGATCGAGGTTGCTGTGGTGATCCCATGAAGCGTGAATGATGTTCACGAAGCGCACGCCGCGCTCCACCATCCGCCGTGCGTTCAGACACTGCCGCGAAAAAGTCTGGTAGTTGCCGATGCCGCCGAGGTTGCTCTTGATGGGCGGCTCGATGCGATTCACACCATAGGCATCGAGCGTGGCCTGGGATTCACCCGTGATATCGACCAGTTCCGGCGCGGCGCTCTGCATGCGAAAGGCGAGTTCGTAACTGTTGATGCGCGCTGCGATCTCGGGATCACCGATGTGTTTGTGCTGGAGGCGGTTGAGATCATTCAGCGCACGGATGCTCGCGGACTGCATGTCCGGTGTGATGCCATCGGGGTTGCTCAAGTTCAAAACAGGCGAGGCCCCATTGCGGAACATCACGCCTGAATAGGATGACGGCAGGAAGCCGCTGGACCAGGTGGAACTGCCACCCGGCAGCCCGCGCCCCTTGCTGACCATCACGACGTAGGATGGCAGCTCCTGCGACAGATTGCCAAGGCCATACGTCACCCACGAACCCACGCTGGGACGCCCAAGCCGGGATTCGCCGCAGTTGAGCATGAGCTGGCCGGGCAGATGATTGAACTGCGTGGTGTGCATGGACCGCACCAGAGCGATGTCGTCCGCGCAGGTGGCGATGTGCGGAAGCAAGTCGCTGATTTCCATGCCGCACTGGCCGTGCTTTTTGAAAACACGGCTGGTGCCCATGACGGTGGCCGTGTCCTTTTGCAGGAAGGCGAACTTGGCATCTCCCACGATCGAATCGGGCAGCGGCTGGCCGTCGTATTTGTTGAGCAGCGGCTTCGGATCAAAGAGATCCATCTGCGAGGGTCCGCCTTCGAGGAAGATGAAGATGCAGCGCTCCGCCTTCGGCGCGAAATGCGACATTCGTGTCGCCAGCGGATTCGCCGGAGTGCTTGCTTCAGCCGCCAGCAAACCATCTTGCTGCAGCAGTGAGGCAAGAGCGAGCGTGCCCAGGCCACAGGAACTCGTCGCCAGGAACTCGCGGCGGGTTTGGGTGATGCGTTCCTGAGGAGACATGAGGGTCAGGCCAGTTCTTTGATCGACTGGAATTCGTTATCGACCAGATAGTGCGGACGGCCGGAGAAGTCAGAGACTGTGCTGGTGTGGGGATTGATGCCCAGATTGTTGTAGAGCGTGGCGAAAATCTCCTGGAAATGCACGGGCCGGTCTGTGGCCTCGCCGCCAAGGCGATCCGTGGCACCGATGACCTGACCATTCTGCATGCCGCCCCCGGCGAGAAGCGCGCAGGAAACATTGGGCCAATGGTCACGACCGCCTTTGTCATTGACGCGCGGCGTGCGCCCGAATTCACCCCAGGCCAGCACAGTGACATCCTTGTCCATGCCGCGATCATGCAAGTCCTGCACGAGGGCGCTGATCGCCTGATCAAAGTCGGGCAGGTTTTCCTGGGCGTATTTGAAGTTCTGCCCATGCCAGTCCCAGAAGCTGTAGCTGAGGGTCACCACACGCACGCCGGCTTCTACCAGACGGCGAGCGAGGAGGAACTGCTCATTGAGCCGTGGTGCGGCATCGCCCTGGATCTTTTCAGTGCCTTTGCCGTAACGCTCGCGGACCTTGGGAGACTCTCTGGAAAGGTCGAGCGCATCGACAAGCTGTGAGGAGGTCAGAATGCCGTAGGCCTGCTGCCGGAAGACATCGATGCCCGCCATGGTACCCGAGGCATCTGTCTCGCGACGGAAGGTGTCGAAGGCGGAGAGCAGGCCTCGCCGATCACCGAGGCGGTCCAAGGTCACACCGTTGAGGGACATGTCCTCCTTGCCGCGCTCCAGCGGCATGAAGGGTGCATGTGCCACGCCGAGGAAACTCGGGCGCCCCTGATTGTAGGGCGTGTGCTTCATCTGCTGCGAGAGATTGACATAGCCGGGCACGGTGGGAGCCCCGCCTTTGAGCTTTGACACCACGCTGCCGATCTCCGGCCAGCCGCCCGGGGGTGCATTGTTGCTCAGGCGGCCGGTGACGCACTGAAAGCTTTCATGCCGGTCTTTGGCGCCCACCACGCTGCGAATGAAGGTGAGCTTATCCGCCATCTTCGCCATGCGCGGCAGGTGCTCGCTGATCTGGATGCCAGAGACATTGGTGCCGATGGGCTTGAACGGACCACGCACCTCCGACGGTGCATTCATTTTCAAGTCGTACATGTCCTGATGCGGGGGACCGCCAGGCAGATAAACCAAGATCAGTGCCTTCTGTGATTTCCCTCGTCCAAGCTCCGACTCTGCGCGCAGGAGCCCGGGCAGGCTCAGTCCGCCCAACCCCAGTCCGCCGATGCGCAGGAAAGAGCGACGCGAAAGACCATCACAGCAGCGGCCGGAGGATCGGTGAGAAAAGAGAGAGAGCATGGGGTCTAAACGGCGGCAGGATGTAGGGTGTTGCGATGGTGAGGCTATTCGCGATTGATGAACTCATCCAGGTTCATGAGCACCCGCGCGACAGCGACGAGCGTGGCGGCTTCGATTTGATCCGGCCTGGCGATGGATGAGGTGTTGTTGCCGAGGACCTGCAATGCCTTTGCTCCATTTTTTTCAACACGCGCTTTTTGTTCTCTGTGAAAGACGGCAAGACGCTGCAGTTCTTCCGCACGCGGAGGGCGATTGAGCGTCAGCTTAAACAGGAGTCGCAAACGTTTGGCAACCTCAGGAGGAGATTCGTGCATCGCACGTAAAGCGAGCGCCTGCGCGGCTTCGACGAAGACGCTGTCATTCATCATGGCGAGCGCCTGGAGGGGCGTGTTGCTGCGCTCCCGGCGCACACAGGCGTCAGCGGCATCGGGCGAGTCGAAGGTGGTGAGCGTGGGATACAGCACGCTGCGCAGGGTGATGATATAAAGGCTGCGGCGGTAGATTTCATCACCTGGGCTGGCCTTCCAGTTTGACGAGCGGCCCACATCAAACACATCTTCTGGCAATGGAGGACGGAAACTGGGGCCGCCGATGGTACGCTTCAGCAAGCCACTGACGGCGAGCGCGGAGTCGCGCAAGATTTCGGCATCAAGACGGATGCGATTCTGGCGGGCGAGAAGGCAGTTCAGCGGGTCGAGTTCGACGATGTCTTCACGGTGCGCTGAGGACTGACGGTAGGTCGCGCTCATCACGATGAGCTTGATGAGATGCTTGCGGCTCCAGCCATTGCGCATGAACTCGGTGGCCAGCCAGTCGAGCAGTTCGGGATGCGAAGGCGACTCGCCTGCGGTGCCGAAGTCATCCGGCGTGCGCACAAAGCCAAAGCCGAGGAGCTTGCTCCAGATGTGATTCACCGCGACGCGACTGGTGAGCGGATGCTGCGGTGAAACAAGCCACCGCGCGAGATCGAGGCGGTTGGGCTCCGGCTGCACGGGCCTGGTCATTGGTGGCAGCGCGGACAGGCTGGCGGGAATGACATCGGGGCCGCGCCGTGTGTAGTCGCCCGCCATGTGGACATAGGTCTGGCGGCGATCCTTGCTCACTTCAGTCAGCGTCAGTGCTTTGATCTTCGAATCGCTCCGATCCTCGGTGTTGTCGAAGAAGGCATAGAAGCTATAGTAGTCGCGGATGGTGATGGGATCGTATTTGTGCGTGTGGCACTGCGCGCAACCGACGGTGAGCCCCATCCAGACACGACCGGTGGTGTTGACACGATCGACGATGTTTTGGTAACGTGCCTCTTCCTTGTCCACGCCGGCCTCGGTGTTGAGTGCGGCATTGCGGTGGAAGCCGGTCGCGGTGAGTTGCTCAAGCGCGGGATCCGGCAGCAAGTCGCCAGCGATTTGCTGGACGGTGAACTGATCAAAAGGGAGGTCTGTATTGAAGGCTTGGATGACCCAGTCGCGATACAGGTAGGCGTTCGGGCGAAGGCCATCGCCGAGGAAGCCGTTTGAATCTGCGTAGCGTGCCATGTCCAGCCAGTGGCGCGCCCAACGCTCGCCAAAATTCGGTGAAGCGAGCAGGCGATCCACGATCTGCTCGTAGGTTTGGTCCGACCAGCCGGATAAGGCGGCGAGATCAGCCGGCACCGGTGGGAGGCCGGTGAGATCGAGATAAACGCGGCGAATCAATGCGATAGGATCGGCTGCCGGCGCGGGCTTGAGATCGTGCGCTCGGAGTTTGGCCTCGATGAAAGCATCGATGGGATTTTTGCTGTCCGACTTCGGCACGACGGGGCGCTTGATCGGTTCAAAGGCCCAGTGATTTTGATATTCGGCACCTTCGGCGATCCAGCGGCGGAAAAGGTCGCGCTCGACGTTGGTGAGCTGCTTCGGCGACGAAGGCGGCGGCATCACGTCAGCGGGATCGGTGTGGGTGATGCGTTTCCAAAGCTCGCTGGCCTCGGGTTTGCCGGGCTTGATGGCCGCCTTCACGGCCTCGGCACGAACATCCAGGCGGAGATCGGCCTCGCGTTTGTCTTCGTCAGGGCCGTGGCAGGCGTAACACTTCGCGGCGAGAATGGGCCGGATGTCGCGATTGAATTCAACGCGCACCTCTACAGCGAGAGCACTGCATGAAGCGAGGAACGTGAATGGAATGACGAGGCGCATGCGCTAGCTGATTTGCAGTTCACGGAAGGGCAGAGTCTGCTCGATCTTCGTCGCGCCGTCTTCACTGAGAACCTTCACCGTGATCGTGGCAGCGGCCCAGTCGATGTGCAGATGGCCGACGTTCGGCAGGTGATAGGTGGTGGGCACGCAACGATTCTTGTTCGGCGTGGGAGTGCCACGGGGATGCTTCTGGGTCATGGAGCTGGTGGTGAAGTCGAACACGCCGTTGTGAGAGAACTCGCACCAGTGGCGGTCGCCGCTCAAAATCACCGCAGTATGCCCCTGCAGGAGTTTCAGCAACCGCTGCTGCTCGTGCGGCATGTTGGCCCAGCATTCACCGCCATGCACTTCAGGGGCAAACTGGATGCTGGAAACGATCAGGCGCAGTTCCGCCGGCTGCTTTAGCACTTGCGCAAGCCAGCTCCACTGTGCGGCGCCAAGCATGGTCGCGGCGGCGTCATCCGTGGGCACGAAAGCGCCGCCGAGCATGGCCTTGTCCTTTGGCACCTTTTTAAGCGCGCTGCGAAAGTAGCGTGTGTCCAGCATGACCACCTGCATGCGCCTGCCGGCCGGGCCGAAGGTCTGCGCGTGATACACGCCCTCCTGCTGACGGCGTGGCGATGCGGCGGGCTCGTCGAGCCAGTTCCAGAACTCGACCTGCGCCTCCTTTTTGTGCGGATAGCTCCCGCCACCGTCGTTTTCACCGAAGTCGTGATCGTCCCAGGTGGCGAGGAGGGGTTTGTTTTTCAGGCCTTGAAAAAAACGGCTATTTTTGAGCAGCGCGTATTTTTCCTGCATCATCGGGATGCCGCCTTTGTCCGCATAGATGTTGTCGCCCATGAAGATGAACAGATCACGCGGCAGCGTAAGTGTGCGGTCAAGCATTGGATGATCATGCGTGTCGAGGCAGGAGCCGAATACGATGTCCTGCAATGCAGGCTCCTCGGCGGCATGCACAGCGAGCAATCCGATGGCGGGAAGACCAGCAAGAAAGCGACGGCGGGTATTGGGCGTGGACATGCAAGTACAAGGAACAAGCTTTGCAGCAGCTTCTTTCGAGCTGAAGCCCTTGCTCATGTCAGCAATCCCTGAATGTCGATCAAATGAAGCTGGCGGCCCTGTCCCGCCTGGGGAGCGTCGATGCAGACCCAGCGTTCGTCGCGGCTGGAACGCGGGTGATTGTCCACCCGCCATTCGCCAGTATATTCGCGGGGTGAATGAAACTCGCCGAGGTCGATGCGCTTGTTCGTCGCGATGTGATACAGGTGCGGGGTCTGGATGCGGCGTACGCCTTTGGCATAGGTGTCGTTCAGAATCCACTCGTTGTGATGCAGGTAGGTCAGGTGGCCGCCACTGTCGAGCACGCCATGGCCGATCTCCTCGATGATGCCGCTGTCCTTGTCTTCAAAGAGAAAGTCGCCCCACTCCTTGTTGCCAAGCCAATTCTTGGCCTGTGAGAGAATATGCGTGGCATCGCGCCAGATGAAGTGGGAAGCGTAGCCATTGGGAATGACGATGCGGAGATCGCTGCCGTCCATGTTGGCCGTGATCAGGCGCGTCAAATGGCCGCCCTTCGGCTGCGTCCAGCGATGCAGCATGATGAAGCGTTTGCCATCGGGACTGACCAGCAGGTGGTAGGCGTGATGCTTGGAGTCAGGATGATTTTCCATGACGACACCAGTTTTTGCGAGCAGCGCATGCGACACGATGAGCTTCTCCACGCCGGTTTCGAGATTCACGTGCATGACGCCGCTGCCTGCGGGTGCCATGTCAGCAAAAAAACGGTCCTTGATACCTGCGTAGCCGTAACCGGGCCGGCAGTCGGCCACGCGTGCAAAATCGCAGCTCACGGCTTCTTTGCCATTGGGAGCCAGCGAGTAGATCGGGCTGGGCAGCGTCTGCTTCTCGCCGGTTTTGACATCGAGGATGTGACTGACGAAGCGATCCTTCTCACGATCATTCCAGATCACCTTCGACTCAGTGCCGGGGATCCATTGCAGCATGCAGCCCTGCTGCCAGCACCAGGCACGTGACTTCCCGAGAGATATCCACTTGTCCTTCTCCTGCAGATCGACCATGCCTACCTCAATCTCATCGTCAGCAGTCGGAGAGCGATGTTCAAAGCTGACCTTGTTGCTGAGCACAAAGCGGTTGTCCGGAGAGAATTGGAGCTTGTCGTAGTAGCCGAACCAGTGGAACCCGGGGCCTTGGGTGATGACCCGCATCGGCGGAAACTTCGGAGCCTCCTGCCCGCGCGCGGCGAGCGATCCGAGAGCGAGTGTGGAGAGAAACTGACGGCGGTTGGGGGATGATGTCATGGTTGAAAAAATTGACACTTACTGTTTGGCGGCCTTTGCGTCGAGCTCTGCCAGCTTGAAGCGAACGCTCACGACGTAGGCGGGTTCGCCTGCCGTCCAGTGGCCGTAGGTGGTGGCGACGATGGTGCCATCGGGCAGCACTTCGATGCCGGGGTAGGTGCAGTCGGCGCCCTTGGTGTTGTCCATGATGCGCACGCGGTACTGGCCCTCGGCGCCGTTGACGATGTCCTCGTATCTGCCCACCCAGCCGACCCAGTCGCCTTTGGTCGGGCTGACGTGCGTGGTGTCACGGAAGCTGATGAACAAGCGGCCATCGTGTGTGTATTTGGCGACATGGCGATCTCCCGTCAGAGCAGCAGGCAGTTCCTTGGGCTCGGTCCAGCTCTGACCTTCGTCGTTTGAGAAGATGACGAAGGAATTGTACTTCCGCGAGTTCTCACGCAGCAGCACGGCGATCTGTTTGCCATCCGGGGAACGCAGCGCACCTGGCTCGCACAGGTTGGCATCCGGCAGCATGGCGATCGGTGTGGGCGCACTCCAGGTGAGCCCGCCGTCCTTGGAAAGTGTGGTGTAAACCCAGAAGCGCCACGGCTTGGCGGGAGCATCCCGAATAAAGCGGCCGTCATCATGGAAGAAGGCGAGGTAATGGCCCGGTGTTTTCAAGTCGATCACCGTGCCCATAGTGACAATGCCGCCGAAGTTGCCGATGGGTGCCAGTTCACTCCAGTTCGCCCCATCATTCTCGGAGACAGCCATGCGAATGGGATAAAGGCCGCTGAACATGATGATGCGCTTCTTGCCATTGGCATCGACCACCCGGTGTAGCGTGGGCACCTCCACGGAAGTCTCCCATGATTTCGGTGTCGGCAGCCGCTCGCTCCATGTCAGGCCCGCGTCATTGCTGCGCTTGTAAACGATGGCTCCGCGTCCGTGGCCTTTGGGATATACGATCAAGATCGTCTTGTTGTCTTCGAGGAGCAGCGTTGTCGGGTGGCCGAGATACTGGCCTTTCTCCCGATCGACGATGACCTGGCGCTCCGTTTCACCGCTGATATCGACGATAGGAATCGTATAGCCCGGCACGAGCTTCGTCTTGAGATTCTTCGGCGGTGTCAGCGTAACATCCGCCTTTTGCAGCCCATTTTGGGCCAAGGCCGAGGTGAGCAGCAGCGGGAAAAGGAATGCAATGGAACGGAGATGCATGGGCAGAGGCAAACGGACCACTGGGACAGGGGTTTGCAACGGAATCACGCAGATGCGCCTTCGCAGCACTTACGCGCCGAGCAGTTTTGTCAACGGATGACCCTCGTTCTGGTCGATGCGTTCGGGACGGCCTTTGTGGTTATAGACGAGCTTCGTGTGATCAAGACCCATCAAGTAGAGGATGGTCGAGTGCAGATCATGCACATGCAGGCGGTCTTCGACGGCATAGAGGCCGAGGTCGTCGGTGGCACCGTAGGTCTGGCCGCCTTTCACGCCGCCGCCGGCCATCCACATGGTGAAGCCGGTGGGATTGTGGTCACGGCCATCGCCCTGTTCGCTCATCGGCGTGCGGCCAAACTCACCGCCCCAGATGACGAGGGTTTCGTCGAGCAGGCCGCGTGCTTTCAAATCAGCCAGGAGGCCGGCGATGGGTTTATCGACGGCATTGCAGAGCCGCGAATGATTCACCTCAATGCCCTTGTGGCTGTCCCACTTGCTGCCGGCACCGCTGTAGAGCTGGATGAAACGCACGCCATTTTCGACGAGGCGGCGGGCGAGAAGACAGTTGCGGCCAAACACGGCGGTGGCCTCGTTGTCCATGCCGTACAGCTGTTTCGTGGCCTCGGTTTCCTTGCTGAGATCAACCGCCTGGGGTGCCTCGGCCTGCATCTTGTAAGCGAGTTCATAGCCACGGATGCGGGCATCAAGTTCGGTGTTGCTGGTACGCGATGCACCGTAGTCACGGTTCAAGGCACCGAGGAGATCGAGCTTGTCGCGCTGACGCTTGCGATCCACGCCTTTGGGATTGTCGAGGTATTTGATCGGCACGCCGTCGGAGTTGAACTCCACGCCCTGATACACGGCGGGCATGAAGCCGTTGCCCCAGTTGCGCACGCCGTTCACCACGGTGGCTTCGCTGTCTTTGATAACCACGAAGCCGGGCAGATTCTGATTTTCAGAGCCGAGACCATACGAAGCCCAGGCACCGAGCGAAGGGCGTCCGCCGAAAACGGAGCCGGTGTTCATGGAGCACACGCCACCGGCATGATTGATGCCGCTGGAAGCGCAGGAATGGATCACCGCGAGGTCATCGGCATGCTGTGCTACGTTTTGAAACCAGTCGGAGATCCACAGGCCGCCATGACCGTACTGCTTCCAAGTGCGTTTGCATTCGAGCAGCGGTGACTTGGATTCACCCATGGCGGTGATGGGCGGCTTGAAACTCGCGGGCAGCGACTGACCAGCGAGCTTGTTCAGCAGTGGCTTGTAGTCAAAGGTGTCGAGGTGGCTCGGGCCGCCTTCCATGAAGAGGAAGATCACGCTCTTGGCTTTCGCGGCCCGCTGTGGCAGCGGGATGGAGGCAGCGGCGTTTTGCTCGCCCATCAACCCGGCCATTGCCACGGCACCAAAGCCGCAGCCAGCGGTTTGCAGAAACTCGCGTCGCGTATTGGGGAGATCGAATCGATTGCAGCTCATGGTGTTAGTGGAGGTAGAAGAATTCGTTGGTGTTGAGCAGGACCTGGCAGAGGTCATTCATGGCCTGATGAAAAGGATCATTGGCCTCGACGGTTTTCGCATCCGAGCCGGACCATGCAATTTGCGAAGTCAGCGGATCTGCGGAACGCCAGATGACGAGACCAGCGGCCCATTTCTCCGCGTCTTCATTGAGGGCCTTATCATCGAGCACACTGCCAGCCACGCGGAGAGCTTCGATCCGACCATCCCACTGGTGCGTGGGAGCACGTTTGTGCAAACCACCAATGACGAGCTGCGAAGAGCCCATGCTGAGCTTCGAACGGATGTCCATGGGCACCACGGCGGTCTGCGCGGCGGCTCCTGGCGTGTCGAGGTCACGCACGGTGAAGGTGACGGTGTGCCCGACGCATGAAACACGTGCGGCGATGTGATAACGGCGGCCCAGTTCGATGTGGATGTCCGAAGGCACGACCTGATAGCCGATGTTGGCGTTTTCATCCTCGCCAACCACCTGGATGATGACGTTGCGCGGCTTGTAGCGTGATTTTTCACCTGTCACCCCAAGGCTCCAGCCGAAAGACTCCTGGCTGTCCTTTCCACCGAACCAGCGCGAGGCGATGGTCCGCACCGAGGCGTTCACATCGATGCTGTTGAGGGTCGCGATGGCCTCCACGGTAAATTCGTCACCCTCCTTCTCCCCGTTTTGGACGATGAGGCGCTCATGCGGCGAGTTCTCCTTGAATGCGCCGCTGCTTTCATCCGCATCATTCGCCGCCACTGGCGCAGTCGCGGTACCCGCACGCTTCTTCAGAAACGACTCCGCTTTCTCACGCTCCAGCTTCGTTGGCAGGCGTCCCAGCACAGCGAGCCAGACGTCGTCGATGTTTTCCACGCGTTCGGCCAGCTTGCGTGCACGTGCCAGCAGCCAGTCACCGTTGAGGAGTTGCAGCGCCTGCGTCGGTGTCGTGGTGCTTTGACGTTCGGCGGTGCTGGCGAATCCGGCAGGCGCATCAAGGGCGCGCAGCAGTTCATTCTGATTGTTGCGCTTCTTCTTCGTGTAAATGGAGCGACGGGTGCCGTTGCCATCATCAGCGGGACCACCAGCCTGCGGGTCGAGTTCGCCGCTCGCGGCCAGCAGCGCGTCACGCACCTGCTCCGCATCGAGGCGGCGGGGATTGAAGTGCCACAGGTAATGATTGGACGGATCGGTCTTCGCGATGGCAGAGGTCGGCTCGCGGCGAGCAGTCTGGCGATAGGTGGCGGAGAGCATGATCTCACGGTGCAGCGGCTTCATATGCCAGCCATTCGCGACGAATTTGGTGGTGAGGTAGTCGAGCAGTTCGGGGTGCGTGGGTGTCTCGCCAAGCTTGCCGAAGTCGCTCGCTGTGGCGACGATGCCGCGACCAAAATGATACTGCCACACGCGGTTCACGATGACGCGTGTCGAGAGCCGGTTGTCTGGACGAGTGATCCAGTTTGCCAGAGCAGTGCGGCGGCCGGTGGAATTGCCGATGGGTTTGATCACGGGCTCCTTTGGCTCCAGCAAGGTGAGGAACCCCGGCGCGATTTCCTGCTCCCCTTTGCGAGTTTTGAGAGCGACGGACGGTGCCTTAGTCCCCGTATCTGTGGCGACAAAGGCGTCCATCAAGGGTTTCGGCTTCAGGTCGTCAAACTTCTTCAACTCCGCCGTCAGCGTTTTGTACTGCTCCTTCTGTTCGTCGGTTTTGAGGCTCTTGATCGGATCAAATGTGTCACGCACCTGCTGCATCTGCCGCTCGCACAATCCAGCGAGCTGTTTTTCCAGGGACTCGCGCTGCGCGTCCGGCTTGCGCACCATTTCCTGCAAATCTTCCGTGAACCGGGTCAGCGCACGCTCCACTCTGGGCTCAAGCAGCGGCTTGGTCATCGCGTCCATCTTGGCGCGGATGTCGGCGGTGGCGGTCTCCCACTTGGCCTGCTGTTCGTCATACGCTTTCTTTTCAGCAGGAGTCGCCAGCTTAATATCATCACGCCATTGCACCGGGGCCAGGAAGGCACGCAGGCGGTAGTAGTCCTTCTGCAGGATGGGATCAAACTTGTGATTGTGGCAGTGCGCGCAGCCCATGCTCAGACCGAGGAAGAGCTCGCCAGTGGTGTCCGTCATGTCAGTGAGAATGATGTCCCACTGACCACGCGCATCACGCTGGTTCCATTCATACACCGGGTTGCGCAGGAAGCAGGTGGCGATCAGAACATCCGGGTCATTCGGTGCGATCTCATCGCCTGCAAGCTGCTCACGCACGAACTGATCGTAGGGCTTGTCGTTGTTGAAGGATTTGATGACGTAGTCGCGGTAGGGCCACACGGACGGGCGATAGGCATCCGCATTGTAACCATCGCTCTCCGCATAGCGCACAAGGTCGAGCCAGTGCTGCGCCCAGCGCTCGCCGTATTGCGGGCTGGCCAGCAGTTCATCGACCAGCTTCTCGTAAGCACGCGGATCTTTGTTGTTCACAAAGGATTCGATCTGCTCACGGGTTGGAGGCAAGCCGTGCAGATCAAAATACACGCGCCGCACCAGCTCATTCCGGTCCGCCTCTGCTGCCGGGTCGAGCTTCATCTCCGCTTGCTTCGCCACGATGAAACGGTCGATGTCATTGCGCACCCATGAGCTTGTCACTTTGGGCGGGGAAACCTTCGCCACTGGCTTAAAAAACCAGTAGTTGCGCTGCTCCTCGGTGAAGCCGCCTTCCGTCACCACGACCTTCTCCGATGCATCCTGCGGCCATGGCGCGCCCAACTTGATCCATTTTTCCAAAATCGCGATCTCAGCGTCAGGCATCTTGCCGCCGTTGTTTTTGGGCGGCATCTGAAACTCCTCATTGGTCCAATGAATCGCCTCGACGAGTGCCGACTTCTCTGGCTGGCCGGGAATCAAGGCCGGACCGGTGTCGCCGCCCGTCTTCAGATAGCCGATGTTGTCCACACGCAGGCCGCCCTTCTGCTTGGTCTTGCTGTGGCAGTCGTAGCAGCGTTTTACCAAGATCGGACGGACGTCATTTTCGAAGAACTTCATCGCCGAACGTGCGGCATCATCGTCTGCAGCAAACGACACGCCCGCAGTGTGGCACGTGAGAAGGAAAAGGAAGGTTGGAAGGCGGGGCCGTGTCATGTCGATAATAAAAGGCCCAAGGAGTACGCTTTTGGACACAAAAATTGGCAAAAACCCGCCTATTTGGTGCTCGCCTGAGAAAAGCGTGCTTTTCTCAGGGGTCGCATGCGCTCCTACCCCTGCAAGTCTCTGGCGTACCCCTTGCTGTTTCTTGTGGCAGGAATAGCCGTGTCAATGCCCGCTGCCGAGCCATCCACGGTGGATCGCTTCAACTACATCCTCGGCACCCAAGCCATCGGCGGCAAATACCAGTTCACCAGCCAGGATGCTCTGGTGGAATCTGCCGAGGTCATCCATGCCATGGGAGCGAGCTGCATGAAGTTCGACCTGAGGCCCAAACCGAAGCAGTACCCGGGCATCCATTCTCTGGTGGAACTGGCCCGCGACGAGCCCGCCCACCGCAAGGTGCTGGACATGCCCTTCGCCCATTACCAGATGTGGGCGGAGACGTTTGCAGGCACCTCGTGGAAGCAGGGTTTCTCCAAAGCCCATGCGGAGCAGGAGTATCAGGAAATGTACGCCCTCGTGGTGCATCTGCTGAAGACCTACAGCGGCACCGGCAAGACTTTCTATCTGGGGCACTGGGAAGGCGACAACCTGATGCGCGGCGGCATCAGTAAAACTGCTGATGCCCATATGACGCCCGAACGTGTGCAGGGCATGATCGACTGGCTGACCACCCGGCAGCGCGCCGTGGACGACGCCAAACGCGACACGCCGCATCAGGATGTCCATGTCTGGCACTACACCGAACTCAACCACCCTACGATCTCCCTGCGCGAAGGCCGTCCTTCATTAGTGAACCTGGTGCTGCCCCACGTGCCGGTGGATTTCGTCTCCTACTCGGCCTATGACGTCACGAACGTGCCCAAGCCGGAGGAAATCAAAGCCGTACTCAGCTACATCGAGTCCAAGCTCCTGCCGAAACCCGGTATTCCGGGCAGACGCGTCTTCATCGGTGAATACGGCTACTCCGTGTTTCACAACGGCAAGCCGCACCACCCACCGCAGGAGCAAAACCGCCTTTCACTCATCACCATTCAGGCTGCTCTGGAATGGGGTTGCCCCTTCATCCTCTACTGGGAGCTCTACAACAATGAACTCGAGCCCGACGGCAGCCAGCGTGGCTTCTGGATGATCGATGACAAGGGCATCAAACAGCCGGTGTATGAAACACACCGTCGATATTATGAGTGGGCACGGCGGTTTGTCGCTGAAAGCATCTCACGCACCGGTAAACCTCCAGCCGATGCGGAGTTCCGCGCAGCGGCGGCGAAGTATTTCAAATCAATGCGTTAAAAACTCAAGGCAGCGCCTTAACCAAGGCCGCAGCGATGGCCGCCATGCCTTTGTCGCCAGGATGATTCGCCACGCCTGCATGCTTGTAGGGACGCTCCGAGCGTGCGTAGTTTGCTTCATCTTTGCTCAGGCTGCTGATGTTGACGTAAATACCATCCACGGCGGTGCAGGCTTGCTGGAGGGCTTCGTCCTTGGCGGCGTTCGCCCAAAAGCAACTGCGCACGAGGATGGTGGGCTTCTTGTCGCCTTTCATGGCACGCAGCAAGGTGGTCACACTGGCCTGCAGCTTGGTCTTGTCCTCGGCTGTCTTCAGACCCGGCACGTTCTCGCCGATGGCGAGGATGATGATGTCTGCTTTAAACTCGATGGAATCCTTCATTTTGGCTGCGATGTCGTAGCCTGAGTAAGCGCGCTCAAAGTCGGCAATGTTCTTCACCATCACCTCGGGTGCGGAGCCTGCTTTTTCCGTCAGCGCCTTGGTGACGAGGTTCACGTAGTCGTTTGCCTCCGCACTCGCCGCCATGCCCCAGTTGCCCGACCAGTCGATGTCTTTCTTCGGGCCGTGCTTGGTGATGCTGTTGCCGAGGAAGAGAACCTTGGTCTGCGCAGATGCGTGAACCGTGGCGCAGACGAAGATGAGGGTGAGAAGAAGGCGATGAATGGTCATAAGGATGGATGGAAAAAACAAGTAGCTATTGTGCAGGTGGCCGCATCACCCAGTCCCAGCGATCACCCGACTGCTTGAGCTGCGGTTCGAGATCCTGCTCGCTGAGGAGCCCCTGACTGATGAGTTTTTGCAGGACGTCTTTCACTTGGGACAGATAGGCTTCGCGGGATGCATATCGTTCCGCCAGTGCGGGTCGAGGATCATGCGTGGCTTCGCGTTGTTCCTTGGTGGTGGCGAATGGAACCCAGGCGCCACGCAACAGCACGGGCTCATGCGGTGAACCCATCGACGCCGGTCGAAACACCCATCCAGTCGCCGTGCCCAGAGGCACCGCCACGTCCGGCATGCGGATGCCCGCGATGTCATTGCCGTCCGCATCCACCTGAGGCACCAGCAGCGGCAGTTCTGTGCCTTCACCGGCGCCATCTGCCCACTGCGGATTGCGCACGCGGCCACCTGCTTTCAGCAGCCTCGGATCTCCCATGCCGGGGATGGTGGGAAAACGCACCTCTGCGACCGGAATGAGCGTGCCAGCCCCGAGTGTCGGATACACACTTGGCGGCGGAGCGATGCCCTCTGCCACCCAGCGATGCATCGCCAGCCGCAGCGCGGTGAGCACAGCGCTGGCATTGACGGGGTTGGCCAACGGCGCGTCTTTGGCCTGCGCAGTTGGTGGGAAACTCGATGCGCCATGCTGCGTGCCCGCGAAGAAGTAGGAACGCACATTTTCCGGAAATGAAATGTCCTTGGTCCCGTCTGGAGTCGTGTGCGTCAGCGCCGCCACACGACCCGCACCCCAATACTCAGCGGCCGTGTTTGTGTAGAAATTCTTGGGCGGATGTTTCACCCGTGAGTTGTCCAGAATCCCTTCCGCATGACCGCTCGCAGGATCAGCCTGGGCCGTGTCTGCAAAAGGATACGATGCCGTGTAGAAGCCCGCCACAGCGCGTGGGGTGGACCAGCGCTGATTGAGCACCAGACGTCCTGCGCCGGCCACATGGGCCATCACACCCTCCAACGTCTGCCGGTCCTGCTCGTCGGTATTGAAACCCAGATAAACAAAGTCGCGCAAAAACCGCCCGCACTGCGAGGAGCCAAACGCATACGCATGCTTGATCGGGGCCAGTGAGCCTGCATCATGCTTCAGCCAGGCCACGGCATCGCGGATGGCGGCATAGCCGAGTCCTGCCAATGGCGGTGCTTCAGCCAGATAAAAGATCTCGTACGTTTTGCCCGGCTCAAACCCGCCCTCCAGATGAAGACGGTTGCCCTTCAAGCTCCACAATTTCCGCGGAATCTCGGCGCCCCCGGGATAGGCCATGCGCGACCGCACGATCAGCCGGCTCTCAGGGCCTTCCGCGTTCACCGGCGGGTAAGGCGTCAAATCGGTGATCGTTTGTTCATCCGCAGGTTTGTCTGGCGTGAAGGTCGCGCTCACCACGCCACGAATCGCACTGCCATCCTTGTTCTGCGCCGAGGGCACCTGGATGCTCATTTTGCCGGGCTGTGCAGGCACATCGAACTCCCAGCCGACATTCATTACGGTGAAGCCATTCTTCACGATCCAATCGTTCAAACCCGCCTTGCCACCACGGTTTGGAATCTCCACCCAGACAGCGCCATTGCTGTGCGCCGCGTCCTTCGGCTTCAGGAGGCGCAGATCAGAAGAAAAACTGACTTTGCCAGCTGCATTCACCGGAGCCAGCGCCACGTCGGCGATGACGGCATTGCCAGGCAGCGCCGGATCAATTTCGAAATGCAGTCGTCCGACGATCTGCTCATAGCCGGTCTTTCCCATGTCCGCACGCTCCAACACCTCCACGCGTACAACAGCGGCACGCACGTGGCAGACGATCAGCAGGAAAAAGAAGAGCCGGGGAAGCAGGAACATCGGTTTAAAACAGCATCGGTTTCTGGTTTTTGACAGCACCATCATCTCACGATCGTGGGGAGGGCGCAAACCGTCATGCAAGACCCACATGCTTCAGCGCTTCGATGGGGGGGCCTTCAAAGGTGCCGGAGGGCATGTTGCCCACGTAGCCGATGGCCTTCATGCCTTCGGGCGTGGTGTAGTAGCCGCCTGCGGTCAGATCGCGGAAGCGCTTGAAAAACGACGCGTGCTTTTTGTATGCGGGCTGCGGTTTGGCGGCAGCGAGATCGCTGCAGATGGCGGTTTGAGGTTCGAGCGCGAGATCGGCGAAGGCTTTGCCAAAGCGGGTGTTTGATTCCTGATCGATCCATTGCAGGCCTTCGAGCACGAGACGTCGATCTCCTGCCTGCGCAGGATAGGGCGAGCTGATCCATTCGTCGATGAAGTCAGGCACCCCGAGAGCCGAGGCGCTGGGTGAGGTTTCATCCGCAGGCATAATGACATCGCACAAGGCGCGCGTCGTGCGGCGCTGGGGCTCCGTCAGTGTGAGCGGCCAGACATCGCCAGGCTTGTACACCTTCACCATGACGGGATCAGTCCCGTAGCCCTGGGCTTTGATGGGGCTGATGTCAGCCGCGAAGAGATTTGGATCACGCACGGCCATGGTCGCCGTGGCGGTGAGCATCCATTGCAGCGCCTTGCGGCGGTCCATGCGTGGGAGATCGTCGGGAGTGCTCATCAGATGTTTCCTTTCTTCATTTCGTCCATCAGGTGGTCGGCCATGCGCCATGCGAGCGCCATGATCGTGAGCGTGGGATTTTTGTCCGCCGTGCTGGCAAAGGGTGCGCCATCAGCGAGAAAAAGATTCTTCACATCCCAGGTCTGGCTCCACTGGTTCGACACCGAGGACTCGCGGTCATCGCCCATGATCGCACCACCGACTTCATGGATCACTTCGCCTCCTTTTCTCAATAGTTTGGCCACATCCGTGGTGGATTTCGCTGACACCTTGCCGCCCAGGGCTTCAAGCAGTTCGCGGATGTGCTGCTGCTGATGGCGTGCCTGATTGAGCTCGAAGTCCGTCCACTTCCAGTGGAAGCGCAGCACCGGGATGCCCCATTGATCCTTCAACTCGGGATCGAGTTCGCAGAAGGAGCCGTCATTGGGCAGCATGGTGCCTTGTGCGCCAAAGCCCAAACTGCTGCCATAGTAGCGCCGTGCTTCTTGTTTGAGCTTTGCGCCAAACAGCACGCCTTCGTGCCCTAACTTGCTCTCGATGCCGTTCAGCACCGTCAGCGATGGCATCTGCCGGCCACTGGTGAACTCCAGATGATAGCCGCCGGGAAAGCCGAGTTCGCCCTTGCCATTCTGCGCGTGCATCGTCCACGGCACATAGGCATGTGGACCACCAGCACCGTCTTCGTTGTGGATCGGCATTCCCTCAAAGGCTGGAATGTACGCACTGAGACTGCTGGACACCGAGTCCGTGACGTATTTGCCCACCTTGCCGCTGGAATTCGCGAGCCCCTGTGGGAAGGCGTTCGACTTCGAGTTCAGCAGCAGGCGCACCGACTCCTGTGAACTCGCAGCGAGCACCACGGCGCGGCCTTTGGCATGACCTTCGCTGCCGTCTGCCTTGTTGATGAAGGTGATGCCCGTGGCCCGGCCCTGTTTGTCGAGCGTGACCTCACGCGCCATCGCGTTTGGCAAGATGTCGAGGTTTCCCGTGGCCAGTGCGGGCCGCAGATGTACCGTTTGCGAATCGTAGTTTGCGCGGATCGCGCAGCCGCGATGGCAGTCCGTCGCCCAAAAGCAGGGTGACCGTGTGCGCATGGAGTCCGCCAGAATGCTCTGCGCCTTCGCATTGCCCGGATGCAGTTTTGCCGGCAACGTGTCTGCATCCTGCGGTATCGTCAGCACCGCACGATGAATCGAGGCCACATGCGCGCCGACCTTCTTGCCATGCTTCTGCGCATAGAGTTCTCCCACGCGCAACTTGGGCGCTGGTTGCAGCACACCCGGCGATGAATTCGGTGAATTTTCCAATCCTTCGTTGGTGCCAAAGACGCCGATCAGCATCTCCACCTTGTCATAGTAAGGCGCGATGTCGTCATAGCCAATCGGCCAGTCGAAACCGAGATCAAAGCGAGTGCGTGGTTTGAAGTCATACGGCCCGTTGCGCAGCGAGATGCGCCCCCAGTGATTGGTACGCCCGCCCATCATGCGCTGCCGCCACCAACGAAACTGGTTCTCCGGCTCCTTGTTTGCATTCGTGTAAGGTTCGCCGGGAATGTCCCAGCCACTGTTGATCGAGCAGTCGTGGAAGCCGTACTGCTTGTCCGGCGTCTTCTCTCCGCGCAACGGTGCCTGGCTCGGCAGTTGCAGCATCGCCACCTCGGACTGCACATCAAACGAACGCCCTGCCTCCAGAATGAGAACCTTCAGGCCCTCCATCGTCAGCGTGTAAGCCGTCTGCCCACCTCCTGCCCCCGAACCAACGATGACCACGTCATAGGAATCCTGGAGTTTGTCGGCGGTGATGATGGGCATAGGGTGGGATCAGGAGTGGAAAGCGAAAACGCGCGTTTTTCAAACCTCTTCCAGCATCATTTTCGCATCGCCAAAAATCTTCGGATGCTGGCCCATCTTGTCCATCATCGACATGAAGAGGCGGCACATCTGGCGCTCGGGCTTGTCTTTGTAGTCGAGTGCGCGTCCACCCTGGAGCCGGCCGCCAGCACCGCCGAGAATGATGACGGGGAGCTGGTCATTGTCGTGCTTCGCGCCGGCCATCATGCTGGAGCAGTGCATGATCATGGTGTTGTCCAGCAGCGTGCGCGGGCCTTCCTGAATGGCGTCCAGCTTGCGCGCGAGGTAGGCCAGCTGCTCCATGAAAAACTGGTTCACCTTCAGCCAATCTTCTGCATCGCTGTGCGAAAGCAGATGGTGGATCATGTAATCGATGCCATGGCCGGCCTGCTGCACGCTCGGCAGATTTGGGAAACGCAGCGCGCTGTGGTCGTTGTTCAGCTTCAGCGTGGTGATGCGCGTGGTGTCAGTCTGAAAACCGAGCACCAGAAGGTCCACCATGAGCCGCATGTGTTCGCCGATGTCCTGCGGAATGCCATCGGCAGGACGCTTGATGTTGGGTTTGTCGAGCGTGGGCCGCCAACCCTGCAGTTCACCACGCTTGCCAGCATTCTCGATGCGCTTCTCCACATCGCGCACGGAATCGAGATACTCGTCGAGCTTGCGCTGGTCATTGCGGCTGATCTCGCGCCTCAATTCCTGGGCGTCGGCCAGCACTGCATCCAGCACGCTCTTGTCAGCCGGTGACGCCTCATCCTTGAACAAGCGATCAAAGGCCAGCGCCGGATAAAGCTCAAGCGGCGTGGGAGTCGTCGGCGAGCTCCATGAAATGTGCGAGCTGTAGAGCATCGAGTAGTTTTTGTGCACCGACGGATTCGATTTTTCACAAGCGAGCACAAGGCTTGGCACCTTGGTGCTGCGGCCATAGGTCTGTGCGAGCACCTGATCAAAACTCGTGCCTGAACGGATCTCGCCACCCGAGGCAATCGGCGCACCCGAAAGAATGTTCCCCGTCTGCGACGAATGGATGTTCCCCTTCCGGGCTTCTTCGTGGTACAGACCGCGCACAAACAACATCTTCTCCCGGAACTCATGCAATGGCTGCAGCACCTTGCCGAGTTCCATCGCCTTCCCCTCCCCCTTGGCCCACCATTCCTTCGAGTGGAAGCCGTTGCCGGAAAATGTCACGCACAAGCGCACCGGTGCTTCACTGGCCGGTTTTTCACGCTTCGGTTCATCTCCCCAGACATTGAAGGACTCCAGCCATGGCAGGGCCATGGAGACGCCGGTTCCGCGCAGGAAGGCACGACGTGAGTAGTGGTGTGTGTTCATAAAGTGATTCAGTGTTGGGCGATGGCGTCCTTGCCACGCACTTCGAGAAACTGCGGGCTGCGGACGATGAGTTCAATCAGGGTGCCGATGCGATGATCGCTGTGGATCATCGAGTCGATCAGGGGCCGGTCCGAGAGCTGCACGCTGCGGCCAAGGGCATAGCCAAGCAGCTTGCGGCAGAATTGACGGAGGAAATCATCGCCACGTTGATTGACAAGGTAATCACGCAGGTCGTTGAGCCCATCGACGGATGTGCCATCAGGCAGGACGGTTTTCGTGTCGGCTTTGCGAGCGCGCCCGATGGCATCGAAACCTTCGAGCGCGAAGCCGAAGGGGTCAATGCGGCGATGACAACCCGCGCAGTTTTCATCACGGCTGTGGCGCTCGATCAGCTGCCGTTCACTGAGGTTTGCAGGGGCTTCTTCAGGCAGAATGGGGACGCCCTTTGGCGGAATGGGCAGCTTGTCACCGAGGATGACCTCGCTGAGCCAGGTGCCACGCAGGATGGCGCTGGTGCGTGAGGCACCGGATTGCTTGGACAGCGTGGCGGCAAAGCCAAGGATGCCGCCGCGGCCCTGTGTGTGCAGACCATCGATGCGCTGCCAGCCATCGCCTGACACATTGAGCGCGTAGTGCTTCGCGAGGCTGGCATTGACGAAGGTGTGATCGGCGTTGAGCAGCGAGAGCGCGCTGCGGTCATTTTGAAACAGGTCGATGAAGAAACGTACCACCTCCTCCTGCATGTCACCACGCAGGGAGATGAAGGTGGGGAAATGACGCTCGCTCTTTTCATCCAGCGTTTCGACATCGCGCACATGCAGCCACTGGCAGCCGAACTCCATGGCGAGCCGGCGGATTTTAGCGTCCTTCAGCATGCGGCGCACTTGCGCTGCGAGCAGTGCAGGATCGTGCAGTTTTCCAGCAGCCGCGAGCTGATGAAGCTCCTCATCCGGCATGGATGACCAAAGGAAGTAACTCAGACGCGTGGCGAGTTCGTGATCATTTACAGGCGAGGCCTTCGACCCGGGCTCGGCTTTCTCGCCACGATAAAGAAACGCCGGAGCCACAAGCACACGGGCAAGCAGCATGCGCACAGCGGTGGCGTGAGGCAGTTCCTGTTTGCGCAGCTTTTGATATAAGGAACGCAGCTCAATCTGCTCCGCATCGCTGAGCGGACGACGCCATGCTCGCGGGGCAAAGTCGAGGACAGCCTGCACATGCCCAGGTTCGGCGACGAGTAGCTGCTGCTTGAACAGTTCGGCATCACGGTAAATCGGCTCACGCAGCGGTTCAAAGGCTTTGGGATCGGCATCCTGAGTGGCAAACTGCCAGAGCTGCTCAAAGACATCGACCTGCTTCAAGGGTGCTTCACTAATGAATCGCAGCTCGTCCCACAATCGGTCAATTTCGGCACTTTGTTCCTTGTTAAGCATCAACCGCTTCAACTGCTCATCCTCACGATAAAACAGCGTGAGAGTCACCACTTCATCCGCAGGAACGATCTTGGTGTAGCAGAGGGCGGCGGGGAACAGCGCACGGAATTCCGCGATCTGGGCGGTGAGACGCTTCCGCATGTCGCTGTCATCTCCCACGAGGATCGGTGCATCAAAGCTCAGTGGCTTTTCACCATCCGACCAGGTGCCTTTTTTGCTGGGTTTATTAATGGTCACCCTGCTGGCAACAAGTGCAGACGCTGTGGCGGGTTTTGAGGTGAGTACGCGCACTTGCGCGCCGCTTTGGGACTCGGGGTGCAGGCGGACATTAATGACAAACTCGCAGTCCTTGCCAAGGTCAGCTGGCAGGACGACTTCGTCACCGTTGATCGTAATGGAGCGATCTTTCTGGCCCGGTATGACGAGCCGCGCATTTTCCCAAATGGCGCTGGCCTGACCGATGGTGAATGAGGCCAAGTAGAGCTTCGTCACACCACTGGCGGGTAGTTTCACCCGCAGCGTCTCACTTGCAGTCAGCGGCAGCACCGGCACCTGCCAGGATTTTGGACCGTTAAGCTTGCCAATGTGCCCGATGCTGCTGAAGCGCCACAATGCCTTCTGCCACTGTGCGATGGTTTCAGCCATCTGTGCAGCTGATGCGCCTGCACGCCACTGCTGCCGCACAAAATCCAGGATGATATTGGGCTCACTGTCTTCCAAAGCTGCCCGAAGTTTGCCAAGGTATTTGGAATTCAGCTTCGCTGCCAGTTGATCATCCCGCGTCGCCGCAATGTATTGTTCCAAAGGCAGAGTGCCGCTGTCGCCGGTATCGAGATTGATACCCTGTGCCTGCACTTTCGAGCCACTTCCGGATGCGGAAAACCGCGCATAGAAAGCGCGAATTTTCGCCAGCGCCTCATCCGTCCAGTCACGCTGTGAGGTGCGTGAAGAAAAACGAAACCCTTCCGGAATCAAAACCGCGTGATTGGCGATGTCCTTCGCCGCATCGAGATACTTGCTCAGCAACGCAGGCGACATGACGAGCGCCGCGCCCGCATTGGTAAATCCTTCGCCTGCCGCACCATCCACAGGAAACTCCTTCGCGGGATCAATCGACTCAACGCCGGTCAAATCTCGGAGAGAGTAGGTGTACTCCATGTTCGAGAGGCGGCGTAACACCACAGGGCCAGGATCACCAGCACTCGCAAGCGCCACTTCCTCCAGCCTGTCCTGCACCCATGTGATCAGCAGCGTTTTCTGTTCGGCGGAAAGCTGCGGCTCTTTCTTTGGCGGCATCTCGCCCATGTGAATCTGATCCAGCACGCCTTCCCAGATCATCGGCTCCCTCTTGATGTCAGCGACGGATGTGAACCGTTCCAGATCGAGATCACCCTTCTGCTTTTTGGTGGAATGACATGAGTTGCACTGCTCTTTCAGCAAGGGCAGGATCGAGGTTTGGAAATCGTCTGCGCCAAGCGCTACACTGTGGAGAGCCACGCATGACGCGATGGCATTGATTGAACTGAAAAACTTCATGCCAGAATCTCCTTCACGACGTTGCCATACACATCCGTGAGCCGGAAATCGCGACCGAGATGCCGCCACGTCAACTGTTCATGATCGAGGCCGAGTTGATTCAGGATTGTGGCGTGAAGATCATGCATGTGAACTTTTCCGGAAACGGGCCGGAAGCCAAAGTCGTCGGTCTCTCCGAAGGTAAAGCCGGGCTTGATGCCGCCGCCGGCCATCCAGGTGCAGAAGCTTTCCGGCTGATGCTCACGCCCATGTTTTTCGATGGGCGAAGTGCCGCTGAGGTCCTGGCTCCAAGGCGTGCGACCAAATTCACCGCTCCAGATGACGAGCGTGTCTTCGAGCAGGCCGCGTGACTTCAGATCTTTGATCAGCGCAGCGCAGGGCTGGTCGCTGGCGGCGCTGCTTTTCGGCAGGGCATCGCGGATGTTGCCGTGGTGATCCCACCCGCCCATCGTGACCTGCACGAAGCGCACTCCCGCTTCGCTCATCTTGCGTGCCAGCAGGCAGGCTCGGGCGTTTTTGTCGGTGTCCTTTCCGCCGATGCCATAGAGCTGCTTCGTCGCCTCGGACTCATTTGAGATGTCCACGAGTTCGGGCGCAGTCGTCTGCATGCGGAAGGCGGTCTCCATGCTCTCGATCATGCCTTCCATGCGGGCGTCGGTTCCCGTTTGGTTTATCAGGCGTTTGTTCATGCGCTGCGTGAAGTCGATGCGCGCACGCTGGGCCTTCGCATCGCCAGAGACATCAGCGAGGTAATCGATGGGAGATTGCTTGTCGCTGGAGGGAATGATCACCTTGGTTCCCTGGTGCGCGGCAGGCAAAAACGACGAGCCGTAGAGCCGGGTGTCGCTGTCAGGATGAATCGAGATGAAACTCGGCAGGTTTTGATTCTCCGCACCGAGGCCGTAGCTGATCCACGAGCCCATGGAGGGGCGCACATCCGCCGTGACGCCAGTGTGAAACTGCAGCGCGGCGGGCTGATGCTGGTTGTTGTCTGCATGCACTGCACGCAGC
Organism: Prosthecobacter sp.; assembly: GCA_021733925.1. Classification (GTDB taxonomy): domain Bacteria; phylum Verrucomicrobiota; class Verrucomicrobiia; order Verrucomicrobiales; family Verrucomicrobiaceae; genus Prosthecobacter. The sequence goes on along the minus strand of JAIPJY010000001.1, from coordinate 158,597 downwards.
AGGCAGATCTCATCCGCGATGCTCGCCGTGTGTGGCAGCAAATCGGAGATCATCATGCCGGACTGACCACGTGGCTTTACATCGCCTTGCGTGGCGAGCGCGAGAAACTTGTCCGTGCCAACCCGGAGTTCATTGGTGTTGATCGGTGCGCTGATCTTCTGGCCATGCATGCGCTTGATGTAGTCCTTCGGATCGAACAAATCCGGCTGCGACGGTCCGCCGGACATGAACAAGAAGATCACACGCTTTGCCTTTGCCGGGAAGCGCGGTGCTTTCACCACCAGCGGACTCTGCGCGGCCTGAACAAGATCGTGCAAGGCGAGCGCGCCGAAGCCGGTGGCGGTGCGCTGGAGCCAGGACCGGCGGGAGATGGTGGAGGTGTTCATAGGCGGAGCAAAAATTCGTTCGAAGACAGCAGTGCGTGGCTCAGTTCGATCCACGCTTTATCGGCGGGCATGGATTCGAGAAATTTCACCGCATCATCACGCTCGGCGCTGGTGATCGGGCGGCTGAGGATGCGGAGCCATAGGGATTCGAGGCGCGCACCGGTGTTTGACTCGGTCTCAGCGAGTTGTTTTGCGAGCTCGGTGGCGCGAGTGCGAACGGTGTCACTGTTGAGAAAGAAAAGCGCCTGTGTGGGCACGGCGGTCTCGGCACGTTTTCCTGCGATCTGAGCAGGCTGGGTGAAGTCGAACACATCGCGCAGCTTCGCAGAGCCGGGTTGCGCGGCCGTGCGGATGACCGGGAGATAAATCGTGCGCTCAAAGTCCTGCACAGGGCGCATCTTCTTGAAGGCAAAGGCGGGTGGATTCACTGCCTTCGGACTGATGCTGGTGACGTTCTCGGGAAACTCCAGCGGCAAGGCGGGGCCGCCGCTCGAAGGCGTGAGCTTGCCGCTGATGGCGAGCATGGAGTCACGAATCGCCTCGGCATCGAGACGCTGGCGGTTCATGCGCCAGAGCAGACGGTTGTCAGGGTCTTTTGCCTCTGCAGTGGCACTGTGTGCACTGCTCATGCGATAGGCGCGACTGAGGACGAGTTCACGGATGAGCTGTTTCTGCGACCAGCCGTTTTCCATGAAGCAGGAGGCGAGGTAATCCAGCAACTCTGGATGCGAGGGCGTCTCACCGCGTGCACCGAAATAATCGACACTGCGAACGAGACCTTCACCGAAGAGCTTCTGCCAGATGCGGTTCACGGTAACCCGCGCGGTGAGCGGATTGCGTGCATCAGCAATCCAGTCGGCGAGTTGCGCTCTGCCGCTTTGACCGGCAGGGATTGGTGGAAAATCAGCCCACGATGCCACGCGCAGTGCTCCGCGCTTTACCGGATCGCCCAGAGCATAAGGATTGCCGCGAATGGTGATGCGCATGTCGGCAGGATTTTCGCGGTCATGCACGGCGAAAGCTTTCGGAGCGACTGGTGCAAAGAACTTCGCGTGCTCAATCTGGCCATTGAGCGACTTGATGCGTGCGGCGAGTTCATCACGCTTCTTTTCGAGACCGGGCTTTGCCTCCTTCGTGGCGCTGGCGATCTGCGGTTCCAGCGCGGCTTTTTCTTTGTTAGCGTTGTCGCGCTCGGTCTCCCATTGGCGAATCTGGGCCTCGTTTGCGGCGAGAAGTTTCTCGCGTCCGGCTTTTTGCGCCGCTGTTTCCGGCAGTTCGGTTTTGTGGACGCTGCTCCAGACGCCGTTGTCGGTCTTGTAAGTCGCATCGGTGCTGCGGAACATGCCTGCAATGGCATAGTAGTCGGTCTGCGTGATGGGATCAAACTTGTGATCGTGGCAGCGCACGCAACCTAGCGTCAGGCCGAGAAACGCGGTGCCGATTTTGCTGACCTGCTGATCGACGAGATCGTGCTCCATTTTGAGCTTGTCCACGGCAACGATTTCGACATCACCCAAAACAAGGAAGCCCGTGGCGGTGATGTTTGCGGCCCTTTCTTGAGGCGATTCGGCAGGCAGGAGGTCCCCGGCGATTTGTTCCCGAATGAAGCGGTCGAAGGGCTTGTCGGAATTGAAGGCGTTGATGACGTAATCACGATAGCGCCACGCATGTTCGGCAAAGACACTGTTCGAGGTGCCGATCTGGTCCGCGTAACCCGTGAGATCGAGCCAGTGGCGTGCCCAGCGTTCGCCGAAGGCGCTGGATTGCAGCAGGCGATCCACGGCAGCAGCACGGGATGCGGGAGATGCATCAAAGCGGGCCAGATCTTCCGGTGACGGTGGCAGACCCGTAAGATCGAGCGAGACACGGCGCAGCCAGGTATAGGCGTCTGCATCCGGCGCTGGAGAGAGGCCATTGGCTTCGAGTTTGGCCAGGATGAAGCGATCCACCGGATCCAGCGGCCAGTCCGACTGCTGCACAGCGGGAGCCTTCTCATGACGCACAGGTCGGAAGGCCCAGAATTTCTTGCCCGCCTCAACATCAATCACACGCGCAGATTTGGCGGTGGTTTGTTTCACGCGTGAATCCGGCGCACCCATGGCCACCCATTGCTCCAGGATCTCGATCTCGCTCGCTGTCATCCTGCCCTTCGGCGGCATTTCCATTTCGGGATTGGTGTAGCGCACCGCAGCGATGACATGACTTTTGGCCACGTCTCCTGGCACGATGGCAGGTCCATTGTCGCCGCCGGTCTGCCAGCCCGACTTCAAATCGAGCGCGAGCCCGCCTTTGATCTTCTTCTCATGCGAATGGCACTCGTAGCAGCGGCTTTGCAGCAACGGGAGCACCTTCGATTCGAAGTAGGCCATGTCATCTCCCGCCCGCGCCGGAGCCAGCGCGAGCACGATGAGACCAAGACTCTGGAAGACGCGGTTCATGAGAAAAGCGGCAGCCATTCACGCCAGCCGAGAATGTGCTCGCGCATCAGACGTTCGCAGACGGCGGGACCTTGCGAACGGAAGCTCTCAACAATGGACTGATGCGCATCCACCGTCTCCTGCAGGGTCTCCTTGGTTTGGAGCTGATGACTGCGGTGCAAACGTCCGAGCCACAGTTCCAACTCGCCACGCAGCGAGCACCAGAGCTTGATCAAACGCGCATTGCCAGAGGCTTCGAGAATGAGCTGATGAAACTCCAGGTCCAGCAGTGTCACCTCCTGCACGGAGCGGGCACGGCGGGTGGCGGCCAGATTCTTTTCGAGCTTTGAGATGTCCGCTTTGAGGGCTGGTGCCGCCAGACGCGAGGCGAGCGGTTCCAGAGCAAGCCGCAGGACAAGCAGTTCCTCAAAATCCTGCGGAGCCAGCGCTTTCACAAATGCGCGCCCCGTAGGACTGAACTCGACCAGGCCTTCACGCTCAAGCGCAAACAAAGCCTCGCGCACCGGCACACGACTGACCCCGAGGCGTTTAGCCACGGCAGATTCAGCCAGCAGCACGCCAGGCGCGGAGGTTCCGTTCAGAATTTCCGCCCGCAGCAGCGAGGCGGCAGAATCAGAGCGGAAGGCAGGATTTGAGGCGAGTTTCATTCGGTATACCGTTTCAATACGGCCCGAATGATTCCATCTATCTTATGCGATGATTTTCTTCGCCACGCTGCCTCTGACATCAGTGAGCCTGAAGTCCTGGCCTGCGGAGGGATTACAGCTTCCGGCAGATGTTATTGGAAGAGGGGCAGGCAGGAATGCACGCGCCACTTCATTTGGCATTCTTCTCGATAAAATCGATAATTGGCGTCGAGTCGTCCAGCCCGTGCGGATGGTGGCCCACACCGGGTTTGCGAATCAGCGTGATGCTGCCGCCGAGCGCCTTGTAGCGTGTTTCGATCAAGCCGGTGTTTTCGTCCCACGGCACCACATCGTCGGCATCGCCGTAAACGTGGAGGAGGGGCACATGGTTCTGGGCCAGCGTGGCGAGGTTGTCCACGGGATTGCCTTTGTAGGCGAGCGCTTCAGCCTCGTCTTTGAAGCCCCAGAGCTTGGGCACGAGACTCCAGTTCTTCGGGTCGCCCTTGCCTTTGCCCTTGCCGCCGGGCCAGCTTTTGAAATCACACACGGGCGCGTCGGCGTAAATGCAGGAGACTTTGGTGGGATTCGCGATGGCCCAGTTGTAGCAGTACAAACCACCGCGGCTGAGGCCGACGAGAGAGGGCTTGCTGCTCAGTCCATACTTCGTGGTGAGTTCGGCGTAGCATTCGTTCCACAGCTTTACGGCATCAGGGCAGCCGAGCATGTCATTGATCTTCATATAGACGATGTGGAATCCTTTGCCGAGCAGCGCGATGTCAGGTGCGGGCTTGTGGCCGAAGAACTCGCCATGCCAGACCCATGGGCGGCCAGGGGCGGCGGTTTTCGGCGCGACGACCGTCACGGATTTACCTGCGATGGTGAGTTCGTGCTTCGCGTAGCCGTTCCATTCACCGGTTTGATTGGGGAACACGATCTCCTTCGTGCTGGCCAGCTTGCGGGCCTCGGCATCCAGCTCAGCGGCTTTCGCCTTGGCCTCTTCAATCGGCAGACCAGGCGCATTGCCAGGGCGCTTGTGCCCCACGTAGCTCAGCCATGCGGGGCGCAGGATGGCGTGCTTCTTTTTCACCAACGCGAGAATGGCGGCACCGTTTGGATGATCAGGCGTACCATCTGACTTCACCTTGAGGCCCCAGGCATCGAGCACGGCATGAGCCATGAGCAGATGGCCTTCGGGTCCGGGATGCACGCCGTCTTTGGAGAAGGTGAAATCGGGATCGGTCTTCCTCTTTTCAGCGATGGCGGCGTTCATCGGGCCATGAATGTCCAGCACCTCCCAGCCCTTTTGACGCATGTCCAGCAGCCAGTCGGAATAGAAGTCGAGCACCTCGTTGTAGCCTTGGTAGGGCTTCTCATACTTGTCGAGCCCGGCTGGCAGCACGCGGGCCTTGATCGGCAAGGGATCAAACACCGGCGGTGTGAGATGCACGATGCGAGCTCCAGTTGCGGTGACTTTTTCATGCAGCTTCTTCATGCCATCCTGGAAGGCTTTCGTGCGCACGGCCCCAAGCGGATAATAGATGCCGTCGTTCATGCCGTAGCAGGCAAAGACGAGCTCCGGCTTCGTCTTTTCCAGCGCGCGGTCGAGACGCTCGTGCAGATCCGGGCGCGGAAACTTGCCGCCCGCGTGACCGTCTTCGCTCAAACCGCTCACCGTTTCACTGCTGAGACCGAGCGGGATGAGCTCCTTGGTCACCTCCGGATGCTGCGCGATCAAGGCGGCATCAATGAACTCAATGTAGCCCCCTCCCTGCGTGATGCTGTCGCCGAGAAAGACGATGCGCTGTTCTTTGGGGAGTTCCGCCGCAAAGGCGGTGGCGGAGAGGAGCAGGAAGAGGATGATATGTCGCATGTGGTGGAAAGATTAAACGCCAACGAGTTCGCGCAGCGGCACGCCGCTGTCTGTGACAGTGCGCGGGCGTTGCAACGCGTCCATGAATTCTTGATTTGGATGAATGCCCAGCAGGTGGAAAATCGTCGCGGCAAGGTCCGGCGGACGCACGGGACGATCCGATGGAAAACCACCCGTCTTGTCGCTCGCGCCGATGATTTGACCACCAACGATGCCCGCACCGGCCATGGCGACGGAGAACACATTGCCCCAATGATCGCGCCCGCCGTTTTTGTTGATGATGGGCGAGCGACCAAATTCGCCCATGACGACGACGAGCGTTTCATCCAGCAAACCACGCGAATGCAGATCTCGAATGAGCGTGGAGTAAGCGATGTCGAACTGCGGACACAACACCTCGCGCACACGCGGACCGTTGCGCTGATGCGTGTCCCACAGGGGGCTGCCTTCTTTTTCATCGCCAGACTCGCGCGGCCAGTTCACCTGCACCAGCCGCACTCCGGCCTCCACCAGACGACGCGCCAGCAGCACGCTCTGTCCGAATTTATGTCTGCCGTAGCGATCCCGCATCGCCACGGGCTCGCGCTCGATTTCCAGCGCGGCACGACTGGCCTCCGAGTGAATCAAATCAAAAGCGCGATGCTGCATCGCATCCGTCTCCTCCATGAGCGGATTCGCCAGCGAGCGGCGAAATTGCACGTCCAACTGCCGCAGCAGGCTGCCGCGCTCGGAAAAACGCAAATCCGTCATGCCATCAGTCAGACTCATGCCTTCGATGCGCAGACGCTCGGCACTGGGATTGCACTTGATAAGCTGCGGATGCCACGGTGCTCCCATGAAGCCGCCGTTCTGGCCGGGCCACACGACGTTGCCATTGTTTTCGAGACGTTCCGGCAAAACGACCGACGACAGCGGCGATCGCTCGCTCGGTTTCAACGCGCCGACAACGGACGCGATGCTCGGCCAATCATTCGCACTCGGCGGCACGCTCTCAGCTTTCGACGCCGGTGCATAGCCCGTGAGCATGAAGCAGCCGCTGGTCGAATGCGCGTTGATGCCCGTTGTCATCGAGCGGATCACCGCGAGGTGCTGCATCATCTTCGCCGTGCGCGGCAGCGTCTCGGAGAAATGAATCCCCGGCACCGAGGTTGGGATTGATTTGAAATCACCACGAATCTCCATCGGTGCGTCCGGCTTCGGATCAAACGTCTCGTGCTGCGGCGGCCCGCCGCTGAGAAACAGAATGATGCAGCTCTTCGCCCGGCCAAATGACGCGTCCTTGCTGCGAGGACTCGCCTTCAGCACCGATGGCAGCGACAGCCCCAAACAACCCAACCCACCGACGCGCAGCCATTCGCGGCGATTGAAAGCAGTGGTTGAAAGATGTGGCTGCATGGACGCCTTCAACTACGCCCAGCCAACGTGGCTCTATCACACCCGATACAGCTTGTACGGATACACCTGATCCGCATTCCACTGGCAGCCATACAGGTCACCCGCGTCATCGACACACACGTCATGCACATTGCGGAATACCGGCTGGTCCTGCAACAGCAGACCGACCTGATCGCCCTCGTATTTCGGTTGCTGGCCGCCCGGAGCTGAAATCACGCGGTTGTTCTTGTCGAGGATAATGATAAAGCCGCGCTCACGCCACATGCGGTAATCATTGGGCTTCATGCCAAAGCACACGCCCGAGAGCAACAAATCCCCCGCAATAACCGGCCGGCTCATGAAGGCACCGGGCAAATACACGGAATGTGAATAGGTGCCGTCGAGCTGATACCAGTGAAACTCATTGCGGATGCGCTCCGTGCACAGCACCAGCGGCGCAGTCCCTCGTGTGTCGATGGTGACTCCATGCGCCTGCATGAATTTGCCCGCGTTCATCGCCTGGGTGCTGGTGCCACCGAATTTGCGGATGAATTTTCCCGTCGCGTCAAATTGCAGGATGAACTGCGAGCCGTAGCCGTCCGCCACGTAGATGTCGCCGTTTGGGCCGGCCACAGCCTCGGTGGGTGCATACTTCGTCACGGCATCATACGCGCCGCAGTCCTTGGCATGCGGCAGTTCCAGCACGATCTCGCCCGTGAGCGTGGTTTTCACCACGCGACCTCCACCCGGATCGCACAGCAGCAGGTGCTCCTTGCCATCACGCACATCCAGGCTCAGTCCGTGTCCACCGCGCAGCCTCAACGTCCACGCATCAAGCACCTTCCCCTGCTTGTCGAAAATGAGGACGTTGTTCTTCGCCTCGTCGGTGATCATGATCAGCCGCTTCTGCGCATCCATGACCATCTCATGGCAGTTCTTCACCGGATGGACCTCGCGCCTCGCCTTGCACCATTCCAGATCAACCCGATACCGATGTTCCCCATGCCCGATGATGGCCCCTTGAAGCGAAGTCTTGCTTTGCGCCCGCACAAACGGGGCGGAAAGAGCGGTGGCGGCGGTCGTGGTGATGAAATGGCGGCGGTTCATGCTCTCATCAACAGCGCCAGCGTGCCTGACCTATCCAGAACTCTTCGCACGGGTCTGAAACATCGGCAGTTTCAGCTTCCAGCGCATCGCCGCCAGTCGCAGCACCAAAATGAACGCCATGCCGATGTAGCGGTGGCTTTCCGAAGGCGGTAAAAACTGCCGCAGCAGCACAAACACCAGCGCTCCTGCAAACACCGCCGTGGCGTACAGGTTCACCTCTGACTTGAAAACCCAGGGGACTTCATTTCGCAGCACATCACGCAGGATGCCGCCCGCCACGCCGGTGACGATGCCGAGCAGGATCGCCACAATGGCCGGAGTGCCGAAAACGAGCGCCTTCTCTGTCCCTGCGATGCCAAACAAGGCGAGGCCAAAGGCATCCGCCACCGCAAGCAGACGGTGGGGAGGATGGACAAAGCGGACCAGCACAAACGTCGCCACTGCGGCGATCAAAGCCGTCCACAAATACATGGGCTGTTCGATCCAGAACAAGGGGCGCACGCCAAGGCACAGATCCCGGATCGTGCCGCCGCCCACCGCCGTGACGAGCGCCAGCACCATGACACCAAAGAGGTCCATCTCCTTCCCTTCCGCCGCGAGCACGGCGGTGATCGCGCACACGGCGACAGCGGAGTATTCGATCCAGGGCGGCATGGTTCAGTGCTGTATATAATGTTCGATGCCGTTGAGCAACATCTGCACGGCCACCATCACAAGCAGCATGCCCATGAGGCGCTCGACCGCCATCGCCCCTTTCTCTTTGAGCACGCGGGCGATCGCCGGCGAGCAGAGCAGCACCGCCGCCGTGACGCCCCAGGAAATAAGTAGCGCGGCAAACCAGTGCCAGATCTGCTCCGGCTGCGTGCTGACGAGCACCAGCAGCGTCGCCAGCACGGACGGCCCCGCGATCATCGGAACGGCGAGCGGCACAATGAATGGCTCGACCATTGATTCATCGGCCTCGCGACGCGAGGGCGGAAAGATCATCTTCAAGGCGATCAAAAAAAGCACAATGCCGCCGCTGATGAACAAGGCCTCCTGCTTCAAATGCAGCAAGCCGAGCAGCCACGGACCGAGAAAGAGAAACAGCACCAGAATCACCAGCGCAATAACCAGCTCACGCGCGATCACCCGCAGACGCCGCTCCGGCGGCACCGGACGCAGACCGGACACAAATATCGCCACATTCCCCAGCGGGTCCATGATAGTGATCAGCAGCAGTGTGGCGGAAAGCGTGTCCATGATGTCATTCAGTCCGTGATTCTTTCCGGCGCAACCAGCGGTGCGCGATCTTCACCCATGCGCGTCCCCAGATTCCCGTAACGATGATAATCAAAGCTCACGCTCTGTTCTTGAACATACCACAGCAGCTCCACCCGGCCCTCAGCCAGCACCGGTGCGTCAGCGATGAACACACATGCCTCTGCCGCAGCACGGCGGACGATTTCGGGAACGCGGTCTGCCGCGGCGTAACGCACGCGGTCACATTGATGCCCCTTGATTGCATGCAAGAGATGCTCATCCGATTCCTCCATAAATTCCAACGGCCCGGCCCGGCCATGAAACGCTTCGTATGCACGTTCGTATGAGCTGTGGTCAAGACCGGGAACAAAACTCACCGTGATGCGACACCCCGCAACCCGAGCTGCAATGATGCGGGCAAAAACTTCGAAAGGAGAATCTTCTACAACCACCCGGATGCGCATGTCCCGCACTGGCAGATAACGGCGGTGATTGTCCTGGCCGACCAGCCTGAAATGATCGTGCTCGATGGCAAATTCGGCCTTCCACGCATGCTCGTAACTCAGGATCCCATGCGCTAGTTTCCGCTTCGATTCCAAACCCCACGTGTTCCAGTCCTCCAGAGTACCGGGCACCTCCAGCCCGGAGGGTGCGGGAGCATCAGCGGAACTCACTGTTTCCACGAACTTCATGAACTGCGCCACGTAGTTCGGCCCGCCGGCTTTAAGGCCAGGCCCGAAGGCGCTTTTGCCCATGCCGCCGAACGGTTGTCTCAAGACGACCGCGCCGGTGGTGCTGCGGTTGATGTAGAGATTGCCAGCACGAATGCCCGCCTTCCATTCAGCCTGTTCGCGGTCATCAAGACTTTCCAGGCCGCTGGTCAGGCCGAACCCCGTTTGATTCACCAGCGCGATGGCCTCGTGCAGTGTTTCGAATCGCATCACACCAAGCACGGGGCCGAAAAACTCAGTCATGTGGGTGTAGCTGCCGGGTTGCACGCCCCATTTGATGCCTGGAGACCAGAGGCAGTCGTTGCCGTCGAGCTTGCACGGCATCAACGCCCATGATTCACCGCCTTCGAGCGTGAGCAGGGCATTTGCGAGATCGCCCGAGGGCGGCCTGATCAGCGGCCCCATTTTCGTCGGCAGCTCCCAGGCGGAACCGACGGCAAGGCTCTGCGCCGCCTCGATGAGCGCGCGTTTGAACCCGGCGTCATCATAGACCTCGGCCTCCAGCAGCAGCAGAGATGTGGCGGAGCATTTCTGCCCCGCGTGGCTGAAGGCGGAGTGCAGCACATTTTTAATGGCGAGATCGCGATCCGACATCGCCGTGACGATGGTGGCGTTCTTGCCGCCGGTTTCGGCGCTCAATGGCAGAGCAGGCTTGGCCCGCAGCATGGCCAGCGCGGTTTCCGTGCCGCCGGTCAGGATGACCGCGCTCATCTGAGGATGCTGCACAAGCTGCGCACCCTCTTTGCTGCCAGAGCAAGGCACGAACTGAAGCGTTTTTTTCGACACGCCGCCGCGCCAGAAACACTGGCACAGCTCCCATGCAGGCAGCACGGCATCAGACGCAGGCTTCAAAATCACCGTGTTCCCCGCCGCCAGTGCAGCGGCAATGCCCCCGCAGGGAATGGCGATCGGAAAATTCCACGGCGACACGACGACCACCACACCTTTGCCAGACGCGGTGACGTTTGGCAGTTCGAAAAACGCACGAGCGGCACTCGCGTAGAACTCAATAAAATCCACGGCTTCACTCACTTCAGGATCAGATTCAGCCAGTGTCTTGCCGCAGTTTGCCAGCGCCGCACCCATCAGGTCTGCACGTGCCAGACGGCATTCCCTGGCGACCTGCTGCAAAACGGCCTGCCGCTGCTGGGGTGACAAAGCCCGCCAGCCATCATCATCCCGCGCCGCACATTCGACTGCCTGCGCGATGTCCTGACTGCCAGCTTGCCGATAATGTCCAACAACAACTCTCGGGCGCGATGGATCCAGACATTCACGCATACTGCGCTCGGTGGTGATTTCCATGCCCTCGATCACGAGCGGCACCTCGACGCAGCGCTTTTCCCAAGCGGCGACAATGCCCAGCGCCCACTCCGCATGATGCGGCAGTGACCAGTCGGTGTCAGGCTCGTTAACGAAGGCACCCGAAGCAGGCTGCTTCACCTTCCGCCGATCCTGCGTGCGGCGTGCTGCGGCGCTCAACGTGTCGAGGCGTGTGAAGGCAGCGCGAAATCCCTGCTCCAACTGCCGCCACTGTTCGCTGCCAGGAACCAGCTTGAACGTGTGGCGCAGAAAGTTCTCCGGACCGGTGTTTTCATCGAGCCGCCGAATCAGATAACCGATGGCGCTGAGGAAATGCTCCTTGTGACACACGGGCGCGTAGAGCAGCAGATGTGGTGCCTCTTCAAACAACGCACGTCGTTGATGATTGGCCATGCCTTCGAGCATCTCGAACTGCAGCCGCTCCATCGCGTCATTGTCCCGTGCCAGCGTGAGCGCGTAGGCGACATCGAACAAGTTGTGCGAAGCGACACCGAGTTTCACCGCAGCCAGATTTTCAGCGCGGAAGCCCTCATGCAACATCCGCTTGTAGTTCGCGTCCGTGTCAGTCTTCGTTTCAAAGGGTGCCTGCGGCCAGCCTTTGACGGCGGCCTCGAAGCGCTCCATCTCCATGTTTGCCCCCTTCACAATGCGCATCGTGATGCCCATTCCGCCTTTGGCGACACGTTCACGCGCCCACGCATGCAGCCGCTGCTGCCAGAGATAGGAGTCGGGAATGTAAGCCTGCAGCACGATGCCCGCGCTCACCTGCTCAAGCCCACGCCGATCCAGCGTGCGCATGAAGACTTCACAGGTGAGGCTGAGGTCGCGGTACTCCTCCATGTCGAGGTAGATGAACTTCGGCACCTGGGTGCCATCACGGCGCGTGAAGCTGGCGCGTGCTGCGCTGCGATACAGGCGCTCCAGCCGGTCACACAAAGTCGCAATCGTGTGCTCGCGTGCGAGCGGTGACATCTGCGAGTAAAGCGTGGAGATCTTCACCGAGAACACTTCCGTTTCCGGGTGTTGCAGCGCTTCGAGATACAGCGATAGCCTGCGCTCCGCCTCCGCCTCGCTGAGGATCGCCTCGCCGAGGAAATTTACGTTCATGCGCACGCCTTGTGCAGTGCGCTGGCGCAAATGCTCCGCAAGCACCTCCGGCTCCGCCGGCAGAATGACGTTGGCCGTTTCATGCTGCATGTGCTCCTTCACCATCGGCACCGAGACACCCGGCAGCCAGCCTCCAAAGGTCTGAAACCCGCGCAGCATCGCCCGGTCCAGCGGACTGAAAAAGCGCGGCACCCCCTGCACATCCAGAATGTGCGTGAACTGGTCCGCCACCCGCGCGGATGATCTGGGACGAAACGCCTGATCTGTGAGCTGCACGAGAGTCGCTTTGTCCAAAGGCGTCTGCAGCATGCGGGCCAGCTCCGCCTGCTGGCGTTTCTCCGCAGGTGTTTGCAGTTCCGTGGCACGGAGTTGCAGCCTGCGGGCCAGCTCTACCGCACTGTCGATGAGTTCCGCATTCATGATTCTGCTGGGTTAGACACCCAACTGCTGTTTGACCGCGACAAATGCCTGCACCGCGTGCTCCAAATCCTCCCGCGTGTGTGCGGCGCTGATCTGCGTGCGGATGCGTGCCTTGCCATGGGGGACCACGGGATAGCTGAAGCCGATGACGTAAACACCACGCTCCAGCATCTCATCGGCGAATTTCGCGGCCAGCGCCGCATCGCCGAACATCACGGGGACGATGGGGTGCTCGCCGGGCACGATGTGAAATCCTGCGGCGGTCATCTGCTCGCGGAAGAAGCGGGTGTTGGTTTCGAGCTGATCACGCAGTCTGGTGGACTGCTTCAGCAGGTTCAGCGCCGCGATGGAAGCGCCGGCAATGCTCGGACAGAGAGTGTTTGAGAACAAATATGGCCGCGAACGCTGCCGCAGCAGCTCGATGATTTCTTTTCTCCCACTGGTGTAGCCGCCGCTGGCACCTCCAAGAGCTTTGCCCAGCGTGCCGGTCAGGATGTCGATGCGCCCCATGACATCACAGTGCTCATGGGTGCCACGGCCTGTTTTGCCCATGAAGCCCACGGCGTGAGAGTCATCCACCATCACCAGCGCATGGTATTTGTCCGCCAGATCACAGATCGCCTTCAGCGGTGCGATGAAGCCGTCCATTGAGAACACACCATCGGTGGCGATCAGTTTAAAGCGCGCACCTTTCTCATCCGCTGCGATCAACTGCGCCTCCAGATCGGCCATGTCACAATTCTTGTAGCGATAGCGCTGCGCTTTGCACAACCGCACGCCGTCGATGATGGAGGCATGGTTGAGTTCGTCGCTGACAATGGCATCCTCCGGCCCAAGGATCGTCTCAAACAGACCTCCGTTGGCGTCAAAGCAGGAGCCGTAGAGGATAGTATCCTCCCTGCCGAGGAAGTCTGACAAGGAGGCCTCCAGTTCTTTGTGCACTCCCTGCGTGCCGCAGATGAAGCGCACGCTTGCCAGCCCATAGCCCCAGTGCTCCAGCGCCTCATGCGCCGCCTGCCGCACCTTGGGGTGCTGCGCCAGGCCGAGGTAATTGTTCGCGCACATGTTGAGCACCGCCTTGCCGCCATTCGCACGCACCAGCGTGCCCTGCGGTGTGGAGAGCACTCGTTCCCGTTTGTAGGTGCCCGCAGCACGGATAGCATCAAGCTGCGTGGTGAGGTGCGTGGCAAAGGTCGGATTCATATCTGCCGATATATTGGACGCATATCCTGTATTTTGGCAACAAGGAATTTACCCATCTACCGATCTCGCCGCCTTCAGAACAGCATCCACCAAAGGTGCCACGGGGTGGAGGCCGTGCGGATGATGCCCGGAATCAGGCTTCTCCCAACGAGTGACAGAGCCACCAAGAGCCTTGTAGCGGGATTCCAGCACATCGGCATGCTGCACAATTGGGACGACGTCGTCCTTCATGCCAAGCACCAGAAAGACCGGTACTTTGGCAGCAACGAGACCTTCCAGGCCATCGACCGGGCTCCCCTTGAAGTCAGGGAGCTGTGCCTCAGTAATGCCATAACTGTCGAGGCATTGCTTTCTCATCGCCCTGACTTCGGGCGTGCCGTTCGGGAAAGCGCGAAGGTCCAGCAGCGGATTGTCCCCATAGATGGCAGTGACTTTGGTGGGATTGGCCTTCGCCCAGTTGAAAATGTAAGTGCCGCCTCGGCTCATGCCTTCGAGCACGGGCTTGGGACCGAGGCCGATCTTTTGTGCGAGAGCGTAAAACTGGTTCCAGCGTTCTACAGCCTTGGGTGCACCCCAAAGTTCAACGACATCACAATACACAATGTGATAACCGTGCTCCAGCATGGCGATGTCAAAAGCGGGCTCATGCCCCCAGAAGCGCGCACGCCACACCCACGGGTTGCCTGCGGCCGCCTTCTTTGGTGCTACGATTTTACACACAGCCCCATCCTCGGGGAGTTTGAAGTCGAGTTCGGCAAACTCATGAAACCTGTCCGCTGTGGCGGCGGTGCCCCCCGCAGCCAGCAGGCGTGATTTCATATCATCCGCGTGAGCAGCGATGCCGAACATCAGCGTCAAACCAAAGACCAGGGAGCAGGAAGCAGGGCAAGTTTTCATCATCATGATTGGACCATGATAACGTACCCTGCAGGGCAGATCACGCCTTCAATCCAGCCAGATCAAGGGCGAGAGATATCGCATCGCGGACGAATTCATCCCAGGTCTTTGATCCCTTTTAAAACGCCTTCAGCACCAGTTCGCGAAAGGCCCGGACATGCGCAGGCTCGAAACGGCCTTTGCGCTGCACCAGAAAGACTTCCTCATGACCAAAGAGCGCAGCAGCTTCGCGCACGACGACCTCCGCCTCTCCGGCACCACGCTTCGGCGGCTTGATGCTCGCCGCGCTGGTGCCGATGGCGATGCCGAACCCGATGGCTACATAGTTCAGCAGCAGGGCGCGGTTCGTGGCCGTCATTGTCACGTTCATGCGGTCCGCCAGCCCCGCCTGGGCAAACACCTGGCGAATCTGCCGATGGGAGCTGCTTTCCACCGGTGCCAGCACCAAAGGCTGGCTGACGATGCCGGCGAGCGTCAGTTGCCTCACACGCGCCAGCGCATGATTCGCCGGACACATGAGATAAAAGGCATAGCGCGCCAGCGGCTGGTACTGAAACTGCGGCATCACCTCGTCACCCGTGGCCATGCCCATGATGGCCAGATCCGCCTCATCCCTCTCGATCACCTGCCTGGCCAGGTAGGAGGGCCGGTCCAGCAGCACAAGTTTCACCTTCGGGTGATTCTGACGATACAGGATGATGGGCCGCCGCAGAGCGCCGGTGAGCATGGCCGACGGCGCCACGACCGTCAGCGTGCGAACTGCGGTGCTGCGCTGATCCTCAAACATCGCCCGCAGGCCGTCAAAGGACTCGACCAACGGTGCCGCCAGATCCACCAGCGCACGGCCATCCTCTGTGAGTGAAACTTTGGAGCCTTCCGCCACGACAAACTGCACGCCGTATTCATCTTCCAACGCTCGAATCTGCTGCCATACAGAAGGCACGGCCAGATCCATCGCCGCCGCAGTCGCCGCAAAACTGCCCTGGCGCGACAGCTCCACCAGCGCACGAATCTGCCGAAACCGCACCTCTTTGAAGTAACGACGCACGGGAGAATCGGCGGACGCGCCGATTCTTTGAGGAGCATTGGATTTCGCTTTCATCCTTAGTCACCTCCTAAGAGATCTTTAAGATGATAGCAAGGGCCGCAAGTCTAAGCGGACCAATCCAGCACCACCTTGCCGCAGTTGCCGGATTCCATGGCGGCGAAGCCTTTTTCAAATTCGGTGTAGTGGAAGCGATGCGTGATCACCGGCTTGATGTTGAGCCCGCTTTCGAGCATCACGCTCATCTGATACCACGTCTCATACATCTCGCGGCCGTAGATGCCGTGGATGGTGAGCATGTTGAAGATGACCTTGTTCCAGTCGATGGCGATCTGCTCACTGGGGATGCCGAGCATGGCAATCTTGCCGCCGTGGCACATGTTGTCGATCATGCTGCGGAAGGCCCCGGCGTTACCGCTCATTTCAAGGCCGACATCGAACCCCTCCTTCATGCCGAGCTGCTTTTGCACATCTTCGATTTTCTCGGTCGCCACATTCACCGCACGCGTCGCGCCCATCTGGCGCGCTAGATTGAGGCGATACTCATTCACATCGGTGATGATGACGTGGCGTGCGCCGGCATGTTTCACAACGGGAATCGCCATGATGCCAATGGGACCCGCCCCCGTGATGAGCACATCCTCGCCGAGGCATTCAAAGGCCAGCGCGGTGTGCACGGCATTGCCAAAGGGGTCGAAGATGCTCGCGACTTCTTCATCCACACCCTCACGATGATGCCAGACATTGGTCATCGGCACGCTGATGTATTCGGCAAAGGCCCCGGTACGGTTCACGCCGATGCCGACAGTGTCTTTGCAAAGGTGACGCCGGCCCGCGAGGCAATTGCGACAGCGACCGCATACCACATGCCCCTCGGCGCTGACGATCTCGCCTGGATGGAAGTCATTCACGTTCGAACCGACGCCGACCACCTCCCCCACAAACTCATGCCCCACGACCATCGGCACTGGAATCGTCTTCTGCGCCCAGGCGTCCCATTTGTAAATGTGCAGGTCCGTCCCACAGATGCCGGTCTTGTGAACCTTGATGAGGACATCATTGATGCCGACCTGCGGCTCCGGGACATCCTGGAGCCAGAGACCGCGTTCTGACCGTGCCTTGACGAGTGCTTTCATAGTGGTTGCTTATGTCAATATATTGGACACTCGTCCATTAAATCGGCAAATGGTATTTTTGCGTCAGGCGAGTATCTGCGGAATCACCTTGCCAAAGTCGCGCTCAAGACGCTTGCGGCCTGGGATTTCCAGGCGATGCGGATCCAGGCCGAGCTGATGCAGGATGGTGGCATGCACATCCGTCACATAGTGCGGATGCTCCACGGCGTGAAAGCCGAGCTCATCGGTGCTGCCGTGGATCGTCCCGCCCTTGATGCCGCCGCCGGCCATCCACACACTGAAGCCAAACGGATGATGATCACGGCCATCGCTGCCCTGTGTACCGGGCGTGCGGCCAAATTCGGTGGCAAAGACGACGAGCGTGTCATCCAGCATTCCGCGTTGTTTGAGATCCTTCAGCAGGCCGGAGATGGGCTTGTCCACCTGCTGGGCAAGGCTGGAGTGGTTCTTCTTCAGCCCGGAATGCGAGTCCCACGCACCCGCAGCACCATCGCCATGCTGGAGCTGGATGAAGCGCACACCACGCTCTGCGAGGCGACGCGCCACAATGAGCTGCCGGGCAAACGGCTCAGCCACCTTGTCATCCATACCGTAGAGTTTTTTCGTCTCCGCGCTCTCAGCATCGAGGTTCATCGTCTCCGGCACGGCAGTCTGCATGTTGTAGGCAAGCTGATAGCTCTTCATCCGCGCAGCGAGCGTCTTGTCTCCAGGATACTGCTCCGCATTGAGCGCATTGAGCCGGTGAATGAGATCAAACTGAGCCTCCTGCTGCTGCCTGCCAATCTGAAACTCCGGCGCGGCATAGGTGAGCGGATTCTTCGGGTCCACCTTCAAGTTCACCGCGTCATAGGCGGGGCCGAGATAGTGGCCGTCCCGCACATCAAAAAAACGCGGCCCCATGTTGATGAACGAAGGCAGATTGTTCGTCATGGAGCCGAGGCCATAGGTCACCCAGGCGCCGAGCGTCGGCACCCGTGGCTCCAGCATGTGCCTGCCGCTGTGGAACTGCACCTGCGCACCGTGGTTGTCATCCGTCGTCCACATGCTGCGGATGAAGGCGATGTCGTCCGCGCAGGAGCCGATGTGCGGGAACCAGTCGCTGATCTCCATCCCACACTCCCCGTAGCGCTTGTAGCCGGTTTGCAGCGGATAAATGACATTGCGCTGCTGGCCGTTCGCATCGTTCACCACCACCACGCGCACCTTTTTGAGCTTCTCCGGATTCTGCACGTCCTTGTAAGGCGTCTCGCCAATGGACTTGCCCGCATACTTTGTGACCATGGGCTTGGGATCGAAGCTCTCCATGTGGCTCACCCCACCGCGCATGAAGAGCCAGATCACGCGTTTGGCCCGCTGGGGGATCATCGGCAGGCCATCGGGCGGCCTCCAGGTTTCCTCTGCCTTGAGCATGGACGCGACGGCAATGCTGCCGAGTCCGCCGAGGATGTCGCGGCGCAGGAAGGGTGTGGGCGGAAGGCGCGGTGTCATCGCAGTGTGACGAAGTCGTTGTGGTTGATGAGAGCCTGGATAAACAGGCTGCGGTCCTCGTTCAATGCGTGGAAGCCTTCGAGGCTGGCCTGTCGCTCGGCATCCAGCGGCAGGCGGCCCAGAATGGCAAGGAACGAGTGATCGATAAAAGCGGTCGCGTCGAGTTTTGTCAGCGAAACGGCCAACGCGTTCGCACACTCGCGGCTGAGTCCGCTGTTGGTCAGCGCCAGCGCCTGCTGCGGCACCACGCTCTCGTTGCGGCGGTAGCACTCCAGCACGTTGCTGTTGTCAAAGACGGCCAGGAAGCGGTGCTCCACATCCGCGTTCTGAATGAAATACAGCGAGCGCCTGGGACTGGTCTCGGCTTTGGCAGGATCCAGACTCGGGCCGCCCAAAGTGAGATCCAAGCGGCCAGAGAGGTGCAGCAGGCTGTCGCGCACGAGCTGGCTTTCCATGCGGCGGGGGTTCATGCGCCAGAGAAAAAGATTGTCAGGATCAGCGGCGAGGGTTTGGGGATCCGCGCCCGCATTGGACGAGCTGCGCCGATACAAGTCCGACAGCACCAGGGTGCGATGCAGCCACTTCATGCTCCAGCCGTTTTCCATGAAGCCGGTCGTCAGGCTGTCGAGCACATCCTGGTGCAGCGGCGCGACGGAGCGGCGGCCGAAGTCGCCCACATCAGCGACCAACGGCACCCCAAAATGGCGCGACCACACGTGATTCACCAGCACGCGCGCGGTGAGCGGATTGCGCTTGTCGGCGATCCAGCGGGCCAGCGCCAGCCTGCGACCCGTGCTGGTCTCGGGATAGGTTTGCACTGTGGCATTGCCTTTCTCTCCGGGGCCTTCCTGCGCTTTCAAACTCGCCGACAGCGAGGTGTACATCTCGCCCGGTGCAGCCACCTTCTTCCGGGCTTTCTCCAGCGCCTCCCGCGCCGTCTTGATCTTCTTGTCGGCATCCTTGGCCTTGGGCGCGACCTCTGCTTTGGCGAGGTCATCTTCCGCTTTGGCGGCGAGATAACGCGCCTCGGCCAGCGCCGCCGCCTGCACGCTAGGTTTGTCAGCCGTGGCGAGATCGGCGGCATGCACCGCCCGAATCATGTCGAGGCGGAGGCCCGCAAGCTTCACCGCGCCGGCATCTCCGGCCTTCTGCGCCTGGGCGAGCTGCCGGTCCGCCGCAGCGAGATGATCTTTGAATACAAAGGGCAGCAGCACCGGACGGGACGATGAAGGTGGCAGCTTCACCGCCTTGGGCTCATACGAGGCGAACTCCAGCACGCGCGGCACGCCGGGCGGCAGCGGCCTGGACTTGTCCTCATTTTTTTCATCGCCACGCACATGGCGGTAGGTCAGTTGATCAAGGTGCAGGTCAAAGACGCGCGGCAGTCCGTTCTTTTCGAGATCCGATTCCCCTTCCCAAGGGTCAAGGCGCACGTGCAGCGGCTCGAAGATGGCGCGCATGCGGTAGTAGTCCGTCTGCTCGATGGGGTCGTACTTGTGGTCGTGACACTTCACGCACTGCATCGTCAGACCGAGGAAGGCACGACAGGTGTGCTCGATGGTCTCGTCCAGCCAGGTGGTACGGTTGAAAAGGTAATAGCTGCGGGCCAGGAAGCCGGTGGCGCGCAGATTGTCGCGGTCCTCCGGCGCAAGCTCATCGGCGGCGAGCATCTGCACAATCATCTGGTCGTAGCCCTTGTCGGCATTGAGCGATTCCACGATCCAGTCGCGCCAGTGCCAGAGGTGCTTCTGGCTGTGGCGGAGCTGGGCGCCGAGGCCGTACCAGTCGCAGTAGCGCCAGATGTCCATAAAGTGACGCGCCCAGCGCTCGCCATATTGCGGTGTGCTAAGGAGCTGATCCACCAGCCGCAACCGCGCAGGGGCCGAAGTATCCTTCAAAAAGGAATGAATCTGCGCGGGCGTGGGTGGCAGGCCGATGAGATCCAGATAAACGCGGCGCAGCCAAAGCTCCGGCGCAGCCTCAGGCTGGGGTTTCAAATTTTTTGCGGCGAGGTGGGCCGCCAGCAGCGCATCCATGGAATGGCCGGATGAATGGGGAGGCTGGTAAGCCCAGTGCGCACGCGGGTCCTCTTCAGGCTTCTCTTGCGCGGGAGATGGAGCCCCGGCGGCGACCCATGCCTGCAGTTTTGCCACCTGTTCTGCTGTGAGCATGGAGCCCTCGCCCTCCGGCGGCATGCGGTCATCCTTGTCAGCAGTCGTCACGCGCTCCAGCAGCAGTCCAGGATCACCGGATAAAATATTGCCATTGTCACCGCCCTTGCTCATGGCCGTGGCGGTGTCCAGCCGCAGCCCTGCCTTCTGCTTCAAAGCCCCGTGGCAGGCATAGCAGCGCTCCTTCAGCAGAGGCTTGATCTCCTTTTCATAATCCACCGCCAGCACCGCAGTGGGCAGAAGTGCCAATACACCGCAGCACAAGGCGCGGGAAAGGGCACGACAAAATACGGCAGGGTGAAAAGACATGGGCACAGGCAACTACGTCACTGAAGCCGCGACTCTTTTGCTCTTCCCACATACCGCGACTAACGGGTTAGCAGCAGGACCTTCTTTTTACTGTCCAAAAACATCCTTCCCAAGCCTCGATGTGCCTGCCATCCTCCTCCATTCCATGCGCTCCCTGATCCGAATTCTTCCCGCCCTCGCCATCACCCTGACATCAGCTTTTGCCGGCGACGCCACCGTCATCGAAAAGACACCCGGCCTCGTCGGCTTCTGGACCTTTAGAGAGGAAGCAGGTCAGAAACGTGTCTCACAAAGCACACCACAAAAACACCCGCTCAGCGAGGTGAACGGTCCCATCAAGCGAGTGGCGGGCGGGCCGTTCTCCGGTTACTCAGCAGATTTGAACGGGCATCAGTATTTTGAAATCAAGCATGCCGAGACAGGTGATTTGAACATCGCAGGCAAGGACGCGCAGGTGACGCTCTTCGCCGTCGTGCGCATCATTGATCTCAAAAAGAGCCGCACCATTGCCGGCATGTGGAGCGAGGGCAAAGGCGCGAACGACGACACCGGCACGCGGCAGTACGCGCTGCTCATGAACATGCCCACCTATGGCGGCCCTCGCAATCTCGTGCCGCACATCAGCAGCGAAGGCGGCGTGACCATGCGTGCCGACGGCAGCAAGTTCCCCTGGTGCGCTGATTACGCAGCCACCAAGCTCGAAGTCCCCGAAGAGCAGTGGTGCACGCTGGCATTCACCTACGACTCGAAATACATCCGCGCCTACATCAACGGTGTGCTCGACGCACGGCAGCTCAATGCAGTCAAAGACAAGCGCAACGATCCCTACTTCACCCAGGAAGGGCCCGGCGGCAAAGATCGCGGCATGAACCCCTACTACCATGGACGTGGCATCTTCAAATACGACCCCGCCTTGCACTCGCAAACGAAGATCGCCCCGTCGGACTTCACTGTCGGTGCACGCATGGCCGTGGGCTCGATGACCGGAGAGGCAACGATTGGCAGGTTCGGCGGTCTCGCGGTGTTCAATCGTGCCTTGAGCGACACGGAGATGAAGACACTGCACGCGGCGGCAGATGTCGGGTCGATTCAGCCTTGACGCAATGACGTTGATCTTCTCCATCCACCTCGCGGTCACCTGGATGCTCGTCGGCCTCATCTGGGTCGTGCAAATCCTGGTCTATCCGCAGTTTTTGAAGGTCAATGCCAACGAGTTCAAAGCGTACCACTTCGCGCACTGTTTTCGCATCGGCCTTGTGGTAGCCCCTCTGCTGTTTCTTGAGGCCGCCTCGGCAGCGTGGATCGTGTATCGCGGTTGTGATTTGAATTTTATCTTCAGCGCCAGCCTGATTCCGCTCGTCTGGTTATCCACGGCGGTTTTCCAGGCCCCCTTGCATACCAAACTGATGCATGGCTTTGATGCTGGCCTGATCCGGCGGTTGATTTTGAACAACTGGCTTCGCACGATGGCATGGACAACGCGGGGCATTTTGGTCAGTCTCACGCTAGTCCATCATCCGCTGCTGCTTTCACTTTTCACTGTAGGAAGCCTGCCTCACATGGAAACGTCAACCCGGTTCGCAGCACCGGTGATGCAGGCTGGTCAAAATGGGACCATCACGCTGCAAAGCAGCGAGCCTGACAGCATCATTCTCTACACTTTGGACGGCACCGCACCCATCGCGCAGTCGAATCCGTATCTGGCTCCTATTGAACTGGCCGGCGGCGGCGCATTGAAGGCGCGTGTCTTTGCGAAGGACCGCCGAGAGGCGGGAGCGGTCCTGGAGGCCGTGATTCAGCCTCCGCAGGGGCAGCAGGCGCCTCCCAGCACGGTTGTGCCGGCGACCCAGGATCGCAGCTGGCCGGAGTACGACTGGCAACAGCGCCTGAAACTGACTGCCGCTGCCATGGAGCGCTCGAAGCCGCACATTCTCTTCATCGGTGATTCCATCTTTCATTTCTTCGGCGGTGAAAAACTGGACAACTACTCCTTGGCTGGCCAGTACGCGTGGAACGAGCATTATGCTGCACGCAATGCCGGGAACATCGGGTTCGGGTGGGATAGAACTGAAAACGTGCTCTGGCGGTTGCAACACGGAGCCATTGACGGCATCGCACCCAAAGTCGTCGTTTTGTTGATCGGCACCAACAACTTGGGCGGCTGCTCCGCTCCCGACATCGCCCTCGGGATCAAGTCCATTGTGCTGGAGATCGAACAGCGACTGCCGCGCACAAACATCCTGCTGCTTGGCATCCTGCCTCGCGGAGAGAACCCCAATCCGCTGCGCGACAAAATCGCCGAGGTCAATGCGATGATCGCCAAGCTCCACGGCACGCATCATGTGAGCTTTCTCGACATTGGAGCAAAGTTCCTCACCCCGGAAGGCCGCATCAACAAGCACCTCATGCCTGGATTCCTGCATCCGAATGAAACGGGCTATCGAATCCTGGCGGAGGCCATTGAGCCGGCACTGACGAAGCTGTTGAAGACAGATTGATCCTGCTGCTGTGTGGAGACTCATCATGAACATCCGTCTGGCACTCACCCTCCAACTGGCTGGTCTTTGCAGCATGCTCCATGCCGCCCCAGTTCTCCATCTTGAAGCACCCGCAATCAAACGTGACGACGGAGGCGTGGTCACGCTCACAAGCGCCACGCCAGACACCACGATCCTCTACACCCTCGACGGTGCGGATCCCATCGCGAAATCGAACCCTTCGAAATCGAACCCTTACCTCGCCCCCATCGACCTCGCATCCGGCGGCACTTTGAAAGCACGGACGTTTTCCCAAGACCGCAAGACGATGAGTGAGGCCGCGCAAGCCACGCTTGAACCGCTGGCAGGCCACCCACCGCTTCCAAGCACCGTCGTGGCCACCACTCAGGACCGCAGCTGGCCCCAATATGACTGGGCCAAACGCCACGAACTCACCAGCGCCGCCGTGAAGAAAGCCAAGCCGCAAATCCTTTTCATCGGCGACTCCATCACGCATTTCTTTGGCGGCGAACAGTTCGACGGCTACTCGCTCCGTGGACAGCAAACCTGGGGCGAATTTTATGCCCCGCGCAACGCCGGTAATCTAGGCTTTGGCTGGGACAAAACAGAAAACGTGCTCTGGCGGCTCCAGCACGGTGCCATCGACGGCATCGCCCCAAAACTCGTCGTCATGATGATCGGCACGAACAACACAGGCACCTGCTCCGCACCCGACACCGCCGCCGGCATTAAAGCCATCGTGCAGGAGTTCAACAAGCGCCTGCCACAATCCAAAATCCTCCTGCTGGGCATCTTCCCACGCGGTGAAAAGCCCGGCCCGCAGCGCGAAAAGATTGCCGAGATCAATGGCATCATCTCCAAGCTCAATGGCACCCAGAACGTCACTTACCTCGACATCGGCCCGAAGTTTCTCACTCCTGAAGGGTTGATCACCAAGAACATCATGCCCGACTTCCTGCACCCGAATGAAAAAGGCTACCGCATCTGGGCCGAAGCCATAGAGCCAACGGTCAAAGAGCTGATGGGCGAAACCAAATAGGCACAAAAAAGCCGGGGACCACGGCCCCCGGCTTCTTCGAATGATGGGTCGGATTACTTCGCAGGCTTCCAGTTGCGAACGAAATCAAGGCACAAGGTGATTTCTGGAACGCTCGTCTCCCAGTTGTGCTCGTATTCGCAATGCAGCGGGCCGGGATAACCCTGAGCGGTATATTCAGCGAGGATGGCAGGAATGTCGCTCTTGCCCGTGCCAAAAGGAAGGTCATGGGCTTTAACGTCGCCGAAGGCCGTGAGGTCCTTCATGTGGCTGTCAAAGATGCGCCCTTTGAGGATCTTGATGCAATCCACAGGATTCAGCCCGCTGCGCACCCAGTGGCCCACGTCCGCACAGGAACCCATGCGGGAGTCGCGATCTTTGACCAGCTCAAGGACGTAATTCGGGTCCCAAAACATGTAGGCGCGGTCCAGCGGGCGCTTGGGATGGTTGTGAATGGCCATCTTGATGTCGAATTCCTTCACAAGGGCTTCGATCTTGTCGAGCGCGGTCACATCGGGTTCGGTTACGACGACACCGATGCCGAGCTTTTTGCAGAACTCGAAAATCTTGCGGTTGGAGGCGTCATCCTGGCCGAGCTTGACCACACCATAGCCAACGGCAGTGAGGCCCTTGGCTTCGAGATGCTTCATGACCTTGTCGATCATTTCGGGCGTGGCGTTGTGGTCCCATTTGGCGTTGTCGTCGAACTTCTGCCCGGGGTAAAATTCGATGGTCTTGCCACCGCACTGGGCGGTCTTGTCGATCGCTTCAAACACGTTGTACATGCGGAAGCTGTAAGCCTGGCAGCCGGCGAAAAACTGGCCGACTTTGGCGGCTTCGGGGATCGTGGCCGCAAAGGATGCGGTGGCGAGGAGGAGTGAAAGAAGGAGGTGCTTCATGGGTGGGTGGAGAAGGGAGTCTGGCAAGTTCCTGGCAAAATGGAAGAACTGAGAATGGAAAAGGGGGCCGGGGAATAGCGTTTGGGAAGAATGCTCAAATACTCGATCCCGTTTTTGCTGTCTGCGACGCTGGCGGTCGCCCAACTGCCCACCGCAAAACCGATTCCTCATGTCCAGGCGGTGCCGCTGCCACACCACATCACGTCGTTTCAACTCGATGGGCGGGAACTGACGTCCATGCATTTCGATCCACAGGACATGCGCCCCTTCTGCTACCCAATCTACGCCTCGCGCGATGTCAGCCTGACACGCATGGGGCATCCGCATGATCCATTGACGCATTCGCACCACAACAGCGTGTGGGTGACGCACAACATGGTGAACGATCTCGATTTCTGGGGAGACTATGCGAAAAAGCAGGGCCGAATCGTCAACGTGGAGGTGTCGCGTGAAGGCTATGAGGACACCGATGAATTTTCCTCAATGCGAATGGTGAACCGCTGGATCAGCGAAGCGGACAAGTCGGTTCAGCTGACCGAGGTGCGGCGCACCGAGATCCGCCCCATCGATGGGGCAAAGAGCTGGTTCATGATCATTGATCTGGAATTCACACCGCCGAAGGGCAAAACGACAACGTTTGGCGCCACAGGCTTCGGTCTGGTGGCCGTGCGCATGGCGAAAAGCATCGGCGTGCATGACGGCGGCGGCCGCATTTTGAATTCTGAAGGACAGCTCAATGAGGAGGCGGTCTTCCGTAAACCCGCCCGTTGGTGCGACTATAGCGGGCGTATCACCAACGACGCGGACGGCTTCGGCGGCATCACCTTGATGAATCACCCCATGAATCCGCACAACCCGACCGCCTTCCATGTGCGCAATGACGGCTGGATGGGCTGCTGCCTGAGCTTGGACACCCCCGTGGAGGTCACCGAGGAAAAAAAACTGCGCGTGCGCTACGCCCTCTGGGTCCACGACGGCGTGGCGACGCAGGCCGAGAACGAGGCGCAGTGGCAGAAGTTCATCAAAATGCCCGTGGTGGATTTGGCGCTCAAACCGGCCAAGAAGTGAGCATGGCCAAATACCCCGCCGCCTTGGGCGAACTGATCACCTTTTTTGAATCGCTGCCGGAAGGCGAGCGGCGGGAAAATTTAATCGACCTGGCAGCCGCCGCAGCATCCCACGCGCCCAAGGAGGGCGAAAAGTTCAACCTTGAGGATGTGCGGCACGATGCCGAATGCACGGACACCGTCGGGGTGCATGCCCGGCTCGAACACGGGGACCACGTTCATTTTGCCATCAGCCTAGGACCCAAGGTGCAAACACTGACCAAGGCGCTGACCACCATCCTGTGCCGCGGGCTCAATGGATCCACCCTCGCGGAGGTCCTGGCAGTTCCACAGGATTTTGTCCCACGCATCATCGGCGCTGATCTGGTGCGCCTGCGCAGCCAGACCGTCTATTATGTGCTGGGCCGCATGAAACAGGCAGCCCAGACGCTGCAAACTGGCGCGATCTAGCCCAGCCGCGTGGTCTGTCCCGTGCGCAGTTCCTCGGGAATCTGGCCGACGAAACGGGGCTGGAGGTCGATGGCGTCAAAGATCTGGTGAATTTCCATCTGGCTGATGTCTCCGGGCTTGTCGATCTCGAAATAAACCAGGTCATGGCGGGCATCCACCTTGTACCGGACCTTGGGAAAATGGTCCATTTGGTTGCGGAGTTGCATCACATTGGACTCCGAGCGGAGGCCTGGGGCGTAGATTTCGACTTCGATCATGGCGATTGGGAAAATGTTCTACCGGAATTGCCCACCGGAGCCAAGCAAAACCTGCCGGGTTGTACACTGGCAGGATTCCAATTTGACACGAGAGGGGTGTCGTCCTATTCTCGTCGCCCCTTTCCCCAGCTCCTTTATGGCCAACATCCGCTCCGCAGAAAAAGACATCCGCAAAACGACGGTTCGCACCGCTCACAACCAGACGGTGAAAAGCCGCATCCGCACCCTGCGCAAGAAGGTGATCGCCGCCATCGAGAAGAAGGACGCAGCCGCTGCAGCCACTTCCCTCAGCGAATACGCTTCCGCCACTGACAAGGCCGCCAAGACCAACGTTCTCAAGAAGAACACGTCTTCCCGTCTGAAGAGCCGCCTCGCCGTCAAGGTCAGCGCCCTAACGAAGTAAGCGGTCCGCTCAATCCAACGATTTCCACACGGCATCTCGCAAGAGATGCCGTTTTTTGTTTGTCGGACGAGGCAAGGCCAGCAAAGATCGCCCTCCACCATGATCACCCGCCATCAAATCGCCCCCAACGGCCCTGAGTTCTCCCGCCTTGCCTATGGCACCTGGCGCATTCTCGACGAGGCAGACCCGGCCAACTGCACCCCGCAGGCGCTTCTCAGCCGCTTCAAAGCCTGTGCCGACATGGGCATCACCACACTCGACACCGCCGAGATTTACGGCATTTACAAGGTCGAGGAGGCCATTGGCGGCGCCCTCAAACTGGACCCGTCCTTCCGTAGCAAGATCGAGATCGTCACCAAAAGCGGCATCTACATTCCCTGCGAGTTTCATCCCGACCGCAAGGTCGCCCACTACAACGTCACCGCCGCCCGCATCATCAAAAGTGCGGAAAAATCCCTGCGCTTCATGGGCATTGATGAAATCGACCTGCTGCTCGTGCATCGCCCCGACTGGCTGACCAGCGCCGACGAAACCGCCGAGGGCCTGAACAAACTGCTCAAGGACGGCAAAATCCGCAGCGCCGGCGTCTCAAACTACAATGTGCATCAGTTCGATCTGCTGAACTCGCGCATGGACCAGCCGCTCGTGACGAATCAGGTCGAGTTCAGCCTGCTGCACATGGACCCGATCTACGACGGCACGGCGGATCAATGCCAGCGCCACCGCATCCTGCCGATGGCCTGGTCTCCTCTGGCCAAAGGTGCCCTGATGGACACCCAAGATCCCGCCGCAGTCCGTCTGCACGCCAAAGCCGCCGAGCTTTCCGCCAAATACAACGGGGCCACGCTCGACCAGCTCGCCTACGCCTGGATCATGGCGCACCCTTCCTGCCCCCTGCCGATCATCGGCACCAACAAACTGGAGCGCATCCAGGCCGTGGTGAAAGCGGCGGACATCAAGCTGGAGCGCGAAGACTGGTATGGCCTCTGGCAAGCGGCCAAGGGCCACGGCGTGCCGTAAGGCCTGCTCAGCACAGCTATTCCTGGGGAGATATCACGAGCTGATCGTGGTGGATCAGGGTCACCTGCCAGTTCCATGGCCAGCGGCCGGGATTGCTCCAATGGAAAGCCCATGGCTCGGTAAACTGGTTCACATATCCCACGATCATCTGACTGTAGCCCACGCCATTGCCTTCGAGGCGGAGCATCGTGGTCACCAGCCCCTGCCCTTTTGTAGCCCGGAGCGTGGTCTTGTCCGTCTTCAAGGTCAGCGTGAAGAAGCCACTGAGATATTTGCGCCCGTCTTGAATCGCCGTATCGCGGTTGTGGCCATAGGCATCCGTGTAGCTTGGAGCCATCAGCCTCTCCAGTTTCTTCCAGTCACGATTCTCGACCGCCTCGATCAGATTGGCCTGCGCGGCACTCACCTGGGCCTCCGGGGAACGCCCAAAAACCCACCATGCCAGCCACAGGCCCTCAATGATAAACAGGACCAGCAAAGTGCGAAGGATGATCTTTTTCATGCTTAAAAGAGAGCCAGCTGCCCGGTAGAATCTGATGAGGCAGCCACACAGAAGCTCACGCCGCTGCTACGACGGCGCACGACTTCGATGGTAGGCGTAGGTTTGTGACGTTCGGCACAGACCACCCGGGCCTCAGGGGCTCCAGCGGCGTCGAGCGCCTGCCGAATGTGCCGGGCGGCGGTGACAGGATCATTGCAGTCGTCGCTCAAATGCCCCAGCACGACGTGACTCAGGCCAGGATGCGCGATTTCACGCACGAGTTCGGCCGCCTGCTCGTTCGAAAGGTGGCCATGGCGCGAGCTGATGCGCTGTTTCGTGGCCCAAGGGCGCTTGGTGTCGTTTTCGAGCAGCTGGGTGTCGTAATTGGCCTCGATGAAGAGGCTGTCGGAATTTTTGAGGCGGTCTTTGATCAAATTGGTCACGAAACCGACATCACTGAGGACCCCGAGGCGGGATTCTTCGTCGGCGATCACAAAACCGACCGGATCCACCGCATCATGGGGCACGGGAAAGGATTCAATGCGCAGGTCCTGAAACTCAAAAGCCGCCCCTGTCGTCATGAGCCGCCAGGTGGGAGGTTTGCGGAATCCGAGGCTGCCAGCCAGGGTTTCCTGCGTCAGGGCGGTGCAAAACAGGGGCACTTGGCGCTTGCGGCTCAGCACCTCAATCCCACCCGTGTGATCCTGATGCTCATGGGTCAGGAGGATGCCGTCCAGCATGTCCAGGGAGAAGCCGCAGGCTTCCAGGCGGAGGCAGATTTGTTTGGCGCTCAATCCGGCATCCAGAAGCAGCGTGGTGCGCTCCGTGGAAATGACGGCGCAGTTCCCTGAACTGCCGCTGCCGAGAATTGTGAGTCGTACCATGGGCTGTTTCTAGCGGCTGGCCCCGTCAGATGCAAGGCAGATGAGCCGGACACAACCCACGACCCTAAAGGAATCAATCACAGGCCTAAAATAAGCGCAGGCTTGGCCGACAGAATGCTGGTTGATTTACTTCCCTGCATGGCCTAATTGCCGACCCCTTTTGACGCAAAAATGAGAAACTACGGACCCCCCCCGAAACAAGGCCTTTATGATCCGCAATTTGAGCACGACGCCTGTGGCGTCGGGTTCATCTGTCAGATGAAAGGCAAACGCTCTCATTCCATCGTACAGCAGGGGCTGACGATCCTGATCAACCTTGACCATCGCGGCGCGGTGGGCAGCGAAAAGAACACAGGAGACGGTGCCGGCATCCTGATGCAGGTCCCTGACAAATTTCTGCGCAAAGTAGCCGCCAAAGAAGGCGTGACCCTGCCGGCTGAAGGACAATATGGCGTGGCCATGACCTACTGCTCCCCAGATGCCGCCGAGAGGACTGCTGCAGCGCGTGCCTTCGAGAAAGTAGTCGAGGAAGAAGGCCAGAAAGTTCTCGGCTGGCGCGATGTGCCGGTGGACAATTCGATGATCGGCCTCACGGCAAAGACCAGCGAGCCGTTCATGCGCATGGCGTTCATTCAGCGCGGAGAAAACTGCCCGGATCAGCAGTCCTTTGAGCGCATTCTCTACATCGTCCGCAAGCGTTCGGTGACCGCCATCCGCACGGCAGAGGTGGACAGCTTTTGGTACTGCTCCAGCCTGTCCTCCCGCACCCTGGTTTTCAAAGGCATGCTCATGCCCGAGCAGGTGGGCAAGTATTTCATCGATCTGCAGGATCCGGACATGGAATCGGCCCTGGCGCTGGTGCACTCCCGTTTCTCGACCAACACCTTCCCAAGCTGGGAGCGCTCACATCCGTATCGTTACATCGCCCACAACGGCGAAATCAACACGCTGCGTGGCAACATCAGCTGGATGAAGGCACGTCAGTCGCTGCTGGCCAGCCCGCTGTTCCCGGATGTCAGAAAACTATTCCCCATCGTCAACGAAAGCGGCTCGGACTCCGCCATGTTCGACAACGTGCTGGAACTGCTCGTCATGGGCGGCCGCTCGCTGCCGCATGCCATGATGATGATGATTCCTGAGCCATGGAGCGGCCACGAGTCGATGGATGAGCAGCGCAAAGCCTTCTACGAGTATCATTCCTGCCTGATGGAACCTTGGGATGGCCCGGCCTCAGTAGCCTTCACGGACGGTACCATGATGGGCGCCACCCTGGACCGCAACGGCCTGCGCCCTTCCCGCTATTACGTCACCAAGGACGATCTGGTCATCATGGCTTCGGAAGCCGGCGTTCTGCCCATCGCTCCCGAAAACGTGAAGCTCAAAGGCCGTCTGCAGCCCGGCAAGATGTTCATCGTGAACATGGAGGAAGGCCGCATCGTCCCCGATGACGAGATCAAGGCGAAGATCGCCGCTGAAAAACCTTACCGCGAATGGCTGGACAAGCACCTCGTACATCTGGCTGACATCAAGGAAGGCGATCCAGTGGCTCCGCCTGACCACGAAACCATGCTGCAGCGTCAGCAGGCCTTTGGTTACACTTTTGAAGACCTGCGCAAGCTCATGGTACCCATGGGCAGAGATGGCGTGGAAGCCATCGGCTCCAT
This sequence comes from Prosthecobacter sp., assembly GCA_021733925.1. Taxonomy (GTDB): domain Bacteria; phylum Verrucomicrobiota; class Verrucomicrobiia; order Verrucomicrobiales; family Verrucomicrobiaceae; genus Prosthecobacter. The sequence goes on along the minus strand of JAIPJY010000001.1, from coordinate 127,065 downwards.
GGGCACGGACATTCCGCTGGCCGTGCTCTCCAACAAATCGAAGCTGCTCTACGATTACTTCAAACAGCTCTTCGCCCAGGTCACGAACCCGCCGATCGACTGTATCCGCGAGGAAATCGTCACTTCCCCAATCACCACCATCGGTGCCGAGGGCAATCTGCTCGATCCGACGCCCGAAAGCTGCCATTTGATCGAACTCAAGACGCCGATCCTCAGCAACGAAGATCTGGCCAAGCTCAAGAGCGTGGCCCAGGGCGAGTTCAAAGCCGCAACTATCAACATCCTGTTTGATCCGAAGCAGGGTGCCGTCGGCCTCGAAAAAGCCATGGCCAAAATCTGCGCCAAGGCCGATGAACTGATCACCCAAGGCTGGAACATCCTCATCCTTTCCGACCGTGGTGTCTGCGCTGACAAAGCCGCCATCCCGGCGCTGCTCGCCGTGGGCGGCCTGCATCATCATCTCATCCGCAAGGGCACCCGCACCCAGTGCGACCTCGTGCTGGAATCCGGCGAACCACGCGAAGTGCACCACTTCTGCACGCTCATCGGTTATGGCTGCGGAGCCATCAATCCTTACCTCGCCTTCGAAACGCTGGATGACATGATCCGTCAGGGTCTGCTGGTCAAAATCGACCACAAGACGGCGGTGTACAACTTCATCAAGGCCGCCACCAAAGGCGTCATCAAGGTCGCCTCGAAGATCGGCATCTCCACGATGCAGAGCTACCGTGGTGCGCAGATCTTTGAAGCCGTGGGCCTCAGCCAGAGCGTGGTGGACAAATACTTCACCTGGACCGCCACCCGCATCGAAGGCAGCGACATCAAGGTCATTGCCGAAGAAGCCATCCAGCGCCATCTGCGCGGCTACCCGACTCGCGATTCACAGGTGCATGCCCTCGACGTTGGCGGCGACTACCAGTGGCGCAAGGAAGGTGAGGCGCATCTGTTCAATCCGCTCACCATTCACACCCTGCAGAAAGCCGTCCGCACCGGCAACTACGACACCTTCAAGCAGTACACCGCACTGGTGAACACGCAGGTGAAGCAGTTCTACACCCTGCGCGGCTTGCTGGAGTTCAAGACGCGCAAAGCGGTGCCAATCGAAGAAGTCGAATCCGTCGAGTCCATCATGAAGCGCTTTAAAACGGGCGCGATGAGCTATGGCTCCATCTCCAGCGAAGCGCACGAAGCGCTCGCCATCGCCATGAACCGTGTCGGCGGCAAGTCGAACACGGGTGAAGGCGGTGAAGATGAGGCACGTTACACCTGGACCAACGAGAAGGGCGACTCCAAGAACAGCGCCATCAAGCAGGTGGCTTCCGGTCGTTTCGGCGTCACCAGCCTCTACCTTTCTCAAGCCAGGGAAATCCAAATCAAGATGGCCCAGGGTGCCAAGCCCGGTGAAGGTGGTCAGCTTCCTGGAACCAAGGTGTATCCTTGGATCGCCAAGGTGCGCGGCTCCACGACGGGCGTCGGCCTCATCTCGCCCCCGCCGCATCACGACATCTACTCCATTGAGGATCTGGCCCAGCTCATCCACGACCTGAAGAATGCGAACCGCGCCGCCCGCGTGAGCGTGAAGCTCGTTTCCGAAGTCGGCGTCGGCACCATCGCTGCCGGTGTGGCCAAGGCGCACTCCGACGTCGTGCTCATCTCTGGCTTCGACGGTGGCACGGGTGCCTCCCCGCAGACCTCCGTGAAACACGCCGGCCTGCCTTGGGAACTCGGCCTCGCCGAAACACATCAGACCCTCGTCCTGAACAATCTGCGCAGCCGCATCGTCGTCGAAGCAGACGGACAGATGAAGACCGGCCGTGACGTCATCGTCGCTGCCCTGCTGGGCGCTGAGGAGTTCGGTTTTGCCACTGCACCCCTCGTCACACTGGGCTGCATCATGATGCGTGTCTGCCATCTGAACACCTGCCCTGTCGGTGTCGCCACCCAGGATCCGCAACTGCGCGCCAAATTCACCGGCGATCCCGATCACGCGGCCAATTTCATGAAGTTCATCGCCATGGAAGTGCGCGAACTCATGGCCCAGCTCGGTTTCCGCACCCTGCAGGAAATGGTGGGCCGCACGGAGGTTCTCGAATCCCGCGCTGCCGTCGATCACTGGAAAGCACGCGGCATCGACCTCTCCAACCTGCTTTATAAGCCAGACGTCGGCCCTGAAGTCGGGCGCTTCTGCACCGAGGTGCAGGACCACGGCATCGACCGCTCGCTCGACATCACCACGCTCTTGGACCTGTGCAAACCGGCCATCGAGAAGGGTGAAAAAGTCAACGCCACCGTCGCCATCCGCAACGTCAACCGCACCATCGGCACCATCCTCGGCAACGAGGTCACCAAGCGCCACTGGCACGGCCTGCCGGACGACACCATCCATCTCAAGATGAATGGCACCGCCGGTCAAAGCTTTGGAGCCTTCGTTCCGAAGGGCATCACCCTCGAACTCGAAGGCGACGGCAATGACTACATCGGCAAGGGCCTCAGCGGCGGACGCATCATCATCTATCCCCCGGAAGGCTCCGACTTTGCCGCTGATGAAAACACCATCGCCGGCAACACCGCGCTCTACGGCGCGACCAGCGGCGAGCTCTTCCTGCGCGGCATGGCGGGCGAACGCTTCGCGGTGCGTAATTCCGGCGTCGATACCGTCGTCGAAGGCGTGGGTGACCACGGCTGCGAATACATGACTGGCGGCCGGGTGGTCGTGCTCGGTCTCACCGGACGCAACTTCGCCGCAGGCATGAGCGGGGGCGAGGCCTACGTTCTGGACGAAGCGGGCGATTTCGCCACGCGCTGCAACACGCAGATGGTCGGCCTCGAAAAGCTCGAAGACAAAGCCGAGATCGACGGCCTTTACGAACTCATCAAAAAGCACGCCGACCTCACCAAGAGCCAGAAAGCCTTCAAGGTTCTCGCACTCTGGGAGCAAATGGTGCCCAAGTTTGTCAAAGTGATGCCCAAGGATTACAAGCGTGTGCTCCAGGCCATCAAAAAGGCCACCGACGACGGCCTCACCGGCGACGACGCCCTCAACGCCGCCTTTGAAGCCAACGCCCGCGACGTCGCCCGTATCGGCGGCAGCTAGCATCGACCTCACGCGTTACAAACCAACAGACATCACCTTTTTAACAGACAAGAGACCATGGGAAAACCAACCGGCTTCATCGAATTCGAACGCGAAATCCCCGCTGACCGCGACCCGCTTGAGCGTGTCAAAGATTGGAAGGAATTCCATCTGCACCTGCCAGAGGACCGCCTGAAAAACCAGGGCGCCCGCTGCATGGACTGCGGCATTCCGTTCTGCCACAGCGGCACCATGATCAGCGGCATGGCCAGCGGCTGCCCGATCAACAACATCATCCCTGAGTGGAATGACCTCGTCTTCCGCGGCCTGTGGAAAGAGGCGCTTGATCGTCTGCACAAGACGAACAACTTCCCGGAATTCACCGGCCGCGTCTGCCCCGCTCCCTGCGAAGGCTCCTGCGTTCTCGGCATTCATGAGCCACCGGTGACAATCAAAAACATCGAAGTCAGCATCATCGACAAAGGCTGGGAGGAAGGTTGGGTGAAACCCGATGTGCCCGACCAGCGCACCGGCAAGAAAGTCGCCGTCATCGGTTCCGGTCCTGCCGGACTCAGTGCTGCCGCCCAGCTCAACCGGGCAGGTCATACCGTCACCGTCTTCGAACGTGCGGACCGCCCCGGCGGCCTGCTCATGTATGGCATCCCCAACATGAAGCTCGACAAGAACGAGGTCGTCCTGCGCCGTGTGAAGCTGCTGGAAGACAGCGGCGTCACCTTCAAGTGCAACGTCAATGTCGGCACCGACATCACCGCCGAACAGCTCACCAAGGATTTCGACGCCACCGTGATCTGCACAGGCGCCACCAAACCACGCGACCTGCCGATTCCCGGCCGCGAATTGAAGGGCATCCACTTCGCCATGGACTTCCTCACGGCGAATACGAAAGCCGTGCTCGACCCCTCCGGCAAATACATCACCGCAGACGGCAAGGATGTCGTCATCATCGGTGGTGGTGACACCGGCACCGACTGCGTCGGCACCAGCGTGCGCCACGGCTGCACCACCGTCACTCAGCTCGAAATCATGGCCAAGCCGCCGCTCACCCGCGCTGCGAACAATCCATGGCCCGAATGGCCCAAGACCTACAAGATGGACTACGGCCAGGAAGAAGCCGCCGCCAAGTTCGGCGACGATCCCCGCGTCTATCTCACCACCGCCACCCACTTCGAAGGTGACGCTGATGGCAATGTCAAAGCCGTCCACGTCGTCAACGTTGAGTGGAAGAAGGACGAAAAGGGCAACTTCGGCCCGCAGAAGATCGCCGGCACCGAAAAAGTCCTCCCTGCCGGCCTCGTCCTGCTCGCCATGGGTTTCCTTGGGCCAGAGCAGCCCCTGCTCGACGCCCTCAACATCGAACGCGACCCGCGCAGCAATGTGAAAGCCGAACACGAGAAATACACCACCAGCATCCCCGGCGTCTTCGCCGCCGGTGACTGCCGCCGTGGCCAGTCCCTCGTCGTCTGGGCCTTCAATGAAGGCCGCGGCGCCGCCCGCGAATGCGACCGCTTCCTCATGGGCGAGACGGCGCTGCCGTAATCCAGTCACCAAGCCTGCTTCTTCAAAACCCGGGGTTCATTGAGCCCCGGGTTTTTTGTCGCTGAGCCGATTGGCAATCGATTACCAAGGACCGCGTCACCTTGGTTGAAAACAGAAACCACGACTCAATAAGCCTTCTTCGTTTTCATCAATAAGGGGATCGTTTTTTTCGATGCGCCATCATAGAAGCGCTGGCGAATCACTGCGGTCCTATGACACCTCTGACCTCCTCTATCATCCGTCGTGGGCTCCTGTCCCTCACTCTTTTGTCGCTCACATCCTGCGGCCTGCTGATTGAGGGCGTCGTCATTTCGATTAATAGGGCTCGAGAACTCCCGGTGGGAAAAGCACTAACTGGCGATGGTTTCATCCTGCGCTGTCCTGACACGTGTCTGCGAGCGAACCGTGGGGAGCCGACCGCTGGCGGGATAACCCTGCGCACAGAGTATTCTGACAGTCTGTATTTCGTGACTCCTTTTAAAAACTCCAGTGCTAGGACGACCGAGCAGGCGCTGGTAGAATGGAACCAACGGCCGTTGATGCACCACCGCCAAGTGATCGTCATACGCCAGACACGCACCATGTTTGCCGGATTGCCTGCCACCAGTGCGATCATTGATTTTCCTCACCCAAATCAGGGTTCCATCGCTGTCATCCTGGTGGTAAAGCGATCAAACGATTTCCTGATCCTGACCACCGGCGGCAGCTATCACCAGGTACACAGCAAGGAGACCATGCTTGCCCTCTTGGAAGAAAACATGGCGCAGTTGCAACGCAACCTTACCCTTACCCGCAAGTAGCCCCGTCGGCATCCGGACAGCCTCCTTTGTCGCTGCTTTTGCCGACCCATCGCATGGAGAAACGGCTCTGGCAGCGCAGGCGCTGGGGATTTCTGAGACGGCGGTGCGTGTGCATCTCTCGCGACTGCGAAAGCGGATGCGAGGCATTTTGGAACAGACAGTGGCCGATACGCTGGCGGCTGACGCGGATGTGCAGCAGGAAATCCAGGCGATCAAGCGGCGCTGAGCTGACATCCGATCGGATGGAACGAACGTTCATTTAGGTGGCAATTTGGGCAACTTCTGAGCATGTTTCAGGCTCGATTGTCTCCTTTCCGATGCGTTTTGCCACCCTTCTGATCTTCCTTCTTTGCAGCAGCTCACTGCTGGGGCAGATCGTGGTAGGCGGGAAGCGGTTTGAGCGATCTTTGAGCGAGATCGGAACGAAGGGTGAATGGGTGATGTATGAGAAGGGAGCGCCGCAGTCTGAGGGAACGCGGCGCTGGCTCACCAAGCGCGTGCTGGTGGAGCTGGCTCCAGGTGTGCCAGCGGCGGCGCTGGCGCAGGTGGCGGGTGTCACCCAGACGATGCCGCGAGGCAAGTATGCGGTGGTGGAGTTTGCGGGAAATGCGGATGTGGCGATCGGGGGAGCAGCTCGTTTGCGCAAGGTGGCGGGTGTGCGCTCGGCGGAGCCGATGCTCGCACATCAGTTGTTCCGCCGCTATGTGCCCAATGACCCTTACTTCGCCTACAACGCCGCGAATCCGGGCTACCAGTGGCATTTGAGCAACACCGGCCAGAACGGCGGCACTGCGGGCTCGGATCTGAACGTCGTGAGTGCCTGGGACAACGTCAAAGGCACAGGGGTGCGCATCGCCATTGTGGACGACGGCCTGGAGGTCGCGCATCCAGACCTCGCCCCGAACGTGGATCTCAGCAACAGCTTCGATTTCAACGACAATGACAGCGATCCCTCCCCTGGTGTGAGTGATTTCCATGGCACGTCTTGCGCGGGGGTGGCGGCGGCACGAGGAAACAACGGCATCGGCGGCTCCGGTGTGGCTCCCGAGGCAACGCTGGTGGGCCTGCGCCTAATCGCCGCGCCCACCACCGACCAGCAGGAGGCGGACGCCTTCTCCTATCTGACGGACCTCATCGCGGTGAAGAGCAACAGCTGGGGTCCCTACGACGGCGCGTTCGGCTCTGGCGGTCCCGATGTCTTGAGTGCGCAGGCGCTGGAAGATGCTGCAACGACGGGGCGCAGCGGCAAAGGCACCGTGTTTCTCTGGGCGGCCGGCAATGGCAACGGCACCGGTGATGATTCCAACTATGACGGCTGGGCGAATTCGATCCACGCCATCGCCGTCTCCGCCATGAATGACAAAGGCAGGTCCTCCTTCTACAGCGAACCGGGTTCCAACATTCTTGTCTGTGCGCCCTCCAATGGCGGCAGAGAAGGCATCACCACCACGGATCGAACCGGTGCGCAGGGTTACAACGAAGATGGCGGCACGGTCGAGTACCCGGACTACGAGGATACCGACTACACGAACACCTTTGGCGGCACCTCCTCGGCAACACCTGCAGTGGCGGGCGTGGTGGCGCTCATGCTGCAGGCGAATCCGAACCTCACCACGCGCGATGTGCAGGAAATCCTCGTGAGAAGCGCCACGCAGAATGATTCATATGACGGCGACTGGATCACCAACGGGGCTGGCTTTCACTTCAACGTCAAATACGGTGCCGGCTTGGTGAACGCGCAGCAGGCCGTCGCCCAGGCCTCCACCTGGACCAACGTCGCTCCGCGCCAGTCTCACACCTATGCGGCCGCGGCGCTGAACCTGCCCATACCGGACTACGACAGAAGCGGTGTCTCCAAAACCTTCACCGTTCCCCTCGCCGACAATCTGCGGCTGGAACACATCACCGTGCATGTCAAAGCCGCTCACAGAAATCGCGGTAACTTGGAGTGGCGTCTCGTTTCCCCCAGTGGCATCTCGGTGCGGTTGGCCCGCTCCCGCTTCAACGACAACGGGGCCGATCTCGACTGGACCTTCATGACCACGCATTGCTGGGGCGAGCGCTCTGTGGGCGACTGGAAGCTGCAGGCCATCGACCAAGTGGTGGGGGATGTCGGCACACTGACAGACGCCACCATCACATTTTACGGCACGCCGACGGACAGCGCGCTGCCCCTGCCCGTCATCACCTCCAACTGGATCGTCACGGGCCGTGAAGGCTGGGAGATGAGCCAGCAGATGACCGCCTCCAATTTCACCACGAGCTTTGATGCGGGAACCAATGCCACCGGAACGCTGCCTGCTGGCCTATCGCTCAATCCAACCACCGGACTAATCACGGGCACACCGCAGGAAACCGGTTTGTTTGACGGCTGGCAAAGCGCCACAAACGCCACCGGTACTGACATTGAATTTGCCTACTTTTACATTCTTGCTGCCACTCCCGCCCTGTCTGACGCCGTGGAGCAGCCGACCAGCCTCAAAATCGTGCCGTTTGGCTATGGTGATTCCTACAGCGAGACGTTAACGACACATGATGGCGTGGATGCGGTGCAGACCGCAGCGGTCGATGACGATGAGTACTCCGGCCTGGAGTTCACCGTGGACGGTCCGGCGCGGCTGGAATTTCAATGGAAGGTTTCTTCCGAAAAGAACTACGACTACCTCGTGCTCACTGTGGATGGCTACGTACGCGATTACATCACCGGAGAGATCGACTGGAAAACATCCACGACCGATGTGGGTCCCGGCCCTCACAACATCGACATCTACTACATCAAGGATCAGGCGGTGGCCAAAGGACAGGACGCGGGCTGGATCGATCAAGTCGTCATCACACCAACCACCGCAGCTCCGGTCATCACCACTAACACGCTGGATGCCTACGAGGGCGTGTACTTCCGGCAGACCATCATTGCCTCAAACGCTCCTTCGAGTTACACCGCCGAAGGTCTGCCGGACGGGCTCACACTGGATGCGACGACGGGTCTGCTCTATGGCAGCGTGGCCACTCCTGGCTCCTACCAGATCACGATTCACGCCACGAACACGTTCGGCACCACCACCCAGGTCATCACCCTTCAGGTCGGCACCTTGGAGCAGGGTCTGGCGGAAGCTGTGGATGCGCCGGCACAGACCATGACAAGTTCGGGCGATTTGAAGTGGGTGCCGCAGTGGCTTTACGCGCATGACGGCAGTGACGCGGCGCGCAGCGGCCCCATCGGCGATCTCCAGCAGAGTGTGATGACCACTGAAGTCACGGGACCGTGCAAAGTCACCTTCTACTGGGGCGTCTCTTCCGAGGCCGACTACGATTTCATGCGCTTCTACATCGACGACGTTGAGAAGGAGGCCATCAGCGGCGAAGTCGGCTGGACCCGCAAAGGCTATCTGATCCCCGCCGGGACACACACCCTGAAATGGGCCTACATCAAAGATGATTATACCGCCTCCGGCCTCGACTCCGGTCTGGTCGATCAATTTGGAATTTATTACGACAACGACGGCGATCGCGTCCACTCCGACCTCGAGACTTGGTTTGGCACCAGTGACTCCGATCCCAGAAGTTTCCCGCTGACAGTTCTCTCCCGCACCACGAGCACCACGCTTCAGTTTCCCTCTGTGCCGGGCAACGACTACCTGATCGAATACAGCGACGACCTGCAAACCTGGACGCCCGACATCTTCACCGCCACTGACCCATCCTCCACATGGACGGACTTGAACGCGGTCAAGAAAACCCGCCGCTTCTACCGGGTGGGCATTCCGTGATCACTTCAAACCCGCCAGAAAACGGAGGAAAAAGGCCACACCCGCCTCCAGATCGCTCACGGCGATAAACTCATCCTTCGTGTGCGCCTGTGCAATTGAGCCAGGGCCGATGGCGATGGCGGGGGTGCCGGCGACAGAAAGAAAGGCGGCATCACAGAACCACGGCGCGCCGGTCAGTTCAGAGCCTGCCGCGAGCAATTTCTGCACCAGCGGATTTGTGGGGTCTGTGTCGAGATGAAACGCTTCGCTGGCGACGGTGACTTGGGCGGATTTGTCGATTCGGTGTACAAAATCCTTCAGCAATGACAGCGCACCGCCGACGCGCTGCAGGCCCGGCGTGGTGCGGATGTCCACCCGCAGTTTGCATGAATCTGCGACAATGTTGCTACGCGTGCCGCCCTGAATCATGCCGAGGTTGATCGAACTGGCCCCGAGCCATTCGTCTTCACCACCCGCTTCGGCTAGAATCTCGCGGAACTCCGTGTCGAGCGCCGACACGAGCTTCGCCATTTTCACAATCGCATTTACCCCCAGTTGCGGCGTGGCGCCATGTACTGCAACACCCGTGGTGTGCACATCTGCCCACAGGCAGCCTTTGTGACGAAACACGGTCTTCAGGCTCGTGGGTTCACCGATGATGGCGAGATCATACCGCCCATGATGTTTTGCAAAATGCTGCGAGCCGAGTTGGGCGCTCTCCTCGGACATGAAGCCGACGAAGTGTACTTCGACGGGCAGGGAGGGGATCTCGTGGCGCATTTCGTGCAGGGCCCAGAGCATTGAGGCCATGGGCCCCTTGGTGTCGGAGGCTCCCCTGCCCCAGATTTTACCGTCGCGCAGTTCTCCGCCGAAGGGCTCGATGGTCATGCCGCCGACGCTTACCGTATCGGTGTGGGGTGCGAAGAGGATGCGCGGCTTGGTGCTGCCATTTGCGCTTGGATGCGTTGGAAAACGACCGATTACATTGGGACGCGCAGGCTCCACTTCCTCCAGCGTCACCTTTGCACCAGAAGAACGTAGAAAATCTGCGACAAACAGCGCGCATTGTTGCTCGCCGATGCCGTCGGTGCCGGGATCTCCGTCAGGATTCACCGAGGGGATGCGCACGAGCGCCTGGGTAAGTTCGACGACGTTCGCTGGAAGTGAGGCCATAGGGCAAAAAGGCACAGGCGGCTTGCGGGTGCAAGCACACTCCGAAATTGTCCTTAAGTGTGTCGGATTTGGCAATGAAAGGGGTGTTTGCCGCATTGTTGCAACGCTCGTGCAACTTACGGCGTTTTTTGGGCCATGAAGAACTTTCAAAGCCAACTCGCAATCATGCTGCTTAGCATCGGCGGAGTGGTGCATGCGGCCGATCCTGTGATCACCACCAAAGCGGCGGATGGGAAGACAATTTTCCAGACGGTGTGTGCGCAATGCCATGGGACCGCTGGTGAAGGCAAGGTGGAGCTCAAATCGCCGTCCATTGCGGGGATGCCTTCGTGGTATGTGACCACGCAGTTCGCCAATCTGAGGGAAGGCCGTCGCGGCCACGATGCGACCGATCCGCAGTCATTCATGATGGCGGCGGTCGCCAAGGCGCTGCAGCCGGAGCAGATCAAGGCGGTGGTGGCGCATGTTGAAAAGATGCCCATGCAGGTGCCGATGGGCAAAGACCGTGCAATCGCCAATGCCAATGCGCAGGATGGCATGAGACTGTTTCAGGAGCGCTGCATGGAGTGCCACCGCTATAACGCCAGCGGTGAAATGGCTTTTGGAAGCCCGCCGCTCATTGGCCGGCAGAGCTGGTATCTGGAGGAGCAGCTCAAGAAATTCAAATCTGGCAAACGTGGAGCCATCAAGAATGATGTGAACGGCGCGAAGATGGTGCAGATCACCAACTTCTTCGTCGAAGACGAGCAGATGCTGCGGGACGTGGTGGCCTACATCATGACGCTCAATCCTGACCCGGCGGCTTCGCCAGAAGAACAGAAAAGGCAGATCATCGAAGGCAGCCCGTTTGAGAGCGCCGGGCGCTGATCAGGCGTGGGCTTGGAGTTCTTTGACGGGCTCGCCTTTGCTGAGGGCCATGGGGCGGCCGACGGGGGTCATGACTTCGCGGCTGTAATCGATGCCGAGGAGGTTTTGAACGGTGGCGTGGAGGTCTTCGACGAGGACGGGTTTTTCGGGCTCCTGCTTCTCACCTTGGGGATCGGTGGAGCCGATGACGCGACCACCGGCGAATCCGCCACCGGAGACGAGCATGCTGAAGGCGTGGGGCCAGTGATCACGACCACCGACGTTGTTGATCTTGGGGGTGCGGCCAAACTCGCCGCCGCAGACGACGATGGTGCTTTCGAGGAGGTTGAGTTTTTTGAGGTCGCGGATCAGGGAGGCGTAGGCGGCGTCGAGGATTTTGACCTGGGTGGCCTGGCCTTCGAAGTTGTTGGCGTGGGTGTCCCAGCCGTTGAGGGTGACTTCGACGCAGCGGACGCCGGCCTGGATGAGGCGGACGGCGGCGAAGCAGCCGCGACCAAAGGGGGTGTCGCCATAGGCGTTGAGTTCTTTGGCTGGGGCGTCTGTCACATTGAAGGCCTTCAATTGATCGGAGGACATCATGTTCCGCGCACGCTGCATGGAGATCTGGTGCAGGGTTTTGTTTTGATCCATGTCGGGCTCGCGTCCGCGTGCAAAGGCCTGCTCGACCACGGCGAGGCCTTCCATGCGGCGGTCGAGGCGCTTGTCATCCACGCGTGCTTTGACATCTGGCACGGGGGACTTGGGGTCGTACATTTGGAAGGCGTCGTATTGAGCACCGAAGAAGCCGCCGCGTGCGGGCCATTGATTTGGGAGGATGGAGACGTGGGTGGGGATTTCGATTTTGGCCTCGGGCAGTTCGTGGCAGACGATGGCGCCGATACTGGGATGGATGAGGGTGGGATCGGGGCGGTAGCCGGTCTTGATGTTGTAAAAGGCGCGTTCGTGGTCGCCTTCTTTGCTGACCATGGAACGGATCAATGAGACGTCCTGCATGACGCTGGCGGTTTGTTCGAGACCGGCAGCGAAGTTCACGCCTTTGATGGCGGTGGGGATGGTTTTGACGCCGCCGCCGATCGTTGTTTCAGGATGCGGGTCGAAGGTGTCGAGCTGGGAGGCGGCTCCGCCGAGCCAGAGGAGGATGACGGAGCGGGCGGGTTTGCCGATGGGGGCGGATTCGGCTTCGACGGCGAGGAGATCGGCGAGAGGGGTGAGCCAGGAGATGCCTGCGGCTCCGGTGCCGCGGAGGAGGGAGCGGCGGGTGAGATGAGAGGGGCTGTGGCAGGGAGAGGTGTTCATGGCGTGAAAAATGACGAATGCAGAATGACGAATGACGAATGGTTAACGCCGGGGGAAACGAGTGCTGGGCGAGAGCGAGGACGCGGAATGCGGCGGAGGGGCGTTGGGACGCTGCTGGAAGGCGCGGTGGGAAAAGGGGGCGCTGGGTTTGCTGTCCGGAGGGGTGCGGCCTGTACCAGGGTAGCCTCGCTGAGGCTCGGCAACCCTTCGCTGTGATGCGCAGCCCCGTTGGGGCTGGCGTGTTGCGAGGCGCTGGGAAAGGGTATGGAGCTTGGGGACGTCGAGAACCAACGGCACTTGAAGGGCTTGGATGACCCCTCACCCGACCTCTCCCCGACGGCTGGTGATACCCAACGTGTCCTCGACGGGGAGAGGAGTGACGCGTTGTGACGTCGATGGAGATTCAGAACAACACGAAGTGAATCTCCTCTCTCTATTTCTGGCCCCCTTGCACTCGGACTCACACAGACGGCACAGCCTACCACCTTGGAGATACAAGTGGCGCTTTTGACTGTGCCGCTCGGGTTCATGGCTTCAGTGATTCCAGGAGAACTCGGTGGCGTTCATGAGGGTCCAGTAGAGGTCGGACATGGCGATGCTGCGCGAGCTTCTGCTCTTGGAGGTGGCCAACAGGCCGGTGAAGTGGGATTGCTCGGCCGGTGTGGGGCGGCGGGTGAAAATGGAAAGGTAGGCGGCCTCCACAGCGGTGGCATTGTCAGGGGACAGCATGCCGATGCGGGTGCTCGCGTTGATGAGTGGATTGTTGCCGGTGTTGTTGCTGATCATGTTGCCATTCATCAGCAGAAGGCGCTGGGGGATGGTGCCGCCGCCATCGTCAAAGGTGTCCTCGCCGGAGTCGCCGTAGCGTTTCACGAAGTTGGTCACGTCGATGTCGCGCTTGAGGCGGAAGAGGACATGCGTCTCTGCATCGATGGTGCTGAGCGAGGCGGCCTGGATGACGCTGCCGGCCATCTGCTCGGGGCGCAGACGTGTCACTGGGAACGCCGCCCAGGCATTCTCCGCCGCCACTGTCACCGGATGGTCAGGGTCGCTGGACTGGCTGGACATCTGGAAGGCTTGCGTGCCGACGATCACACGGATCAGGCGTTGCATGTCGTAACCATGCGAGATGAAATCATCGGCCAGCAATTCCATGCCGGCAGGAAAGGGTCCCTCGAGAGGGATTTCATCCACGGGCGCGACCAGAGGACGATTGAACAGCAGCGCCCACATGCGGTTGACCATGGCACGCGCAAAGGCCTTGTTTTCCTTTGCCGTGACCCAGGTGGCCAGCTTTTCACGTGGCGTGCCGCTGGAGGGCAGCAGTTCAGGCTTCCACGGCACTTTGGCAGGCACCTTTTCATCCTCCATCTTGCCCAGGTAGCGGACTTTGTAGTTTTGCTTGGGATCATCGCGCAGGCCGTTCAAGGAAAAGTCTGCCTGGCCGAAGAAGGCGGCGAGCTGATGGAAATCGGTCTGCTTCCAGGTGCTGCCGAGCTTGCCGTCGTGGCACTGGACGCAGTCGATGCGGACGCCGAGAAAGGCACGACTCACTTTGGCGGCGAGTTTCACCTCGTCTGGGCCCTTTTTGTTCATCTGGTTGGTCACCGTGACGAAGTTCACTTCCGGATTGGTGGTCCAGACGCCGTTGGAATCGATCAAGGCGCGGGCGACCTGGTCATAAGGGCGGTTTTGCTGGATTGAGTCGCTGAGCCAGTCCACCAGCCGGCGGCGGCGGTACATCAGGAAGGGGCCGTTTTCGATGCCCACATAGACACGGGCCAGACGTTCTGCGAGATAGTCGCTGGTGCGGCGGTCCGACAGCAGGTGGGACAGCCACCATTGGGGCACGTCCGCGCTTTTCAGGGACTCCAGCATGCGGATCTCCTGCAAGGATGGAATGCTGCCTGTGAGTGCCAGGGAAAGGCGGCGCACCAAAGTGAGGTCATCGGTTTTTGCGGTGGGCAGGATCTGCTGCTGAGCCCATGCTTTTTCAAAGTCCGCATTCACCGCCTGCGCTGTCCGCTGAATGTCTTCCAACTGCGCTTTAGGCAGACCGGGAGCGCTTCCAAGCTCAGCCACCGGGGGGGTCAGCAGTTCAGCCACCCCCAAGAATGCGCCTACTGCCAGCGCTCCGAGAATGGCCGTATTGCGCAGCCAGAGCAGCCAGTTTGAGGAGGGAGGGGCGGAATTCATGACGGGATGCTGCGCTTGCAGCCTGTCTGTAACACGCGAATGCAGATTCGGTTTCCTCACAATCTTTGCAACCATCAGATCAATACAGACTTTCATATGCTTTCCCGCATGTCTGAACTTTCTCCGCTGCTCATTCCACCGCCCCCTCCCCTGCCCGTTCCGGGTGAGGCAGCAGTGGCACCTCCGGCGCAGACAAGCTCTGAACTCCTCCAGAGCGGACCGGACCGCCTAAAGGCGGGACTACAAAACACGCTCTCAGTGGGGCCACATGACAGCCCAAGTGCCACAGGGTCATTGGTGGAGCGACCACGTTTTTTCGGCAAGATCGCCTCGGGGCTCGACTGGCTTTTTGGCTTGGCCGCGTTGCTCGTTTTGCTGGCTGCGTGCTCGGTGATTCCGGTGCTGAATTTCCTCAGTCTGGGTTACTTGCTGCATGTGAGTGGGACGATTGCCCGCACGGGGCGATTCCGTGATGGCTTTATTGGCGTGCGCAAGGCCGCCGTGCTGGGCAGCATTGCAGCGGGTGTTTGGATCGTGGTGTGGCCGGCACGCCTGCTGTCCGATTTTTGGCGTGATGCCGAACTGATCTCTCCTGGCAGTGGGATTGCGAAGGCGTGGCATGCGGGGCTGATCGTCGTGATTGTGCTCACACTCGCGCACATTGTGTGGGCCTGCCTGCGCGGCGGGAAGCTGCGGCATTTTTTGTGGCCGCAGCCGCTGCGTTTCAGGCGCTGGCTGCGCACCCCGGGGAAGTTCGGCAACCTCCAGAGCACCATCACCGATTATGTCATGGGCCTGCGCCTGCCGTTTTATTTCTGGCTGGGCCTGCGTGGGTTTGTGGGAGCGCTGCTGTGGTTGATTGTTCCGGTGGGAATCCTGCTTGCGGCCACGCGTCTGCCGGTTGGGGGTTCGGTGCTGCTCTCGCTGCTGGGCGGATTGCTGCTGCTGCTTGTGGCGATTCATCTGCCGTTTTTGCAGGCGCATTTCGCGCAGACGAATCGCTTCAGTGCGATCTTTGAGCTGCGTGAGGTGCGGCGGTTGTTTCTGCGGGCACCGCTGGCGTTTTGGTTTGCGCTGCTGATCACGCTGCTGTTTGCAGTGCCGCTGTATTTGCTGAAGATTGAACTCACGCCGCGTGAGCTGGCGTGGCTGCCGAGCCTGCTGTTTGTGATCTTCATTTTTCCGGCGCGCATTCTTACCGGGTGGGCCATGAACCGGGCGATGCGCCATGAGCAGCCGAGGCATTGGTTTCCGCGCTGGGTGGCGAGGCTGGGTATTTTGCCGGTGGCGCTGGCGTATACGCTGGTGGTGTATTTCACGCCGTATTTGTCTTGGAATGGGACGTGGAGTTTGCTGGAGCAGCATGCGTTTCTGGTGCCTGCGCCGTTGATGGCGCTTTAAGAGGTTGGCGGTTGTTTGCGGTGGTTGGCGATGGTTGAGGAGAGGGGTGTTGGAGGATGAGGAGTGATGGGAGATGGCGGAGCGCCGCACATGGAATGTGCGGACCACGCCGCGCTGGGGCAGAATGGAAGCGCGGGGAGAGGAAGGGAGATCTGTGTCACCGCTACGCGGTTCCACGGAATAGAAACGAACGTGGTTGCGCGAACCGTGGGTTAGCACCCACGGCTACGATTGTGCCAGCGCTACGCGCTTTAGATGGATCCTATTCAGTGATGCCCTTCCAAATGGACTGGCCGTCTCCGAGGAGACGGCGTGTTTCCAGAACGAGCTCAAGCTCGATAGTACTTTCATGAATCCGTGCTTGTCCGGGGTTCGGCATGCGGCATTCGTCCTGGCCCATGACCTGGCTCACTGATCACACGCTCCTGCCCGCTGATGTCTGGTCGCTTGTGCTCGCGGCGCTGGGGGCGATGTGCATTGGGATGTCGAAGGCGGGGCTTTCGGGGACTTCGACGCTGAATGTGGTGCTGATGGCGCAGATCTTTGGGGCGAAGCAGTCGGTGGGGGTGATTTTGCCGATGCTCATTGCTGCCGACTTCATGGGCTACCTGATCAACCGCAAGGGCGGGAGCTGGCGGCGCATTGTGCCGATGGTGCCGCCGGCGATTGCGGGGGTGGTGGTGGGGTGGCTGCTGCTGGGTAAATTTGACAATGCAATGGCGCGGGTGGTGATCGGCTGGATCATCATTGTGCTGCTCATTTTTAACTGGGTGCTGAACAAGCGGCGGCAGGACTTCCTAGCCCTCACGGAGCACAAGGTTTTCACCTGGGGGATGGGCTTTCTGGCGGGTGTGGTGACCATGCTGGCCAATGCGGCTGGACCGGTGATGACGGTCTATCTGCTGGCGCAGCACCTGGAGAAGAAGGAGTATCTGGGGGTCTTCAGCCGTTTCTTTTTGTTCATCAACCTCTTCAAGGTGCCGTTCAACGCCGATCTGGGTATCATCAATCCGAAGTCGCTGATGACGAATCTGACCTTGATGCCGTGTGTGGTGGTGGGCGTTGTGATTGGGTGGTGGATTCTGAAACGACTGCCGCAGAAGCTGTTTGAGAATGTGCTGTTCTGGCTGACGGCGTTTGCGGCTACGTGGTTGATCTGGGGGTGATGAGGGGGAGGAAGAATGTGAGCGGGGGGTTGGGAGATAGCGGCACGGTTTGGGTGCGGCGGGGCGTGTTGAAAACGCTTCTGGTGGTCTATGCGTGTGGCGGAGTGCTGGATTTGCTTTCCGGATTTGATGGCGGAAACCCAGGGCGTTGCCCTGGGCTGCGATAGACCGCACCTATGGTGCTGAGCTGCTGCGTGGCCCGTTCTTCGCTGCGCTATGCAGAGGCAAGCTGCGTCTGGGTGGAAGATGGAGTCAGTCAGACAAGGACGTTCAGCAAGACACCACGCTGGAGGTCGAGATGCTGGAGATCCGTGCGGAGACATGGGTGCAAGCGGAGTGCTGCGGACTGGAAGTCCGTGCTCCGGGACCCTTTGGTCTGCGATGGTCAATTCCGCGATGACCGCTCTTAACCGAGTGGCCCTTCACGCCCTTATTTTATTATTGGAGTATGTTGTCAGATTATCAGTCCGCAATAGGCTTTGGCTTCCATGAAGCCTGTCCTGCTTGCCCTTGTTTTTTCGTCGTTTGCCGCTGCTGCGGAGTTTCCTGCGCTGTACAACAGTGACCCGGGGAATCCGCAGCCGACACCGGCGAAGGAGGCGTTGAAGATGCTGAAGCTGCCGGAGGGTTTCAAGGCGACGCTGTTTGCTGCGGAGCCGGATGTGCAGAATCCGATCGGCATGGCGTGGGATGCACGCGGGCGCATGTGGGTGGCGGAGAACTACACGTATGCGGAGCGGGCAAAGCGGTTTGATCTGGGGCTGAAGGACCGGGTCATCATTCTGGAAGACAAGGACTGGGATGGCGTGGCGGAGACGCGCAAGGTTTTCACGGAGGATGTGCAGATGCTGACCAGCGTGGAGGTGGGCCGTGATGGGGTGTGGCTGATGTGTCCGCCGCAGGTCTTGTTTATTCCTGACCGTAACCATGATGATATTCCGGACGGGGAGCCGGAGGTGGTGATTGATGGATTCACGGTGGCGAAGGACAACTATCACAATTTTGCCAATGGATTGCGCTTTGGCCCTGATGGCTGGCTGTATGGACGCTGCGGACACTCCTGCCCGGGCAGGCTCGGTGTGCCGGGCACGCCGGATGAGAAGCGAGTGCCGATGAAGGGGGGCATCTGGCGCTACCATCCGGAGAAGAAGATTGTGGAAGTGCTGACGCATGGCACGACGAACCCCTGGGGGCATGACTGGGACAAGGATGGTGAGATGTTCTTCATCAACACGGTCACGGGACATCTGTGGCATCTCATGCAGGGCGCGCACCTCATGGACTCCAGCAAGGAAAATCCGTTGGTGTATGAGAAGCTCGACACCATCGCCGATCACTATCACTACGACCGCAGTGGCAGCTGGACCGAATCTCGCGGTGGCAAAGCGAACAGCCTGGGGGGTGGCCATGCGCACATTGGGATGATGATTTATCAGGCGGAGCAGTGGCCGGCGAAATACCGGAACAAGCTCTTCACGCTGAACATGCATGGACGTCGTGCGAATGTGGAGCGGCTGGAGCGCAACGGCAGCGGCTATGTGGGCAAGCATGAGCCGGATGTTTTTCTGAGCGATGATCCGTGGTTTCGTGGCATTGAAATCAGCACGGGGCCGGATGGCAGCGGGTTCATTCTGGACTGGAGTGATACCGGTGAGTGCCATGACTCGACCGGTGTGCATCGCACGAGCGGGAGAATTTTCCGCATCAGCCATGGTGAGGTGAAGAAGCCGGAGACGCCGTTTGCCTGGCGGAAGCCGTGGCCGAAGGCGGATCTGAACGCGGCGAACGAACATGCGCGTGCTTTGGCGATCCGTGAACTGACGCAGTTCTCGCCGATCGATGCGATCACGGGGCCGATGGCGGGCGCGGTGTATCCGGAGCTGGGATTTGATGCGGTTAAGATGGCGAAGGAGGAGAAGTCGAGCTTTGTGCGGCTAACGCTGGCATCGACGCTGCAGCGCCTGCCTGTGGCCAAGCGCGCTGAACTGGGAGCGGCGCTGCTGGCGCACGCGGAGGATGCGAATGATCCGTTTTTGCCGTATCTGGTATGGTATGGCATTTCGCCGCTGGCGAAGGATGATCCGGCAGCGCTGGTGAGGCTGGCGAAGGATTGCACCTGGCCGAAGACACTGAGGTGGATGGCGCGGAGTCTGGCCACGCAGCCGGAGGCGCTGAACAAGCTGCTGGCACAGGCGAAGGTGGAGCAGACGGAGTTTATTCTTGAGGGGATGGCGGATGCGTTCAAGGGCATTCGCAAGGCGGCGAAGCCGGAGGCTTGGGAGGGGTTTGTGGCGAAGGCGACGGGTGCGGATCCAGAGCGGGCTAAAGCCCGAACTAGGTACGCAGAGCCGGCTAAAGCCGGGACTACAAAACAAGCTACAGCCGAGACGACGAAACAGATGGTTCAGGAATTGAGTATTCTTTTTGGAGACGGGCGGGCGCTGGATGATGTGAAGAAGCTGGCGCTGGATGAGAAGGCGGATCTGACTGCGCGGGAGTCGGCGCTGAAGACGCTGATCGAGAACCGGCCGGATGATCTGCGTGAGATTTGCCTGCAGCTGCTGGAAGTGCGGGGACTGAACGCTGTGGCCGTGCGCGGACTCGCACTCTTCAATGATCCTGAGATCGGGCAGAAGCTGGCGGGCAGCTATCGCAAGTTCTCCCCGGGTGATCGTCCCACGGTCATTGATGCTTTGGTCTCGCGCCCGGCATTTGCGAAAGTGCTGCTCAAAGAAATGGCCGCCGGCAAGATCCCACGGGCTGACTTGAGCGCCTTTCATGCGCGCCAGATCAATGCTTTTAAAGATGAAGCGCTCACGAAGCAACTGGTCGAGGTGTGGGGTGAGCTGCGTGAATCGGCGGCGGATAAAAAGGAGCTGATCGAAAAGGTGAAGGCGCAGCTCACTCCGGCCGTGCTGGCCAAGGCGAATCTGAGCCAGGGCCGCATGCTTTTCTCCCTCATCTGTGGATCCTGCCACACGATGTACGGGCAGGGCGGGAAGATTGGGCCTGATCTGACGGGCTCAGGCCGTGCGAATCTGGACTACCTGCTGGAAAACATTGCCGATCCGAGCGGGGTGGTGAGCGCGGACTTCCGCATGAGCCAGCTGACGCACAAAGACGGCCGAGTGCTGAGCGGTGTTGTGACGGAATCGAACGCACGAACGATCACGCTGCGCACGATGACCGAAACTTTGACCCTGGACCGTGCTGACATCGTCAAACAGGAAACGTCGCCGCTGTCCATGATGCCGGAGGGATTGCTGCTGGCCTTTCAGCCGGATCAGGTGCGCGATCTGATTGCCTATCTGATGCATCCGGTGCAAGTTCCACTGCCCAAAGCGCCATGAGCAACTCCATTCTCAGTCGCAAATTCCTGCCCGGTCCAGGCTGGCTGCTGTTCTTCGGCATGATCGCGCTGCTGCTTTTCAACAAGAACAGCCGTGATGTCGTCAAGACATTGAAGGAGCGAGTGAAAGTCCAGGCCCAGGCATGAACACCGAATATGACGGTTTGAAGGCGGCCATGGAAAAGAAGCGGCAGGAGGAAAAGTAAGCCCCGGCCAATTACTCAGGGTAATTTAAGGCATTCTTTGTTTGGCAGCGGCCTCTACGACTGCTGTATTTCCCCAATGTCACAAGGAACTCTTCTCATCACTGGCGGCGCAGGATACATCGGCTCACACACCGTGCGTCATTTGCTCGAACAAAACGAACGTGTCGTGGTGCTCGACAATCTTGTCTTTGGCCATCGTGAAGCGCTGCCAATGGACCGCGTGAGCTTTGTGGAAGGCGACATGGCTGACGCTGCGCTGATGGAAAAACTTTTCACCGAACACCAACCGGAAGCGGTGCTGCATTTTGCCGCCTTCGCGTATGTCGGTGAGTCCGTGACGGATCCACTGAAGTACTACCGGAACAATCTTGCGGCACCGCTCACGCTCCTCGAAACCATGCAGCGTCATGGCTGCAAGCGCTTCATCTTTTCCTCCACCTGCGCGACGTATGGCGACCCTGTGCGCATCCCCATTGATGAAACCCATCCGCAGGCGCCGGTGAATCCGTATGGCGCCAGCAAGTGGATGCTGGAACGCGTGCTGCGCGACTGTGGAAACGCGTGGGGACTGAAGTCTGTCTTTCTGCGATACTTCAATGCCAGCGGGTGTCATCCGAGCGGCGAAATCGGTGAAGATCATAATCCGGAAACGCATTTAATCCCTCGTATCCTGATGGCCGCCACAGGTGAGATAGAGAATATCACCGTATTTGGCACGGACTACGCGACGCCGGACGGCACCTGCGTCCGCGATTATATCCACGTTTGTGATCTCGCGTCGGCTCATGCGCTGGCATTGAAGTATCTGCGCAAAGGCGGAGAAACAGTCGCCGTGAATCTCGGTACTGGTCGAGGATTCAGTGTGAAAGAGATCATCACGACGGCCGAAGCTGTCACCGGAAAAAAGATTCCAGTGAGCTATGGCGAACGCCGCGCGGGTGACCCCTCAGAACTCATCGCAGACCCTAAACTGGCTAAAGACATATTGGAGTGGGAAGCCGTTCACAGGGACCCACGCGAGCATATTGAGTCTGCCTGGAGATGGATGAATGGAGAGCGGCATGGGCGGTATTCGGATTGATTCTCAAGGACTCAAGAAGCCGCATATCAAGCTGCCCGTGACACGGGCAGCCGCTGTCCACATTAGGCATAAGGCTTAAACAGACTAAACTAATATTTGGATCAGGATAGTGCCCTTCGTTTTGAGAGAGAGTATTGACTTACCCGCGAGATGAGCGCATGGAAATAGCATGTTGCATCGGTTAGTTTGAACGGTCTTCACTTAAGACTGTCGCACTATAGATGCATTGGGTGTCGCACTTTTAATGAGAGCTATCGTTCATGGTCTGGTTTGCGTGATTGCGTGTCTTGTTGGCACGCTGCTTCATGCTGTTGAACTGATCGGGAAACCGCAAACGGAAACGACGGCCAACAGCGCCACGATCCGATGGCGCACCGATGTGGAATGCGGCACGCGGTTGCAGTTTGGGGTGAACGCCACGACGCTGAACGGCAAGGCGGAAGGCGGCGT
This sequence comes from Prosthecobacter sp., assembly GCA_021733925.1. Lineage (GTDB taxonomy): Bacteria > Verrucomicrobiota > Verrucomicrobiia > Verrucomicrobiales > Verrucomicrobiaceae > Prosthecobacter. The sequence continues at coordinate 104,701 of JAIPJY010000001.1, read as the reverse complement.
AACCCGTGACCATGCCATCCAGCTGGAAGCACTGACACCTGGCACGACGTATTATTTCAGCGTGGGGAGTGCGCGGGCGAAGCTTGGCACAGGGAGCTTTACCACAGCAGGCGGCGCAACTGCAGCGGGGCCGCATCCTTCCCTGATACGCCGGGTGCTGAATGTCATCACGCCGGGGCCGAAGGCGGAGCCAGCGGTGGTGCAGGTGCAAGCGCCGCCCACGCGCGAGACGTGGGGGCACCTGGATTCATTGCAGGATCATTTTGACCGCCATGGCCGTGACTTCGCCAGCAAATCGCCGGATGACTATGCTGCCCAGGCCTGGCTCTTTCTGCAACGCGCCCGAGAGGAGAGCCTGCCCATGAAGATCGACGACACGGATGGTACGCTACGCGTCTTTGACCCGGCCACACGCGTATTTGGTGCGTATAACCGTGCAGGAAGGACCAAGACCTTTTTTAAACCGGACAATTCCACCTACTGGCAGCGCCAGCCAGGGCGCGCAGTGAAACCCGCTGATCTCCGCTTTTCCTCGCGCTGAAAAATGCCCCGACAAATTTCAAAAAAACCAACCATGAAATCGAACCTCAACTTTTGCCCCGTCTGCGGCTATGACAAGCTTGCAGAACCGCCACGCAACCGCACCGGCGGCGCCTCCATGGAAATCTGCGCGTGCTGCGGATTTCAATTTGGCGTCACTGACGATGACCAAGGTGTCAGCTACGATGATTACCGCCAGCAATGGATCGCCGACGGCATGGCGTGGACCAGCACTGGGAAAAAGGCCCCCAAGGGCTGGAACCCGCAGACACAGCTGGGCTCACTGGCGCTGCGCGCCACGCTGAGCCGGGTGAAGGGACGCCCGCCACGGATGGCTGCGATGGTGTGATCACGCCGCGCCTTTGAGCAAACTGAGCGCATGGACTCGCGCGCTGTCGGCACTGCCGCCGAGCATGCGTGCGAGTTCATCGACGCGCTGGTCGTCGCTCACGGCCTGAATCTGTGAGCGGGTGGTATTGCCGGTGATTTCCTTGGTCACGACAAAGTGGCTCTTTGCCAACGAAGCCACCTGCGGGAAGTGGGTGATGGCGATGACCTGGTGCGTGGTGCCCAGTGCTGCCATCTTGCGGCCGACGGCCTCGGCGATGTTGCCGCCGACGTTGGCATCGATTTCGTCGAAGACGAGGAGGGGGACTGCGTCTTGTTTTGCGAGGGCGCTTTTCACGGCGAGAAGGACGCGAGACATTTCACCGCTGGAGGCGGTGAGGCGGAGAGGCTTGGAAGGCTCGCCGGGATTGGGTGCGAAGTGGAAATCGACTTCTTCGAGGCCGTTGCGTTCCGGTGATGGGAGCACGGCAAGCTGTGCTTCGAAGACGCTGCGTTTGAAGCCGAGGTCGAGGAGATGGGAGGCGACTTCTTTGGCGAGCTTGGGAGCGGCATCATTGCGCTTCTTGGAGATCTGTTTGCCGAGCTTCGTCACGTCTGCTTCGCGCTCTTTGACGAGCTTTTGGAGCTTGGCGATTTCTTCACCACGGTTCTCCATCTTGGCGAGTTTGCGCTCGGTTTCGGCGAGGAACTCCAGGATCTCGGCGATGGTGCGGCCGTACTTGCGCTTCAGGGTCTGGATGGTGTGGATGCGGCTTTCGAGCTTGTCGAGTTCGGCGGCGTCGATTTCCAGATCATCAGCGTAATCCTGCACGCTGCTTTCGAGCTCTGTGAGTTCGATTTGGGCGGACTTGAAGCCTTCGAACATTGTCGCCGTGGCGGGGTCGATTTTTTCCAGTTCGTGGATACTGCGGCTGATCTCGCGCAGGCCGTCGATGACGCTGCCTTCGCCTTCGCTGAGGCGGCCGGTAATGCTGCCGCAGAGTTCGGCGAGGCGGGCGCCGTTTGCGGCGATGCGATGGCGGGATTCGATTTCTTCTTCCTCGCCGGGCTTCAGGCTGGCGGCGGCGATTTCGTTCGCCTGGAACTTGAGCATGTCGATCTGCTGGCTGCTGGCACGCTCGGAATTTTCGAGCTCATCGAGTTCCGCGGCTGCAGAGCGCCAGAGCTTCCAAGAGTCCTGGTATTTGCCGAGCACTTCTTCAACGCTGGCATATTTGTCCAGCATTTCGAGCTGGCGGTCTTTTGAATTGAGCGACTGGTGATCGTGGGGGCCGTGGAGATCGACGAGAAACTCGCCGAGGCTTTTGAGGACCTGGATGGTCACGGGGGAGCAGTTGACGAACTGCTTGTTGGCACCGCTGGTGCTGATGGTGCGTTTGATGAGGAGTTCGCCGTCCTGGCAGGGGTCCAGACCGGCTTCTTCCAGGACGGCGTCGATGGACCGGGTGTCTTTCAGATGGAAACCGGCCTCCACGGTGCAGGCGTCCTGGCCGTTGCGGATGAGGCTGCGGTCGGCTCTTTCGCCGAGAATGAGCTTTAAAGCGCCCACGATGATCGACTTGCCAGCGCCGGTTTCTCCTGTCACGCCGATGAGACCGGCGGCCAGCTCCCAGGTCACGTCTTCAACGAGGGCCAGATGGCGGATTTTGAGAAAAGAAAGCATGGGGGTGAAATGGTGGGCAAACGAACATGTAACGTCCTTGCTGCATTTCAACCACCGGGAGACAGACCGGCTGTCGAAAATTTTGTCACTTTGCCAGATCGAAGGCGGGACGCCTCGATCCGGTGACAGGCCGGAGGCCTATCCTCCGCGGGGGGATCTTCCACTCCATGCTTTGAATGCGCGCGAAAAATGTGCGGCGGATTTGTAGCCGAGCTCGGCGGCGACGCCTTTGACCAGGGCATCGGGCTGGCGGAGTTTGATGGCGGCCTGGGAGAGCTTGAGGCGGGTGAGGCAGGCGAGCGGGGTTTCGGTGTCGTAGCGCTGGAAGAGGCGGGTGAAGTAAGCGGCGGAGACGAAACAGGCTTTGGCGGCCTGCTCGATGCTGCTGAGCACGGGATAATTGCGCAGGAGGTGGCCGCGGCAGCGCAGGTAGGTGGCGTAGGCGGGGTCCATTTTGGCGGTGGCGGGCTGGCGGGAGTCGGCGCAGAGCACCAAGGCGTGCTCCAGTGCTGAACAAGCGGCGCGCAGGCCAAAGCGGCCGCCGCGCAGGGCGTGGTCGATCACTTCCTCCAGCAATGAGTCGATGCGTGAGGCGTCTGTGACGCGCAGGACGCTGCCGGGGGCGAGATCAAGATCGCTCATCAGCTTCGCGGCGCGTGTGCCGGTGAAATTGAAGAAGTATTTCACCATCGGTTCCTCGGCTGAGCTGCGGATGACCTGGGGAGTGGTGGAATCGAAGACGAAGGCGTGTCCGGCTTCGATGTCATGGGTTTGATCTGCCAGCATGACGCTGCCATGGCCCTTGGATACGAACTCGAAGGCGAGGAAGGGGAACTTCTGCCGATCCACGACGAAATCCGACGCACACCACTCGCAGCCGCCGCCTACAAGGCACAATGTCGTCGCATCGCGCTGACGGTCTTCCCACTCCGGGAGGAAGAAGCGGCGGGTGCGTACGACTTGCTTCGAAAAGTAGTCAGCCTGGTCGGTGGCGGGCATGGTGGGGACAAGCAGAAAGTTTCCAAGCGCATGAATCTTGCGGCAAAGGGTCAAGAATCGTCATTTCACCGGCAAACAATCGACGCACTGGTGGGTTGCAATTTAGGCACCTCCGAAGTCCCTTGTGGAGTATGTCCCAACCACTCTCTGGCATCATTCCTCCGCTCGTCACGCCGTTGCGTGATCGCGATTTGCTCGACCACGCCGGATTGGAGCGCCTGATCGAGCATCTCATCGGCGGTGGTGTGTCCGGCCTGTTCATTCTGGGCACCACGGGGGAAGGCCCCAGCCTGAGCTACCGCCTGCGGCGTGAACTGATCGAGCGCACGTGCAAGCAAACGGCGGGGCGCGTGCCGGTGCTGGTGGGAATTACGGATACTTCGTTCACAGAAAGCGTGAACCTAGCCAGACATAGCGCCGAGGCGGGTGCCACGCATGTGGTGACTGCGCCGCCGTATTACTTCCCTGCGGCACCGCCGGAGCTGCAGGAATACATTCAAGACCTCGTCGCAGAGATGCCACTGCCGATGTTTCTGTACAACATGCCCGGTCTGACGAAGGTGAGCTTTGAGATTGATCTGGTGCGCCGTGCGCTGGACATGCCGGGCATCTGCGGAGTGAAGGACAGCTCGTGTGACATGATCTATTTTCACCGCTTGATGGAAGTGGCGAAGCAACGGGCTGACTGGAGCGTGCTGGTGGGGCCGGAGGAACTGACGGCAGAAGCCGTGCTGCTGGGGGGGCATGGGGGCATCAACGGAGGGGCCAATTTACACCCGAAGCTTTATGTGGAGATGTATCGGGCCGCAGCGGCGCAGGATTTGAAACTCACGCGCGAACTGCACGCCAAGGTGATGCAGCTGGCGGGAAGCATTTACACCGTGGGGCGGCACAAGTCGGCGATCATCAAGGGCATCAAGTGTGGTCTCTCGCTCCTTGGCATCTGCGAAGACCATATGGCTGAGCCGTTTCACCGTTTCCGTGACCCGGAACGTGCGATCATTCGTGAAAGACTCGTGAACCTTGGTTTGATCAAGGCCTGATTTTTAACCACGGAATACACAGAATACACGGAAACCTGACTGCTTTTTGTTGCGTGCTCTCAGTGGTTGAAAATTTTTTATCCATGAATCCCAAGCTGATTTATCCTGAAGAGAGCTTCGCTATTCGTGGATGCCTGTTTGAGGTGTATCGGAATAAAGGTGCTGGGTTTCTTGAGCCGGTTTATCAGGAATGCTTGGAAATCGAGTTCCCGCTGTCTGATGTCCCAGCCATCCCGCAACCCGGGCTGCAGCTTGATTACAAAGGAACCAAGCTGAGAAGCGAATACATCCCTGACTTCATCTGTTACGAGAAGATCATCGTTGAACTCAAGGCCGTCAAAGAGCTGACTGAGTCCCATCGCGCTCAAGTTCAAAATTATCACAAAGCTACTGGCTTTAAACCCGCCTTTCTGGTCAACTTCTGCCATCACCCATTGATTGAAATCGAACGCATCGTCCTTTGAACTCAACTGCAAACTTCATGAAAAAACTATCACTCATTCTTCCGTGTATTCTGTGTATTCCGTGGTTGTCCCAAGCTGATCCTGCTGTTCTTAAAACGGAGTACATTTACGATACGGGGCCTTATCCATCCATCCATGCGACGACGATTGTTGAGACGCCGACGGGGATGGTTTCGGCGTGGTTTGGCGGCACGGCGGAGAGGAATCCGGATGTGTGCATCTGGGTTTCGCGGCTGGTGGATGGGAAATGGACGGAGAGCGTCGAAACTGCCAATGGGGTGCAGCCCGATGGGATGCGACATCCGACGTGGAACCCGGTGCTGTTTCAGCCGCGTGGGGCGCCTTTGATGCTGTTTTACAAGGTTGGACCTTCGCCGAGCACGTGGTGGGGGGAACTCAAAACTTCCACGGATGGTGGCAAGACGTGGTCGGCGGCGCGCAAGCTGCCTGAGGGCATCTTTGGTCCGATCAAGAACAAACCGGTGCAGTTGAAGAATGGGGACATCCTCTGCCCCACGAGCAATGAGACTGATACGAAGCCGAGCGAGTGGGCCATTTACTTTGAGCGTTCGAGCGATCTGGGCAAAACATGGGAGCGCACGAAGCTGCTGCACGATGGTTTGCAGGTCAGTGCGATTCAGCCGAGCATTCTCTTCCTCGGTGGTGACAAACTCCAGGCGGTGGGCCGCACGAGGCAGGGCAAGGTTTTTCAAATCCAGTCTGAGGATGCAGGGCGCACCTGGGGTGAGATCTCACTCACTGAGCTGCCGAATCCGAACTCCGGCACGGATGCTGTTACTCTCAAGGATGGCCAACATCTGCTCATTTACAATCATACGTCCAAGGGGCGCAGTCCGCTGAATCTTGCCCTGAGCAAGGATGGCAAGGTGTGGGAGGCGGCTCTTGTGCTCGAAGACGAGCCGAAAAAGGAATTCAGCTATCCTGCGATCATTCAAACGAGCGATGGTCTTGTGCACATCACCTACACGTGGAAACGACTGAAGGTGAAGCATGTCGTTGTTGATCCGGCCAAGCTGACGCTGAAACCGATCGTGGACGGACAGTGGCCGCAGTGATTCATTGTCCGCATGCAACCAGGCCCGCTTCTTTTTTCCATCTTCGCCACAATCGGTGCGATCCATGCGCCCGCCCAGGATTCGGTGCTTTCCACTCAGATTGCTCAGGCCTGGGATGTGACGTGGAGCCGTTTTTATCTGCCGCAGGTGCAGACGTTTGGTGACTACCTGAGCAGCTACGAGAAGGGCAAGGAGCAGGCGCATTTGCCGACGGCTGAGGAGGTGCAGCGGCAGTATCCGAATCCGTGTGGCTACAGCACGGGCATGGAGGATGGGGCGATTTTGGGTGGTGCCATGCTCAGTGTGCTGTGTGATCGCTTTGCGGTGACTGGAGATGAAGGACTGCGTGCGCAGGCGGCCCAGGTGTTCGCGGGGCTGAAGCTGTGCGCCACGGTGCATGGGGTGCGGGGATTCGTGGCACGCAATGTGTGCCGGGAAGATGGCAAGAGTGTGTACATCAACTCTTCACGCGATCAGGTGACGCACTTAGCGCATGGCTTGTGGCAGTATTATCGGAGTCCTTTGCCGGATGAGGCCACGAAGAAGGAAATCCGTGTGGTGCTGGCGGATGTGGCGGAGCGTATGATCGAGTTTGTGACGCCGGAGAATGATTATGATTTCTGCCGTGCTGACGGAAAGCGCTGCCCGCTGGGGATCTGCCGCATGTGGAATGTGCAGGCGCATGAGGCGGCGCGGCTGCCGATGATCTATGCGGCGGCGTGGGATGTGACGCGTGATGAGCGCTACCGCAAAGAATGGCGGCGCTATGCGGCGGATGCCATCGCGCAATCCGCCAACCCCGGTGAGAACAAACCCGCCTACGCGCTGCTGCAAATGCAGTGCTCGCTGGAAGTGCTGCACGAGCTTGAGCCGGATGCCGCGCTGAAGGCGACGATCCATGAGCGCATGACGCATGTGCGCGATCTGGCGGCGAAGCGTTTTGCCAGCGTGCGATCGCAGATCGCCAAAAAGAGTACTGAAGAAATGCATGTGCTCGGGCCTGACTGGCGGGACGTGCCTGTATGGAAGAATCAGAAAGGCTACCTGAACCCGCAGTGGGGGCCGTATCGGGAAATCTGGCACCTCACACGTGAGGCGGGTGAATCCGCAGTCGTTCTCCTCATGATTGATCCCGCTTCAGTCTCCGCAGCGCAGCAGAGCTCTCTGGCAGAACTGATCCGACGCTTTGATTACGCTCACAATTCGAGCTGCGGCATCATCTACCATCTGGCGGCGTACTGGAAGGCGCGCCGCAACCATTTGCTGGCTCCCTGAAATAACTTCAATTCGAATGCTCTCCATGAAATCCATCTCGCTCTTCATCGCCCTCTTTGGCATGCAGCTGACCGCTGTTGCTGAAACGCCCGCACAACCAACCACTCAAATCTGCCAGACGACGCAGCTGATCGCCGCCGAGAAGTTTGACCGGGCCGAGTCTTTTGCCAAAGAACGTCAGCCGGGCACGGATGGTTGGCGGGCGGGCATCGGCACGTGGAGCATCGTGGATGGTGCGGCGTATGCGAAGCAGGAAGGGCCGAGCAAGAACCGACCCAACGGCCATGAGGCCGTGTGCGAGCACCTCGTGGATCTGGGTGACTACGTCCTGACCGGCGAGTTCAAGCTTGGTGCCTCACCTCAGGTTGGATTTGTTTGCCGCGATTCGAACAAGCCGAACCTGCACCAGGGCCGCGTGGTCATCACGCCCACCGCCATTTGGATACAAAAGATGAGCGGCATTGCCAAGGAAACGCGCCGCGAGGAATTGACGAAGATCGAAGTGAAGCTCGATCCGACAGCGTGGCATCGTTTCACCGTGGAAGTCTGCGGTGACCGCTGGTTTGCACGCATTGATGATCATACTCTGGAGGCCACGCATGAGCGCTTCAAAGACCGCAAGGGGCGCATCGGCATGGTGGCTCGTGGTGAGGGTGCGCAGTTTCGCAATTTCAGCCTCTGGAGTGCGCAGCCGAAATCATAATCCCAATCAATAGGCAGGGCGAATCACGGTTTGACGATTTTGGAGGGAATGAATGCGGCATGCTCCGCGTTACATTCCCGCTTCGCTTTATTTCCAACCTTCCCATGATGTCCCTCGCAACACTTCGCTGCTCGTTCCTGGCAGCAGCCATCAGTTTTACCACACATCTTTCCGCAGAGGACTGGGGAGCCTATGTCATCACACCTGTGAGCGCTCCGGCGATGGTGCTGGAAGCCGTTGATGCGGGAACCAGCGACGGCACGCGAGTATCGATTGGCGATCCGGCTGGCGCGCCCAACCAAAAATGGTTCATTGTTCCCAAGGGCGATGGCTTCTATACCATCAGACCTTCCTACAGCTCGACCTTGGTCTTGGCTGTTGCTGAAGGTGGTGTGAAAGTCGGTTCAAACATCGTGCTGGAAACCGACAGCGGCAAACCCTGGCAGCAATGGCAGATTCAGAAGAACGAAGGCGGATCGTACTCGCTCATTCCGCAGCATGCCCCGGGCATGGGACTCGATGATCTGGGCGGCAAGAAGGAGCCGGGGTCCAAGATTGATCTGTGGAAGTTCAACCCGAATGATCAACATCTGCAGTGGCAGATCAAACCGCTGGCGGGCACCGCCATCGCAGGAGCCGAAGCTGCTGCCGCTGCGCCCACATACGTCGCACCTACGATCAAACCGGAAGACATCAAGGAAGGTGTGATCAAGCAGACGCAGTTCAACCAGAGCAAGGTCTTCCCCGGCACGGTGCGCGATGTGACGGTATTTATCCCAGCGCAGTATGATGGATCCAAGCCTGCGTGTGTTTATGTCAAAACGGATGGCTACAATGCACGCGAGAAGACTTTCATGGAAACACTGATCGCCACCAAAGAAATGCCGGTGACCATCGGGGTTTTTGTGAAGCCGGGCACGCTGCCCGCGCCGATGAAAGGCACGATGGACCGGCGGAATCGCGATCTGGAGTATGATGGCGTGGGCGATGAGAATGTGCGGTTCCTCAATGATGAGCTGCTGCCGTTTGTGGCGAAGGAGTTTGATTTGAAGCTGTCCACGGATGGCAATGACCGGTGTATCTCGGGTGGGAGCAGCGGTGGCATTGCGGCATTCACGGCGGCGTGGCACAGGCCGGAGGCCTTCAGCCGGGTGTATGCGGCGAGCGGGAGCTGGGTGGCGTTTCGTGGCGGGCATGAGTTTCCGACGATGGTGCGCAAGTTTGAGGCGAAGCCGATCCGCGCGTATCTCACCACGGCGACGCATGACATGGAGAACTGCGCGGGTGACTGGTATCTGATTGATCTGGAGATGGACAAGGCGCTGAAGTTTTCGGGCTATGACTACCAGTTTCGCAGCATCGAAGGACGCCACGTGGCGGGCTATGCGGAGAACTATCTGGAGGCGATGGCCTTTCTGTGGAAGGGCTGGCCGGAGCGTGTGAAGGCGGGGCCGAGCGCGCCGCGTGCGCAGGAGGTGATCATTCCCGGCGAAGGTTGGGAGCTGCTGGCGGAGGGCTTTAAGAGCACGCGGGGGCCGACGTGCAGTGAGAGCGGCGAGGTGTTCTTTGCGGACACGTCGAACAACAAGATCCACCGGATCGGACTGGATGGGAAAGTTAGTGAGTTCGTGGGTGATACGAATGCGCACTGCGTGTCTATGGGGGCGGATGGCAAGCTTTACACGATCTCCGAGAAGTCGGGGAAGCTGATGAGCTTTGATGCCAGTGGTGCGGGCAGCGTGGTGATGGAAGGCATACTGGGGCACTCGATCCTCGCGATGCCGAACGGAGGTCTCTATGTGACGACCAATGGCGACAAGCCGAGGGAGGAAGGGACGGTGTGGTATGTCAAAGACGGCAAGAAGACGCAGGTGGACAAGGGCATCAAATTTGCCACCGGCATGGCTTACCGTCCGGACCAATGGCTGCTGACTGTGGCGGAAGGGCACTCGAAGTGGGCGTACAGCTATCAGATTGATGAAGATGGCACGCTTAAAAATAAGGAGCGTTTTTTCCACCTGTATGTGGCGGATTGGGAGGATGACGCGGGGCCTGAGTGTGTGTGCTACTCGATTGAGGGACGGCAGTTCATTGCGACGAAGAGCGGGGTGCAGATCAGCGCGGATGATGGGCCCACGCAGATCATTCTACCGGTGCCGGATCGGAGCCGGGTGACGGCGGTGGCGATTGGTGGGAAGGACAAGGACACACTGTATGCTTTTTGCGGGAACAAGATCTGGAAGCGGAAGATTTTGCAGCATGCGATGGGGGCGTGGAGTCCGTGGACGAAGATGACGGGGACGAAGCTGTAGTTGAACTTCTAATCCGAGCCCCTCGAAGCCGACATGAAGACCGCGATTCTACTCATGACACGAACTCTTGTGCTAATCCTTGCGCTGCTGACGACTCTGCACGCTGCAGATTCCGCGCCATCGAAGAATGCGAAAGGTCGCAATCCCAACGAGCAGACCTTCGATGCAGCCATCATCGGGGCCACCCCGGCAGGCATTGCTGCGGCGATTGCGGCTAAAAGGGCGGGTGCGGCGCGGGTCGCGCTGATCGAGCCTTCAGCGCATGTCGGTGGGCGATTCGCTGAGACGATTGGGTTTGGTGAAATTGACCGCATGAAGCCTGAGACGGTCGGCGGTTTATGGACGGAACTGCGGGCCAAAGTGGATGCTTATTATGGCAAACCGACATCCACGCCCGAGCCGCATGTGCAGGAACGCATTCTTGAAGACTGGCTGAAGGAGGAAGGTGTAAGCGTCTTGAAGAACTGGCGGCCAGCGCGTGCTGAGAAAAGCGGCGCGCATCTTGACCGCCTCATCGCAGATGACGGCCAAAGGATCGGCGCGGCGGTCTTCATCGACGCCACTTACTATGGCGATCTCCTGCCGCTGGCAGATGTGGCGTTCACCATCGGCCGCGAGTCGCGCGCGCAGTATGGCGAGTCGCTCGCGGGTGTTCTCCTGAAACTCGTGAATCCGCCCGGTGCCATCGATCTTCCTGTGAAGAGCAGCCCCATCAGCGGCTTCGCTGCCGATGGCAAGACCCTGCTCCCGCATGTGCACGGCCTCACCACCGACGTGCGTGAAGGCGATGGCGACACCCATCTGCAATGCGCCAATCTTTACGTCTGTCTGACCAAAAATCCCGCCAACCGCGTCGAACTCACCGCGCCGGAAAACTACGATCCTGCTGAGTTTGAGCTGCTGCGCCGGGAGATCGCGCGCCTTGGCAAAGACGCACGCTTTGGTTTCGGTGGCGGCGTCCCGGCAGACAAAGCCAAGATGAATGACGGCGTGAACTACCTGCTGCACTGGGGCCTTGTCAGTGGCGCGGATGCCTATCCGGCCGCCACCGTAGCGGAGCGTCGTCGCATCTGGGAAACCCACCGCGACTACACCCGCCGGCTGCTCTGGTTCCTGCGCGAGGATGTCGACCTGCCCGAGGCCATGCGGCAGAATATCCAGCAGTGGGGCCTGCCAAAGGACGAGTTCACCGACAATGGCCACTGGCCCTACGACCTCTACGCCCGCGAAGGCCGCCGCATGATCAGCGACTTCACCATGACGCAGCGCGATCTTTTTGACGACACCGGCAAGGCCGATGCCATCGCGCTCGGCTGCTTCCCGGTCGATTCCCATGCGGTGCGCCGTCTTGCCACACCGGACGGCCAAGAAGTCATCAACGAAGGCGGCTACCTCGTCATCCCGCCCATCTATGAAATCCCGTATCGCATCCTCACCCCCAAAGCCGCCGAATGCGACAACCTCCTCGTGACCTGCGCGCTCAGCAGCTCCCGCGTTGCCTTCAACTCCCTGCGCGTCGAGCCCACCTGGATGATGATCGGCCAAGCCGCCGGCACGGCCGCCGCGTTGGTCGGCCAGGACAAGGTCCCCGTGCAACGCGTGAACCCAACCGAACTTCAAAAGCGACTGAGTGAAGCCGGGGTACCTCTTCAAAAGCCATGAAACTCCACCTCGTGCTAAGCCTTGCCCTGCTGACGTCTCTGCACGCCGCCGAGCCCATCACCAACTCCATCGGCATGAAGCTGGTGCGCATTGGGCCGGGCTCGTTTACCATGGGGCAGGATGGACCGGCGGCGGATTACAAAATGACGAAGCATCCGGCGAAGTTTGATGACGCTGACTGGGATGAGAAGCCGGCGCATCGGGTCACGATCACGCAGCCGTTTCATGTGGCGGTCACGGAGGTGACGGTGGGGCAGTATCGGCACTATGAGGCTGGTTTTCGCCCGAAGGATGCGGGGGATAACGCGGTGAATGCGGTGAACTGGGAGCAGGCGATGAAGTTTTGTGAGTGGCTGTCGAAGAAGGAGGGCAAAACGTACCGGCTGCCGACGGAGGCCGAATGGGAGTATGCCTGCCGTGCGGGCACCACGACGTTGTTTCACACGGGGGATGCATTGCCAGATGGCTTCCAGCCGTGGTGGAGCGACATCGGCTATGCGGAGCGGTATTTCACCATGGGCACATTTCCACAACCCTATCGCAGGGAAGCCAAGGCCAGCCTCCGCGTGGCGCAGACCGTTGCCAATGCGTGGGGACTGCATGACATGCACGGCAATGTCTCCGAGTGGTGTCTCGACTGGTATGGGCCGTATGAAGCGGCGGAACAGACTGATCCGCCGGGGCGCAGCGCGGGTGAATTTCGCGTGATTCGCAGCGGCCATCATTCCAGCTTTGCACGCATGCTTCGCTCAGCGAACCGTGCGGCATGGCTGCCGCAGACACGGAGCAACCGGGTGGGTTTTCGTGTGGTGCTGGGAGAGCTGCCTTCTGGGAAAATGCTACCACCGACCGCGCCGCCTTTGAATGCACAAAACGTGCGGCAGGTGGTGGTAAGGTATGACATGCCGGGCCCAAACGAGCCGCCGTTCTTTGCCGCACCGAAGCCGTATGTGAAGATTGCGCTGAATTCGTATGGCCCCTTGTTCACCGCGCACAATCACAGCGCAGGCATCACCGAATGTCCGAACGGGGATCTGCTGGCGGTGTGGTATTCCTGCGTCGATGAAGGCGGTGCGGAACTTTGCAACATCGCGAGCCGACTGCGGCGTGGTGCGAGCGAATGGGAGGCGGCTTCGCCTTTTTGGGATGGCGCGGATGTGAATGATCACGGGCCGAAGATTTGGTGGGATGGGAAATCGACTTTGTATCATCTGGTGCGCGGTCGGGATGAGAACCTCGTGCGCACCTCCACGGACAACGGTGCCACGTGGTCGCCGCCCATCGTTGTGCAGCCCGTCGGCGAGTTTGGGAATCAGATGATCCGTCTCGCGGATGGCACGCTGGTCATCACGAATGATGCGAGACAATGCAGTCTGGTCTTCAGTCATGACGATGGCAAAACGTGGGACTTCAATGATGTGAAGCAACGTGCGAGTGATTTCAGACCCGGCGGCACGGGCTTTCGATATCCGGGCATTCATGCGCCTATTGTTCAGCTAACGGATGGGCGTATCATGGCATTCAGCCGCAATGATCCACCTGAAGACCAGGCTAGGTTCGATCTCAAAACGCCAATCAGTTATAGCAGCGATCTCGGCAAGACGTGGACTTACGCCGCCAGTGAGTTCCCTGCCATCAGCAGCGTGCAACGTGCCGCGATGATCCGACTGAAGGAAGGCGGCATCCTGTTATGCAGTTTCACGGATCAATGGCGCGACTGGAAAAACAGAAAGGGCATGAGCTTCAAATCGAAGACGGGGGAGTTCACCGGATACGGCATGTTTGCTGCGGTGTCCTTTGATGAGGGGAAGACCTGGCCGGTGCGAAAACTCATCACGCCCGGCGGCAAGGAGAAGTCCATCAATGCGATTGACCGCGTCATGTTCGAACTTAGCGGCACGATGGCCGAACCCTGCGGATATCTCTCCGCCACGCAAACTCGTGATGGCAATGTTCAGCTCATCACGAGCAAGAATCACTATGTCTTCAATCTCGCGTGGTTGAAAGACCTGCCGTAATTCCATTCACTCCATGAACACGCGCCCACTGCTCATTCTGTTTTCGTGCCTCACGTTGTCCGTGACAGCCCAGGAAGTTCTGCCGAAGACGGCGGAGGTTTTTGAGATCGACGGTCACAAAGCCTTTCTCTATGCCGCACCCACGCCCACCACTGGCAAGCCGTGGCTGTGGTATGCGCCGACTTTGAACGGTATCTCGCTCTTTGGCCGGAAGATGTATTTCGAGGCCTGCATGAAGACGGGCATCAGCATTGCGGGTTACGATTTGGGCGAGGTGCGCGGCTCACCGGCGAGCACGGCAAAGTTCACGCTCTTTTATGAGGAGATGGTGAAGCGTGGCTATTCGACGAAACCGATCCTGCTGGGGCAGAGCCGTGGTGGCATGATGACGCTGGCGTGGGCGTTTCGGAATCCTGACAAGGTGCGCGCGTGGGTGGGCATCTATCCGGTGTGCAATCTCGCGAGCTGGCCGCTGAAAAATTCCAAGGCGCAGACGCTGGCGGACTTTGGCATGCCGGAGGCGGAACTCGTGGCCAAGCTGAGTGAGTTCAATCCGGTGGATAATTTGAAGGGGCTACTGGCGAACAAGGTGCCGATGTTTGTGGTGCATGGCGACTCGGATGTGGTGGTGCCTTATGAGCTGAACACGGGACTGCTGAAAGAGAGGTATGCTGCGGGTGGTGGGCAGATTCAGGTGAAGGTTATCCCGGGTGAAGGCCACAAGGTGGGGCCGTCGTTTTTCGAGTGCCGGGAGCTGGTGGACTTTGTGTTGAAGCAGGCCACTCCGTAACAAGTCATTCCTCTCCCGCCATGATCAGAACTCTTCTTTTTACCTCTGCTGTTCTTCTAACATCCTTCGCCAAGGCCCAGCAGATCATCCTGCTAAAACTGGATGATGTCGTTGCGAGACGCGTGGGGGCGAAGCCGGTGTCGGACCGGTGGCTGAAGGTGCATTATTATTTGAAGGAGAACCAGATCAAGGGTTCGTTTGGCATCATCACGGAGTCGTTGGAGAAGGACAATGAGATGTATTTTCAGTGGCTGAAGGAGGTGCAGGCTGCGGGGTTGATCGAGTTCTGGATGCATGGGTATCACATGAAGACGGCCAGCGAGCCGGGTGAGTTTGAGCATGGGACGGCGGAGGCGCAGCGTTCGATTTTGGCGAAGGGTGAAAAGCTGGCGAAGGAGAAGCTGGGCTTCACACTGCCGGCCTTTGGCCCGCACTGGAGCGGGACCACGGAGGCCACGGATGAGGCGATGGAGAAGGTGCCGGAGGTGACCATCTGGCTTTATGGGCCGGAGAAGCCGAAGTTCTTCACCCGGCTGAGCATTCCGCGTGTGATGGCGCTGGAGAATCCCACGTTTGTGCCTGACTTGGAGAAGTTCAAAAGCTTCTACGAGGCCAAGGCTGCGAAACGCGAGGTGCTGGTGCTGCAGGGTCACCCTGATCAATGGGATGATAAGCGCTGGGCGGGTTTTACGGGGATCATCGGGTTCCTCAAATCGAAGAACGTTGAGTTCATGACACCATCGGAGTATTTGAAAAAGACGCAGTCCAAACAGCCACAAATGACTGCTAAAAAACCAACACCATGAAAACATTGCTCACTTCCCTGATCTGTCTCGTCAGTCTCATCTCCTTTGCTGAAGAGGCGCCCCTTGCTGCTGTGCAGGCGGCGGATGATGCGCGAGTCGCTGCGATGAAATCGCCGGACCGCGACAAGCTCAGCGCGATCTTCTCTGACGAACTTCGCTATTCGCACTCCTCAGGAGTGGTGGATACCAAGGCATCGTTCATTGAGTCGCTGCTCAAGGGCAGCACTAAGTATCTGGCTGTCGATTATGTGGAGCGTCAGTTCACCTTCCCTGCCCCGGGCATCGCGCTGATGAGCGGAAGCGCCAACTTCAAGATCGGCCTCGAAACGGGTGAGATCGCGCCCACGCTGGCCTTCCTGGCGGTGTGGCGTCTGGAGGGCGGGCAGTGGCACTTTCTGGCCTGGCAGTCGTGCAAATTGAATCCGCCCACGAAGTAGCTTCGATTGGCAGTCGAAGCTGCATGTCAAAAATGCTCATGCGGGTTCAAGATTCGGCATCAACTCGGTGCTGAAGGTGGATAAATGCTGATGGGAATGCAGCGTTACGAGTAACCTATCGTTCCGATTGTTCGTCGAATCTGCCATGAAGCCGCTTCTCCTGTTTCTCTTTCTTACCGCATTGTGCCGCGCAGAGCCTCATCTGCCGGCGGGTACGAAGGCGCTGCCATCGGCGGCGGCGAACGGACGCGGACCGCTGGCGCTGGTGAATCTGAATCATCATGTGCTCGGGCATGCGCGGGTGTTTGATGGGAAGGAGCCGGATTTGTTTGTGGCCGGATACGGAGGCCCGCAGGCGGTGCATTTGTTTCGATGGGTAGACACGGCGGAAGCGGGTGCGCCGGTGTTTGCGCAGCCGGTGGAGGTGAAATGCGCCTTCAAGGACAAGGGCAGTGTGTTTCAGCGGAAGGATGGGGCCATTGTCGGCTTGTGGATCGACAAGGATGAACTGGTGACCACGGAGTTTGATCGTGAGAAGCTGGAGTTTCGTGAAACGAAGCGCGAGAAACTGGCGAAGGCGGTGAAGTCACCGGGTAGTCTAGGAGTGCTGGTGAATGATGACGGCAGTTACGATGCCGCGTTTGAAATGTCGAATGGTGGCAAGGGGGCCGAGGGCAGCCCGAACACGGAGGAGTGGCGGCCGTTCAACTCATCTGGGATCGCGGTGGGGGAGCTGCGGTATCGTTACCTCATGGGTGTCAGCGCCAAGGGGGAGGCGAAGCAGATCACGAAGACGAAGAATGAGGTCTATTTTTCCATGCATGGAATCACGGGGGTGAACCTCGGAGCAGGTCATGAGCGCGACCTTGTGACGGGATCGCGGCAGGGGAATCTGGTGTATTATCACAACAAGGTGGCGAGCGGTTTTGATCTTGAAGCGAAGCGCCTCATTGCGGGGGAGGATGGCAATGCGCTGCGGCATCCGAGCAACAATCCGAGTGTGTGTGCGTATGGTGGTGGGCTCATCGCCTGCGGTGAGGGATCGCTCTATTTTTATCGCTTCACGGGGAAGTTCACGAAGTTGGGTGCGCCTGTTTGCAAGGAACCGGTTTCGGTGCTGCAGGAGCATGCGGATCTTTACGCGGGCACATTGCCAACGCCAACGACGGTGGATTGGGATGGTGATGGGGCGCTGGACATTCTCGCGGGGAATTCGGAGGGCTTTGTGTTGTTTTTCAAGAACATCGGCAGCAATGAAGAGCCGAAGTTTCTACCCGCAATACGAGTGCAGGCGGGTGGTCGTGAGATTCAGGTGCAGGCGGGCTATGCCGGGAGTTTGCAGGGTTTGCAGGAGGCGCGCTGGGGGTATCTCTCGCCGAATGTGATCGACTGGAATGGAGATGCGCTGCCGGACATCATCACTGGTGACATTACGGGCAATTATCTGATTTATCTCAATCGTGGAACGAAGACGGAGCCGAAGCTTGATCCTGCGCATCCGATTTATTGTGATGGCATTGACCTGCATGGCATGTGGCGCTGCCGTCCGGCATTGGCGAGGATTGGCGAGCGGGTGGCGCTGGCCATTGTGGATGGAGACGACCATTTTCATCTCTACTGGCGCATTGATGACTATAACGTCTGGGACGGTGGCAAGCTCCTGCTGGATGACGGGGGACGTATTGGTGCGAGCGGTGGTGTGGGTGGCATGAGCGGACGCTGCAAGCTGGACTTCTTTGACTGGAATCAGGATGGGAAGCTTGATTTTGTGCTCGGGACGGGGCGCGTGTGTTCGATTCCTGATCGCATCACGGGTTACCCGATGGCGGCGCTGGGGCAGAATCCGGTGGTGGGTGGATTGATCGGGAAGCTGGTCGATTCCGCGCTACCGACGAAGCTGAAGAAGACGCTGGGAACGCCGCTGGTGATGCTGAACACGGGCACGAATACGAAGATGCGATTTGAGCGGCCGCTGACGTTTCAGGATGAAGAGGGGCAGGTCATCCAGCCGGGTGGTGCGCATGAAACCGGGGCTGTGGGAACCATGCTTGGTGGCAGCGGGCCCAATCTGCTGATCTGTAATGAGGCCGGGCGCATGTTTCTGCTGCCGGGTAAAAAACTGCAAACCAAACCATGAGACTTATCTGCTTTGTTATCACTCTAATCGTCACGGCTCTGCACGCGCAGGATGTCGTCGTCATTGGTGGAACTCCGGGTGGAATCGCCACGGCGGTGACGGCGGCGCGGCTGGGCCACAGGGTGACCTTGGTGGAGTATCACCAGCGCATCGGCGGCATGAGCGCCAGCGGCCTCGGGGCGAGCGACATTGAGAACCGGGCGATGATTCAGGGATTTTTTCGTGAGTTCGTGGATCGAGTGAAGGCGCACTATGTGGCAGCTTATGGCGCGGAATCCGAAGCAGTGAAACTGTGCAAGGATGGTTACTGGTATGAACCTCGGGTGGCGGAGAAGGTGTTTGAGAGTTTTGTTGTGGAGCAGCCGCTGATCACGGTGTTGAAGCATCATCAGCTCGTGAGCGCCGAGGTGAAGGATGGGCGGGTGGTGGCGGTGACGATTCTGAACCGGGCCACGAAGGTGGAGCAGAAGCTGAACGCGAAGGTGTTTGTGGATGGGACTTATGAGGGGGATTTGATTGCCGCCGCAGGGGCGGAGTTTCGACTGGGGCGTGAAGCGCGGGATGATTTCGGCGAGCCGCATGCATGGCATATTTATAATATTCCCGGAGGTGAACGCATTGGGGGCACGGGTGCGGGGGACAAGCGCATGCAGGCTTTTACGTTTCGGATTCCGCTCTCGTCGAACCCGGAGAATCAGGTGCCGCTGACTGCGCCGCCAGCGGGATATGACCGCACGCGTTACCTTGGCTATTTTGATGATCTCAAGGGCGGTAGGTTCGGAAAAAACCTGACCACCATTGCCTTCACGGTACGCAAGCTGCCGAATGAGAAGGTGGAGCTGAACATGAAACCGCTGCCGCTGGGGTTTGTGTTTGCTGAGGAAAACGTGGGCTACATCGAGGCTGGTTGGACGGAGCGTGAACGCATCACTGCGAAGATCCGTGATCTCTCGCTGGGGCTGCTGTGGTTTTTGCAGCACGACAGTGAGGTGCCGGAAAATGCGCATGAGACGGCGCTCAAGCATCAGCCCTGCCGCGATGAGTTTCCTGAATACGATCACTTTCCGTTTCAGCTCTATGTGCGTGAAGGCAGGCGGTTGGTGGGGGAGTTTACACTGAGTGAGCGCAACATCACTGAGCAGCCGGGACTGCCTTCAGAGAGGATGCATGAGGATGCGATCGCGGTGGGGGAGTTTCCCATCGACAGCTTTCCGATGCAGAAGCGTCAGCCGGGTGACACGGTCGTGCTGGAGGGTTATCTTGGCATGCTGAAGAAGATCACGCGGCCTTATCAGATTCCGTATCGGATTATGATCCCGAAGAAGATTGATGGGCTCATTGTTCCTGTGCCTGCGAGCACGACACATGTGGCGTTTTCCAGCATCCGGCTGGAGCCGACGTGGATGGCGCTGGGTCAGGCGGCAGGTGTGGCGGCGCATCTGGCGATCGAGCAAAACGTGGAGCTGCGCAAGGTGCCGGTGAAGGAGATGCAGGCTGTGCTGATGAAGCAGGGAGCGGTACTGAGAGCTGAGTGATGTTGCGGATGTGGTGCGTGCGGAGGATGGGATGTTCACAGCAGTTTTCAGAACTCGTTTCCAATCAGCAGGCACTCTTTTATTAGACAGTCATGGGCTTCGACGGCGGCGGACTGAGGACAGTCCGCCCTACCTTGCGCTGGGCGTTCGCGTATCGAGCATGAATTGCCGGGCAGCTCCATGTCCGGATTCCAGACCGCACATGGAATGTGCGGACCACTCCGCGCCGGGTGGAATGCTGCGCTGGATCCCGGAACCGGCTGAAGCCGGAACTACGGAACAGCGCTGGGTAAACCGGGATGAGGATCACTTCACGAAATCTATGAATCCCGCCTCGGTGCGTTTGAGTTCGGCTTTCATGACTGCACGCAGCTGGGTGATGCGTTCTGCGTGTGAGGCATCGCCGATGAGGTTCTTTAATTCTTCGGGGTCGTTTTTGAGGTCGTAGAGTTCTTCGCCAGACACGCCATCGAGGTAGAAGACGAACTTGAACTGATCCTGCACGAGCGCGCTGTAGAGCGGCACGCCTTGGTGATTGTCCTGCTTCGCGCCGGTGAGGATGGTCTGGCTGACTTTTGAGCCATACTCATTGCCCATGTGCTCGTAGTAGCAGGCGTGCGGCCATGCGGTTTCCGGCTTTTCGAGCAATGGTGTGAGATCACGGCCATGGGTCTGCCATGGCACTTTCACGCCGCTGATGGAGAGGAAGGTGGCGGCGAGATCGGGGGCATTGACGGATGCATTGGAGACTTTGCCGGTGGGGAAACGTGACGGCATGCTGATGATGAGCGGGGAGCGGTAGTTAGCGTCATAGGGGGCGAGCTTGGTGCGGAAGCCGTGCTCACCCATGGAAAAGCCTTGATCGGCGGTGTAGATGATGAGGGTGTTGTCGTACTGACCGGACTCTTTGAGAGCGGCGATCAACTGGCCGACGCCTTCGTCGATGGCGGGGACGCATTCGTTCACCTGGCGCACCCAGTCATCGAAGCGTTTGCCTTTTTTGCTCTCGCCGAAGGCTTCGCCGCCTTTTTTTGCCATGGGATAGCCGTCGGGGCCTTTGGTCCATGCCTGCATTTTGTTGAGGTAATCGGGCTTGCCTTCGCGGGGTGGGAAGATGTCGGCAGGGACGGGCACAGCGGTGTCCTTGTAGCTGCCTTTGTGGCGTTTGGCCGGGGTGGACGGGCCGTGGATGCTGCCGTAGCAGACCCAGAGGTACCAGGGCTTGGTCTCATCGCGGTTTTTGCCACGGATGTAATCGAGCGACCACTGCGTGTAGTTGTCGGCAGGGTAGCCTTCGATGGTCTGCTCCTTGCCATCGACGCTCATGATCTGCGTTTCGTAATAGGCCCCGGCGTTTTCGGGATGCAGTGGACGGTTCCAAACGATCTGATGATCCCAGTCACGGCCCCAGCCTGTGTCTGTGCCGGTGTGCCATTTTCCAATTTGCGCCGTGTGGTAGCCCTGCTTGCGCATTTCCGCGGGGATGAAGGGGCACTGCGCGGGATCGTAGGTGCTGCCAGGGTATTTGCCGGCCATCGACATGGACTCAATGCCGTGCGGATGGCGCCCGGTGAGCATGGTGGCACGCGAAGGCATGCACCAGGAACCGAGGTAGGCGGCATGAAAGCGCACGCCGTTGGTCGCAAGGGCATCGATGTTCGGGGTCTTCACCCAAGGCCAAGAACCGGGATAGCAGGCGACGGTTTTCGTCGATTGGTCGTCGGCGAAGATGAAGAGGATGTTTGGACGCTTCGCGTCTGCTGCGAACAGGTGAAACGCGAAGGTACAGAGCAGGAGAGAGACAAATGCTTTCATGGTGCGCGATTAACGTCGCGCAGCAGGGCTTTGTAGCCACAAAGCGTTTGAATCTACTCAGGCGGCGGTGCCGTGCGAAGGAGGCGGCAGCTTGGCCATGGGCGGACGCGCCACACCTGTGGGTGGCTTGGTGGGCGGAGCCGGTGGCTTCGCGATGGGTTTTGAAACCGGTGCCGAAGGCGGCCTGGCGAGAGGTTTGGTCGCGCCAGTGTAAGGGGGTGGGGGCGGCGACTTTCCACCCGGCATTAATGGCGGCTTGGCACCTGGCACCACCGGTGGCATCGCACTTTGTACGACTGGCGGCTTGGCACCTGGCACCACTGGAGGCATAGCACCTGGTATCACCGGTGGTTTGGCCATGGGCACAGCCGATGGCCGGATGATCGACGAGAGCACGGAAGACGGCGGCGGCCCGGATGGTGCCTGCTTCGGCGCGTGCACCTTTTGAATCATTTCCCAGAGTCTGAGTCCACGCAGCAGCGGATGTGCGCGCAGGGCGGCCAGCACGTTGTCCTTTGTTGCGGGGGGCTCGGTGGCGAGCTGATCGTATGAGCCTTCGCGCTGGGCGGCGAGCATGCTGCCAAGTGCAGCCAGGATGGCGGTCTCAGCGGCAGGAATGTGATGGAAAGTGTTTTTCGCCTTGAAGGCGTTGAGCAGTTCCATCGTGAGCTGGCCAGACACAGGGGCGATGTCATTGCGCAGCAGCAGCGTGTCACCGCCGGCTTCCTTGATCCGTTCCAGCACGGCGATGAAGCTGCCGCGCATGGCATCGCTTGTGACGATGCGTACTCTGGCACCACCCCATTCAAACCAGCGGTCGGAGCCGTCGAAATTGTCGTAGGTTTTGCGAATGTCGCCTTCACTGATGGTTACCGGCGGGGCGACCATGAGTTCGATGAGATCGCGCGCCCGTTCGCCAAGGTCGATGGGGCTGGGTGAAGCTGTATCGGCCTTGGCCGCAGCCACGGCCTGCTGCAGCAGCGCATCCACTTTCTCAGCCAGACTTGTCTTGGAGACTGCCAGTACTGAGGCAGGGGGTGGCAGGGGCATTGACTGCACCGCTGTGGGCACTGGAATGGCCGAGACTACAGGGCCATCATTCGCGTCTTCCATCACCGCTACGGCCACCGGCATCCCTGGGGCAGAAACTGGCAGCGATGGCAAAGGAGGAGGTGCGGGCTGCGTTGCGGCAGCCGCAACAATTTCGGGTGGCAGTGCGGACGTCGTGGTGCGCATGGCATAGACTTCGGCAGCAGCTGCGAGGAGGTGACGCGGGAAGATCGCTCCACCGGCGGTGAGCCGGGCCACGTCCTCCTCCAACAGCGGATGAATGGCTGAAGTGATGCCGTCCTTACGGCGTTGCTCGATGAGCGCCGGGGTTTCGAGCCGGCAGCTGAGGAGGAGGTGCTTTTGCTCATTGGCGACAGGCAGCATGTCGATGACCGGCAGGCGGAAGCCCAGAGGCGCATTTGAATCGGGCACACCGACACGCCCACGCAGGGCCTGGGAGAGCGCGGCGTCCCATGCGGCGAAACGTTCTACGACGAGACCGATGAGCACGACCCAGTTTTCACTTTGATCGATTAGCGCAAAGAGCAGCCGCTGCATCTCATCAAACTGGGGCTGGGTGACCACGAGGTCGAGCTGGTCGAGCACCAGGACCACGGGCGAACCCGCCTGTGAGGCCAGCTTGCCAAAGAGCTGAATGACGCCGCCCATCTCCGCGCGTGACAGCGGCTCTGGGACACCGAGGAACTTCAGTTCATTTTCCGTGAGGTAGGCGGCACCCGAAAGCCACTGTGCGGCGATGTGTTCTTTGTCATCACGCAACACATTGAGCAGGCAGCGCAGTACGCTGCGCGGCACCATCGGGTGCTCGGCTTCCAGCAGTTGCACCGCCTGATGGATCATCTCCTTGCGGGTTTCGAGGCTGATCCCCGCCCAGGCCTCGTGCAGTTGAGGAAAGGTGAAATCCTGCTCCACCACGGGCTTGAGCAGCGCATATGCGAGCAGGCGCAGCTGGCTGTAGGGGGCCTCCCTGCCCTCCTTGCTGCGTGCCGGATGACGCAGGCTGCCGACGAATCGTGTGAGGATGAAATTTTCCAATGCCTCCGGCTGCAGCGGCGGATTGGGCGCATACGCATAAAAAATGCTGTCCGCACACTCACGACGAAGCCGCGAAAAGAGATGTGATTTGCCCGAGCCGCCAGCGCCCCGTACAAAACGCACCTGGCTGCGGTGCTGGGCCCGCACCTGATCCACCGCGATGCGTAACGCGCCAAACGGCACGGAGTGAATGTAAGGCACGTCCAGAAAGGAGGCCGCATTCCACAGATCATTCTCGCCCACACTCGTGGACATGAATGGATTCAGGTCAGCATAGGAGGGCATGGTCTTGGGAGTCAGTTCAGTATTCGGGAGTGAGCGGGACTGGATCAGGAAATCCAGCACCAGGAGTAGCCAGGCGGACCGAGAGACATGGGAACCAGCAGGGCACGTTCATGATCCGGGAGGTCTTGCGGCCTTTCGCAAGGTTCTAACAGGAGGTGCCCATTGTTGTAAAGCGTCTCAATCAAACTTCGTAAAACCTGACTATCAGCCACGCTTCCATGCTCGGTCGCCCAGGCCTGATAACGGGCGAAGGTTTGGGGAATGGGGATCATCACTGTGGAAGAGCGGAGTCGGTCGAGATCATACCAGGCGCGGAGTTCGGACTCTTCCGGAATGCAGACGGTTTCGACGGGCGGAGGAGGAGGTGCCGCGTCCAGCCATGCGATTAGATCGTCCAAGGTCGCGGGCGGCGTGCGGACGCTGTTGACGGTCTGGAGGACCTTTTGAAGGGAACGTTTCAGCGTGGCATCCAGCAGCTGGGAAGGCTGGGGTTTGTGGGCAAATACCAACCGTTTGCCACCTGGGAGCACAAATGCAGCGCCAGTGGCGACGAGGTGATCCAGTGCAGCCTCAAAGAAAGGCTGCAGACCTGCCGGCAGCTTTGCTTTTAGCTTCATGGCCTGCTGCTCTTTACTGGCTGCATGAATGAAATGCTTTAGGAAAGCTGCGGCAGAAGTTTCCAAGCTGTGCGGCGTGAAGAGCGGCTGCGGTTTGCTGCGGGTTCCTGCGATAATGCAGCTCAGCACGCCCGATGAGGACAACGCTTCAAGGGCTGCAGCCACTGTCTTGGGTGTGGCTGTGCGCCCCACTGCTGGCTTCACGATCTTGGCGATCTCCGCTGCTTTCAGCGGGAGTTCGCTGCGGCTCAAGGCATCTTGGATGGCATGTTCGAGTGTCATTGCGGTTCAGCGGTGGATGGCGTCTACCTGGCGGTCCAACCAGTGTGACACATCGTGCACGACTTCCTCGTGCTGCACATCATGCAGCAGCAGATGGTAGGAACGCGTGTACCACAGCAGCTTTTTGTCCCGGCTGCGGATCTGGGCAAAGAGGGCCTGGATCTGATCTGCCGAAGACAGCACATCATTCGGCGAGGCGACGAACAGCACCGGCATTTTCAAGCGATGGGCCGAATCCGTGTTCTTATCCAGCATGCCGCCGATCGTTGAGAGCAGGCGCAGCGAGAAGGCACTGATGTGATGGGGTGTGACCGCCATCTGACCGCCATGCGTGGAATGGGAGGTGACTTTAATCTTGGATTCATCCACGCCTGCCAGTTCGCCGAGTGAGTAACGCGAGCGTGGGGAGAGCTTGGCCGCTGTTTCGAGCAGGAAACGCTGGAAGCCGCTCAGGGTCATTCGCAACCCGGCCACGGGTGATGCGAGAATGATGCCGCTGGGGTCGCTGCGATTGCCGAGCAAATCCGCCGCCGTGTGCAGGGCGATGAGACTGCCAAGGCTCTCACCGTACCAAAACACGGGGGTCTTGGGATGCCTGCGCTTTACCAGCGCGTGAAACGTCGCCAGATCACGCTGCCAAGCCTTCGCTCCCGAGATGTCGCCACGCTCCGCTACTACAGGATCATTTCCCTGCCCGCGAAGATCGTAGGCATAGACTGCATAGCCGCGCAGCGGGAGTTGTTCGCCGAGATACCAGAAATCTGACTTTGCGCCACTCAGACCATGAATGGTGATGACCACTCCGCGCGGTGTCACACCGGCAGGCACCGGCCACGATTTCCACGGCATGGTTTTGCCATCGTAGCTCACCCAGTCCTCGGCACACAGCACGCCACGACCTGCGGCTATTTTTTTCACCGAGGCACACCCGGACAAGACGGTAATAACCGTCAGTACAATCAGGCACTGGATGAGTGTTGAGTTCATCGTTTAATCAAGAACGGCCAATGCCGACTCCACGAATTTCACCTGCACCCGCACGCGTTTATCGAGATCAAACTCCGAAGGTGATTCGAAGGTCAGCGTCACCGGACAGCCGCGCACGTGCAGTTCAATGGCTTCTGGCATGCCGGGAAGATGCGTCGGCAGTGTACGGCGACGGATCACGCCAAGGTTGGCGCGCTGGCCTTCGATGTTCTTTCGTGGATCAGGCGCGATCACACGTGCGCAGCGTTCGATGATTTCATGGCCCACTGTTTGGGGTGCTTGATTGAGCTCATAGAGATAGATCCCCTGCGCGTCGTAATCTTCGTGCAGGCAGAGGCCGAAGCGCATCGCCCGGCCGGTGATCCATTGCTGCCATGGTCCGCAGATGTCATCGGTTGCATCGTGAAAGCGGCGATTGATGTCGAAGCCGCGATGGTCCGCACGCGTATTGAGCGTGAGTCCTACTGGATTGAGGCAGGGGGCGATCAAAAATGACCCGCGTTTCAGCTCGTTCATGTGCTTCTCAGCCCAAGTGAGGAGGCCCCAGGCTGAACCCGCCTCATCGCCGTGGACTCCGGTGGAAAGATAGACCGCTGGTTGTCCCGCCTGCGCCGCCGCAGATTCGAGCACGATCACCGGCATGTCGCCCACTTTGCACAAGGTCTTCACGCGGCAGCCAGCTGTGCGAGCGAGCGAGCGCCAGCGCTGGATGAGATGCCGTGCGTCATGCGCGTGATGGTTAGGGAGCAGCTTCACTTCTTGAGAATGGCCGGGGCGGCTCATTCGTCATTCTGAATTCGTCATTCATTCCTTTTTCTTCTTTCCCTTCCCCTGCTTCGCTGGGGGTGCCTCTTTGGTACGGCCTTCATTTCTTGCCACCTCTTCGGGCTCTGGAATCCGACCTTGATCGTTTGTCCGCTCGATCCATGCATTCAAAACGGAACTCAAGCGCTCGCGTGCGGCGCGGTGCTCAGGCAGGTTCGACTTCGCGAGATTGTGGATCTCAAAGGGGTCGGTCTGCAGATCGTAGAATTCCACCTCGGGCATTGTAGGTGCTGCAAGCGCGGCCTGGGCTGGCGTCAGCTTGTCCTGCGCGGCAAGCTCTTTGATTAGATTCCAGACAGGATACTGCTTTTCCTTGTAGGCGTTGTGTTGCAGGAAGGGCCGGTCCGGCGTGAAGTTCCGAATGTAGCGATAGCGCGCATCCGCCACGGTGCGGAAGCGAAACACCGTCATGTCGCAGCGATCACGCGCACCGAAAACGTACTCGCGTGGGGGTTCCGCATTGGGGCCCATGAACACCTGCCCCTGCATGCCCTTCGGTTTTGGAATGCCGGCCCATGCGAGAGAGGTGGCGGTGAGATCGATCGACATCAGCAGACGGTCGCTGACTTTGCCGGCCTCATAGCCTGCGGGGGCAGGAATACCGGAAGGCCAGCTCAGGATGAACGGCGTGATCAGTCCTTCCTCGTAGCAGAACTGCTTGGCACGGACATGGGCGGCACCATGATCGCCCAGGAAGCAGATCACGGTGTTCTCCATCAGCCCGTCGCGCTGGAGCAGTTCCATCACCTTGCCGATTTTACGATCCAGTTCCGTCGCGGCATCGAGGTACTCCGCCCAGTCTTTACGCGTGATTTCATGATCGGGGTAATAGGGCGGGATCTCCACCTTGGCGGGGTCTGCATGGGGCGGGGCGCGGAAGGTGCGATGCGTTTCCGAGAAATTGAGCTGCGCATAAAAGGGCTGATGCTGTTTCAAGTCATCCCAGCTGGACGAATCGAACGGTTTGTCAGGCCCCTGAAAGTTCCAGTCGGTCTTGCCGGTGCCCTTGAATCCCGCCTCAGGGGGCAATTCCTTCACATTGGCTGTGAAGTAACCCGCCTCGCGCATGCGCTCGCTGATCACCTTCACCCCTTCAGGCAGGGTGTAGCCATCATCGCGATGCGAGCGGTGATTGTGCGCGCCGATGGTCGTCTGATACATTCCCGTGTTGAATGCCGAACGGCTGGCAGAGCACACGGGGGCCGTGGTGTAGTAGCGGGTGAAGCGCATGCCCTTTGCAGCCAGCGCGTCGAGCACCGGGGAGGAGACTTCCTTGGTGCCATAGCAGCCGAGATGCGGGCCGAAGTCCTCGGCGATGAGCCAGAGGATGTTGGGGCGTTTTTCCTGGGCGTGGAGTGTGGCGACTACGCAGAGGCTGAGAACGAAGAGAAATCGGATCATGGGCACAGCATGAAAAAAATGCTGCTCCGACGCAAGAAAGTAATTGCGTCAGGCTCTGGCTCATCACTCTCAAGGCGAACCTTTATTGCATCATTTTCTGCGCCTTGGAGATGATGCGTTCCTCAAGTGTGTCCGCAAACTTGTCTGGATGCAGCGGGTTGGACCAGTACATGAGCGAACGAAATGCTTCATAGCCACCTTCCCGCAGCACGCGTCTGCTCGGGATGTAGGCGAGGATGTCGTTGCTGTAGCCTGCGACCCACAATGCTCCAGGCCCTTTGAACTCGTGCTTCAGGCGCAGCGAATAATCCACGCAAGTCTCCCCGCTGAGCGCCACGAAGGTCAGATCATAACCGAAATGCACCACCTGAAGCGGGTAGTCGTAGTGGTCGCGCAGTCCGGTGTGCTTGATCGCATACAAGCGCTTTTCATCCCACTTGCGCTGATAGACCTCGTAGCTTTTTTCATAGCCTTCACCCGTGCTCAGCCGTTTTTCGATCTGGTCTGCCGTGGGAATGGACTGGTAGTCAAGCCGCGTCGTCTGCCAGTCAATGCGCAGCGGGCCATGGATCGGTTTCGGTTTTGCATCCAGAGCCGCCTCCACCGCCGTGGCGAGGCTTTGACCGTGGCGAAGACTGAAGATCGGACTGAAACGTGGATAGGCGTTCTGATCACCACCGCAGCCCATCATGAACAATGCGATGGTGCCTGGATGTGCCTCCTCGATCAACTGCTGCGCATGACCGGCATAGTCACCGTGCCATTGTTTGATGCTCATCGATGTGTTGTGGCAGGCGTAGCCAAAGACGATGGCGTTAAGCTTGCCAGCCGCCGTTTGAACCGTGAGCACTGGCACATCATGATCCACCACGCCCTCGGGATTGGGGCTGTTCAAGTAGGGATCGCCCGCCGGCTTGTCGCTCTTGAGCCTGCGGTTCATGGCATAACCGCAACGCGCATGGCCATAACTGACCGTCGCCGGTTCCACCTGCTGCAATGCCTCGCCGATGATGCCGACGATCTTGTCTTTCAGCCATGCGTTGTAGCGCAGGCAGCGCTCCTTGCGAAGAGGATCTGTGAAGCTCATGAATTCCAGCTCCGTGTAACGCAGTTCCGGACCGCAATGCGTATGCGAGCAGTTCAACAACAGCGCCTTGTCAGGCAAACCAAACCTGGCCTTCACGGCCTCCGCCACTGCATCTCGAAGCTGAACCGTCACCTCCACCAGATCTAGCGTGACCATCACGAAGCGTTCCCCCTGCGCGTCCTGAAGCGCCAGCGCTTTCGCATGGAGTTCCATCGCTGTCCCCTCGGCAGGAACTTCCCGGTTCGCGAATCCGGCGAGGTACATCGGCTCTGTCGGTGTGATGATCGTCTTGGCGGCCGCAGCTTTCCATTCGGGCGTCTGTGCCGAGGTCTGTAGAACGAATGCAAACGCGAAGGCCAGGATCGGGAAAACAGGATTCATGATCGGAATCATACGCGCAGACGAGTCCGGATATGCCAATCCGGTTTTGAATGATCTTTATTCACTTCTGATGAAGCCCGGGAGGCCTTGGCTGAGCCCTTACTCCCGCTTGCTCAGCAGATATTTGAGCAGCTCCAGGGCCTTGCGCTCGGGCATGGATTCGAGGAGGCCGGGGGGCATGAGTGACACGGGCATTTTCTGGCGGCTTTTGAGGTCGGCTTTGGAGATGATGAGGGATTCCGTGACGGTGCGGGCGGTGATGGCGGTGTCGGTTTCCTGCTCGATGACGCCGGAGATGACGCTGCCGTCTTTCTTGGTCAGAACGTGAAGCTGGAAGTTGTCTCCGACGACGGCATTCGGATCGATGATGTTTTCGAGGAAGTAATCGAGGCCGTTGCGCCATGATCCGGCGAGATCGGGGCCGAGCTTGCCGCCGACACCGCCCATGGAGTGGCACACGGCGCAGACCTGCTTGAAGGTTTCCTCGCCTGCTTTGCCATTGAAGGCCCAAAGAGGGGCGGATTGGTAGGCTTTCTTCAGTTTGGCGATGCTGGCTTTGGCGGCTTCGCTGGAGTCGTTCACTTTGCCCCAGGTTTCATCGAGCAATACATTGACCTCCTTGTGGTTGAGATTGCGCATCTGGCGAATTTGCAGGGAGCTGAGGTACTTTTTGTCGAAGGTGCCTGCCTTCACCGCAGCGAGCAAAGGCAGGGCCAGTTCTGCGCGGCTGGTGAGGGTTCCCAAGGCGGCGCTGCGGTCCGTGTCATTGAGTTTGGTGAAGCGAGTCATGAGCGCTGTTGCGGTGGCGGGATCGCTGGAGCGTGAGAGCAAGGGGATGACGGCGCTGGTGAAGTCGGGTTGATCGAGCAGCTTGGCGAAGATCGGCGTCGCTTCTGCATCGCCGACACGCTTCAGCAGGTCGAAAGCGCTGCGCCGCTGCGGCAGAGGTTGAGATTCATCCGCCAAGATGCTGCGCATTTTTGCCAGGACGGTCTTGTCGCCGAATAGGGCGGAGATTTGGTCAGCCGTGGTACCGGGAAACTTGGCTTGTAGTTGGGGCCATGCTTTGGGCATGACCGCCTTCGCCTCGTCCTTCATGCCGAAGGCGAGGATTTTCAAATCACGCTCGGTTTGGATGGTGGGAATCAGTGCTTCGCGGCCTGCGGGAGTTGTGGCGGCGAACCAGCGGATGGAGTCGGCCAGGGATGGGAGTGGAGTTTTAGCCGCGAGTGCGAGGCTGCGGGGCCAGTCTTCTGCTATGACTCGGGCGAGGCCGAACCAGATCATCTTGGGGAGGAAGCGGTCGTCTTTGTCTTCGCCGTTCATGGCGAGTGCGGAGGCGACTTCCCAGACGGTCTTGGCGTCTAGCTTTGGAAGTGCAGAGGCGAGGGCGAGGCGGACGGTGGGTGAGGGGTCGGTTTGGGCGAGTTTGAGCAGGGTGTCGGTGCTGAGTTTGGGTTTGCCGGCTTCTTCAGTGGCGAGTTGAATGGCCCAGGAGCGGACGATGTCATCTTCCTGGCTGGTCAATGAAGCCAATATCTGCGGATTTAGGGCTTTCGCCGCATGAAGCAGCCACATGAGTCTCAAGGTCAGCTCAGGCTTGTTGTCGCGCTGTGAAATCATGGTGGTTCCATTGGCAACTGCATCAAAGGGCGCAGGACGTTCTTGAATGAGTTTTCGGGCTGTTCTGGCGTGCCAGTCGTTGGTGCTCGTTTGCAACTTGAGAAGCTGATCATCACTCATGCTCCCCAAATCCACCTTCACCGGCTTGTAGGTCTCCTTCCATGAGATGCGGTAGATGCGACCGTTGGTGCGGTCCCATTTTTCGTCTTCGGGATTGTGGCAGTGCTGGGTGTCGGTCCAGTCGATGACATAGACGGCGCCGTCGGGGCCGGTTTGGAGATCGACGGGGATGTAGTCCGGGGCGGGGCTGTAGAGGAGGTCGTAGCCGGCGTGGAAAGTCTCATAGCCGCTGCCGGTGCGGACCATGTGCTGCTGATTGATCTGATGGCCGTGGAGGTTGTGCGTGAAGAGGTGGTCACGATAGATGGCGGGCCAGTTGCCGCCGTTGTAGATCAGGGTGCCGACGTGGGAATGACCGCCATAGACGGCGGTGGTGCCGGGCTTGCCGGCGCCGCCTTCACCGCTGTCATAGCGAGCGGAGGCGGGGAGGTAGTTTTGCAGGTCGGGCGCAAAGTCCGGGGCGGTGGCGGAGATGAAGGGGGCGTATTTGCTGTTGGCCTGATTCCAGAAGTGGCCGTTGCGGATGGCGTTGGTGGTGCCGCCTTTGCCCCAGAAGCTACGGCAGTGGGTCATGAAGAAGTGGCCGTTGCTGTTGTAGTCGAGGCCCCACTGGTTGCTGCCGCCGTGGCAGAAGATTTCGAATTCATGCCTCACGGGGTGATAACGCCAGACGCCTGCATTGAGAGTGATCCGCTGGTCATTGGATGTGCCGGGTTTGCCGATGAGGGATTGGGTGAAGACGCCTTGATTGCCATAGAGCCAGCCGTCGGGGCCCCAGATGAAGCTGTTGAGGGTTTCGTGGGTGTCTTGGTAGCCCCAGCCGTCGAGGAGAACCTGCGGCTTGCCGGCTGCATCATTCGCATCTTTCGGAATGAACAACAAATAGGGTGCAGCGCCGACCCACACGCCGCCGAAGCCGACCTCGATGCCGCTGACGAGATTCAGGCCTTCGCAGAAGACTTTTTTGGTTTCAAATGAGCCATCGCCATCCGCGTCTTCGAAGATGCTGATGCGGTCTTTCCCCTGCCCTTCGGGCTGGCGGTTTGGATAACTGAAGGCTTCCGCCACCCACATGCGGCCGCGTTCATCGAAGCAGAAGGCGATGGGCTGGCGCACATCCGGCTCTGCGGCGATCAGCTCGACTTGAAAGCCGTCCTGCAGTTTCATGCCTGCGACGAGCTTTTGTGCGGCTTCGCTTTTCACGCTGGTGGGTTTGGCGGGATTTGGCAGGAGATGCCAGAGGACAGGGCTTTCATCACCACGCTTCGAGCGATCGTTGCTGATGCTTAGAGCTGCGGCGGCGAAGACTGGTTTTTGATCGTGGAAGACGAAGTCGTCGAAGTTCACGTGGCCCCAGCCGGATTTGGATTGATCGACGATGCGGATGAAGATGCGTTTGCCGGCGACGCTTTCCAGATTCACTGCCACGCGCTTCATGTTTTCTTGCTGGATGGCGCTGCTGCTTTGGATGACTTTGCCAGTTGCCTCTTCGACAATCTCGACGCGCTCAGTGTTTGCATCGGCTGCGGCTCCGAGAAGAAAGCTGGCCCATGGGTGAGTGACGGTGAAACTTGTGGAGGTGAGGGTGCCGGTGCCTTTGTCGCCGATGCGTTCGTAGCCGCCGAGCCAGAATTTGCCTGCGTGCTGTGAGTTGCCGCGCTTGCGGATCGTGACGGTGTCACCTTCGATGGGTTGTTTTTCCCAGGCATCGCCTTCGGCTTTCCAGCCTGCGAGGGTGCCGGTTTCAAAGCCGAGATTGAGTTCGGCGGGCGGTAGGATGGAGGGAACGTCGGTGGTGCGGGCAGGAGTGCCCGCATCACTGCGCTGGGGCATTGCTGTTTTGCCGAGATGGGTGAGCTGGATGTTGCGGAACTGCACCTTGGCCGGGCCTGGGCCGCTGTGGAGCTGGAAGGCAATCTTGCCGCTCCACTCGGCGGCTTTGATCTCGTGATCATCGAGCACGCTCATGAGGACGTCGTTCACGCGCACCTCGACGTGGGATGCGGTGGCGGTGATCTGGTATTTGTTCCAGTCGTTGGCTTTGATCACAGCGGCGAGACTTTTTGGCTCGGCAAACACATCTGCCCAGCGGCGGCCATCTGGTGCGATGCTCACGCGTGAGCCGCGCTCCACCAGCAACGCACGACCATGCTCGTCGTAGATGCGTCCCAGCCATACCGCGCCTTGATCGAGATCGGCCTGATAACCGCTGGCGTGTCCATCGGGGCTCTGCTGGCAGCGATACTGGATGCCGGAGTTTGCACTGGGGCCGCCGGTGATGCGGAACTCCACGGTGAGATCAAAGTCATGCACCTCGCCGTCCCAGAAAATCCACTCGTTGCCTTTGAGCTGCTGATTCGCGGGGATTTCACCGGTGATCGCTCCGTCTTCAACGCGCCAGTGCTCAGCCTTGCCGGACCAATGTTCGAGAGTCTTGCCGTCGAAAATCGATTCAGCGCAAAGAGGCAGCGTGGCGAACAGGAGAACGCAGAGATGTTTCATGGTGGTTGGAGCAGGTTGGCAACCCTGCTTATACAAACAACCACCGGCCTTAGCATGATACAGACATGATTTTGGCCGAATCGGACATGGGCCGATGCTGTCACTTTTTCAGCACAGCCGACACGAAGGAATCCAAGGCCTTCGTCGCGGGATCGTCGGGCAGGCCGAGGTCGTCGTTGAGTTTCACGTGACTGGTGTCTTTGGCACCGAAGACTGTCGTTGGAACTCCGGCTTCCTTCAGCGCATTGCCAAGCCGTGCGGCCTGTGCGCTGGTGTCTGGATGAGCGGCCACATGCAGGATGAAGAATGGGGGGATGCCTTTGCCCTTGGCCACATGGGTGACGGCGGAGAAGTCCACATGCTTTTCTGGTGTGCCGCCAAACTTTTCGCGGTGGCCGTTCACACGCGGTGGCAGATGGTGGACGCGGAGACGAGTCTCCGCTGTCTCGATGATGGCGGGCACGTCGTAGGTGTCGCCGTCCACTGGGACGCAGCCGATGAGGCAGTCGAAGGATGCACCTTCGGCCTTCAGGTAACGGTCATCGATGCAAAGGAGCGCCGCGAGCTGGGCTCCGGCGGAGTGACCGCCGACGAGGACTCGCGTTGGGTCGCCGCCGTATTCAGCGATGTGTTTTTCCATCCAGCCGAAGGCTTTGGCGACATCGCGTGTGAGCGTACCCATGTCCACCTCAGGGAGGAGGCGGTAGTTGGTGGAAACAACCACAAAGCCTTTGTCCATGAACCACTGGGGTTTGAGCTTCACATCGGTTTTGTCGCCCTGAGTCCAGCCGCCGCCGTGGATCCAGAACACGACGGGCAGGTTTTTGGCGTTCGGCGGTGAGTAGATGTCGAGCACGTAGCGTGCGTGACCGTTTTCGACATAGGGGATGTTGGACTTCACGCTCTGAGAGAACGCAGTGGAGGCACAAGCGAGGGTGGCGAGAAGGATGAGTTTCATGGTTGGTGACCTATACGCCGCCATTCTGCCTTATTTCCGTGCTGAGAGATACTTCGCCAGATCGCGCATGGCGATGACCTTGCAGCCTTCGTCTTTGAGATGCTGCATGTAGCTCTCGAACTTCACGGGTTCGGTGTTGACCCACGGATGCTGGATGTCGGGCACGCCGTGGAAGGTCATCACGGCGATCTTGCCATCGTGTGCCTGAGCCACTGCGGCTTTGAACTGCTCCAGTGTGCTGTCCGGTTTGCCATCGAAGGCCTGGGGGATGGTGAGCGGATCATCCTTGGATGGATCAAAGGCCTGCGCACCGCCTGCACGGGCAAACTGGTAGCCACGCTCGCGCAGGAGCTTCACCGCAGGCTCGCTGGTCTGATAGCCGGGATAGCAAAAGCTCACGGGTTTTGGAATGCCGTATTTGGCGCACTGCTGCTCGATGAATTCCACATCGACGGCCAGTTGCTCCGGTTTTTGTTTGGCCACGCCTGCGTGTTTGCGGGTGTGATTGCCGATCTCGAAGCCATCGGCGTTCAGCGCCTGAATCTGTTCCCAGGTCATGTAGTGCGTCTTGTCCACGAGGAATTCGAAGCCTTCGGTGATGAAGAAGGTTGCGCCGAAGCCGTGCTTTTTGAGCAGAGGAGCCACAAAGGTGGCGTGGCTGGCTACGGAGTCGTCAAAGGTGAGCACGACCAGACGTTCTGCGACTGGCTCGACGGCGATGGAGCGCCAGGCCAATGCGGCGGTGAGCAGGAGTGCCGCGATGGCAATGTGGACGGGCTTCATGGTGGATCACTTCACTTTCCAAATCTTCACGTCGTCAATCCACACTGTGTTCGGCACCAAGAAGCTGAACCAGCGTTTCATCGTGTGGGCATAACCTTCCGAGTGATGACTGACGATGACTTTGCCATCGAGGCTGAGGCGCATTTGGTCACCTTCGGTGACGAGGACGAGTTCGTGCCATTCGTGATCGGCTTTCCACGGGACGCCGACTTTCTTGGAATTGAGCAGGGCTTCGAAATCAGCGGGTGGCTTTTCCTTGCGGGCCAGGTAGTCATCGCGGCGCTTGCGGTTTTCCAGGTTCATGATGCCGGTTTTTTGATCGATCAGCGTGATGCTGCTCTGGCTCAGAATGCCGTAGCAGAGATGCCCGGCGTGAACGCCTTTCAATTCGCGATCCACGTAACCGAGCTGAAGTGATTCGCTTTTTGAGAGA
Organism: Prosthecobacter sp.; assembly: GCA_021733925.1. Lineage (GTDB taxonomy): Bacteria > Verrucomicrobiota > Verrucomicrobiia > Verrucomicrobiales > Verrucomicrobiaceae > Prosthecobacter. Next base: position 68,688 of record JAIPJY010000001.1, on the reverse strand, counting down.
CCGGGGAAGCTGAAGCGGACCACCGCTCCGCCATCGGTGAAGCCCGCTTCGTGATGGATGTGCGCGGCATGACCGGCTTCTTTGGAGGCACTGGCTATTTTCAGGATGCCCTCATCGAGATCGGCCATCTTGATTTGTGGTACACGGTCTGCCGTGGCGCTGTTCCAACCATTGCCGATGGCTTTGGCGAGATTGCCGTCCTCCTCACGCTCGAAGGCGTCATGGAAGATCATCTGGCCTTTTTCGCGCAGCCAGGCGGCATCATCACGTGGGGTGTCTGCGGCTGCGAGCGGCAGGATTGCTGAGAAGAGAAGAAAATGACGCAGGAGGTTCATGGATTGATCGGGGAATGAGGTTGCGAAGAAGCATCTGTCTCTGGCCGCGAAGGCGCTTCCATAGCTAAGGATTGACCTTCTCCACATCAATCAAGAAGCCGCTCATCTTGGGTGCATCGTGCAGATAGAGCAGCCGTCCGGGGCTTATCTCGCGGATGCTGGTGTAATTGAAACCGGTCTTTTCGGAGACCACATGATGAGAGGGCCAGGTTTTGCCGCCATCGAGGCTGAACATGAGGCAGCTTGCGGGCCGGCCGTAACTGCAGGCGAGGACGCCGTTGCTCATGAGCACGAGATCGGGCAGCACTCTGCCGACTTCGAGTTCGACGGGCTTGCTCCATGTCCTGCCACTGTCGTGAGAAAATGTCTGTTTCATGCGTGAATTGCGGTCGCCACGAATCACGGCGGTTTGCTCGGTGGCGCTGAGGCGCACGACGGCGGGTTCGCCGCCAGGGCCGACGGTGGAGAAATAATTCCACGTTTTGCCTTCGTCGGTGCTGCGCATGAGGTGTGACCAGCGGACCGTGTTGTTGCGGCCGTCCGCAAGCTTCACCGCCTTGCGGCTCCATACCACCATGGTGATGCCGCCATCGTCATCATTCCAGATGTGGCGCTCGCAGATGATCTGGTCGCCTTTGGACTCATTGGTGTACTGCTTTGGCAGGATGATCTCATTGTCCATCATCGTGAAGCTGGTGGCGTCTTCATTCAGCCTGGTTGTCCTGCCCACTATGCGCCCGTCCGGCTGGGTGCGCGTCCAGCGTGAGATGCCGAGGATGCTGCCATCGGGACGTCGCACACAGGGCAGCGGGGTGGTGTCGACTTTGTCGAGGCCGGGGATGGGCGCCCATGTTTTGCCTGCATCGGTGGATTTGAGCAGGCCATAGGGTTCATAGAAAGCATCCGGCCCCTGGGCGACACTCGTGAGGAGCAGCCCCCGGCCCATGTCATAGAGGTAAGGCCGCGTCTGCTTCACGTCTTCCCGTGGGATCAGCCATGGCTCGCTGATCGTGAGTTTGACCGGATCGGGTGGCAATGGCGCGGCGGCTTTGCGCACGCCGAGTTTCACCGACGACCAGATGGCTTCGCCAGTGGCAACCTTGGCGCTTGATCCGAATTGAATGAAAGGCTCGGGTGAATCCGCAGGTTTCCAGAAGGCGTTTTGGCCCGTCACTTTCTGAACGCCATCCACCCACATGCTCATGTCCGTGTCACGAATGATGAGGCGGTAGGTGTGAAACCGGTTCGAGGTGTCCATCGGGATGAAGCGATCTGTGAAACTCGTCGCCTGCGCTGGAAACAAGACCAGTCCCTCCTGATGCCTGCCATCGCTCACGTGCACCATCACAGGTGCGCCATCGCGCCAGGGCCAGAGCGAGGTCACGGGTTTTTTCGCCTGCGAACCGGTGATGACGCCCGTTTTCACCGTGGCCTCGACGATGATCTCGTCGCCGGGACTCGCTTTCCACGAAGCGCGAAAGTGACCGAAGTCCTTGCCGTCATCGATGAGGCGCAGGCCTTCGCTTTCCAATTTTGCGTTCACCGTACCGACGGTGGCCCAGGTCGCGTCAGGCAATGTTTTGCCATCGTAATTGATAAGCCAGGTGATGTCATCAGCGGCGCTGAGCCGGCTGCTCAACGCGACAACACCCCATGCTAAAAGCAGGAATTTCATGACTGGGGAAAACCGGTTACTTTTGCTTCACTGCTGAATTCTGTTTGGCCTTCTCAGCGGCAGCTTTGGCTTTGGCTTCAGCAGCTTTCTGCGCCGCCATGATACCAGCAGCTTCGAGCGGCTGCCAGGAGGCTTTGGCTTTGTCGAGTTCGGCGGCATTGAGGCCCAGCGCCTGCAGAACACCGATGGCCATGAGCTTGTTGCCTTCGACATTCATGTGGACGCCATCGCTGGTGAGCACTTTCACGTTCGGCTTGTTCTCGGCTTTGATGCGCTCTTGAAACATCGAGTTCAGGTCTGCCAAAGGGAGATGCTTTTCTTTTGCGAGTTCACGGAGGAAGGCGTTGTAGGGGGCGATCAGGCCGTTTTCTTTGCTATCGAGATTTTCTTGAATCACGGTGGCCGTGAGCATGACCGGCTTCACGCCTGCGGCCTGCGCTTGATCGATGATCGCGGTGATGTTCTTCTTGTAGGTGCCACGGGTGACCACATTGGCGTCGTAGGTGCCGCTTTTTGCCATGGCATCATCAAGGGGCACGCCACGCGCACCGTGCCAGACATCGTTCACGCCGCAGCTCAGAGTCATCCACTGGGGTTTCTTGCTCAGCACGTCCTTGTCGAGGCGTGCGAGCATCTGGTCGGATTTATGACCACCGATACCGGCGGGCACAGGCTCGGCTTTGATGCCATTGGCTTCCAAGCCGGCGATCACCAGGCGCACATAGCCTGCGGGATTGCCCCAGCCTTGAGCAGTGATGGAATCGCCGAGGAAGGCGATTTTCTCGCCGTTTTTGACGGCGATTTCCGCAGTGCCACGATTGGGAACGAGAAGGGCTGAAGCGAGGAGGGGAAGAAGGAGGGTATGAAGGCGACGCATGATGATTGGATGAGTACAGCAGGCTAACGCGACGCTGTCAGCATCCTTTCTCGCGGCTTCACTCTGCGCTGAGATTGTGCCTGATCAGGGCTTGAAGACAGCGATCTCCTTCGCCGTGGCGACATCCCAGGCGCGGACGTTGCCGTCTTGATCGCCGCCGAGAACCACGTCGCCGGAGCGGGTGGTGGCGAGTGATTGGAGGAAGGAGGTGGAGCCGGGAAGCAGTTTCACTACGCCGCCGTCGCTGGTGATGAGGCGGAGCTTGGTGTCGCCGGCGCTGGTGGCGATTTGATCGGCGGCACCGAGGTAGTGAATGCCGGTGACTTCCTTGTCCCAGCCGTCGACGCTCTTGCGACGGTCGCCGGTGGTCCAGTCCCATACTTTGACGACGTTGTCGGCACCGCTGCTGGCCAGGAGGCGGCCGTCGGCACGCCACGAAAGGCCCAGCACATGGTGCGTGTGGCCTTCAAAGACTTTCACGACTTTGCCCGTGCTCAAGTCGGTGATGCGCACGGCTTTGTCAGCGCCGCCGGAAGCGAGGAGCTTGCCATCGGGCGAGAAGTCGAGCGCGAAGATGCTGTCGAGATGGCGCTCAGCATAGTCCTTGGTGAGCTTTCCAGTCGACATGTCCCACAGGGTGATGTCGCCGCTGCGGGAGGGCTCGCCGCTGCCGATGGCAAGTGTTTTGCCGTCGGGGCTGAAAGCGAGACTGTTCGCACGGTCGGTGATCAAGGAATTGCCATCGCCGGTACCAAAGGTGCGTTCGAGGGTCCACATCTCAGTCGTGCTGCCGGGAACGATGGGTTTGCCATTCACGGTGCTCCAGGCGAGCGGAGGGCCGCTGTCCTGTTCGGCGATCAGTTCGAGGCCGTTCGTGGAGAACTGGAGCGACTTGGCTTTCTTGAGGCCCGTGGTGAGTGTTTTGGCGATGAGGTCACGATCCGCGTTTGCTTTCTCCGCCGCCTTTTTCACCACTTCGAGGCGTGCCTTGGCATCAAGGACAGTCTGCTTGGCCTTCTTTTCGTTTTCGGTGACGAGCTTGATTTCATTCGCCGTGTCGGTGATGGCGGCCTCGGCACGGGTGAAGGCTTCCTGGGCGAGTTTGAGGTCGCTGGCGGCCTTTGTGGCCTTCTCCTGGGCATCGGTGTTCTTTTTGACCAAGGCGTCATCCGGTTTGCTCTTGGGCAGCATGGCCATTTGATCGGAGACTTCTTTCGCCGTCTTGTCGGCAGCGGCTTTGACAGCTTCCCTGGACTTGAATGTCTTTTGTTTCTCTGCGAGGCCTGTCTTCGCGAGTTCCACGAGTTCGGTCAACGCGGCCGCCTTTTTAGCATCGGTGGTGGCATTTTTGATTTCGGTGGCGACCACTGCCATGGCAGCTTCAGCGCGTTGGAGAGCGGCCTGAGCCTGTGCAAGGTCGGTTGCGGCTGTGGCAAGACTGGCCTGTGCAGCCGCCTGCTTTTTGGCGAGCGCTTCATCTGGCTTGCCGGCGCTGGCTTTGGCCACTTCATCCGCGACTTCTTTGGCTGCTTTGTCGGCGGCGACTTTGGCATCCTCCTTGGGCTTGATGTCCTTCTTCTTGTCTTCGAGCGCCTTTTTGGCGAGTTCCGCGAGTTCGTTGGCTTTCTTCAAACGATTGGTCTGCTCGGTGGAGTCCGTTTCTGATTTTTTGATGGCTTCATTTTGATACGTTACTTCCAAGGCAGCACGCACAGCGGTGAGGCTGTGCTGAGCGAGGGCCTGCTCGGCGGTGAGATCGGATTTAATGAGGGCGATCAGTTTGCCACCCGCGGTTTCGGTCAGTTTGATTGAGTTGTCGGCTTCCTGAGTCGCGGTGAATTTGGCGGAAGGAGCGAAGGCGGGGGCTGCGGGGGCGTTGCGTTTCCACAGTTTCACCTCGCGAAAGCTGCCGGTGGCAAGGTGCGTGCCGTCTGGACTGAAGGCCAGAGACTGCACGAGATCGCGATGGGCGACACCGGCTTGTTTGTAGAGGCCGGATTTGCGAAGGGTTTCATCTGTGAGCTTGGTGACGAGGCTCTGCGTGGGCAGATGGTAGATGCTGATCTGATTTGCACGGGCAGCAGCGGCGAAATCCCCCTGGGGTGCAACGGCGATGGCATAGATGGGATTCAAGCCCGCAGGCAGGGGCTCCCAGGCGATGACCTGCAATTTTTTGGGTGAGGCTTTCGCGCCTTGATCAATCCATGCTTTGAAGAGTGCGAGCTGTTCGGCGGTGAGATTCACTGCACCGACCTTGTTGCCCTTCGGCGGCATCTCGGAGTCCCAGGTGTGCGCTGCGGCCTGATACATGACGCTGTCCGCGCCTTTGCCGGGAAGGATGCCCTTGTCGCTCTCGCCACCCTTGGCCATGAGCTCGGGGGTCTCCATGTTGAGGCCGCCCTTGGTGGTGGTCTTGTTGTGGCAGGCGATGCAGTTGTCCTTCAAGAACGGACGGACTTGCTGGTCGTAATCAATGAGCGCGGGAGCCGCGGCCATGGCGAATGACGAATGAAGAATGACGAGTGGAAGGATGATTCTCATTTCTTGGCGACCTCCTTCACGCGGATGCGGATGGGATTGGAACAGACGATGAAGGTGGCATCTTTGGCGACGGACTTCGCGGCAAGGTCTTTGACGAGCTTGTCGGCGGCGGCTTTGGCGGTGTCAGCCGTCTTGAGGGCGACGGTGGCGACTTTGACGAGTTCGGCTTTTTTCGGCGATGCGTCGGCATTCGCGGTGTCGAGCTGCTTTTTGGCTGCAACTTGAGCTTCGGCGGCTTTTTTGGCAGAGGCTTCGGCAGCGTTGAGTTCTTCAACACCTCGGCGGATTTTCATCTTTGCAGGGCCTTGGAGGATGAAGCCGTAGTCACCAGGGGCGAGTTTGAGGGCTTTCACATCGAGCGTGAGTTTGCCTGCGGCGGCTTTGGCAGGGATGTCGGCATCGGGAGCTTTGGCGATGTCGATGAGGCCAAGGGCTTTGAGCTTGAGAGCCTCAGTGAAGTCGGCATGACGGGTGACTTTGAGGGCGATTTCAAGTTTGGCGTCGGTGGCGACTTCGAAGATGTCGGTCTTCTCGGTTTGAATGAAGGCGGGCGCAGTTTGGGTGCTGACACCGAGGACAGGAGCACCTGTGGTGCGATACTGGGTGTACCCCCTGGTCATATCTGGAAGGGCAAAGCTCACGAAGAGGCTCTGCGGGATGCCATCGAGGATGCCGGCTCCGGCGGGCGCATCAGCAGCGGCTTGAAATGCGATGTAGCCAAGCGACTGGCCTCTACCGATGAATCCGCCGAGGCAGGTGACACCTGCAGGAAGCCCGCCAGTCTTGAGCTCAATGGGCTCACTGAAAGCGTTACGATTTGGCGCGATCACTTCAAGCGCTGTGATGCCGCCACGCAGCACATTGGCGCTGCCAATCTCGGCGGTCTTGGTCGTGGTTCCGCTATAGATGGCATTGAGGGCGATGATCGGCGCGGGAATGGGTGCATCCTTGAGAATGCGCAGTTCGAAAGGTTCGGTGGTGTTGAAGTTGTCGAGCAGGGTGAGGCGAAAGACGCCATCGGCCTTCGCCGTGTAGGCGTAGGAGGGATCACGATTGGGAAGGTTGATGCTGGGAGCGGGCGAGATGGCGGGCGCGTCGGCGATTTCAGCCTGGGGCGTGAGCGTTTCCTTGCCTGCGGCGTCCTGCTTGAGGTTCTCGATAACGAGATGCGGATCGGAGGGATGACCAAGGTCATGCGAATGCACTTCGATGATGAATCTGTCGCCGGTTTTGAAGGCGAGATCGAACGAATGCATGAGCCCGTGAGGCAGAAAAACATCCTTGAGGGTCTGCCCGATCTGCACCGGACGCGGAGGACCTGGCTTGCCAGCCACCGGCGCAGGCGGTGCTTTGGACGCAAGCGTGATGCGATAACCGTAGTCGTCACCCGCACGGAACATGAGATCATTGAAGCACAGCCGATAAGTGGCATCGGCGGGAGAAGTGAAAGTGAGAACTCCGTCCCGCAGGCGCGCAAGCTCGCGCCCAGTGGGAGCACTGAGCACTCCGACAAGCTCGGTGCGTGTGTCAAAGCGAGTGCCGTCAAAGGTGGCGGTGAGATGCTGACCCTTTTTGAGATCAAGGGTGAACCAGTGCGGGAAAGCGGATTTGAAGCAGCCTTGAACCACCGAATTGAGCGCCACCTTCTGCGCCTTGTCCGGCGTGGTGTTCGTGCCGGGAGATTCGACCGTGTCGAGCGCGCTGATTTCAAACACACGTGGATTGGAGACGCCGTAGCGACCCACGAAACGCAGGTCATGAATGCCCATGGGCAGATCGGCCGGCAGCTGGATGCTGGCTTTCGTGGTGGTGCTCATGCCAATGGAACGACCACCGATGATGACAGACTGTGGACCGTCGAGATCGGAACCACGCAAGGTGAGTTCGATTGTGGCTCCAGGTTTGCCGCCGAGAGGGGAAATCGACGTCAGCGTCGGCGATGGGAAGGCGACCTGAGAGAACGCTGGAGCAGCGAAGGACAGCAGGACTGAAAATTGTAAACTGAATCGGAGCGAAGCGGAGATAGACTGCCGAAGGAAGCCCGAAGGGCGAGTGTAACGAGTCAAAACCGAGAACTGAAAATTGGGGCGAGGCATGGCACGGGCGCTTAGTGATTGAAGAGGAACTCTTTTGTGTTCAGCAGCGCCCAGAGGATGTCCTCATAGGCTTCTTTTTTGCCTTTGAAGGCTTCATCGCCCGTCTTGCCTGCGGTTTTCTTGTCGAGATGGGTGTGGGCGAATTTGACTTCGGCGGCGTTGGGGTCGCGGCTGAGGGCGATGTGGTAGAGGTCGGCGATTTTATCGTCGTCGGGGCGAGTGTCCTTGGTGAGTGTGTCGGCACGGCCGTTGCCACGGGAAAGCTGAGTCTGGATTTCGGCGGCGTTCAGCAGGTGCAGGCTCTGCGCGAGGCTGGCCTCCTGGGTGCGCTCGCACTCACAGGCGCTGGAGGAGTCGGGACGACCGAAAACGCTGAGGAAGTAGGTGCTTTGATTGTAGCTGTTGTCCGGCAGGGCGACGGCACGCGTACCTGGGGCCTGACCGGCGAAACTGGTCTGGGTGTCGAGCAGCGTGTTGACGGAGTCGTAGAGAACTTCGGCGTTGAGGCGCTTCGGATAGTAGCGGCTGAAATTCTGACGGTCCTTGGCGTTGTAGGTGTTGGGAATAGCGCTGAGCTGGTAGGTGGTGGAATTGGTGATGGTGCGGATGAGCTGCTTCAGATCGTAGCCGCTCTTCACGAAGTCCGCCGCGAGGGCGCTGAGCAGTTCGGGGTTCACCGGCGGATTGGTCTCGCGCATGTCGTCCTCGGGTTCGACGAGGCCGCGATTGAAGAAATGCTTCCAGTAACGATTCACGAGAGTGTGGGCAAAGAACGCATTGTCCTTCTGGCTCATCCATTCGCCGAGCGCCTGACGTGGGTCCTGCTCGGGCGTCAGCTTCAAGGCCTGACCGCCGAGGCTGGTGGGTGTGACGGCTTCCTTCGTGCGGATGTTCGTGGTCTGCGCAACGCCGCGCTTGCTAAAGATCAATTCCTCCGTGGCAAAGTTCGAAGGCTTGCGGCTGACCTTGCTGAAGAAGGCGGCGAAGCCGTAGTAGTCCTGCTGGCTCCACTTCTCAAATGGATGGTGATGACACTGCGCGCACTGCATGCGGGTGCCGAGGAAGAGCTGCGCGACGTCCTCCATCTGCTGCTTCATTTCTTTGACCTGACGATACCAGGCGACGGGGGGATTGTGATCGAGATCACCGGTGGCTGAGACGACTTCGCGGACGAACTGATCGTATGGTTTGTTGTCGGCGATGCTGTCGCGAATCCACGAGTAGAACAGATAACTGCCACGCGCATACATGGGCTGCGTGCGCTGGTTGCGCAGGAGGGCGCTCCACTTGTTGGCAAAGTACTCCGCGTATTCAGGACTGTCGAGCAGGCGGTCGATGAGGACGCTGCGTTTGGCAGCCTCTTTGGAGGCCATGAAGTCCTTCATTTCCGCGGCGGTGGGCAGGCGACCGGTGATGTCTAGGGTGACGCGGCGGATGAAGGTGCCGTCGTCAGCGATGTCGGACGGCGGCATGCCGATGGTCTTCAATTTTGCGAAGACGAGATCGTCCACAAAACCGCGTGAGGCAGGCAGTGTGTCCACCGGAGCGCCTAGGGGCACGGTGGCGCGGAAGGTGGACACCTTGCCCTGATAGCGAACCATCACGGCGACATCGCCGGGCAGATCAAAGAGCTGCACACGGCCGGCTTCACTCGTTTCGGCCATGGCTTTCTCATTGGCTTCATACAGCGCGCGCTTGGTGACGTCACGGGTGCTGCCGTCGGTGTAGTGCGCAGTGACCTTGAGCTGCTGGGCTGCGTTGAGCGGCATGGTGAGCTTGGCGGGCTCGACGCTGATGCTGGCCATCTTGGGATCGCTGTCCTTGCCGTAGGGCATGCCTTCACGAATCCAGCGTGCCAGGTCGGCGTAGTCTTCGGAGTTCGGATCGAGCTTCTTGCCACCACCATGCGGGAGCTGGGCGGTACCTTTGGTCAGCAGCAGGCTCTGCTCCGCCGAGGCCGGAAACACGCGGCGACCACGAGCTTCCATGACGATGTGGTCGTAGTCTTCCTGCGGTTCAAAGCCGAGCAGCGAGAGTTTGAAGCCGTTCTGTCCGCCGGACTTGCCATGGCAGCCACCCGAGTTGCAACCGCCCTTGGTTAGGATGGGAACGATGTCGTTCGCAAAATTCAGCGGACGCGGTGCATCTGCCGCGAAACTGGGCACGACGGCGGAGAATGCGGCGATGAGAGTGAGACGTGTGAGATGCATGACAGCGAGAACCTACGGGGGTTAAGGACACATTTTGTCGTAACAAACAAAGTATGGGGTCAATCCAATGACGAATGCGTTGCCGGCCAAAAGCTGTTCATTTGAGTTTCAGCCTTGTTTTCATCACACCAGCTCCGCCATCGGCAGATGGCTATCGACGAGATACTGGGGGCGGCCGGTCAAATCGGTGAGGGTGGCTTTCGTCACGTCGATGCCCATCTGTTTGTAGAGGGTGGCGAAGACTTCGCCGAAGGCGACGGGGCGTTCGGTGGGTTCGCCGGCTTGTTTGTCGGTGGCACCGATGACCTGACCGTGGCGCATGCCGCCGCAGGCGAGGAGTGCGGAGGCGACGCGCGGCCAGTGGTCGCGGCCACCTTTGGCGTTGATCATCGGCGTGCGGCCAAATTCTCCCCAGACGACGACGGAGACATCTTTGTCCATGCCACGTTCGTGCAGGTCGGCGATGAGCGCGGTGAGGCCGCTGTCGAGCAACGGCAGGTCTTCGCGCAACTGGCCGAAGTTGTCTGAATGGTAGTCCCAGCGGCTGAAGGCGAGCGTGACGACACGTGCTCCGGCTTCGACGAGACGACGCGCGGCAAGGAAGTGCTCGGGAAGACGTGGACCGCCGTCGTCGCGATTGCGGTTTTCACCTTTGCCGTAGCGCTCGACGACACGCGGATCTTCACGACTCAAATCCAGTGCGTGGAGAAGCTTCGGACTCGTGAGCACATTGAGCGCCTGTTCATTGAACACATCCACCCCGCCCATGAGGCCGGTGGCATCGAGATCACGACGAAGATTGTCAAAACTGGAGAGCAGCGTCTTGCGATCACGCAGACGATCGAGCGTGATGCCATGAAGCGACATGTCCTCCGTGCCGCCACCGCGATTCGGCTGGAACGGTGCATGTGCGACGCCGAGGAAGCCTGGATCACCCGTGCGCGCCCACTCCATATGGCCCATCTTTGGTGCGAGACCGACGAACGGCGGCATGGCGGGATTGGTGCTGCCCTGCAACCGAGAGACGATGGATCCGAGCGAAGGCCAGCCGCCGGGAGGCTGCTGCTTGGAGTTGCGACCGGTGAGGCACTGAAAAGCATCGTGGCGCGAATCGCAGTCGGCCAGCGAGCGGATGAGGGTGCACTTGTCCATCATCTTGGCGAGACGCGGCAGGTGCTCGCAGATCTGGATGCCGGGGACATTGGTGGAGATCGGCTTGAACTCGCCGCGAATCTCGCTCGGCGCGTCCGGCTTCATGTCGAACATGTCCTGGTGCGACGGACCACCGGGCAGGAAGATCATGATCACCGCCTTGTGAGACTTGCCCGTCTTCTGCGCGGACTCGGCACGCAGCACGTCATTCAACGACAGTCCGCCCATGGCGAGTCCGCCGATCTTGAGGAAGTTTCGACGTGACACACCATCGCAATAGCCGCCGCTGGGATGGGAATAGAGATTGAGCATGATTTGTTGGAGGGCCAGAAACCTACGGAGCGAGGGATGGGACTCTTGCCAGACCGGAGAGAGACACAGCGTTTGGTTCAAATATGAGCGGACTGATCGGACACACGATGTATGGCATCCTCGCGGCGAAAGCCGCGAAGGGGCGAGGCCTGCCCATCACACCGATCATCGAGCGGCATCTGCCGAGCTTCCTATGCGGCGCGTATCTCGGCTGCGACATCCAGGTGATGCCGGAAGCCGTCTGCGACGACACCGGGCGCGAGGTCGGCTTTGGCACGGCGCCGTTGGAAAAAAGCCCGATCACTGGCGGAGCGGTGAAACCCTGGTCGCTGGAGCATGATGGGCGCAAATACCGGCCCAAAGAGATTCACGAGCTGTTTTATGGCCGTGCGCATCTCGTGTTCGGCTGGGCAAAACCGGAGGTGAATCTACGCGTGCCGTGGGACCATCTGGCAGACTACTGTGCGCGGGCGATTCGCGATGACATGAGCTCTGAGCGCGGCCTGGCCTACGCGCTGGGCTGGATGGTGCATATCGTCGGCGATTCGTTGATCAAGTCGATCCAGCCGGGCATTCGCATGCATTTGCTGGATGGCGTGTACACCCCGCGAAACCGCATCGTGCAGGATCAGTTCACGTTTCACACCATTGGCGGCGAACTGGGCATCGACTGGATCAAAACCTTTCGTGACATGGCCGCAACGCCTGTGGAGACGATTCAACCACACTACATGCGTGTGGGTGAGAAGCGTGGCGAACTTGCGCAACTTTTCGATCAAGGCTGGAAGCCCGAGCAGCAGCCGCTGCTGGCCGCCGTGCTCGCGGAAAATCGCCGCTGGCTGCCGCATCACACTGAGGATGTGCTGCGCGTGGTGCAGCGAGACAGCGAGGAGGCAAAGCGTGTCAGCGGCGGGCTGAAATTCGATGAGATGATCGAAATCGCCGAGAGCGCGGGCATGCGGGACACCTTGGTGACGATCGCCGAGCAATGTGCCGATTTGATGGAGCAAACCCTCGCGCAGGTGCCGGAGTGGCGGGGATTGCCTCGACAGCGCGCTGAAGGCTGGGGCAAACTCAAACGTCTTTAAACGACTCATCATCTTATGTCTAAAGCAGGTCTTGGCGAGACCGAGATCACTTCCGATGGAAAAGACGTGACAGCGAAGACGGAAAAATGATAACAAGCTGTCTTGTTTTCTGATTTTCCGACCATGAGTTCTCCCAATCTCGACGCGCTTGCAAAAGCGCCCCTGTTTGTTCATCTGGCCATCATCGGCGTCAATTCCGGCCCGACGGCGATTGATTCAACCCGGTTCAACGAACATGTGGAGGCATCGGGTGAACCCAACGCACGCCTCTGCGCCTACACCGAAACGCTCCAGCATCTCACCACCCATTTTCAGAGGCTTTACGCAGAAGTCACAGGCCTGCCGGATACTGCGCCCTTGATCGAAGAAATTCAGGGGGCGCTCTCCCAGCAACTGACCCCATCGGACAAGCTGCAGTTCCTTCTGCACCTCGGCCGTGTGGCGGCAGCAGCGGTGCGAGATGACAACGGTCATCCAGTGCCAGAACGCGTCGCGATGGCGGATCAGTTGTCGGAGCTGTTTCACTTCATGGGCTACGGCAAAAACAATGAGCGCTACACGGATGAACTCCAAGTCACCACCTATTGGCCCGGCATCGATCCCGCACTGCAGCGCTTCACCGAAGCGGAACTGCGTCAGCTGTCCGCCGTCCTCGGCTGCCTGTATGCATCGATGAGCGGGTGCCACGGAGGAGAACTGGGGGATGCGCGCAAGAACAGTCTCAAACATTGCCTGCTGGCGGGTTACACCCCCGGCATGGAAGCATGCCCTTCACATGCACTGCTGCGCTACTTTGACCAGCTCTTCTGGCTGGTGTTTGCCGAGATCCAGTTTGCAGAACAACCCAAGCCTTTGTTCGTGCAAGGCCGACAATTGATGCTGCAAAAATTCGATGTGGAAGAGCAGGCGGCGTTCACAGAGCATCTGCAAAACTTCGCGGCCGCCCTGGTCACTGAGGACTCACCCGCCATGGCCCGCGACACGCTGGCCAGCATCATGGCGCTGATGCAGGGCCATGACGTTGAAATTGCCAGTGGAGGGCTATCAGAAGCGGACTGGGATGTGCTGAGCATGGGGCTCGTCGCCAGCTTCCTGCTGGTGGCGGCAGCGGACGGCAAAGTTGGCGACAAGGAGTGCGAAGCCTTTGCCGGCATTATTCAGCTGGTGTCAGAAGGCGTGCTCACCAGCCTCGTCTTCAAAGCTGCGGCACGGATTCCGGACAACATGCACAAGCTGTGGCCCGCCGTGACCGCACGGGGCTCCCGTCCGCCGCAGATGGTGCTCGACGCTGTGCAACTGGCCGCCACGAAGTTCGGAGAGGAGGATTTCGACATCTACCGGAAGATCGCGATGGCGATCGCGGTGAAAACTGCTGAAGCAGAAGGCGGCGGATTCCTTGGCCTCGGCTCGAAGATCAGCAAAGAGGAGCAGAAGGTGATCGACGGCTTGAAGGGACTGCTCGGCTTCGAGTAAAACCAGCGTCGCTACACGAGCCCGCCAATCGGCGAGCCCATGTACAACGTGTGCGGGCGGCCGGTGAAGTCTTTCCAGATGGTTTCGCGTGGCAGGCCCAGCGCCTCATAAATCGTGGCAGCGAGGTTTTCGGGGGTCTGGGCATCGCTGGCAGGATAGCCGCCGATTTTGTCAGTGGAGCCAATGACGCGGCCGCCTTTGATGCCACCGCCGGCGAGCAGGACGCTTTGGGCATGACCCCAGTGATCGCGACCCGGCAACGCCGTGGCGGAGATGCTCTTGATCTTGGGGGTGCGGCCAAATTCGCCGCCCATGATGATGAGAGTTTCATCCAGCTGACCGCTGGCGTCGAGGTCTTCGAGCAGGGCGCTGACGGCCTGATCCATCGGCGGGAGCAGGTAGTTTTTCAGATTTCCCCACGCGGCCTGATGCGTGTCCCAGGTCTCGTTGTTGCCTAGGTTCACCTGCACCATGCGCACTCCGCTTTGCACGAGTCTGCGAGCCATGAGCAGCGACCAGCCGTAGCTGTGGCGGCCGTAGCGGTCGAGCATTTTGGGATCGACTTTTTCCAAGCTGAAAGCGTCATGCACCTTGCGATTGCTCAGCAGGCCGATGGCCGCCTGCCGTGTGGAGTCAAAGGCTTCATCACCGGCCAGCGCGGTGAGATCAGAGGTTTGCTGCTCCAAGGCATTGCGCAGTGAAACGCGGTCCATCACACGATCCATCGTGAGCCCCTGTGGCAGCGAGAGATGCGGGGCCTGAAAGCGCAGTGTGGGGTCGGTTTCAAAGCCGCGCTCGTGATGGAACAGGAATTTCGGATACGCGCCGTAGTGCTTCGGATGGTAGGGCGACATCTCCAGGAACCAAGGATCATGCTGCGCGCCGAGCGTGCCTGCGAACTGCCCGGCGAGCGTGCGGCCTTCGCGATGCACGAGCTTGTCGGGCAACACGATGGCGGGCGGCAGGTTGTCTTTGCGCTTTGGCAGCAGGGCAGTGGCCAGCGCGGCCATGCTGGGATGATCGGACTTCTTCGGCTTCGATGGATCAAAACCCAGCGGTGCATCGCTGCGGCCTGTGAGCATGATGTGATGACCCAGCGAGTGATCACTGCTGCCATGCGTGAGCGACCGCACCAGCGACCATTTTTCTGAGATGCGCGCGAGATTGGGCAGGTGCTCGCAGATGTGCAGGCCGGGCGTGCGAGTGCGGATGGGCTTGAACTCGCCGCGGATCTCCATGGGGGCGTCGGGCTTCATGTCGAAGCTCTCGTGCTGCGCGAGCCCGCCTGAAAGGAAGATGTAGATCACGGACTTCGCCCGCGGAGGCTGCGTGGCCGCCGTCATGGCCTGGAGGGCGCTGAGATGATTCATGCCGAGGCCCAGCAAACCCACTGCCCCGGCCTGAATCACTTCACGACGGGAAACGGGATGCGCTGGATGCGGCAAGGACATGCGCATTGGAGTACGCCGCGCAGACACAAAGCCTTTCCAAACGGATTACTTCCGGTTCCAGGCACCCAGTTTGATCGAATGGGCAGCCGTTGCCGGATCTGCAGCGGACTTTTGACGCAGAATTTTGGTCACCACAATCGCCCCATCCTGGATCACCACACGCAGATCGGCTTCATCGCCCTCTTTGAGGACCAAGCCTTCTGGAATGGTGGTTTTGATCGGATACATGTACCCGACTATAACCCCCAAGGGGGCACGGGCAAGGCACGTTCCGCCTCAAATCAGTTCCGGCATGGGCTGCCAGCCATCGACGAGATACTGCGGCCGGCCGGTCAAATCGTTGAGCGTGGTCTTCACGGTGTCGATGCCCATGTGCTTGTAGAGAGAGGCGAAGACTTCACCGAAATGAACGGGACGTTCGGTGGGTTCGCCGCCGAGTCTGTCGGTGGCACCGATGACCTGACCTGTGCGCATACCGCCACCCGCCAGCAAAGCGCCGCCGACACGGGGCCAGTGGTCGCGACCACCGTCTTTGTTCACCATCGGCGTGCGGCCAAATTCGCCCCAGGCGACGACGGCGACATCTTTGTCGAGGCCGCGCTCATGCAGATCTTCAACGAGGGCGCTCATGCCTTGATCGAAGAGCGGCAGATGGCGCAGGAGCTGCGGGTAGTTGTTGTCGTGGAAGTCCCAGCGGCCGAAATTGAGCGTCACCACACGGGCACCGGCTTCGACAAGGCGGCGGGCGAGCAGGAAGTGCTCGAGATTGAGGGGCGCGCCGTCGCCGTAGTTCTTGGGATCGCCTTTGCCGTAACGTTCGCGGGTTTTGACGCTCTCATGGTTCAAATCGAGCGCGGTGAGCAGCTTGCTGGATGTGAGCACATTCAGGGCCTGCTGATTGAAGGCGTCCATGCTGCCGACGAGGCCGCTGGCGTCGATCTCGCGGCGGAATTTGTCAAAGCCGGTGAGCAGGGAGCGGCGGTCTTCGAGACGGTCGAGCGTGATGCCGTTGAGCTGGAGATCTTCCATGCCCGCGCCGTTCGGGCGGAAGGCGGCATGCGTGTTGCCGCAGAAGCCCGGATGTCCTGGCGAGCCGTAGGGCGGATGACCGGCCTTCGGAGCAAGGCCGACGAATGCCGGCATGGCGGGATCGGCCTGACCTTTGAGCCGGGAAACGACCGAACCCAGAGAGGGTGGATCGGAAAGGCGGCCGACAGGGGCACCACCACCATTCGGCGGAGGCGGCTTGCCGGTGTAGCAGATGAAGCTGTCGTGCGCACCATTCGGCGAGCCGTACATGCTGCGAATCGGCACCAGCTTGTCCATGATCTTGGCGAGACGCGGCGCGTGCTCGGAGATGTGGATGCCGGGGACAGCGGTCTTGATGGGCTTGTAGGGGCCGCGAATCTCCAGCGGCGCGTCCATCTTCAAATCGTACATGTCCTGATGAGGTGGCGCACCGCACATGTAGATCATGATCACGGATTTGAAACTGCGGCCCGTGCGCGCCTCGGCCTCGGCCTTCAGCAATTCCGGTAACGACAGTCCGCCCATGGCGAGTCCGCCGATGCGCAGGAAGTCGCGACGCGAGACGCCGTCGCAGAATTTTCCGTGGGATTTGCCTGAAAGGGTGAGCATGAGGTGATGCCAAAATAAGCACTCAATATGCCGGAACTATCATCAAAACGACGTTATGTGCCGGTCATGCTTCGCCCGCTGCTCTGTTTCATGTCCCTCACTTTGACTGTCTCCGCCGCCGATCTGCCATGGTCGCCACTGCCTGCTCTGCCCGATGAACGAGGATTCGCCGGGGCTTTTGCCGGAGTGGTGGACGGCACTCTAATGGTGGCCGGGGGCACACATTTCATCGACAAAATGCCGTGGGAGGGTGGCACCAAGGTCTGGTATGACACGATTTTTGGGCTGGAAAAGCCGGACGGAGCCTGGCGAGTGATGGGTAAACTGCCGAAACCCAATGGCTATGGGGTGAGCATTACGACTCCCGCTGGGTGGGTCATCCTCGGCGGAGGCAATGCCACGGAGCATTTCCGTGAGGTGTTCTGGGTGCAGAAAGCCGCCCCACTGCCGCCGCTGCCGAAGCCCTGCGCCTTCATGTGCGGCTGCGAGAGCAATGGTGTCGTCTATGTATGTGGTGGGATTGAAACACCGACGGCGACCACCGCCATGAACACGTTTTGGGCGCTGGATTTGAAACAATCCGACGCGAAATGGCAGGAACTGCCGCCCTGCCCCGGCAAACCGCGCATTCTCGGCTGCATGGCTGCCGCTAATGGCGTGGTACATCTGTTCAGTGGTGCGGCCTTGCATGCTGACAAGGATGGCAAGCCCGAGCGCGAATGGCTGAACGATGCGTGGGCCTACCAACCGGCTACAGGCTGGAAAAAGCTGCCAGACATGCCCCGAGTGGCCGTGGCGGCTCCGAATCCTGCTCCGGTGATCGATGCCAAGATTTATATCCTTGGAGGTGATGATGGCGCCAATGTCAACTTTGAGCCCAAAGAGAAACATCCCGGCTTCCCGCGCTCGGTTCTGGTCTTCGATGTGAAGACGCAGGCGTGGAGCAAGTCGGGCGAGGTGCCCTTTTCGCTCGTCACGACCAACGCCGTGCGCTGGCGGGATCAAATCGTGGTCCCCGGCGGAGAGGCGCGCCCCGGTGTGAGATCGCCAAAGGTATGGAGCGGAACGATTAAGTGACTTGAAACTCCTACCGGCGAACTCCAATGCTTCACAATGAGTCGTAGTATTTTGATCACTGGCGCGAATGGAGCGCTGGGCCTTGCCATTGCCGAATTTTTTCTGACACGAGAGGAAGGCTGCCGTGTGTTTCTCGGGGTGAGGGAGAGGCGGGAGCGGGCGCAGGAGCTTGCGGCCCGGTTTCCAGAACGTGCGGCGCTGATCACGCTCGAAATCACCTCTCCGGACGCCTGGAAGACCGCACTGGCCGAAATCGAGTCCGTGGCTGGACCTGTCGGCGTCCTGATCAACAACGCGGGCTTTCATGAAGACGCGCTGCTGGCCAACATGGCGCAGGATCAGTGGTCGCGTGTTTTGGATGCCAACCTGAACGCCGTTTTCCACGGCTGTCAGGCGGTTCTGCCTGGAATGATGCGGGAGCGGCAGGGCCGCATCGTGAATATCTCCTCACTCAGCGCCATTTCCTCGCCGGCGGGACAAACCAACTACGCCGCAGCCAAGGCCGGAGTGATCGGCCTGACACAAAGTCTGGCCAAGGAATCAGCCCGGATGGGCATCACCGTGAATGCGGTCTTGCCCGGCTATATTGAGGGGGGGCTGCCGACCGATTGGACACCTGAGCACCTCAAAGCACTCAAAATGCAGCTGCCGATGCGGCGTTTTGCCAGACCGGCGGAGATTGCGGCAGCGGTTTTCTTCCTTGCGAGCCCTGATGCGAGCTATATCACTGGTTCGACCCTAAAAATTGACGGAGGCATCCTTTAGCCTACCCTCAGCACCCTACGAAACGTATCCCCTGCATGCCGACCCGCCAGCGCCTCAAAGAACTTATGATCAGCGAACTCATGCTCGACATGGCCGCAGATGAAATCGGCGATGATACACCTCTCTTTGGTCCCGCAGGAATCGGTCTTGATTCCGTGGACGCCCTTCAGCTCGTGGTGATGATCGAAAAGCACTTCGGCTTTAAAATGGCTGATCAGGACCAGGCCAAGCGCATTCTGCAAAGTGTGAACACGATTGCTGAGGCCGTGGACCAAAAGGCGGCAGCGTGACTTCCCTGCCCTAGCCCTGCGTTTTGAAACGCCTCATCTCCATTTCCCTGCGTCTGCTCATCAGCGGTGTGCTGCTCGCGCTGCTGTTTCGGGAGCATAATCTTATTGCCGACATTGTACCGCGCCTGCGCGCCCTGCTGACGAACTGGCCCTGGACGCTCGCCGGGATCGCGTTTGCGTTTCTCTCTCTCTTTCTGGCCGCCACCCGCTGGCACATCATTCTGCGCGGTCAGGTGCCCGACCTGCCGTTCCATATCGTGCTGCGCACGGAAATCATCAGCGCTTTTTTCAACATCAGCTCCGTCGGCGTGGTGGGAGGTGACACCTACAAGATCATGTCACTTTCCCGACGCCTGCCCGGGCAGACGATGCCGGTGAGTGTGTCGCTGGTGCTGGATCATCTCACCGGTCTGATCTCCGTGGCCGTCTTGTTCGCGGTCTGCATGCTGGCGCGGGCCTCGCACTGGAATGAAATCGGCCATGATCTGCGCATGCTGATCACCGGCTATGCCATGTATGTCGGCGGGGCGGTGGTGGGCCTCGCGATCAGCTGGTTTTCCTTCAAACCCAGCCTGCTGACGTGGGGACGGCGCAAGTTTCCGCGCACCATGGGCAATCCCAGGCTGGCCGGCCTCATCGCACGACTGACGCGGGTGCACGAAGTCGCTGCCCGGCTCTGGCGGCGCACGCTTTCGGCATCGTTGGTTTCCATCGTCATGCACACGGCTTTTTTCATGAGCTTTTACTGCGGCCTGCTCGCGGTGGGCGGAGCGGCACCGGTGCTCGACGTTCTCACGGCCATGCCGATCGTCGATGCCGCAGCGTCACTGCCGGTTTCCATCTCCGGGCTTGGCGTGCGTGAGCGCACCTTTGAGGCTCTGCTGGCAGGTCTGGCCAATGTGCCCGAGGCCGTGGGTGTTTCCGCCTCTCTGGCCGGCTGGCTCTTCAATCTGTTCTGGGGCATTGTCGGCGGCGTGATGTTCCTGCGCGCCAAGCATACCGCCATCATCCCGCCGGAGGCCCAGTGCGCATGAGTTCACCACCGCGCATCGCCATCGCACTCGGTGCTTCATTCATGGGCTATGCCACGCATGCGGGTTTCCTGGCGCGGTTGCATGCGAAAGGAATCCGACCGGTCGCTATCTCGGGCTCTTCAGCAGGTGCCATCACCGCTGGTTTTTACGCCGCAGGCCTGGAGCAGGAAGCTATCAAGAAGGCGGTGCTCAGTCCGCGCCTGCATCTGTCCTTTGCCATGCGCACCAAGTGGCTCTGGCATCAGCTCATTAACAGCTTCTTTTGTCCTCATCCCGGTCTTTTCGACCCACGGGGAGCCATCACCCATTTCGAATCGGTCGTCGGCACGCGAACCATCGAATCCCTGTCGAATCCCCGATTGCTGATCGCCTTGAGCGATCTGTCAAAACATGAGACCCTCTTCGTTCGCGAGGGGCCGCTCGCCACGGCGATGGCTGCCAGTTCCTGCGTCCCGTTGCTCTTCAATCCGCTGGAGTTTGAGAATCGCCAGTGCACCGACGGTGGCGTCGCTCATGAGTCACCGATTGACCCCTGGTTCACGGATGACGACATCGATCACATCATCATTCATCGCATCATCCAGCCTCCAAAAAAACCGCCCCTGATGCCCTTGAGGCGCCTTCTGGCCACCATCGCTGCGACGCATGATTCCATGAACCGCCAGATTCTGAACGACCGCATTGAACTGGCACGCCTGCATGGCAAAAAACTCACCATTATCACGACGAACCATTCACGCCCTTCGCCGTTTTTTCCGGGAGGGCTTAAGCAGTGTTATGAGCTTGGGGATGCCACTGCGCAGAAGCTCTTGGAAACGGAGCTGTCGAACCACGTCTGATCACAGCGTCCGCAGCATCGCCAGCGTTTCGGCGAGCTGCTTGTGACCTTCGCGTGAACTGAGGCGCGGGAATTTGCCCTGGATCATGACGAACTTGCCGTTGCGCGTGAGCATGAGCTTGCGGTCTTTGATTTCGACATCGCTGATGCCGACGTGTGCTGCAGCGAGGCGGATGGAGGCGCAGGTGAGCAGGTTCTGAACAGCGTGGGGCAGCTTTTCGCCGAATTGATCGCGCCACTGCGACTCAAGCTCTTCGAGTTCTTTGCGCGTCATGATTTCGCCAACCTGACGGTAGGCGGTGATGCGGAGCTTGAGGTCTTCGATGAAGGTGGATGGCAGGAAGGCTGGCGTGGCGGTTTTTTCCGCCTGCACCATCATGGCCTCGTTCATGACGAGGAAGTCTGAACGCAGCCCGACTTCAACCGGGCGCGCCACGCGGCGGCCCTGCATGCGGGCGACGCTTTGCTTGAGCATCTGGCAGTAGAGATCAAACCCGACGGCGGCGATGTGGCCGCTCTGTTCGGTGCCGAGGAGATTGCCCGCACCGCGAATCTCCAGATCGCGCAGCGCGATTTTGAAGCCGCTGCCGAGGCCGGCGTATTGCTTGATGGCGTTCACGCGCTTGCGTGCATCGCCTGCCGTCACCGCATCCTGCGGCAAGAGCAGATAGGCATGCGCCTGCACCCCACCGCGACCAACGCGACCACGCAGCTGATAAAGATCCGCCAGCCCGAAGCGGTCCGCGCGGTCGATGATGATGGTGTTGGCATTGGGAATATCGACCCCGCTTTCGATGATGGTGGTGCAGACGAGCACGTCCGCCCCGCCATCGACGAAGGTGTGCATGACGTCCTCCAGCAGTTCGCTGTCCATCTGGCCATGGCCGATGATCACGCGGGCTTTTGGGCAGAGATCACGGATGCGCTGCGCGATTTTTTCGATGGTCATCACGCGGTTGTGCAGGAAGAAGACCTGACCGCCGCGCTCGATTTCCGCTTCCACGGCCTGCTTGATCGTGCGTTCGTCGTAGGGGCAGATCATCGTCTGCACGGCCTGCTTGTTCGGAGGCGGCGTCTCGATGGTGCTCATGTCTCGCATGCCCATGAGCGCGAGGTAGAGCGTGCGCGGAATCGGCGTGGCACTGAGTGTGAGCACATCGACGAGGCGGAAGAGGTCCTTGAACTTTTCTTTGTGCTTCACGCCAAAGCGCTGCTCCTCATCGATCACGGCAAGGCCGAGATTTTTGAAACGCACGTCTTTGGAAATGACGCGATGTGTGCCGATGACGATATCCACTGTACCCTCGGTGATGCCTCGCAAAATTTCGCGCTCGCGGTTTGGAGGGGTGAGGCGGCAGAGCATCTCGACGGACACGGGAAACTCGCTCATGCGCTGGCGGATGTTCTCCCAGTGCTGGCGTGCCAGCACCGT
The DNA here is from genome assembly GCA_021733925.1 of Prosthecobacter sp. Lineage (GTDB taxonomy): Bacteria > Verrucomicrobiota > Verrucomicrobiia > Verrucomicrobiales > Verrucomicrobiaceae > Prosthecobacter. Next base: position 46,404 of record JAIPJY010000001.1, on the reverse strand, counting down.
CGTGGGGACAAGGATGGCCACCTGACGACCGCCCATGACGGCTTTGAAAGCGGCACGAATGGCGACCTCCGTTTTGCCGAATCCGACATCGGCGCAGAGCAGCCTGTCCATGGGTTTTTCGGCCTCCATGTCGCGTTTGATTTCCTCCACGCTGCGGAGTTGGTCCGGGGTTTCGCGGTACAAAAATGATTCCTCGAACTCGACCTGCCACTTCGTGTCCGGCTGGTGTGAATACGCCTTCAGCGTCTGCCGTTCCGCCGCCACGCTGAGCATGCGCACGGCGAAGTCCTCGACGCTTTTCTCCGCGCTCTTGCGTGTCTTTTGCCAGCGTGCCTCGCTGAGCTTGCTCAAGGCGGGGGCCTTGCCGCCGACACCCACATAGCGCGTGACCATGTGCGTGTGGGCTACGGGCACAAAGAGCTTGGCGCCTTCGGCGTAATGCAGCACGAGCACCTCTTCGCGCTTGCCGGAATCACGCACCTCGACGCCGCCAAAGCGGGCCACGCCGTGCTCGGCATGCACGACGATGTCGCCTTCACGAAGGTCGCGCATGACATCGCGCGCTTTGCGCAGCACTTCGGCTTCATCGAGTTTCGATCCGCGCACACGGCGGATCTGCTGATGGCGGCCAAAAATCTCCGCGCCGGTCAGAACCGCCAGCTTGGCAGCAGGCACGGTGAAGCCGCGATAGAGGAGGCCGAGTTTCGTTTCGAGCGAAGCAGGCAAACCGCTCTGCAGTTCGGCGAAGCGTTCTCGCTCCGCTTCGTTGTGGAAGAAAATGACGGTGCGCCATCCGTCCTTGTGCCATTCACGGATCTGACGGGCGAAGTGCTCACGCCGTGCTTCGTGCAGCACAAAGTCGGAGGCGTCGAAGACACCCAGAGGGTTCTCATGGATCGCCGCCGAGTAATCCTCCATGCCCTCGACAGGCGCGGCACCACTGAGGATGCGTGCATGCGCCTCCCCCTCGCAATCGATGGTGACGATGAAATCCTCCGGGTGCAGATGCTCACGCACCCGTGAGGCTTCATCTGCATTGTCATTCATCTGAAGAATGACGCCCACGCTCTCCAGCCGCTTGATGGAGGACTGATTGTGCAGGTCGAAGGCACGGATCGATTCAATCTCGTCGTCGAAAAATTCCAGCCGCAGCGGTTCCTCTGCCTGCCACGAGAAGAAGTCCACGATGCCGCCGCGGCGGGCGAAGTGACCGCGCTCGGTGACGACGGGCACCCGCTCATAGCCCGCCTCGCTCAGATCTCGCAGCAGGTCCTCCACATCGAGCTTTGCTCCGACGGTGAGCGTGCGACGCTGGCTGGAGATTTCGGCCAGTGCAGGTGCGGGCTCATCCAGAGTGTCCGCACACAGCACCATGACTGGCGCGTCTCCTTCCATCATGCGGCCAAGCACGCCTGCACGCTCTGCCAGCAGTTCAGGGTCGATCAAGGCATCGTTCACCACCTGCCCAAGACGAGGGAAATACAACGCGGGGCACTGCCACACGCCGAGTTCGGCATGCACATGATCCTGCGTTTTCACATCTGCACAGAGAATCCACACGCGACGCCCGGGCAGGGCCTGCTCCGCATGTCGCACCATCAGAGCCGCTGCAAAACCGAAGGCCTGCGGGGTGACGTGATCGAGCACCTGTCCGGGCTGCTTCAGTTTTCGCACAAACTCAGCTGCGGACAGAGTCAGATCCACCAGACCGAGCGCATCCCCCCGCGCACGCCCGGAAGGGGGTGGTGGTTTGCGATTCGCGGCCTTCTTCACGCCGCGAGGTTTGGTGGCGCGCTTGACGGGTTCCAAAACAAAGCGCCGGGTGAAAACACCCGGCGCTGCATATCAGCGTGCGAAACGCGTAAATTCAAGGATGGGCCGCGAACTATTTCGGACTGGCGTTGGATTGCGATTTCGATCCGTTGGACTCCGTCTTGCCAACAGCGGCTGCCAGCAGGTCATCCTTGGTGGCCCAATTGTAAACCTCACGGCCATTTTTATCGAAGACGCGCAAAGCAAAACCGCCCATACCGTCGGACTGGAGTGCGCTGTCGCCGTTGACGAAATAAAAACCACCGTCCAGCTCCTGCTTGTTCAGAATGATTTCCTTGGTGTCCACAGTCACCGTCCCTGAACCGACGACCGAATCCACTTTGCTGCTGCCGGAGGTTTCGATGCGGGCCGAGCCTTTGCCTTTGCCAGAATCTTCCCGGCGGAAGCACCAATAATCGACACGCAGGTCACCGATCGCGGTGGGCTGGCGGTTCCTGATGTTGATTTTGTACATCCACGTCTCCTCAATATAAGTCACAGCCCCCCGCTTCGTGCGGGTCTGGTTGAGCTTTTTCTTGGTATAGGTCACGTCAAAACCGTACTTCGTATTGGCGTCCGCCCAGTCAGAGATGAACTTCTGGTCCGCTTCGATGAAAGTGCTGGCAGCCACATTGAAGGTGCGGCCATCGGAGGATCGTTTGAGCATGACCTGACCGCTGGCAGCAGAAAGGATCTCAGCGTCGAGCTTGCGGCCTTGGAGATCGGTAAATTCGTGGGCAGGCAGCATCTCAACGGCTGCAATGAGGCAGAGACAGGCGAGAAGATGCGTTTTCATGGCAGTAGTCGTTGGAGATTGGCAGGCGTAGGCTAGTATTTTTAATCAGTTATCTTCGAGTATATTTACCCATTCATGAATGCAACTACTCTATCTCTCAATCGTCTTATTACTATGTACATACAGCCCGCCTCGGATCTCTTCATATCTTGAGGCTTGCCTGAAGAACCATCCTAGAGGCCGCGTTGATGTTATTACCATGAATGCAACAGCCACCTCCTCCCGACGCAGGTTCCTCCAGCAATGCTCCGCCGCCACGACGGCACTGGGATTTCCCACGCTGATCCCTGCTTCCGCCTTGGGGAAAAATGGAACGGTGGCACCGTCCAACCGTACCACGCTCGCGCTGATCGGCTGTGGCGGTCGCGGTACAGATGTGGTGAAGAATTTTCTGCAGGACGAACGCGTGCAGGTCATCGCGGTCTGCGATGTGGAGCGCGAATCTGATCGCTACAACAAGGGCATCATTAAAAAGGCGGGAACGCTGGGCCGGGAACCGGCGCGGCGACTGGTGGACACAACCTACGGCACGAAGGGCTGCGCCACGCATGAGGATTTTCGGGAAGTGCTCGCGCGCAAGGATGTCGATGCCGTGCAGATCGCCACGCCGGACCACTGGCATGCGCTGATGGCCGTGGCGGCGGCACGGGCCGGAAAAAGCATCTACTGCGAAAAGCCGCTGAGCCTGACTGTGGCACAGGGCCGTTTCATGAGCGACGTGGTGAGAGACAGCAAGGTCGTGTGGCAGACAGGCAGCCAGCAGCGTAGTGACATCCACTTCCGCATGGCCTGCGAATACGTGCGCAATGGCAGGATCGGCAAACTCAAACAAATCCGTGTGGGTCTGGCGAGCGACAACCGCGACAACAACGGCAGCGCTTCACAGATCGCGCCCACGGCAGTGCCGGAAGGATTGAACTACGATTTCTGGCTTGGCCCGGCACCTGAAGCACCGTTTTGCCCGGCCCGACTGCACTCCAACTGGCGCTGGATCTACGACTATTCCGGCGGCAACATCACCGACTTTGGCGCGCATCACCTCGACATCGTGCAGTGGGCGCTGGGGCAGGATGAGAGCGGGCCGACGGAGTTTTTCGATCTCAAGGCCACTTGGCCTGCGCCCGGGGGGCTTTACACCACGCCACCGACATTCTCCTTCGCTTACAGCTACGAAGATGGCACCACGGTGCGCGTGGCTGACAAGCAGGACTTCGGGTCCGGCATTTCCTTTGAAGGCGAAAGCGGCAGCGTGCTCTGCACCCGGGGCAAACTGGTGATCAAGCCCGACACGCTACGCAAGCCGCTCGCTGAAAGCGATGTCCGCCTCTACGAGAGCAAGGACCACTTCCGCAATTTCATCGACGCCATCCAAGACGGCGTGAAACCCGCCGCACCCATTGAGTATGCACACCGCAGCATCACCATCGCGCATCTGGCCAACATCGCTTTGCGGCTGAACCGCTCCAAGCTGCGCTGGGATCCGGCGAAGGAACAAATCCTCGAAGATGCCGAAGCCGCCGCGATGCTGACGCGTCCGATGCGCGGACCATGGCAACTGGCGTGAGCCCGCTCCAAACACCGAAGCTTTTTATGTTCACGAACGAAACGGCTGCACATCAATATTTCTCTGCCGATTTCTTCGGCAAGACCTGGGAACTTTTGGAGAAGCAGGGGCGCAACCAGGAAGACGACGAGCGGATGATCTCACTGGCACATGCCTCGCTCGCGCATTGGCGCATGAGGGAAGATTGCACGGACCGCCATCTCTCCATCGGCTACTGGCAGATCTCACGTGTGCATGCCGTTCTGGGCCAGGCTGAGAACGCGCGCCATTATGGTGATCTTTGTCTGGCAGTGAGCGGCAGGGAACCCCCGTTCTTCCTCGGCTACGCGCATGAGGCGCTGGCGCGTGCGGCGAAACTTGCCGGTGATGGCAAAGCCTTTCGTTGCCATCTCGAATCCGCGCAGATTTTGGCTGAACAAGTCGAGGACGCAGAGGAGAAAACCATGCTGGTGGATGACCTGAACAAGCTGGCCCAGGCCTGAGCCACCTGCTATTCGTACACCGGCGACGTGCGGCGTGAAGGTTTCTGATCCAAGGTCCGGGAATCTTGCACGACTTCCTTGTCTTCTCTGCTCCTGCCGACCGCATTGAACGGAGCCGTGACCACCTTGCCGGTCGTCGATACCGTGGTGGTCACAATGCTGCCCGCCGTCTTGACCGGCACGGTGATGAGAGAGCATCCAGATGTCATGAGACACAGAGAGCAAGTTAGCAGGATACTGGTTTTCATGAATTCAACCCTACTGCACCCGGGCCAGTCTGTCATCCAAACTGCTTCCAGAACATGAGCGCGGATATGACCAGACCGATGGCGGTGATCATATGCCTCACCCTTTGGGGTGAGATGCGCTGGGAGAAATGCGCGCCGAGGTAATAGCCGATCAAAGCACCTGCCGTCAGCGCCAGTGCCTGCGGCCAGTTCACCATGCCGACGGCGATAAACCACACGGCGGCAATGACGTTGATGAGCGAGCCGAGCACGTTCTTGAGCGCGTTCATCTCGTGGATGTCCGTCATGCCCATGAAGCCGAACGAGGCGAGCATCAGGATGCCGATGCCTGCACCGAAGAAAGCGCCGTAAATCGCCACGGGCAGTTGCAGGGCGATGGAGAACCACAGCGCCTTTGATTTTGACTCCGTGGCGGACTTGCGCAGGAAACCCTGAAGAAAGAACAGCACGGTGGCGAAGAGAACGAGGAAGGGAATGAGCTTGGAAAACTGATCGTCGCTGGTTTGCGTCAGCAGCCAGCTCCCGATGGCCGCGCCGATGAGACAGATCGGGATGAACTGCAGCAGCTTCGTGCGGATGGCCTTCAAACGTCCGCGAAAACCAAGAATGCTGCCCGCTGTGCCGATCACCAGCCCCACGGTGCTCGTCGCATTCGCTAGCACCGGTGGCGTGCCGAGCATCAGCAGCACTGGAAACGTCAGCAGGGTGCCTCCGCCTGCGATCGCATTGATCGCGCCGGCGGTGCAGCCTGCGGCGCTGAGGGTGAGGAGCTCGAGGAGGGACATGCCTCGTCACTACTCAGCGCGCCGCATAACGCATGAGGAAAGTAGCTTCGGGACTATTTTGCCTGCGGATTTCGCAGGTAATACAAATGCCCATCCTCCGCGCCGCCGACGAAGTCTGGCAGACCATCGGCGTTGAAATCCACGGTGGTGGGACTCACATCGTGGCCTTCGATGTTGGCGCCGGAGAGGAGGCCCATGTCGGCGAAGAACCATTTGCCATCGGCGCTGGAGGTCTGGCGGATGAAGTTGGCGTTGGCGGAGTTGAGCAGGATGTCGAGCTTGCCGTCCTGGTCCCAGTCCATGATGCAGATTTTGCGACGACCGCTTTTGCCGGCGATGCCAGCATTGAGGCGCAGTGGTTCGCCGGGTTTCATGGCGACGGGGGTTTTCACTTTGAGAGACTTGTCGACCGGACCAGGAGCTTGTGACTCCTGTGCGGCGCACAGCACGCGCTGCGGGTGCTTGAGGATGAGTTTGCCGTCTTTTTTCGCGCGCTCAAAGAAGGCGAGGTAGCCATCCTGATCGAGCATGACGAGATCAGTGAGACCGTCCTTGTTCCAATCGACGGCGACAGGCGTGGTGCGCCACTGGGTGAGCAGGGCTTTTCCTACAGGGCGAAGCCAGCCGTAGGCGAGGGTGGGCTGCGGGCCGTTCCATTCGACCTCGACGGGCTGTGCAGCGGCAAGCTGCGGCTTTTGGCGTGTGCCGATGTTTTTGTACCACACGACTTTGCCGAGGATGGAGTTCAGCAGGAGGTCCGGCAGGCCATCGCCATCCCAATCGGCCACGGTCTGCGTGGTGTAGCCCCATTTGGCCTCGCAGGGACCCTGGATGGAGCCATTCGGACCGGCCATCGGGCGGATGACTTTGCCTGCGGCTTCGAGGCGCACCGGTGCCGCCCACTTCGGCTGCTCCACGGCTTTGCCGCTGAGATTTTCGATGAAGGCGACGTAGCCTGCGGTGTTGCCGCCGATGATGTCCGTGTCGCCATCGCCATCCCAGTCGAAGCCAACGGGCGTGGCAAGCGCGCCGAACTTCACCTGATCCGCCTCCTGCTGGAAGTAGCGAGGCTCGGCAAAGACGGGCGCTTTGTTGTCGAACTTACCGGTGTTTTCGATGAAGGCCACGCGGCCATCTTCGTCGCCGCAGATGAGATCGAGATCGCCGTCCTTGTCCCAGTCGATCGCGGTGGGAGTGATCATTTCGAGATCCATCGTGAGGTAACGACCGGTGTCGGCCTTCAAGCGCACGCTGAGTTCGTACTTCGGCTTGGTGCGCGTGCCGGTGTTTTGGAAATAGGTGAAGCCGTCGAGGAACTCGCCGCAGAGCAGGTCGAGATCGCCATCGCCATCGAAGTCCGCGAAGTTCGGTGAAGGCCAGCCATAGGTTTCGACCGGGCGGTCGGTGGCCATGACTTTCTTGGGCTTGTCGTAAGCCGGTTTGTCGTTCGTGCCGGTGTTGCGCAGCAGATACACGTAGCCGCGCAGGGGGCCGTTCATCCAACGGCCGTTTTCGGTGTAGGCATTGTCCCAGCCGTACTCGGTCCAGTCGCCGACACCGACGATGAGGTCGTTGTTGCCGTCGCCATCGAAATCAACCATGCGCCACATGTCGGCACGGATTTTGTTGGGATGAACTTTCGCGTTCACCGGCAGCTTCTGCTCATGCTCCAGACCGGTTTTGAGAAAATCGGGATACTCCCTGCCGGGCGAGAGCACGCGTGGCTGGCCGTCCACGTAGCTGACCTGCACATTCGACTTCCCAGCGCTGATGCGTTTGGCCGCCTTGAACACGGGCATCTTGTTTTTCGCTGTGTCGCCGCTGGTGTTCTCGAAGAAATAAACACCGTTGTAGGGCTTGTCGGGACAGTTCACGACGAGGTCGAGGTCGCCATCTCCATCGAAGTCCATCGGCAGCGGCCAAGCCCATAGACCGACTCCAAGATCGACCACGAGGCCGGGGTTGTTGTACTTGAGCGGCGTGAGGCCGTCAGCGGCAAAGGCCTGGCTGCAGAGGCAGGCGAGCAGGAGTGGTTGGAGGAGCTTCATGGTTGGAAAAAAACAATCAGCGCGACAGGGTGCCGCACACATTCACCTGCATGCCCAGGGCGCGGGCCATCGCCGCCTTGGCAAACATGCATTCGTCCGCCGCCTTGGCGTCATTGGCATAGGCGACCTGGACATGATTGGCCTGATGCTTGGCCATGAGCTGGTCACGGCTCACGCCATAGGTCACGGCGCTCATGATCGGCCATTGTGGCGTGGTGAGCTGCCAGCGGCGCTCGGTTTCCTCACGCGGGAGATCGACGACACAGCCGCGGCCGATGTCCATGTGCAGCGCTTCATCCTGCACGTAGATGCGAGACCAGACGATCTCGCCCGGCTTGGAAATGCCGCGCAGCGTGGAGCCGCCGCTTGGGAAGTACATCGGGGGCTGACGGAAGCCTTCGGCACTTTTCCAGCCTTCGGCGAAATGGGCGGGAGGAGCTGCACCGCTGATGAGGAAGACCCAGACGTAGTCCTTGCCGAATTTTTCGCCCCAGCGCACGTCGTGCAGGGTCGTTTCAATGGGCTGCTGCAGAGCGCGATGCACTCGCTGGGTGAGCATGCCGTCCAGGCCTGCGCATTCATCGACCTCGTTGAAATGCAGCAGTGGCTGTCCTTCCAGCAGGGTGCGTTTGCGGTCACGCGACTTGACCGGTGGGCGGTCCGAATTGTTGAGCATGCCTTCGACGAGATCACTCGCCGGCAGCAGATCCTTCAAACCCTGCTGATACTGGATGCCGATGGCGTCGCAGCCGAAATCATCTGCGATGCGCACAGCCGCGGCGTACATCTTGCACTGCAGCCGCACCTGATCGCGAGTGAGCTGCGTGGCGTGGTCGTCGCCGAGCTGGAAGGTCATGCCGTGTTTCACCATCCAGGTGTGGATGGCCAGCGCGTCCGAATCGGTCACCTGCATCGCTTCATGATAAAGCGCGGACTGGCTGAGCCGCTCCTTGAACACGCCACAGGCATGCAGCGCGTGGTCAGGGATGATCGCATTGAACATGCCCATGCAGCCTTCATCGAAGATGCCCATGATAGCTTTGTCCGTGCGCAGGGTGGTGGCGAGATCCTTGCCAAGAGCGGTTATCTTGGCTGGCACCTTCACCTTCTCCAGTTTCTGCACGTGGCTGAGATCGTGGGTGATGCTGCCGGACTTGAGCCACTGCTTCAGCTTGGTCTTGAAAAATGTGTCGGTGAAGTCCTCGCTCCACAGCGTCGAGTATTTCACGCCCGCCTTCGTGAGGGAGCCGTTCAGATTGAGCATGCCCACCAGCCCCGGCCACTGGCCGCTCCAGTTTGCCACGGTCAAAATCGGGCCACGATGCGTGGTCAAACCGGCCAGGACATGATGCGAGTACTGCCACACCGCCTCCGCGACGATCAGCGGCAGCTCGGGGTCGATGCCGCGAAACACTTCGATGCCCATCCGCTGTGAATCGATGAAACCGTGCTTTTTCGATGTGTCCAAAGCATGCGCACGCTTGACCTCCCAGCCCTCCGCTTTCAATGCGTCACCCAGCGCCTCCTCCATGGCCGCCTGGGCCGCCCAGCAGGTTTGGTTGGCAGAAAGGCGCAGGTCACCGCTGGCCACGAGCTGAACGATTTTGGATTTGGATGGCATAAACCACATCTTAGCAAGGAGACTTGCAGATCACCAGCACAACTGACAAGCGGGGCCAGATGCGCATCCTTGGCAGCTGAATGACCATCCTTGATCTAGGCCACCTTACTTGGCTTCCACTCGGAAACGCGGGTCATCCCAGACGAACGGCGGGCGCTTGCCAAGAAGGAGGTCGTAGATGGTGTGGTTCGTCTTCAATATTTCGGCCAGCATGGTCCGCGACGCTGACGAGGCCGGTGTTGTAGCTCTCGCCGTTGTATTGGCTGAACCAGCGGCAGGTTGATGCCTGATCAATGCGGGTGAACCCCTCAATGCCAATGACAAATCCAAGGGCGGCACTCTGCTCAACGTAGTTGCGATAGGCCAGCCGCCGCGCAACGCCACGCCGTCAGATCATCGGCGGCGGCGGAAACAAGCCAGCAGGGTTCCAAACAGGAGGAGCATGGCACGTCCGGGCTCAGGAACGACGACGATGACACCGCTGGTGGTGAAGCGGCTGATGTCCCAGACCAGGCCCCCGGTGAGCTCCGGCAGATCGAGCTGCGAGAGATCATCACCAGCACCGGTGCGGAAGTTTGTGCCGACATTGAAGCCGCTGAAATCGGTGGTCACCAGTGCGGTCCAGTCGAGGAGATTGAAAACCTCGCCAGCCTGGGCGGTGAAATTGTCTGGGAGCACCACCACATTGCCGCTGAAGGTGAGCGTGGTTCCGGCTGCGCCGTCAAAGGTGAGCAGGTCATGCTGGCCCGTGCCGAGGCCGCCAAAGGCATCCACATAGTCATTGTACCCGGCGCTGCCGATTGCGTTGCCGCCGAAGTAGGGATCGATGGTGCCTTGATTCGTCGCGGTCGTGATGCCGAGGATGACCTGCGAGCCGCTCTGCACGTCAAAGACTGCCTGGCCGGAGGATTGAAAGGTGAGAGTGCCGAGATCCCCCGTCGCCGTGCCATTTCCGGCCTGCAGCGTGGCATTGTTTTCAAGCTTGAAACTGCTCCCCTGAACTACACCGCTGCCCATGAGCGTGGCACCGTTTGCAACAGTGACAGCGCCGGTTCCGGTGGTGCCAGTAGCGCTGATCAGCAGCGCACCGTTATTCACCTGAGTGGATCCGCTGTAGGTATTCACTGCGGTGAATTCGAGAGTGCCGGTGCCTTCCTTGACGAGCGCGCCCGTGCCGCTGAGCTGGCCGGTCAGGCGTGCATCGACGTTGGTGCTGTCCGTGCCGTCGGCGACGTCGATGATGCGATCACGCGAGCCGAGATTGATGGCGTTTTGGAACTCGACGGTGTTCGTCGAATAGACGGAGCCGAACATCAGGCTGTAGTTATTGTCGCCGCCAGGGCCGCTGAGGAAATTTGAAGCACCCCAGGTCAGTGCGGTCGGGGCTGCTGTGCCACCGAGCGCCACGACGCGGCCCGCGCCATACGCACTGAAACCGCCATTGCCCACGAGGGCCACCTGCCCTGCCGCCGTGCCGACAGCACGGGTGAAATCGCCGTCCGCTGCAGCATTCAGGTCCGCGCCGATTTCGAACACGCCGCCGCCATAAATGCGGAGGACGTTGGTGTTGTAATCGCGGCTGGCTCCCTGCATGCGGAAGACACCACCGGTGACATAGAGATCGGCGGGATTGGCGGTCTGGCTGTAGGTGGTGAGACCGGTGCCGGCAATGATCACGGTCTGAGCGGCCAGGCTGATATCCAGCGCCAAGGCGCCAGTGCTGTAATTGGTGAAGTAAATGGACCCGCCGGTGACAGCGCCGGTGCTTGCGGTGATGGTGGCATCATGGGTGCCGGTGGCCAGAATGCCACGCCCATAGGTGCCGACGGTGATGTTGCTGGCACCCATGTTGAGCGTCACATTGCCCCCGGAAGTCTCGAGTTGGATGGTATTGAAAGAGAGGCTGGCGGTGCGGGTCACATCGCCCGAGAGGAGGAAGTTCGTGGTGCTGGACGTATTGCTCACCGTGAGCGCCGTGGCTGCGATGTAGCGCACGATTTCATTGCTGCCGTTTTGGGTGGCGAAACCCAGACCGGCGTCATCCTGCACATAAAGGGTGGCACGGTTGCTGTTGGTGCCCATCAAAATGCCATTGATGACGGCCGCGTTTGTGAGGGAACTGGCCACCAAGGTGCCACCGCCGGTGACATCCAAAAGGAAGGGCGTGTAGCCTTCCGCAGCGAAAGCGCTGGTGGTGATGGTGGCACCGTTTTCGATGCGCAGCACACCGGTGGTGAAGCCCGCACTCTGCACCTGGGTGATGGCGCCGATGGTGGCCGTGGTGGCGTTGGCAATCACGAGCGTGCCGCCGTTCATTTTGATGGTGGAGGAGGCGCTCAGCGGCACTCCTGTGCTGTAATCGGCCACCAGGATCCCGTTGCTGATCGTGGTGTCGCCGGTGTAGCTGCTGGTACCCGTGAGAGTCAGGGTGCCGGTGCCGATCTTGGCAAGGGCCACGGTGCCAAGCGCCGCGCCGCCGGAGTTGTCCACGATCTGGCCCGCATAGGTGCTGGAGGCATGATTCACCCCGACCGTCAGCGTGCGAACGGCACTGGTGGTGCTTTCGTTGGCAATGATGCCGGAGACCGTGCCAGCCGCCCCGTTGAGCGCATTGACGGTGGTGCTGGTGTTGTTCAGGTCGAGTTTGCCGCCAGCCAGCGCCCCGCCATTGACCGTGAGATCGCCACTGGCGAGCGCATTTGAATTAGCCACCTGCAGCACGCCTTCGTTCACGGTGATACCGCCGGTGAAACTGTTGGTCTGCGACAGCGTGGTGGTGCCCGCCCCGATTTTCACCACGGCCAGATTGCCCGTGATGACGCCTGTGTAGTTTGCGGCACCCGTTTCATTGATGGTGAGGGTGGACAGCTTGCGGCTGGTGTTCTTCAGCTCCGCGTTGGCTCCTGTGACACCATCGTTGCGCAGGCTGCCGATGGTCTGGTTGAAACCGTTCATGTCCAGACCGGCGTATTCGTTGTTGTTGGAGTTGATGAAGTGAATATCGAGGATCGCGGTGGTGGGCAGGGTGTTGTCCGCACCGAGGTAGATCGTGCCACGCACGATTTCAGTCTGGCCATCCCAGGCATTGCCGGTGCCGGAGAGAATCACACCGCCGGTGCCGGTCAGTTCACCACTGAGCCGCAGGGTGAAACTATTGGCACCATCGGTGATGTTGCCGCTGATGGTCAGGGTGCCGCCTTCCTGCACACCGATGCGTGCCAGATCGACACCGAGAATGACATCTCCTGCCCATTCGGCGGTGGCGTTTACACCGGCCTGCAAACCCCCGCGATTCACCGTGGGGCTTCCCGTCCCAGTGGTGCCGGAGGTACTGGAAACGGTGATCGTCTCGCCAGTGACGACGACACCATCCGCCAGTTCCACATGAGAGGCACCGGTGACCACCGTGCCGCCGGAGGTGGCTCCGAGCGCTGTATTGCTCAGCACGCGCAGGATGCCGCCGCTGACGCTGGTGGTTCCTGTGTAAGTGTTGTTGCCACTCAGCTCCAGAATGCTGGTACTGGTCTTGCTCAGGGTGCCGGTGGAGCTCACCACGCCGCTGAGGGCAAGCGTGTTCACGCCACTGATCGTGGTGGTGCCCGAGAGCACGACATTGTTGCTGATGGCATGCGCCGCCCCATCCGCCACCAGGCTCCCGCCGCTCACGGTCAGCACTGCAGATCCCAAGGCCTGGTCATTGCCGATGCCCAGCGTGCCCCCGGTTACCGTCACGCCACCGTCGAAGGTGTTGACCTGGGTCAGCGTCAGAGTGCCGCCGCCGGACTTGCTGAGACCCGCGGGCGAACCAGTCACGCTGTTGCTGATCACGCCGGAAAGGGTGGCGGTGTTCGCATCTACCCGGATGCTGCGGTTTGCGCCGTTGAGATCGATGCCGTTCGCAAAATTCAGGGCCGCTGTGGCGGTGGAGGCGTTCAATATCAGCGTGGAGGGATCAAAGTTGGCCCCGCCCCACTGCACGGTCGCGCCACTGCCGCCCAGATTTACCGTCACCGCAGTTCCCGCTGCACTGAATCCAGCGGTGCTACCGGTCAGACGCACGGCACCCGCTGTCGTGCCGAGTGCACGGTTAATCGTGGCGGAGGAGGATTCAAACACGCCGCCATTCAGCAGCAGGGCGGAACCCGTGGGCAGGCCCGTGCCATCCGCAGCACGCAGCACGCCTTCACTCACACGGGTGATGCCGGTGTAGGTGTTGGCACCGCTCAGGATCAGCAGGCCGCCACCGTTTTTACCAAAGCCGGTCGCGCTGGTGTTATCGGCAATGATTGAGGCGATCTGCAATGTGCCTCCGGTGTTGTACTGGCTCACCGTCAGCTCTCCACCCGCAGTGCCGCGAACGGTGCCACCCGTGATGAGCGAGGCGCCGCTTCCGGCATTGGTGGTCATCAAAATGACATCCGAATTGATTGTGTGTGAACCAGCCAGCGTGACGGTGAAAGGCCCGGCGGTATTGAACCGCAACGCCGCGATGTCGGCGGCACTGTAGGCCACTGGGTTGCTGCCGGTGACATCCATCGCAGCCCCCGTCGTCCACGTATCCGTGCCGGTGGAAATCCAACCGCTGAACGCCGTCAGCACCCCCGACTGCGCCGCGATCAAATCGGTGCCATTGAGCGTGGCACCCACCAACAGGCCTCCCGTCACATTCCCGGCCCCGGTCGGCGCATTGGTGAAGACAATGCTGCCGCCCACGGCGGGATTTTGCACAAAGTTCACCGTGCCGCCGGTGCGCACATAGGGGCCGGCGCCGGTGAAGGTCAATGTAGCGGTGGTGCTGGCTGCAGCTGTGACATTCACGGTGTTCGCACCGCCGGCGATCGTGAGACTGGCAAGATCCTGCGTGTGCGAGCCCGTGGCCGCAGACATGAGGGTGAATGTGCCTCCTCCTATGGTATCGCCCAGGGTGAGTGTCGCTGCCGTGTTGATGCGGTTGGCCACGCTGTTGTTGTTTGCTGCGGTGGAACTGCCGTCCTGTAAAATGCCACCGTGGTTCACAATGAGGGCGGTCGTGCTGGTCAGAGCTCCGAGTGTGCCTGTCACACTGAACGTGCCGCCACTGCTAGTGGTGGTGCCGGAATAGGTGTCTGCTGCGGTCACCTGCAACAACCCTGCGCCGGTCTTCACCAGACTGCCGCCTGCACCACTGACGATCACCCCAAGAGTGGTCGTGCCATTGAGCACGTTGAAGGTGCGTGAGGCCGCACCGATCTCTAGGAGCGGCTGAACGCTCGTAGTCGCGTCGCTTGTGATGGTGTTCGTCCCTGTGCCGGTGAAATCACCGTTCAAGTACAGGATCACTCCCGCAGTGCCCACGTTCATCGTGATCGTGCGTCCTGCCATGAGCAGCCCGCCAGCGCCGATGGTCAGCGAAGTGCGCGGATTGGCCGCGCCGTTGTTGCCCCCGATCAAAATGTCAGCCCCGGTGAGGATGGCGCTGCCCACGTTCCAGCTCGCCGGAATGGCGCTGCTGTTGATGACGAACTGGCTCCCGCCTGCCAGCGTAAGCGCACCGGTGATGGTGTAATGCCCAGTGTTGCTGCCGGAAATGCCACCGGAGTTCTGCGTGAAGAATGCGATCGTTTCATCAGTGAACAATCCCGAGATCGCCCCGCCATTCAGCGTAATGCCCGCCGTGTCCGCAATCTGGTTGCTGGCGTTGAGCTGAAGCGTGCCACCGGTGTTGACGATAATGTTGCCAACCACGGCGGTGACGCCCGCCGTTTTGTTGAGGCGCAAGGTGCCAGCGTTGATGGTGGTGTCTCCAGTGAAGGTGTTCGCCAGCGTGCCACTGTAAGTCAACATACCTGCACCCGTTTTGAGAATGCCGGCCGCCGCAGAAGCACCATTGGTGATCGACACGCTGATATCGAGGTCCGCACCAGACGCGATGTCGAAGGTCCGCGTCACCGATCCTGCCGTGCCGCTCAAATAAAGGGCCGCTTCACCTTGAGTGCCCCCGCTCGTATCGAGCCGGATCTGCGAGGATGTGGAACCGGTGGTGGTCACGTTGCCATTCAACACCAAGCGGCTGCCCAAGGCGGGATTGGGAGTCAAACTGCCCTGGCGCAGGTTGAGAATGCTGCCGTTCAACGTCAATCCACCACTGCCAACCGTAAACGAACTTTGAATTGAGGCACTGTTTCCGAAAATGGTGAAGCTGTTGCTGGAAAGCCCCGATGTGGAGGTCATGTTAATCAGCGTCAGTGAATTTGCGGCGAAGGTGGAACCACTGTTGCCAACGTAGATGGAATTGCCCGCACCCCCCGTGAAACTGACAGCGCCGGTGACTGTAAAACCAATTGCAGAGGTGCCTGAATTCACCACGCCACCAGTCACCATCAGGCTGGCAATTGTTTCGGTGACACCGCCCTGTCCAGAATTGACCCCAATGCCATTGAAGACACTGCCCGAATCACTCATCGTCACGTTCGCCGTATCTGCGATCTGTTCATTGGTGCTCATCTGTAGATGCCCGCCATTGGAGATCATGATATCACCCGTGATGGCCGCCACGCCCGAACTTTTGCTCAATGCAAGCGTCCCCGCACTGATGTTTGTGGTGCCCGTGTAGATGTTCGCGGAACTGCCATTGAGTGAGAGCGTGCCAGAACCCGTCTTGGCAAGCCCGCTGGTTCCTGCAAGAATCGTACTGATGGAGGCATTCGCATTGGCGACGATGGAACCGCCGCCCAAAGTCAGCGTGCCGCTGCCGCCGAGTGTGTAAGTTCCGCTGGTCGCTGTATTGAAGGTCAGACTTCCCACGGTGACCGGACCGCTGAGAGCGACCGCTCCTGCTGCGCCGCTGCCAGCGCCAATCACCGCATCACTGCCATTCAACCAGTTCTGGTTCTGCAGTGTTTGTGTCTGGTTAAACCAATTGGCCAGTCCGGCTGTCCAGGTGCCGGCACCGTCCTGGGCGCCACCTGTGACGATGTTGGTGTCCCAGACCAGGACATCAGCATGGGCGGTAGCAGCCAACGCAAGGGCGGTGAATAACGACCCTACGATCGTTTGGGCTCCTCGAAGGCAGCGCAGGTTGGTTGTGTGCATGGGGCTGTCCTGTACGTATAGAAGTTTGGGGGGGGGCTTTGATGCCATAAAAACGGCGTTGTTCAAATGGAAGGCTTCCTCTTCTCCTTCGGGGTAAGGTCAACCGCTACACCCCACCCTTCCTTAAGATTAGTTTCTCGTTTTTGAACCGCTCGATTCCAAGAGCCAAACAGCTTCCATCAAGTCGCGGCAGGCAAGGTTTTCTGTTCCATCAAAGGCATAAGAAACTTTTCAAACCTTCTGAAATTTCCACTTCCCGCGTTTGAAAAGAAGCCAGCTAAAAATGGCCAGCAGTGAATAGGCCACGGGCACGGCGATAAAAGCCCCCACCGGGCCGAAGCCGAGAGATTTCGACAACCCCCAGGCGATGGGAATCTGCCCGAGCCACAGACACAGAAAATTCAGCCGCGCAGGCGTCCAGGTGTCGCCGGAGCCGTTGAAAGCGGATTCGAAGCACATCCCGGCCGCATAGAGCGGGAAGGCGAGGCTTATGATCCACAGTGCCTGGGTACCGTATGTCACCACCTCGGGATCTTGCGTGAACAGGCGGATCAGCGAATGCGCGCACAGTACGAAAGCGATGCCGACAACGCTCAAAACCATGATGTTTAATTTCATGGCGATCTTGACCGCCGCCTCCGCACGCTCCGGTTTCTGTGCACCGAGGTTTTGCCCCACCAGCGTGGCTCCGGCATTCGCCAGCCCCCACGCCGGCATCAGGGCAAAGACCACGATGCGAATCGCAATCGTGTAACCCGCCAGCGCTGAACTGCCGAAGAGCGCGAGAATTTTGAACAGCCCCACCCAGCTCGTCGTACTGATGAGAAGCTGCACGATGCCACTGCCAGACTTGCGCAGCACCGCGCCAATCAGCTCCCGTTCCGGTCTGAAATGCTGCCAGCGTACTTTCACACGGCTGTGATGCCCCGCGAGATGCCAGAGCTGATACAGCACACCCACGCCGCGACCAATGTTCGTCGCCACGGCCGCACCTATGACGCCCAGCTCGGGAAAGATCCACCAGCCAAAGATGAAGCACGGCCCCAGCACAATGTTCAGCGCATTCGCCAGCCACAGTGTCCGCATGGCGATCACGGCATCACCCGCACCGCGAAAGATGGCATTGATGAGGAAGATCAAAAACACGGTGGCATTGCCACCCAGCATCATTCGGGCAAACCCGGAGCCGAGAGTCACGATCTCCTCACCCGCACCCATCAGCCGCAGAATGTCCGGGGCAAAATACCCCAGCACGATACCAATGCCCGTCGCCATCAGCACGCCGAGCAGTACGATCTGCCCTGCCGCCTGCGCCGCAAGTTCCGGCTGTTTTTCACCAATGCGGCGGGATATAATCGCCGTGGCCGCAATCGAAATGCCAATCGCCACCGCATAGATGAGCGTCATGATCGACTCCGTGAGGCCCACGACAGCCACGGCTTCTTTCCCGAGCCGTGACACCCAAAACACATCTGCCACCGCAAACAGTGACTCCATGATCATCTCCAGCACCATGGGCACCGCGAGCAGGATGACTGCACGGTTCAGCGGCAGCGCTGTGTAGTCATGCTCCTCACCGCGCAGCGACTGCCGCACGCTGTTCCAAAAGGAAACTGGCTGTGACGCCTCTTCACTCATTCAGGGCAGCCTTCCCTCATCCACATCCATGTAATGCGTGATGGTCTGGATGTCGTCACGATCTCCGAGGCCGCCGTCGGCCTTCCGCTTCGCCAGGATGGCGGTGATGTGGTCATTGATGCCGAGTTTCATCGTGTAGTAGTTCCAGACAAGCTTGTCGGTGTCATTCAGCGGGCGGGTCTGCTCCTGGCACCACTGCAAAATCTCCTCGTCTGTGCCGCCTTGCAGCACGCGGGCCTTCAGGTCGTCATAGTTCACGTGCAGGAATGCGGTGCAGGCAGCATCGCTACCCTTGCCCAGGTTGGCATGGAGGTCCTCCCACAGCTTTCCAGCGGCATGCAGGCGGATCTTGCCCAGCATGCGCGGGAAGTATTTCAGACCGGCGGTTTCATCTGCAGGGCTGCAAGGCAGTGTGGCGGGATCAGGTTTGGCGGACATGCCGGATGCGTCGCCGGTGCCGCGAATTTGTCAATCGGGCGCTGCTCGTCGGCTGCGACAGAAATGCTTCAAAACTTCCGCCAACCCCAGCCGAACGCGAAAATGGCTGCGCTCCAGGTGACCATGCAGATGCCCCACCACACGCCCCACAGGCCCCAGCCGAGGGTGAACGCGAGGGTATGAAACACGATCACCGGCGCGACGATCTGCCGGTAAATGCCCATCCACAGACCATAAGCAGGCCGCTTGATGCCCTGCATGGCAAAGACGGTGACAAACAGGATTGGATACGCCGCGAGTGTCACGGACGAGCAGCGCAGATAGTCGCGCCCGTGACCAATCACGGTCATGTCTTGTGTAAACAATCGCATGGCAGGATCACGCAGCAGCCACACCAAAAAGCCGCCAAGCAGCATAAGGCCTGCGCCGACCTTCACATTCGTCACCCAGGCTTCACGCACGCGCTGAGGCAGCCCGGCTCCATGATTCTGCCCCACGATGCTAAGCACTGCGGAGTTCAGACCGATGGCAGGCATGAGCACGATCTGCTCGATGCGTGTGGCGATGCCGGTGGCCGCGACGGCCTCCTTGCCAAAGTGTTTCACGAACCAGGTGATAACAAACACGCCCAACGAGATGGTGAGCATGTTCAGCGCCGCTGGTAACGCCTGCCCTGCAATCCGCCGCAGCACCTGTATGTCGGGTTTGAAATCATCCCGCCGCAGATCTCGGCAAAACTCCGCCTTCCTGACATGCGACCATAGAAACGCCCCGCCGCCCATCTGCACGATCACCGTGGCCAGTGCGATCCCGCTCACGCCCATCGCAGGAAGTCCGGCCCAGCCCCACATCAGCAACGGATTGAGCACGATGTTCGCCACGAAACCCGCCATGAGAAAATTTCGAAACACCCAGGTGGTGCCCTGCGCAGACAACGCCGAGTTCAGGATCATCGGCAGCAGAAAGAACACACCGCCGGCGAGAATCACATTCATGTAGTCCAGCACCGTGCTCAAATAACTGCCCTCGGCACCGAGCAGCCGAAACAGCCACGGTGCCACAAGCCAGCCCACAATGGAAAGCAGCACGCCCGCCGAGATGGCGAACAACAGCGACTGCGCAAACACCCTGCGTGCATCCGCTGCGTGGCCCGCTCCCAGCGCATTCGCCAGCAGGGCCGTGGTGCCCTGGCTGATCCCGCTGCCAATGGCAAACACGACAAAGTATAGAGGAAACGACAGCGAGAGCGCCGCCAGCGATTCCGTGCCAAGCCAGCCCGCGCACAGTGTGTCCACCACATTGAACATCGTGCTGAAAAACATGCCCACGCTCATCGGCAACGCGATGCGCCAGATGAGTTGTGGAATGGGGTCTGTGGTGAGCGAAAGCGGCTGCTTCATCGACGCAATCCTGCCATGATGCTTTCAATCTGCACACGATGAATGCCCATGTGCATGCCCGCCATCGCCGCCCAGCCTAAAGCATCCAGCGGCCCAAACCACGGATGTGCATAACGCACCTGGGTCTTCAACTCGGTAGCCGCTGTGATCGAGGCGAGCACATCATCGCAAGAGCGCTCAAATTCTGCCTCGACGGTCGCTGTAACCGCCGCAGAAGGCTTGACCGCCGCCGTGCTCGCCTTGCCTGGTGGCACCTTGCCAGCAGCCAGTGCCGAAATGACTCGGGCCAAAGCGGTGTTGGTGATGCGCAGATGGTCCAGGGTCATCCACACGGACCAGTTGCGGCTGCTGTCCTCCAGTCCGCGCAGGCGGGCGATGAGGACCCGCTCTCCACGCTGAGTTTCAGGGCAGGAATCCACCAGCGCACGGATCGCCGCACGCTCCTGCTCAAATTTGGCGACAAAAGTCTCGCGGTTTCCGCGACGGCGTGTCAGCGCAAACAGCAGCCGGGCGACCCAAAGTTCGATGGCGGGAAGTCCGGCCCCTGGTGGGGCGAGTTGAGGATCAGTGTTGGTGCTCATTCCGCCCACAATTATACTTCACTTGCGTTTTGCAAGTATTTTACTTTTGAAATGCAAGTGATCTAAATCATACTTCGTCATGCCCAAGGCCAAAGCATCCAAACGCCCGCTCAAGGCACCACCGCCATCCTCACGCCGCTCCCCCTGCCCGGTGTCCTGTGCTCTCGATGTCTTTGGCGACCGTTGGACGCTGCTCGTCATCCGCGATCTCATGCTGGGCCGCAGCCGCTTCAAAGACTTTGTCAGCTCACCCGAAGGCATACCCACCAACATCCTCAGCGATCGCCTCGAACGTCTGCTCGAATCCGGCATCGTGCGCCAGATACCCGCCTCGGACAGCGGCAAACGGATGGCCTACGAACTCACCGAGAAAGGCGAGGCCCTCCGCCCCACCCTGAAGTCACTCCGCGACTGGGGCCTGACTTGGGAGCCGGGCACCAAGGCCGTCTTGCAGCAAGGCTGATATAAACTTGGATCATTGCACACGCGAGACAATCACCTTATGTGTCTTCCGATCGATGGAATACAGCATCCCAGGTTCGCCACGATCCCAGGCAAAGGCTTGGCCGTGTGCGCTTATCGGAATCGCAGTCTTCCAGACTAACACATCCCCCTTGGCTGGAAGATCGAGCGCGTAGAGCTCCTGCGCGTCATGGCCGGTGATGAAGAGATGTCCGTCTGGCCCGAAGCTGCCGCCGGAACTGCTGTTCTTGCCAAACTTCGCCACCATTTCGCCCGGGAACCTCAGTTCTCCGAGCTTCTTCCACTGCGCATCAAACGCCACGATCCGCGTCCTCGCAGGATCACCGGTCTTCGCATACTGCGCAAAGCAGGCGTACCATTTTCCTTCGCGACGATCCACCCAAGTCAGTGAACCACCAGCGTCGGTCAAATCGATGGACTCCAGATGCTGCATCGTCTGCGGATCCCAAATCTCCACGGAGCTCTTCATCGGCATCTCGGGGTAATTCGAATGCGCGCAGTAGAGTTTCCCATCGAGCACGAGTCCGGCATTCAGATGCTTGATGTGGCCATCATTCGCTTCTTTCCAGCCGCCAACGCGTTCGCCGTTGTCTTTGCGATACTTGCCAATGGCCGCGTTGGTAATCGCATAAAAGTGCGCATCGTCCACCGCCACGCCTTGATGAGCCTCATCGGCCTTGAAACGTTTCAGTTCCTTGTGCTGCCATGCAGATTTCTTCGCAGGCTTGGGTTTGGGGTGCAGCAGCTCCTGAATGCGCTCCTGCTCTTTTTTCAGCGCAACCTCGGACACGGGCATGGGTGTGAGGTTTTCACTCACCAGCGGCTCATCAGTAGGAATCGCCCGCCAGCGCAAATTCTTGAACCACACAGGCGCACCATGGTCCTGCAGCCAGAGATTGCCTCCACGCTTCGTCAGATCGGTACCGCGATAGCTCACCAGCTTGACCGCATCTTTCCAACGCGGATTGGCATAGTCGAAATCGACCACTTTCTCTCCGTTCAACCAGTGCTGAATGACACTGCCCTTGCAGATGACACGCGCCTCATTCCACTGCTCAAACGGCCGCACAACATCCTTGGTCGGGCCGATGCAAAAAAACAGCGACGCAGCACTCTGCCGCGGATTCTCACCGTAGTGGCTGTTGGCGTTGTCGAGCAACTGATACTCATACTGGCCCGGCCGGTAGTACACGCCGCTGTTGCAGCCCTTCGCCACCTTCCAGTCAAAGCGCAGCTCAAAATCATCCGGCACCTTCGCCTTTTCATACGTCAGGGAGCCGCCACGTTTCACGCGGGTGATCTCGCCGTTCACAACCGACCAATTACCATCCTGTTTCCAGCCATCGAGAGTTTTCCCGTCGAAGATGGCTTCAAAGCCGGGTTCCACCGCCAGCGCGGAACTTGTGAGTGTCAGAAGAAGGAGAAGATGTTTCATGTGTGATTCAATGTGCGATTTGTCTGCCTGCGAAAGCCGTTCAAGCGCATGGACCCATCGGCCATGACGTCGAGCATTGTGTAGCCGTTGTTTTCCGCGCCGCTGCCTTCGACCATCGCCACGAGTGTGGTGTAGTGAATGCTGGCAATCTGCTGGTAGTCGTTCTTGTGCGAGTGCCCCTGAAAGACGGCAAGCACCTTGCCGGACTTTTCCAGCAGCGCACGCACTTGAGCGGCATTGCGAACGGCATGCGCCTTGTCCATGTCGAGCCGTTGATGTGCGAAGATGATCACCGGACCGCTGGCTTTGCTCAGCGCTGCCTCCAGCCATGCCAGTTCTGGTTTGGGAAGGTTGGCATCCTGCCAGTTGAAATTCTTCCGTTCATACGGCGTGCCATCCTCACGGAAGCAGGCATCCAGGATCAAAAACGTCGCACCACCGGCCTCAACTGCCGCATGGCCACCAGTCGCCTTGGTATGCTGCGCAAATTCCTGCTTTGTAAGCGTTCCCACGCAGTGATTCCCCAGTACGTAGTGCCTCGGCATCGTCAGCTTCGCGAAATGCGATTCCATCGTCTTCAACCACTCGATCTCGCGCTCCACCGAGTCGGCCTGATCAATGAAATCGCCAAGTTCGACCACCAGCGCCGGTTTTTCACGGTTCATGTGAGCCACTGCTTCATCCAGCTTGCCAAGAGCTTCGCGGTAGAAGCGCGTCTTGGTGGGTTCCTTGTCCGCATAATGCAGATCCGTCATCAAACCGACACGCAGCAGCGGGGCTGATGCTGCATCAGCAGCGAGGAGGCTGTTCGCCCCCAGACCTGAGAGGCAAAGAGCGCTTTGACTGAGGAACACCCGGCGGGAAATCGAAGACATGGCGTGTGAAAACGAACCCCGGCCCTTTCTTTTTGCCGTCAAATCATCAGGGTTTTTCGAGGATGCCCTTCACGTGCTGCATCGATTTGCCGAAGCACTCATGCACATAGGCCATGGCCTTCTTCACTTTTCCTTGGGCCGCAGGGTAGTCGGCATCAATGGCAAAGAGCGTTTCCGTCATCTTCTCCACAGGTGTTTCGTCCATTTCCAGCAGCCAATCGCCCAGACCGATGTCCTTGAACATCCAGCACTTCGGCGAGTGGAACTCGGAGTAGGTGTGGATGATCGGCGTGCCGTTTGCCAGGGTGATGATCGGAGAATGCGGCTCATGGCAGACGACGGTGTGGGCCCGCGCAAAAATGGAGGCGGCTTCATCAGCGTTCCAGAAGTACTCCAGGTTCACCACATGCTTTTGGATCTCCGGCGGGAGCGGATCGTGAATGAGGCGCTTGTTATGTCCCATCTCTTTGATCGTCTCTGGCGCGATCAGCACCTTGTGTCCGGTCTTTTGGACCCACATCGTGACCAGTTCCCGATATTTCGCCGCACGGCGTTCGTCATCTGCGACCTGCTCAGGCGTAGGATGCAAAGGGTTGAGCTTCGGGGTACGGGTGTCGTCCACGCCGGGCAGTTTGGCGGTGTTGGTGCGCAGTTGCAGGGTGATGAACTTCCGCTCCTCCAACCCAAGCTTTTTCATGGTCGCCAATCCGCGCACATCATCACGCACGTCGATGCCGAAACAGCCGTCCGGCCCGAACTCGAGCACGGGTGCCTTGATGCCATGGCTTTTAAGGATGTTCAGCGTCTTCGTCTCACGTGTGTAAATGAACGAAGCGGCGTTCAGCAAGGCGACACGCTCTTCTGAGCCTTTGCCATCCACCATACTGGCAAAGTACGACTGCCCAAAGAGGCCGTAGGGTTTGCCCACCTTCTGGCAAAACTGCATGAAACTGATGTCCTGGCCCATGCCTGAGTTTCGGATGAACAGATCGCAACCCGTGATCGCCTGCCGCAGTGCTTCGTCCTTTTCGCCTTTGCCTGTGAGGCTGCCTTGCATGATCTCCACCTTGGGGAAACGCGTCTTGAGCATCACGGTGACGCGCTCATCCAGCTTCATCGCCCACAGCACCACCTTCACCTCAGGCAGATGCTCTTCGATGACATGCAGTGTTCCCGGCGTGTGACCGATGTCGCCAATGTTCACCGTGTCCCAGGCGGACTGTAGAAGAATAGTTTTCGGCTTGCCGTTGGCAGCGAAAACGGATCCTCCCATTGCAGCAGTGATGGAAGCGATGAAGTGGCGACGGGTAAACATGGGAGAGATTTTATATTGAAATGAACGTCAAAATTCCGGCGGGCCGTTGAGATGCTCACACTTCTCCGGCAGGCCGGGCATAAAATCGACCACCTGCTTCTGGGCACGCAACTTCTCCTGCAATGGGGCCAGCGGAACATTCTGCACGGTCGTATCGTCCTTCACCGCCTGCGCTGCGGCGATGCCCGCAGCGTGACCGGTGATCATCCACACACTTTCCAGACGCAGCGTACAGAATGCCACGTGTGTGTAGCTGGCTGCGCCGGGCACGAGCAGGTTCGTGCATTCGGCGGCTATTGGCGTGAGTGCCCGATAAGGAATCTGATAAGCGTAGCCCATGCGCCAGATGCGGCCTTCATTAACGAACTCGTTTTCATTTAAGGCCACGCGCTGAACGTGATGGCAGTCGATGAAATGGCTGCTCATGCCGATGCTGTCCGGCTTGCGGCGGTCATCCTGCACATCCTGCTGAGTCACGACATGTTCGCCGCGCATCCGACGCGCCTCGCGCACATAGAGCTGATATGGCATGTTCCCATTGTCGGCGAACTCGTCCTTGTGCAGCCCCAGAGACTTCATCTCCTCCTGCACCTTTTCAGGCACTGCGTCGTCGGTGGCGAGGAAATGCAGCAGGCCGAGCGTGTAATCCATGTGATCCTGGTAAATGCGAGCGCGCTCTTGGTAACTGGCGTCAGGCCAGTCAAATTGACCGCCAAAGTGTCCGAGCGAATAGATGGCGGACTGCTTGTTGTTCATTTCGAACTTGCCGTTGCGGCGCCCGTAGAGGTCGATGATGTCTGCCAGTTTCACCGGCTTCTTTTGCAGAGTCTGATCGCGGAACCAGTTGGCCAGCAGTGCGTAACGTTTTTCATCGTAATGCTTCGGCGCCGGGATGGGCACCTGCAGCTTGGGATTCTTCGCCACCGTGAGGCGGAAATTGTAGTTCATGGGTGCGCGATGAGGATCGCCCTCATGCAAATCTTTGGCCCACGCGCTGATACCTGGCAGCAGCGTTCCAATCTCATTCACCGTCCGGGCACTACGCGGTGCCTTGTCAAAACGGATGCCCGCAGCCTCTTCGCCAAACTCCGCCTTCGACTCGCGGCCAATGGCGTATTTGACTCCAGAGCGCGCCATAAGGTCTCCCTCATAACTCGCATCGATAAAAACTTTGGCCTGCAACTTGGAGCCATCCGTTAGGGTGATCTCGGTGATGCGCGCACCGTCTTTGGCCACCTTGTCCAAGGATGCGCCAAAACGCACTTCCACACCCGCCTCGTGCAGCATTTCGAGGTAGATTTTCTCTGCGACACTGGACTCAAAGAAATACTCCGGCCCACCTGTCTGATAGTGCGCGCCGAGACGGCGGTAAAATTCATCCGCGAAGCCGCCGATGGTCCATTTCAGCATGTGCTCGCTCTCAGCCGTGTTGATACCGCTCGTGCTCAGCCCGCCGACATGCTTCGTCGGTTCGATGAGCACCACCTTCGCACCTTCACGCGCAGCCACAATGGATGCCGCGATGCCGCAGGGCACGCCTCCATATACCACAATGTCCGCAGCGTTGAGGTGGGTGACGCAGATCAAACAAGCGAGGAACAGTGACTTCATCATGGTGAGATCACTTAGCTTCGATGAGCTGCAGCGCATCCAGAATCACAAAACCGTCAGTGCCTGCATTGCCCACAGTGATGGTCGTTTCGACACCGCCATCAAGTTGAACGCTGCCGATGGTGCGAAACGCCTCTCCGGCGGCCAGCGACTGAGTTTGATCAACGGCGATGTCTGTTTTGCGCCCGCTGCATTGAATCGTCACCGGCACTTTCGTCGCGCGCGTCTCATGGGGTGAATAAGCCATGCGCACTTCATAGCGTCCTGTCTTGGGCGCTTTGCAGCGCCAGAGGGCGATGGACTGGCCGTCAGCGCGTTTGTCGTCATGGAGATACCCGGTGCCGATGTGCGGCTTGAAGCCGGACGAGTGGCTCCACTGACCTTGGAGTTCAGCCTCAGAATCATCAAGCACAATGCCCGGCAGGGTTTTCGGATCGACGTTCATCGCACCCTTTGCTTCGGGCGGAAGATCCGGCAGCACCGGCAGTTCGAGCACCTGTTTCTGCGCCAGAAGACGCTCACGCAGCGCGGGATAAGGCAGCTTTTGCACGGCGAGGTTTTGCTTCGCACTCATAGCGGCGGCAATGCCTGCGCTCTGGCCGAGAATCATCCATGTCGGCTCCACACGGATCGAAGAGATGCCCACATGCGTGCAGGACAGTGCCACGGGAACGAGGAGGTTGTCACACTCAGCGGCTTTCGGAAGGATGGCACGATACGGGATGTGATAAGGATAGCCGTGTCGCCGACCGGCCATGCGCACCGGCATGATGGTGCCTTCATCAACAACCATGTCCTTGGTTCCCACGCGCTGGCAGTCATGCGAGTCGATGGGGAACGAGGATACAATAATGGGGTCATCCTTCTTCGGCTCGTCCATGATGTCTTTTTGTGACACGACATATTCACCGATCATGCGCCGACCTTCGCGCACATAGAGCTGCGGCGACCAATGGTCGTAGGCAGCGAATTCATCGCGGCAGAGACCGATCTCCGCCATCTGCTGACGCAGATGTTCCGGCACGGCAAGATCGGTGCTGAGAAAGTGATGAAGCTCCAGTGTGTACTGTTTGTGCGCCTCCCAGATCTTCGCGCGTCCGGCCTCATCCGCTTCGCTCCAGCCGTTGCAGGCACCGACGAGGCCCATGGAGAACTGTTTGCCGATGCCGTTGTTCGCATCAAACTTGTTGCCCGGGAGCGGATACAGATCCCAGAGGAGATGCGGCCTTTTTTCCTGCGCAAAGTAGCGCCGAACCACTTCAAAGCGCGCAGGGTCATAATGAGCCGGCTGTGGAAATGGCACGCGGTTGGCGGGGTCGTTGGTCACGCACAGACGGAAGCTGTACACCATCACGTTTTTGTCGCCGGCCTCGTCCGGGCCTGCATCCGTTGTGGTGATCAGAGGCAGCGGCTTGCCCTCTGCATCCAGGCCGGAAATCATCATCTTGGGCTTGGAGTAATGCTTTCCGGCAAGAGGCTCGCCAAACTCCTGCCGCCCCTCGCGGCCGATTGCCCAGCTCACATTGGCCGCCGCCATCAGATCTCCTTCATAGGTGCCATCGACGAATACTTTGGCGGCGAATTCGCCGTCACTTGTCATAAGTTTTCCAATGTGTGAGCCGTCTTTTGTCACCGATTTCAAATTTCGCTTTGTCAGCACCTTCACACCTGCTTCATCGAGCATCTGCTGGGTGATCTTCGCCGCCACATGCGGTTCATAGGTCCAGTGAGTGTGATCCTTCTCGCCTACCTTGTAGGGCAGCACCACGCCGCGTTGCTGATAGTCCTTCTCGATGCGCGCGTGCCACTCCTCGAACAAGCCCAGCACCGTGCTGCGCACCGTTTGATTGGAGTCGCTGAAACACAGACCGCCGGTGTTTACTCCGCCGACGTGATCTGTCGGCTCCAGCAGGATGACGGATGCGCCTTCACGCGCTGCGGCGATGGCGGCGCAGAATCCGCCGGGTGTGGCTCCATAAACGATGACATCCGCCTCCGTGGCGGCATGCGCTGAGAAACTGAGTGCAAAAAGGAGAACGGCGATGCGGATCATGGCATTCACAAGAACACCATCTGCTCATTTTGGACATTATTTTATCCGCGCGACCACAGCCCGATGTGCAGTTTCTTGCAAAAATCGGGCATCTTTGGGATCGAGGCCTTTGGGTGCGAAGGTGTTGCCCACGGCGCTTTCGCCAAAGAGGACTTCGTACCAGACGCAGGCACCGAGGTATTCGCCGGCCATGTTGGCGTGATGGCCGTCCATGCTGAGCGCTATTTTGCCGCCGTTTTTGGGCTTGGCCCAGCGCCAGCCGACGTGCAGTGAGTGTGTCTGATTCGGCAATTCGGGCTGTTTGGCGGCCTTGGGATTGAAGGTGGTGTCGGTTTGATAGGCCCAGCTCGGATCGGTGTCGGCGAGATGGAAGGCGTCGCCGGTTGGGATGATACGGGCATTGAATTCTGCGGCGATTTTGTCGTAAGCGGAGCGCAGGCCGGTGTACATTTCTTCCTGCGACTGGGGTTCGCCCGGTTTGATGAAACGTGGATCGTCTTTGCGGTACTCCCAGGTTTCATGCACCAAGAGCTTCGCCTGTGGCGCGTGTTTGGAGATGTAATCGTGCAGCCAGCCGGCATAGGGCTGATACGTGGCGAAGTCGTGGCTCTTGATGCTGGCCTGCTGGATGGTGACGTAGTCCCACTTTTGCAGTTCGAGGTTTTCCTTCAAGCCACGGCCATTGGTGTAGAGACCGGCTTTGTCCTTGGGATAGGCTTCATGCTTCTGGGCTTTTTCGGCGTGCACCTGGAAGGAGGCGCCGCCGATGACTAGGGGCTGATGGATTAGCGTGTGCCCGCCTGCTTTCGCCAGATCGCCGAGGTAGTGCGTGGCATTGGCGGAGAAGCTGTTGCCGATGGTGAGGAGCTTGACCGTTTTAGCCTCGCCCGCGAAGGACGAGACGCAAAACAGCAGCGCGGCGATCAGAGCGAACGCTTTCATCTGGCTCTGTGATTAGTGGCAGCCGCAGCCTTCGCCACAGCCCTTGGAGAAGACTTCTGCTTCGGCAGGGACTTCACCGCGTTCGAGGCTTTTGCCGACGAAGCTGGTCACCACTTCGGCGATGCCGCGCAGCACGTCCTGGGCTTCGATGAAGCTGAGGATGGCGGTGTTGGCATCGCACTGGTCCTGCAGTTCGGTGAAGCGGGAGACTTCATCGCCGGTGGGTTCTTCGCCGTTGTGCTGTTTCTGGTGCAAGGCGCGGCCGAGTGTGGCCATTTCACGGTAGAGTGACACTGCCGATTCATTGGCGAGGAAGGCTTCCGCTTTTTCGCGGGCAGTTTTCACTTCGCTGTCGGCCACGAGGGTTTCGCACAGTTCGACGATCTTGGATTTGATTTGGGGGGACGCGTTCATGGGGTTGCGAAGTTAGGCCGGAATGGCCGATTCAAAGGGAAAAGTCGGACTATTTACCATGCACGCGCTGCAGCGAGATTGCGTTTGAAGCCCTCGCGCACCAACGAGAGGTCGGAATCCATGGCGATCCAGGTGAAGCCCAGGGCTTTGAGCTTTTCCTTGTCATCAGCATGGCGCACGAGGATGCCGCAGCCTTTGCCATGATCTTTGGCCGCTTTGACGATGCTGTTGACGCAGTCGTCATAGCTGTGGGGTGACTGCTGCGCCTTGAGGTCGAAGGACAAATCGGCGGGGCCGATGAACAGCGCGTCGATGCCCTCCACGGCGGCGATTTGATCGGCATTCGCCACTGCTTCGGCGGTTTCTATCTGGGCGAGGATGATGGGCTTGGGCATTGCGCCGTCTGGAAGACGCATACCATAGCCATAGGCACGCACGGTGCGTGAGACGCCGCGATGGCCCTGCGGAGGATAATACGCGGCATCCACGCAGTGGCGCGCCTCCGCCACGGTGTTCACATGGGGCACCATGATGCCGTGTGCGCCCCAGTCGAGTACGCGGGCGATCAGATCTGGATGTGGCGCACTCACTCGCACAATAGCGAGGGTGTTGCTGCCACGCAGGGCGCGCAGTTGATTTGGCAGGGCAGCCTCGGATTCGCAGCCGTGCTCGAGGTCGATCAAAACCCAGTCGAAGCCGCACTCGGCGGCGAGTTCAGTGACTGCGGGTGAGCCGATGGAGAGAAAGGTGCCGATGTGAGATTTCATGGATTGGTTGTAGCTCGGTATTCTGATACCGAGAAAACGCCATCGCGGAATCGGAATTCCGCGCTACAACGCCGCCATGCCGCACCAACCGTTATCGCCGCCTGTCCGAATCCCGGAAATTCCGGTGTTTACCGCTTTTGAGGATAAGGAAGATTTTTGGCTGGTCCCTGGATATGAACGCAATCTGCCTCACTGGCGGTTGATTGGAGCCACCTATTTCGTTACCTTTCGTCTGGCCGATTCTCTTCCTTCTGAAGTGATTCTGCGCTGGAAGCAGGACGAGTCTCAATGGCTGTTTCAACACGACATCGACATTCACTGGCAGCGAAGCGAGCCCGAACGCTTTCAGCAGGCAGTGTCAAGTCTCGACCCCGTCGCACGCGCAGATTTTCAACGTGAGATGGCACAACAATTTTTTCTTGAACTCGATCAATGCCACGGCTGCTGCGCACTGAGGCAGCAGGAAGCCCAAACTGTGGTAGCTGATTCACTGCGCTTCTTCCATGGACGGCGTTTGTGGGTGGGTGACTTCGTGATCATGCCCAATCATGTTCATGTGGTTGCGCAACCGTTTGCAGGTGTTCAACTGGAGGAGTGGTTGTATTCGGTGAAACGATTTACCGCTACACGTCTGATGCAGGTAGAAAATCTTCATACGCAACTGGTGAAACGAGCCGGACATGTCTGGCAGCCGGAGTCTTTTGACCGAGTTATTCGTGACCTTGCCGAATTGCTTAGAACTCGGGATTACATTGCGAGGAACCCGAGGCATTTGCATGCCGGTGAGTTTCATCTGCACCGAGCGGAGTGGATGGACGCTTTGTTGTAGTGCGGAGTTTTGTGCCGCGGCGGAGCGGTCGCGGTATCGGAATACCGCGCTACATTGGCGCGTTGGATCTCAGGCAGTGAAGAGCGTGGAAGAGCTTTTTGAGGGTGAAGTCGCGCAGGGACTGGCCGGAGGTGCCGGATGAGATGAGGAAGAAGCCGTCGTCACGGTCGAAGTAACCTGCGCCGACGCGGATCACGGCTTTAACGATCATGTTGCGCAGCAGATGAAGCCAGAAGCGGCGCAGATGTTCTGAAGGGAAGGTGAGGGTGCTTTGATAGCCTTCGAAGGCTCGACGTAGAAACGCATCGTCATGAAAGCAGGCGAGGAGCGAGAGGTCGTCCATGGGATCGCCGCTGATGGCGTCGTCGAAGTCGATGAAAGCGTCGATCTTGCTCTCGCTGCCGAGGATGTTCCAGAGGGCGAGGTCTTTGTGGACGAAGCAGCCGGAGTCTAGCTGGAGCAAGGAACGGTGATTCTCGATTTCGGCGAGGATTTCATCGCTCTGTGGCTGAGTGAGAAAGCTGCGGGTGACGAGGAAGGCCAGATGTTGATCGAGCCGAAGGTGGAAGTAGTCGGCGTAAGTGGCGTGATAGCCCTTCATGGATTCATCCAAGATGCCAAAACCCGGCAGCGTGATCTGCTGCCACTGCGCCACGGCAGAGCCAATGTCGAAGGCGATGCGTGGGACATCAAGACGGCCTTGCTTGAACCAGTGATTGAGATCAGGCGCAGAGATGTGCTCAAGCGCCTGCCAGGCGAAGGGGACACGGGAGCGCGTGGCATCGCAGGCATAAACTCGCGGCGTGATCACTCCCGCCTCACTCACACGCCCAAGCAACGCCGACTCCACGGCAAGCTGACCGTCCTTTTCAGGACCGTTTTCGACGCGGATGAACATCGGCTGTCCGGCCACCCTGGCATTCCAGGTGAGGTGATTGCCCTGACCGATGCCTGTGTGAAGCTCAACGACCTGCGTGACGAAGTGCCGCCGCAAAGCCTCGCCAAGCTGCTGCTCGATTTCCGCATCCGCTTCGCCACGCGTCTGAGTGCCATGAAAGGCCGCAGGACGATCGCATTTCCAGTAGTAGATGTCGCGTCGGCTCATGATTATGACTCCGGCTTGCGGCGCTTCCACCAGGAGGCAATGAAACCGCCGACGATGTTTTGCATCACACCGCTGAAGACCGAGGCGGCGGCGGCGAGTGGCATGGTGGGGAAATGCTCACGGGCGAGTGCGGCTGCCATGCCGCCGTTTTGCATACCCACCTCGATGCTCACCGTGCGGGCGATGGATTCGGGATAACGCAGCACTTTGGGGATGATGTAACCGACCACGAATCCGACGACATGCAGCAGGAAAGCGGCGAGAGCGAGACGGCCGAAGTTGGAGGCGATGGCCTCGGCGCTGGCGGCCACAATGCCGCCGCTCACCAGCGTGAAGGCCAGCACGGCCACAGTAGGGCCACAGGCTCCAATTTTGTCGGCGGTGCGAGGCAGCTTCCAGCGAATGAGCACACCGAGCACGACGGGTGCAACGGTGAGCTGCAACGCAGACAGGCACAGACCCCAGGCATCTACAGGCACATATTTTCCGGCCAGCACACTGGTCCACATGGGGGTGAAAAAGAAGGCCAGCAAGGTCGAAACCATGGTGAGAACCACGGAGAGAGCGACGTTCGCGCGAGCGAGGTAGCTGATCATGTTGGATGCCATGCCGCCGGGACAGCTCGCCACGAGGATGATGCCCACTGCGAGTCCGGGATCGAGTTTCAGCACGGTGGCAATCAGCCAGCCGATGAGAGGCATGACGGTGTACTGCGCGGCGAAGCCCAGAGCCACACAGCCGGGCATGCGTGCGATGGCCTTGAAGTCAGCAAGGCTCAGGGTGAGTCCCATGCCGAGCATGGAGGCCGCGAGTGACCAGAAGATCCACGGTTTGTCGAACCACAGCATGGTCTGCGGCTTGTAGAATGCGATGACCGCGAGGCTGACGAGCCACACGGGATAGAGATTGTTAAACCAGTTGAAGAAGCGGGTCATATTTGGTGATACCAAGCAGGAGAGGGTGTGATCAAGGATGGATTGCGCGCATTGCCGCCCCGGCACCGCTGATCAGCAGCACCAGCTTCTTGAAATGCAGTTGTTCACCCGCCTTGACCTCTTTGCGATACAAGCTCACGCGATTGATCTCGCCGGGAAAAAGCTGCACCTCGGGCGCGTCCACCTT
This sequence comes from Prosthecobacter sp., assembly GCA_021733925.1. GTDB lineage: Bacteria > Verrucomicrobiota > Verrucomicrobiia > Verrucomicrobiales > Verrucomicrobiaceae > Prosthecobacter. The sequence continues at coordinate 12,969 of JAIPJY010000001.1, read as the reverse complement.
GGTGAAACCGGCGCTTTGGAGCGCAGTCTCCTGACTTGCGGCATGGGGGCGAGGCGAAGGTGAGAGTGCGTAAAGCGTACCCGGTTTGGTGACCTGCACGTTGCTCTTTTCAATGCTCGTGCGGAGAAACGGCAGACCGCTGACCTGATCGAACATGGCCTCGATGACATAGTCACGGTCTGTAAAGAGCTTTACGCCCGGCTTCATCACTGCAGCCTCTTCCGAAGGCGCAGGCCAGACGATGCGTTTTTGATCTGTCTGCGGTTCGAACTTGCCCAGGTCTTCGAGTTTTCCGAACATGATGCGCTCCTTGCGGCTCGCGTCTTTGTCGCCCTGCGTCACGACGAGCCAGATCACACCGGCGTGTTCGTGGAAGGTGGGGTATTGGAAGGACTTCGGCGTCTCGAAGCGGTATTTGCGCTCCCACGTTTTGCCATCTCGCGAGACATCCACATTGAAGACGCTACGCCCCACGCCCTGGATGCGGGTGGACTCCTGCCAGCCGAGATAATAGATGCCGCCGAACTTGTCGAAGGTGGGCTTAGAGTTCGCGCCATTCGGCACGATGGGCAGGGGCTTGCCAACGCTCCACGTTTTGCCGTCGGCACTGGTGGTGAAGTGATAGTTGCCCTTGTCATTGCGGCAGATCGCCATCCAGGTGCCGTCGGGCAGGCGATTCACGGCTGACTCGCTCAAGGCCTCCGATTGCGGCTCGTTGAAGTGACCGAGCACTTCAAATGTGACGAGATCCTCGTGCACCAGTGCCAGCGCGTTCTGTTTGCTGCTGAAGTTGTTCAGCGCGACGTAGGTTTTGCCGTCGAACTTTTTGAACGAATCAAAGATGAAGAAGGCTGAATCTGCGGCTTTTCTGGCAAAGCCTTGCGCTGCGGCGTCGGCATGAAAATACTGTGGCTGAAAATCAAAGGTGCCAGCTGCGGTCTTCAGCTTTGCCTTGTGGATCGTGGTCAAGAAGTCGCCGGACTTCAGATCGAAGTCGCGATACCACATCTGCGACTGGCGCTTGCCGGGGTCTTCGCTGGTGAAGTAGCAGCGCAGGGTGTTTGCATCCTTCTGCAGGATGCGCGGCACGAAGCATGCGCCCACCGGCAGGGTCTCGTTTTCAAAACGCTGCTCGCTCTTGGCAAAGTCGATCACTTTTTCCAGCGCGAGGGTCTTGAGGTTCATGATGGACAGCGTTGCGTAGATCTCCGGCCAGCCTGCGTTCTCCCCTGCCCTGACATCATTGGATTCGGTGACGATGCAGGCCTTCTCGCCGATGCATACGAATTCGGCATCATGGGAGCCCTTCACCCTTGAGGCGGAGGTGTTGACGAGGCGCTGCATGACGATGTCTCCCGCCAGCGCCGGGTCCCACTTGGCGGGGACGAGCTGGGGCTTGTCGAGCTTGCTGATGGTTTGCTGCAAGCTCACTGCGCCGGAGGCATTTTTTCCAGCGAGGACGTCTTCTTCGCGAAATTTCGCGAGCAGGATGTCGCCGTCACCTTGGCGATCGCGATCATAGGTGATCCAGATGAGGCCATCGCGATCTTCCACGCCGTCGGGATAGGAAACGCCTTTGCGTTCATCCAGCAGGAGGCCTTCGTTCCATGTGAGGCCGTCGTCAGTGGAGAGTTGGGCGGAGAGGTGGCTGCGCGTGCGACCGGTGAAGCCGTGATGGTTCACCAGCAACAGGTTGCCGGAGGCGAGGCGGCGGATGAAGAAGCGTGAGCCTGGATTGGCGATGGTGCTGGCTTTGGCCTCAGTCCAGGTGCGGCCTTTGTCTGACGAATGGCTTTCCCACAGGAAGCCGCCGCCGGTGCGGGTGAGCAGCCAGAGGCGGCCGTCTTTGAGTTCGGTGATCATGCACTCCAGCGCCCACTCGGGGGCATTGAGGGCACCGTGGAGTTTCCAAGTCTTGCCTTCATCCGTGGAGATGCCGACGCCTTGAAGCTGCTTTGGTCCGTCGAACCAGGCGTGCACTGGCTCGGTGGCATGCGTGACGGGCATGATCCATTCACCGGTGGAAAGCACGGTGGGCTTGTTCATGCGGAAGGCATATGGCCCTTCAAAGCCGACGCGGAACTCTGGGCCGAAGACTGGTGGTGAGGCATCGGGATTTTCGCAGATGCGTGCGTGGACGTCGTGCATGGCGCTGTCTTTGTTGCCGCGATTGAAGATGTACCAGAGACGGCCCTTGGGATCGATCCACAGGGTGGGGTCAAAGCAGCGGGTGCCGTTGGAGGGCTCAGCCATGACTTGAGGAGGCGTGAAGGTTTTTGCCTGATCATCGCTGTAGCACAGCAAGACGATGTTGTCTGGTGACGGCTCCTTGGGGCCGCCGGTGAACCATGAGGAAAACACGCGGCCATTGGTGGTGCGTTCGAGTCCGGGAATGCCCTGCCAGGTGTGGTGGCGCTGGCCTAATGGCTCGGCGGCACAGGCACAGGCGGTGAGCAGGGAAAGAAGAAAGCAAAGCTTGCGGAGAATCATCATCAGACCAACGCATGGTGCAGTGCCATTTCGCCGTGGATTCTGCACATAGAGTGTTATGATACCACCCGACGATTTCACAGCTGAACTCGCTTGAAGTGTCTCCGCATCCCACACAGCCTGATTCCATCTCCCATCGTATCCCTTTTATGCCCACATCTGATCTCCGCGCTCTCGAACCCAAGGCTCTCTGGAACTGTTTTGCTGATCTTAATGCCGTGCCGCGCCCTTCCAAACGGGAGGAGCGTGTGGTGGGATTTGTTCTGGGATTTGCTGCGCGCCATGGGCTTGCAGCCCAGCTCGACAGTGCTGGCAATGTGATCGTCAAAAAGCCAGCGTCGGTGGACAGGCAGGATCGCCCGGCGGTGATCATGCAGGCGCATCTGGACATGGTGCACAAAGCTGGAGACGGAGTGACGTTTGATTTCGACAAGCAGGGTATTGAGATGTGGGTGGATGGTGACTGGGTGCGGGCGCGTGGGACGACGCTGGGCGCGGACAATGGGCTGGGTGTGGCGGCGATCCTGGCGGTGCTGGCGGCGCAAGATTTGTCGCATCCGCCGATTGAGGCGCTTTTCACGCTGGATGAGGAGCAGGGCATGGGTGGTGCGCTGGGGCTGCAACCTGGACTGTTGACGGGGAAAACGATGCTGAATCTCGACTCTGAAGAAGACGACACTTTTACCATCGGCTGTGCGGGCGGCATTGATACGGTGGGCACATTCCAATACACCGAGGTGGCGCATGATTCGGCCTCGCCGGTGGTCGCCCTTCATGTGTCAGGCCTGCGCGGCGGGCACTCCGGCTTGCAGATTCACGAAGGGCGTGCGAACTCGATCAAGCTCATGGCGCGACTGCTCAGTACCTGCGGTGAGGATGTGGTGGCGCTCTCGACGATGCGTGGCGGAAGTGCGCGGAATGCGATACCGGCGCAGTGCGTGGCGCAGGTGGTGATCTTGGATGAGGCGCGATTTGAGGAAAGCTTCGAGCGGGAAGCTGCTGGTATCCGCGAAGAGTTTAGCCTGATCGAACCCGGGCTGAGCATCACCACGACACCGGTGAGTGCCAGCGTGCAAACGATGAGCGCCGTGCAGCAGAAGTCTCTCGTGCTCGCCATGCAGGCCGTCGTGAATGGAGTCTATCGCATGAGTCCTGTGGTGCCCGGATTGGTGGAAGCTTCATCAAACTTTTCCACCATCGAGCTCGGCAGCGGCAAGGCCGAATGGAGCAGCCTGCAGCGCAGCTCTGTGGAGTCGAGCAAGGTCGATGTCGCTCGTGCCTTCCGCGCGCCGTTTGAACTCATGGGTGCGAATGTTCGCTCAGGCGATCCTTATCCCGGCTGGAGTCCGAGCGCCACATCACCCATTCTGGACAAGATGAAGAAGATCTACCGCGAGCTCTTTGGGCATGAGGTCCAGGTGGGTGCCTGCCATGCCGGACTCGAGTGCGGTGTCATCAGCATCGCTTATCCCGATCTCGACATGATCTCCTTTGGCCCGAACATCCACGAGGCACATTCCGAAAAAGAAAGTGCCAGCATTTCATCGGCGCAGAAGTTCTGGAAGCTGCTGACGGCGACGCTGGGGGAGTTGTAGTGGTTGGGAGCGGCGGAGAGAAAATAGGTGAGGTGTTACCCATGTCCTCACCCCGGCCCTCTCCCCCGAAGAAGAGTTATTCGCGTTGTGTGTCAGGGGCGGGGAGAGGGAGAACCGCCTTGGCTGCACTTGGATTTATGGGACACTTCATTGCTAAAATACTCTCAAACGCCGGAGGACTTTTTACTTCAGTTTTTCGATCGGGATCACGGCCATCTCGGCGCTGTTGAGGTTGCCTCTGCGGCCGCCGTTGTTGGAGTAGCCGACGTAGAGTTTGCCTTCGTGCTCGATGGCGCAGGGGTAGGACAGGGAGAGGCTGGGGAGGGACTCGCCGGGGCCGGAGAACTCGGTGCGGCGGATGACGAAGACTTTGCTCAGGAGAGTTTCGCCGGGCTTGCTGACGGCGATGGTGAGTGGGGAGCGACGGCCGCCGTTGTTGGCGGCGGTGGTGCAGAGAAGGTAGCGCTGGCCATTGCTGAGGAGGCCTGCGGAGGGCTTTGAGGTGGTCATGGGCATGTTGCTCTCGGCACTGGTGCTCCAGGTGTGGCCGTAGTCTGAGCTGCTGGCGATGAGGGCGAGGGGCTTTGCGCCATAGCGGGCGATGTTCAAGACGTTGGTGCCATCGACGATGATGCTTGATTCGCCCCACATTTTCAGGCCGGGGGGTGCTGGGATGCAGATGAAGTCCCATTTGGTGAAGTCATCGCCGTGGCTGATCGCGACGGCGGCGGGGTTGGTGTTTTTCTCCGAGTAAGCGCCTGCGCTGATGCCGGGCATGATCCAGTTGCCGTCTTTCATTGGCACGGGCTGGTTCAAGGCCCAGAAGCCTCTTTCGAGGATGACGCCGTGCTTGATCCATTGGCCGGTGGTTTCATCCAATGAATAGGCGCGGGTGTGGATGCGCTGCATGTGATTGTAGTAGGCGCCGTGAAAGGCCCAGAGTTTGCCTGCATGAGAAAGGAAGACGCCGTGGCTGACGGCGAGGTCGGGTTCTTCGCCGGCATCGATGACGCGGAGTTCGCTCCAAGTTTTTCCGGCGTCTGCGCTGACGCGGTACTGGGCTTCTTCGGTGACGGTGTTTTCCGCGCCTTTGTTGTGACCGATGGAGGCGTAGAGTTTGCCTTTGTGCCAGGCAAGTCCGACGCCGTGCAGGAAGTGGTAGCCGTCGGCAGATTCGTCCCACTTTTTGATGATGTGAAACCCCACGCCTTCGAGCAGAGGCAGGTCTTTGGCGTCCGCGAGTTTTTGCGTGGCGTCCCAGAGAGGAAAATCGGCGAGGATGGGCTTGGGGACTTCGTGAGTGGCGGTAATGGGGTGATAGGTGGCTGCGATTTCTTGCGCGGTCAGTGCGCGTGGTTCGAAGCGCACTTCATCGAGTGCGCCATGGAACTGCTGACGTGCTTTGCCTTCGTCGAAGACGCCACCAAGGGTGATGGGTGCCTGGGTGGATGGGAGAAGTTGTTTTAGTTTCACTTCACCGGCAGGTTTGCCGTTGAGAAAGAGGGTCGCTTTATCCGCAGTGACGGTGAGTGTGGCCAGGTGCCAGTGACCGGCTTGCAGAGGTTCTTTGCAGGTGATGGTGCTCCAGCCGCTTTGTTGGAGATAGGCTTTGAGTTTGCCATCGGGCTCGATGGTGATGCCCCATTGGCGCTCTTTGAGCGAGTAGCGATTCTTGGCGACGAGCATCTGCTGCGCGTCGGTGAGAATGTAGGGATTGAACCACACGGAGAGGGTGAAGCCGTCGGATGGATTGAACGCGGCGCTGTCTTTGAGTTCGAGGACGGAGCTGCCATCGAAGACGAGGGATTGATCTGCGATGCCTGAGGAGGTGTGGACATCGCCGTGGATGATGAGTGATGGATCCGGGCCGTTCAGGGGCCAGTGAGCGGCTGAGGCCGGGAGGGCGAGAATAAGAACGGCGAGCAGCGAGTATGGAAGGGCTGGCATGAGGCTTGAAACGTGGGTGCAGTGGTGAAATGCGGGTGGAGTGAGGGATTTGAAGGGTTATGTTAACACCATGCCGACCACTGCCGCGCCCACGCTCAAGGACATCGCCCGTGCCACCGGGTTTTCTTTGATGACGGTGTCGCGGGTGCTGCGGGGCGCACCGAAGGTTTCCGCAGAGAAGCGTGAGCAGGTGCTGAAGGAGGCGAAGCGGCTGAACTACCAGCCGGATCCGCATCTGGCGCGCATGATGCAGGTGGTGCGAGGCAAGAAGCAGCAGCGCGTGAGGGCGGTGATCGCGGTGATTCGCGAGCATGTGCCGCAGGATGGATTGCTGGGCCCTTCGTACCAATACGTGCCGATCGATGACATACGCAGCCGTGCGCATGGTCATGGCTATGCGGTGGAGGAATTCTGGTTGGGCAAGGATGGGCTGACGCCGAAACGGCTGCAGAAGATCCTGCATGCGCGGGGTATCGAGGGCGTGATCGTGTCGCCTCAGAGCACGCAGCTGCCGTGCAGCAAGATTGATTTTTCGCCCTTTGCCGCCGTGACTTTTGGCAATGCGATGAGCAGCCCGGCGCTGCACATGTGCGCGGGGAACATGACGCTGGGCATTCACATGGCCGCCGAGCAACTGGCCATACGCGGCTATCAGCGGATCGGCGTGGCGGTGACGAAGTGGATTGTGAATCGCTCGCAGTTTGGCTACAGCGGCGGTTTGTTTCACTGGCAGCAGAGTCTGCCGCCTGCGGACCGGGTGCCGCTGCTGCTGTTTCCGAACAATGACATCAGCAAAGGCTTCGAAGCTTTTGCCAAATGGATGCGCGATCATGAGCCGGATGCGTTGATCACTTTTGACACGCATGTGCCCAACTGGTTGCGAAGGCTCGGGCTGCGTGTGCCGCAGGACATCGGCTTCGTGGTGCATGACTGGACTCCGCGGATGCAGGAATTCGCGGGCATCTATCAGCAGCGGGAACATCTCGCGGCGGCAGCGGTGGATTTGATCGTGACGCAGCTTTCCCAGCATGAGCATGGCGTGCCGGTGGTGCCACGCCAGATCATGACCCCGCCGAAGTGGGTGGATGGGCCGAGTGTGCGGGGCGTGTGGTGACGGTTAACTCAGGGCGCTTCACGTATCATCACGTAGCAGATGGTTGCGGAGCGCTGGGCACCTCTCGCGGAGCGAGAGGGCTACTGTACTATGCACGCTGGCCCATCGCCTTCAGCTTGGCTTCGCCTTCGCTCCAGGGGACTTCGTGGGGCATGCGTTTGGAAGTGGCGGCAAGGGCGGCGATGACGCCGGCGCCTTCGCCCATGCCGACGGCGTTGCCCGTCACGCGATAACTCGCATGCGAGATGAAGTCGCCGCTGATGCAGCGACCGGCCATCATGAGGCCATCGACTTCCTTTGCGATCAATGCGCGAAGCGGGATGTCATAGGGTTTCACCTTGATGCCGGTGGAATGCGTCGCTGCTTTTTTATTGTGATCTGCAGTGGTGGCGTGGATGTCCACACCGAAGGTGGCACGCACCACGGCGTCGTCATAGCGTGCGCCTTTGATGAGATCTTCCTTGTTCATGACGTAGCGGCCGACGATGCGGCGGCCATCACGCACGCCGATTTGTTCGGCGGTGGCGACGACTTGAATGCCCTCCCATGGGCCGCCGAGACTGCGCAGGCCCTTGACCATGAGATTCATTTCCGCACGGGCGCGCACTGTGGCGGCGGTGATCTCGGCGGCGTCCCAGGGCTTGATGCCGAACTCTTGATTCATCATCGCAAAGACGAGGTTTCCGCTCACATGCCAGAGTGTCGAACCGGCATAGGAGGGGAAATGGCCGGTGCTGACGATGGCGTCCTTGATGCGTTTCTTTTTTTCACCGTCTGTGTTTTCACCGGGGTTTGGCTGGCCGAAGCGCACGAACTCGCGCAGTTTTTCGACATCCTTGACCACCAGCAGCGCGTTGAGTGAGAGAGGCTGGCAGGGGCATTCGGCGGCCTCGCCGATTTCGAAGGCGCAGCCTGCCTGGAAGCCGAGATCGCCATCGCCCGTTGTGTCGATGAACACGGGGGCTTTCCATGCCTGACGGCCTGATTTGGACTCGGTGACGATGGTGGTGAGGCGATTTCCTTCGCGAAAGGCGGCGCACACTTTGGTGTGATATTGGAATTTCACGCCGGCTTCCACGCAGAGTTCTTCGAGCAGGAGTTTGAGTGCTTCGGGGTCGTAGCAGAAGCGGCTCGTGCTTGTCGAATTGGCCCGCGCATCGCGTGCATCGAGCTTGTCGCGCAGTTCCTTGGCGAAGCCGGGCTTGTTGAAGTCGAGGAAGTAGCCGAGCAGGCCGGCGGTCCAGATGCCGCCGAGGCAGCCGCGCCATTCAAACAAGCGCACCTTTGCGCCTGCGCGTGCAGCTGTGATGGCCGCTGTCACGCCTGCGGGTCCGGCACCGCACACGATTACATCGGCGTCTTGAGCGAGGGGGATCTCATGGGCGGGTTCGGTAAACATTCCGTCCTTGGCCGTGGCGGTGTCAGCGGCGATGAGCGGGGTCTGACTGACCGCGCCGCCAGCGAGGGCGGCGTGAAGGAAATGGCGGCGAGAAACGGGGGCGGGTTTCATGGGGCCACTATCACGAATGGTCGGGACTCGAGCTATCAAAGACTTCTGTTTATCAGCGCACGAAGATGAACTGCTGAGTGTTGATCAGCGCAAAAATGAGGTCTTCGATGTTCAGGCCTGTCTTCTCTGCGCTAGCCCATGAGGCTTTCTCGGTGGCGGTGGGGGTGCGTGAGAGGAGGGTCTGGTAAACGGTGTTGAGCTGCTCGTCGGGATACTTTGCGGCACTCAGGTTGAGCTTGAGCTGTGTGTGTGGTTTGAGGATACTTTGGAATAATTCGCTGTTCATCAAGACGAGGGCTTGGGGCATGCTGGCGTCGGTGTTGGCGTTGTCGATGATGTCGCGGTCGCTTTGGCCGAACTCGCGGAGGTAGTGGCCGCGTGGGGCGGGAGATTCGAGGTCGGCGGCACGGGGCCATTCGCGGGCGTGGGCGCGACGTGATTTGAGGTAGGCATCGGTGTCGGTGATGCCGAGGCGTTTGATCTCGGCGTGGAAAAGATTCTCGCGGGCCTGCTCGGCGGCTTTTTCCTCGCTCGGGATGACTTGGTCGATGTCGTAGCCGGGCACGTGGATGTAGGCGCGGTTTTGGCCAGCTTTTTTCAGTTCATCGAGCGTGGGTGCCTTCACAGGAATCGGCGGAGGGGCGGGCTTGCCGGTCTTCTGGGTGTAGAGGCGGGCCACTGCGGGAACGACGACGTAATCGTGAATGCCGGTGCGTGCGGTGAACTCCAGCGAGCGGATCTCCACATTGAGCTTGTCGAGCAGGGGCTTGTCCTTGGCCTTCTGAGCGGCGGTGTATTGCGCACGCAGCACCTTGGAACGTTCGGCAATGCGTTCGTAGCCTTCGGAGGCCCGGGCGGCACCGTCGAATATTTCCTGCGAGGTCAGCAGGTCGAGCGCATCGCTGAGCTTGCCGCGATAAACAATTTTCTGCGCCATCTCGCTGTCGATGCCCTGACTGCGTGGCAGATCGGGCGTGGGATGAATGAGAGTGACAAAGGAATCGTAAATCTGCTCAGCAGACATGCGGCGCAGCAACGGGCCGGAGAAGTGGCAGACTTCACCCGCGTAGAGCTCGGCGCGTGAGACTTCGTTTTGATAGGCCTGTGTGTTGTAGAGCACGCGCAAGTAGGCTTTCAAATTGTAGCGGGAGTCGCGCATCAACTGCTCCAGATGCTTCATGAGCGCTGGGTTGGAGGCAACGGTGCTATCGAGGATTTCATCGACGGGTTCGATCAGGCCGGCACCGAAGACCTGCTTCCACAAACGGTTGGCGATCACGGTGGTGAAGCGCGGATTGTCCGAGGAGGTCAGCCAGTCGGCGAAGGCTTTGGTGGTTTCGCCGGTGGGCTCGCACTTCACGGATTTTCCCAGCATGGTCAGAGGTGAGATGACGTCCTTCGGTTTGGCATCGGGATATTGGTAGTCGTGCGGCAGCTTGAGCAGGCGTGAGGGGAGTGGCTGCACTTTGCTGTAGCGGACGAAGTCGCCGAGGTTTTCGAAGACGCGGCCCATGTTGCGCGTGGAGGCTTCGAGTTCGGGTTTCTTTCTTGCCTCCACCATCAGACGAAAAGCGCCCTGCTGCTGGGCGATTCCGGTGAAATTTGTCTCCAGCGGATAAGTGAACGCCGCCATCTGGTAGAACTGCATCTGCGTCCATTTGTCGAAAGGATGATTGTGGCACTGCGCACACTCGATGCGGGTGCCGAGGAAGACGCGCGTGGTGTTGGCGAGGTTGTCCAGCGGCATGCCGATGTCGCGCATGTAGTAGCCGATGGCGGGATTGTCCCACACCTTGCCCTGTGCGGTAAGGAGCTCGTGGACAAAGTCGTCATAGGGCATGTTTTCGCGAATGCGCCGCTTCACATGTTCCAGATACGGCTTCGAGGTCATGTCGCCCTGCCCGCCATTCGATCGCGTCTGGATGCGCAGCAGGTCGGCCCAGAAGTGAAACATGCGCTGTGCATAGCCGTCGCTGGCGAGCAGTTGGTCGATGAGCTTTGCGCGCTTGTCCTTGTCTGTACTCCCGAGAAACGCCTGCGCCTCCTGCAGTGTCGGGATGCGGCCGATGATGTCGAGGTGGAGGCGCCGAACGAGGGTTTCATCGCTCGCAGGAGGATTCGCGGTGAGCTTGTGCTGCTGCCAGTCTTTCGCCAGCAAAGCGTCAATCTGCTGCGATGCCTCATTGGCGTTCGCAGCGGCGGCAAAGCCCAGCGTGATGAGAAGCTTGCGCGTGAATGCTTTCATGGCGGACATTCAAACGAAGCTCACTTTTGATCTTTGGCTTTTTTCGCCTTCTTTTCCGCAGACTTCTCAGCCCCGGCTACGGGATTGTTGATAGTCGGCTGATGTCTGCTGACGCTCACTTCAGCGCTTCATAGGCCGAAAGGGTCGGTTCGATGGCCTTTAGCGCCGTGGCCCAGAACTCGGGCTGGGTGATGTCTTCGCCGAGGGTTTGCTTCACCACTTCCTCGCAGGTTGCGCTGCCGGTCATGGAGAGGAAGGCTTCGTAACGTGGCAGGAAGGACGGGCCTTCGGCTTTGAAACGGGCGAACAAGGCCTGGCTCAGGAGGTAGCCGAAGACGTAGGGGAAGTTGTAGAAGGAGACGCCGGTGATGAAGAAATGCATCTTGTAGGCCCAGAACATCGGGTCAGTGCCGTCATCGAGCAGTGTGTCGCCGTAGAGTTTGCGCTGTGCTTCGGTCATGAGCGCACTGAGGCGGCTCACGCTCACCTCGCCGCTGGCGCGTTCGGTGTAGAAAGCCTTTTCGAACTCGTAGCGCATCGGGATGTTGATGAGGTAGGCGTGTGCGCGGAGCATTTCCTGATCGAGCAGGTAGGCCTTGGTGGCCTCGGTGATGCCAGGATTGCTCAGGAGGCCGTTGAGCAGGATCATCTCGCCAAAATTGGACGCCGTTTCAGCGAGCGTCATGGGGTAGTTCGCCGCAAACGAACGCGCAGGGCGCAGCACGCAGGAGTGCCATGCGTGACCGACTTCATGGGCGAGAGTGACCATGTCATGCACGGTGCAGTGGAAGGTCATGTACACGCGTTCTTCGTGCTTGAGCTGTGATCCGGTGCAGAACGCGCCGGGGCGCTTGCCCGCACGTGGTTGTGACTCGATCCAGCGCTTGGCGAGCATCTCGCGGAAGTATTCGCCGAGCTTTGGATAGGCGGCGCTGAAGGCATGATCGACCGTGGCGCAGGCTTCGTCCCAGGTGAGCTCCTTTTCATCGGGGGCGGCGATCTGCGGTGCTTCGAGGTCGAAGTAGTGCAGCGCGGAGGTGCCCTGCAGCTTTGCGGCTTTTCTCAGTGCACGGCGCGGCAGGTCGATGTGGGTGTGAATCGCCTCCATCATCGCATCGAGCGATTTGCGGCTCATCGCGCCATCAAACAGCGGAGTGTCGAGGAAGTGTGGCAGACCACGGCGACCATAGAGGCTGAGACGCGTGCCGGCGATGCCGTTCAGACCGGCGGCGAGTGTCACGGCATGATCATTCCATGGCTTCTGCCCGTCATTGAAGGAGGCCTCGCGCAGTTTGCGGTCGGGTTCCGACATCAGAGCACGACGGCGTGACATCGGCACGATTTCCTTGTGACCATCCGGGAAGGTCATTTCAAATTCCATCTTGCCGGTGAGGGTGTCGTAGAGGCGACCCCAGGCATGCAGACCGTTCACATTGAGATCGGCGGCCAGGGCTTCCAATTCCGACTTCATCTGGTGCTGGCCTTCGTGGCGCATGCGCTGCACCGCGTGTTCGGCATTTTTCAAGGAGGGATCAGCAAGCAGCAGAGAGAACGCCGCGTCGCTCAAGGCGGCAAGCGCCGCACGCAGCGAGGCCATGAGCTTGGTGCTTTCAGCCTCGAGTGTGGAAATCCATGCCTCGTCGGCCTTCACTGCTTCGTCGTTGGCATCATCCGCCGACAAGCAGCCAAGATAGGCCGAGAGATGTCCGAGGCGATCGCTCAGCGATTCCAGCGCATTGATCACGCGGGCGATTTCCGTGGTGTCACTTCCGAGAGCGGCGGCTTGTGTCTTGAGCGTCTCGACATCGCGCACGAGCACGGTTTTGAAGTCGGTGTAGTCGGATTTGCCGAAGCCGGAGAACCAGGATTCGAGGGACCAGCGGTCGGGGGTGGTTGGAGGGGCGGAGGACATGGTTATTGGTTACAAGGGAGCGCGTGAGGTGCAAGTACAGTGGCCATCTTGCTCCTGCAAGATGAGCGGAGGGCTGACGCAAGGGGGAGGGTTTGTGAAATTCGGAGGTTTGTTGGGTTTTGGCGGGAGCGCTGGGCTCTTCTCGCGGAGCGAGAA
>JAIPJY010000099.1 GCA_021733925.1 Prosthecobacter sp. | reverse complement strand
TGGTCGAGAGTTTGCCTTGGACTTCTTTCAGCCACGGCCTCGCGGCCGCTGCCTTGTCCTTTGGCTACGGTTAACTCCCATCGTTTCCGATCAGTTCCTTTCATCTGATTAGTTCATGTTCATGCCAAGCACACTAGCCATCTCGCTCCCGCGAGATGAGCCCACGGCTCCCGTGCCAGCCACACGTTTCGATGAGTTGAAAACGATTTCAGCTAGTCACGCGTTGAGTTCCTCTCGCGGAGCGAGAGGACTACTTTTACCAGCGCAACGCCTTCAATCTCGCCCCCATCACCTTCGCGATGGCATCATTCCCGGCGCCATCGGGATGCACGCCATCCTTGAGCAGGGAGGCATCCGGCACGATGCCGAAGAGGCTGACGAACTCGCTCTTCGTTTCGGCCGCAAGTTTCTCAAAGGCCGCACCGAGCTCGCGCAGCTTTGCCTCGCGCTCGTTGGCGATGGGCTTTGTCGGACCCAGCGCAGCCTTGTTGATGTTCGTGGGGCCGACGAGCAGCACCGGAGGTTCCGCTCCATAAGCCGCACGCGCTTTCTCGATCATCGCCCGCACATTCGCCACGGCCTTGGGGATGCACTGCGGCGTGATGTCGCGTGAATCATTCATGCCGAGGGCGATCACCAGCGCGTCAGCTTTCGCATGGCGTGATAGCATGGCATCAAACTCCGCGAGCGAGTTCGTCGGGCGGCCACCTTTGCCTTCATTGATCAGCGTGAGCGCCCCCGCCGACTGCTGCTGCACTTGCGTCACCCAGAGCTTCACGCGCTGCTCCTTGGGCAGGGCACCGCCTGCGGTGATGGAATCTCCAAACACGATGACGGTGTGCGAAGCCTGACTTTGAGCGAAGACTCCCAGGCTCAGTGCCAAGAGGATGATGAGAACACGTGGCATAAAGGTCAGACAGTTCGCGCGAAATACAGGCCGAAATCTGACTTCTCCCGCTCTCTTATTCCCCAGCCTCCCCTTTGTCCGCAGGCTTTTCAGCAGCTGCGTCGGCTTTGTCCACCGACACGGCTGGCTTTGGAGCCGTAAAAAGCACCTTGGGGACACGGACGCCCGTCCAGCGGTCCGTCTTGGTCTTGAAGGGTCGTGGGGCACGGTTGCTGACTTTTTGGCTGCGCATGACTTCCGATACTTTTAAAAGGCCCGAATTGCAATGGGGGCTTCAACTCATTGCGCATGCAGGCGCCTCTTGAAGGCGTGCGCGGGCCGTGCATTTATCCCCCATGGCACTCCCCTACCCCACGATCATTCCCGGGCTCCGCAGCCCATTCGATCAAGTGAACGGCCTGGTCTATTTCGGCCGGATGCTGGACAAGATTCGTCTGACGGCGGCAGGCACCCTGCCCGAAGGCTGGCAGCCCATGCGTGGCAACGCGAAAGGCAGCTTTGACTGGCGCTGCTGCGAGTTCCTCAAAATTGACTACACCGCACTGGAAGCCGAAACCCTCAAGGGCGGCAGCGATGAAAGCCTGCTCGCCTGGGCCTATGCCAACGGCCGCGAGCCCACCGAACAGGAGATCGAAGTCTGGAATGCCTTTATGACCAAGCGTGGCTGGCGCGATGCCGGCACCCAGCGCCTGAACGAACGCCTCGAAGAGATCGGCCTGCCTCCAGGAACAGTGCTGACGATGTTTGAATACATCGAGATTGATGAAGGCAGGCTGATCCCTGGCGCGAAGTGATTGCAACCATCACGCCACCGCGATTACCGCACTCTGCGCCGTGGGCGGCAGCGGATGAAACTCAGCATCGCTGAAGCCTGCCACGACGAGCATCTGCTGGTACTCCGCAAAGGTGTAGGCATCGCCCTCCGGGGTGGTGCCGAGCATGACGAGGCTGAAGCTCGCAGCGGGCGGCGGGCTGACGCGGTCTGCATTCGGCACGAATTCAACGATCACCACTTTCCCACCCGGGCGCAGCGCGGCATGCGCACGCTTCAGGAAGCGCGTGCAGTCCTCAATGTTGAAGTGGTGCAGGAAATTTGGCACCAGCACGAGGTCGTAATCACTTCCCAAGTCCACGGTGAAGGCATCGCCGATGATCTTGCTGAAGCGATCCGCGAGGCCCGCCGCCGCCGCGTTTTCTTCGGTGACAGCAAGCACGGCCTCCCAGTCGAGCGCGACGAGATGCGCACGCGGATTCTTTTGAGCAACGGCAATGCCATACGCCCCATGGCTCGCGGAGATGTCGAGTACACGGGTGTCGCGTGATGGGTCCAGCGGCACGAGTTCCGCCATGCCCTGCGAGGTGGGCGCCATCATCGGTCCCATGCCTCGGGCGAATTCGACCCAGGCCGGATGATCGGCCGCAGTGGTGCCCTCCTCCGTCGTATGCAGACGTCCTCGACGAATGGTGGAGGCGAGATCATCAAAGGCCTCCGTCAGTCCGGGAGCGAAGAGAAAATTCACCGCAGCACCCATGTAAGCGGGAGACTTTTGATCCAGGAAAACCGCCGACGAGGGTGTGAGCGTGTAAGACGCTCCGTCCTTCGTGAGAAAACCGAGAATCGTCAGGTTGTCGGCAAGAATGCGAATGCCGCGCTCCGGGCACTGGCAGAGTGTCGCGATCTCGGCGGCTGTCGCTGGCGTGCTGCTAATGGCGGTGAACAAACCCAGATCAACCGCGGCTTTCAAGGCCGCCGATTTCTGAAAGGCATTGATCGTTTCAAAGAAGAGCTGGGGGGAGGGGGCTGAGGATATTTCAGACATAATAAAAGACAATAAACGAGAGAGTACGAGGCTGCCACCCTAACGCCATCTTCATCCGAAAACGCACGGCTAAATAAAGATTTAGTGGCCGTGAGAGACACACGCTCGCATGATTCAATCTGAACGGAATCGAGTTTTATTCAGGCTCAGTCGCATCCTTATATATCACGCCATTATGGAATCCCCCGCACCTGAAAGCCAGAGCAAGCTCTCCTTGAGCCGCCACGTCCTGTTCTGCCTTTTGCCTCATTCTCTTTTTGTCATGCTGGCCTTGGGCGTTTGGGGCGGCGGCTGGTGGCTGCTGCTGCCCATTGTCTTTTTGCAGGTCGCACTGCCGATGCTGGATTGGGTCACCGGCTGGCAGGATGACGCTCATTTTGACAAGTCCGAGTTCTCCGCAGGACATCTGGCGCTGCTGCACTGGAACACCCGCCTCTACGCCTTGTTCTACATGGCCTCGGTCGTTTGGCTGGCGATGTCCTTGGATCGTTTCAATGCCATGGAAATTGGCATCCTGATCGCCTCAGCAAGCCTTCTGGGTGGCATCGGTTTTGGGGCAGCGCATGAGCTTCTGCATGGGAAGGACGCGCTCGATCAAATCACGCAGCGACTGCTCACCACCTTCCTGTTCTACCCTCACTACAAGCTCATTCACATCCGCAGCCACCACGTCCACGCCGGGACTGACCAAGACGAAAATACCGCCTGGCTGAACGAAAGCATCTACTCCTACATCTTCCGCACGATTCCTGGAAGCATGATCCGCTGCTGGAAAATGGAGGCACGCCGCTGCAATGGTGAGGGTCTGCTGAAGAACAAAATGCTCATCTACGCCCTGGGCCAGGTGGCGCTCCTGACCGGCCTGTTTCTGGTTTCAGGACCGAACGGAACTCTGTTCTATCTGGCTCACATTCTTGGAGCCCACATCGTACTGGAATCGGTCAATTACATCCAGCACTACGGCCTCATGCGCCAAAAGACCGACGGTGAATATGAAAAGACCGGCGCGGAGCACTCCTGGGACACCTATCACTTTTTCTCCAGCTACATCACCTTCCGCGTCGGCCACCACTCCTACCACCACATTGCGGTGAAGCCGTACTACCTGCTGGACCCCGAGCCCCAGGCCCCTAAGCTTCCGGTCGGATACTTCTGGGCCATCGCCATGGTGCTGCTGCCACCCTGGTGGCGCAGCGTGATCCATCCCAAGCTGAATGCACCCGCCGCGCCCGCCGCTTAGCTGACAACTTTCTTCACAAAGCAGGCCTTCAGACCTATCGCGATCCCGTCCATCTTGCAGGAGATCTCATGGTCACCATCCACCAGACGGATGGGCTTAGATTTGGTCCCAACTTTGAGCACGTCATTGGAACCTTTGAGCTTCAGGTCCTTGATCATCGCCACGATGTCGCCGTCTGCGAGCACGGCACCGTAGGCATCCTTCACCACACGCTCCGCATCCGGCTCGTCTGCTGCGGCCTCCTTCGGCCATTCGTGACCGCAGGTCATGCATTCATAGCGGTCGGCGTGGTCCAAAACATCATTCATCTCGCACATCGGGCAGGCAGGTTGGCTCATAGGCATGAACCAAACACTTCGTGAGCCCGAAACTCAAGCGCCGACTTAACTTCGCCAATTTCAGCGCATGAACTCGCCAAATATACTCGTTACCATGCGCCCATGAACTTCCGTTACCTCCTCGCCCCGTGTCTCCTCATCAGCGCCGCCACCTTGGCCGCTGACCTGCCCAAGATTCCCGCCAAACCCATCGCCGAAAAGAAAGAACTGCTGTTCTCCGATGACATGAACGGCAGCGACCACGACAAGCGCTGGCACCGCGTGGTGGACACCTTCGTCTTTGAAAACAACGCGCTCAAAGGCACGCAGACCCGCGTGAAGGACGAGCCCTCCAAGGATGGCAAGTCCGTCATCACCGCGCATGCCGCCGTCTACGGCCTGGAAGTCCCCACCAAGGACACCGTGATCGAGGTGAAGATGCGCTTCGACGGCTGCACGATGATGGATGTGGAATTCGACGACCGCAAATACACCGCCGCCCACTACGGTCACCTTTGCCGCGCCCAGATCCGCCTGGACAAGGTGACCATCATGGATGAGCGCGAAGGCAGCCAGAACCTGATCATCAAAGAGCTCCGCAAGGACCCCGCCAAAAAGGACGAAGTGAACAAGCTCATGGCCGGCAAGAGCGCCACCTTCCCCGTGAAGCTGGAGCAGAACAAGGAATACACCGTCGTGGTGGAAACCGTGGGCGAAGAAATGCGCGTGAGCATCGATGGCAAAGCCGTCGCCTTCCTCAAGTCCGCCGGCATCGGTCACGAAACCAAGTCCAAGATCGAACTCGGCGTCGCCGGCCAGAGCGGCTGGTTTGACGACATCAAGGTCTGGAACGCCGCCCCTGCCAAGAAGTAAGCGGGCTTCAAAAATCTCACGAAGCGCGGGGTGCAGCACCTCGCGCTTTTTTGATGCTCGCCACCACACGCCAGCCCAGCAGCAACGCCAGCACCACCGCGAAGAAGAACGGATACGTCACATCCGACTTCACGATGATCCAGTAATGCAGCACACCACCGATGGCGATGTAGTACGTGAGGCGGTGCAGCTGCGCCCAGCGCGGACCGCCGAGCTTTTTAATCATGGCATTGGTGGAGGTGACCGCGAGCGGCACCATCAGCAGAAAGCTGAACATGCCGATGGCGATGAAGGGCCGTTTGTACACATCGCCGATCACGGTTCCCAGCTGCCAGTCACGGTCATAGGCCAGATAAGTGAGCAGGTGCGCGAAGCCATAAAAAAACGCATACAGTCCCAGCAGGCGGCGCTGCTTGAGCAGCCAGTTCCAGCCATACATTTTACGCAGCGGCGTGACCAGCAGCGTGAGGATGAGGAAGACCAGCGTCAGCACGCCCGTGGCGCGCGTGACAAACTCCACCGGATTCGCCCCCAGCTTGCCGCGCCAGCCGTCGATCAGGATGAGCACTGCGGGCAGCAGGCCATTGAACAGAAAAAGCTGCCGATGAAAACGTGTGTCTGCGCTGAAGGTCATACAGGTCAAAAATCCGCGCTGAGGTCCATGCCCTTGTAAAGATGCGCCACCTGCTCCGCATAGCCGTTGAACATGAGTGTGGGCCGGGAGCCCATCTCGCCAATGCGCCGCTCATGCGCCTGCGACCAGCGCGGGTGATCGACGGTGGGGTTCACATTGGAGTAGAAGCCATATTCCCCCGGATTCGCGAGACTCCAGGTGGTAGGCGGCTCGCGGTCCATCAGCGTGATCTTCACCACCGACTTGATGCTCTTGAATCCATACTTCCACGGCACCACCAGCCGCACCGGTGCACCGTTTTGATTCGGCAGCGTCTTGCCATACAGTCCCGTGGCCAGCAGCGTCAGCAGGTGCATCGCCTCATCCAGCCTCAGACCTTCAACATAGGGGAGATCAATGCCCGCATAGCGCGAGTCAGGCATCTGCTTGATGTCGTAGTAAGTCTCAAACGCCACATGCGTCGCGGTGCTCAGCGGTTCCACCATCGCCAGCAGCTTGGACAGCGGAAACCCCACCCAAGGAATGACCATCGACCAGCCTTCCACACAGCGAAAACGGTAGGTGCGCTCGACGGATTCAAACTTCAGCAGGTCTGCGAGATCAAAGCTGCGCGGCTTCTGCACCAGCCCTCCGACCTGCACGCTCCACGGGTCCGTGACGAAGTTCTTTGCCTTCGCAGCAACCTCGGATTTGTCGGTCGAAAACTCGTAGTAGTTGTTGTACCCCGCGATGTCGTTGAACGAATTCACCTTTTCATCCGCCATCAGTGTGGTCTGCACGGACGGCTCGCTCACCGTGGCAATGGCGGTTCCGGTGTTTTCCACTTCGGGCCGAGGACTGAAGGTGCGATACAGCCCCGCCGTGGCCAGCGTGGAGCCGGCCCAGATGGCGGACTTCATGAAAAAGCGCCGGTTGAGAAAGGTCTCCTCAGGCGTGACCTCGCTGGAGGGAATGTGGGAAGGGTCTTTCATGACGGGCAAAGCATGCGATTCCAGGTGTGAGGCGCAGGCGGCGGAGATATTCCCGCACAACGAATGCCAACTGGCAAGTTGCATCCGTCGCCATCAGATCACAGGCTTTACCCTGCCATGTCCCTCCTCGAACGCCTCTTTTCCATCGGCCCCGTCCGCAAAGCCATCTGGCAGCTGTGGTATCCCTATCTCACACGGCGGCTGCGAAGCGAAGAAGTGCTGTTTTTGAACTACGCCTTTGAGACCGATCCACCCGTGGCTGAAGCTCGAACCTGCCGACGAACCCAACCGCGCCTGCATCCAGCTCTATCATCATGTCGCCACCCAGGTGGATCTGCGTGGCAAGGATGTGCTGGAAGTGAGCTGCGGCCACGGTGGCGGTGCCTCCTGGCTCACGCGCACTCTGCATCCCGCGAGCTACACCGGTCTCGATCTCAATCCTGCCGGCATCGCATTCTGCAAAAAACGCCATCAGGTCAGCGGACTCCGCTTTGTGCAGGGAGATGCGCAGTCGCTCCCCTACCCTCCGCAAACATTCCATGCGGTGATCAATGTCGAGGCCTCGCACTGCTACCCCGATTTCCCCGCCTTCCTGGCCAAGGTCGCACGCGTGCTGAAAACGGGCGGTCATTTCCTCTATGCTGATTTTCGCTTCCGCGATCAATGGGCCGAGTGGGAAAAGGCCATCGCAGATGCTCCACTCGAGATCGTGCAGACCCGCGACATCCGCACGGAGGTGCTGCGCGGCATGGAGACCAACGCCGCACGCAGCGAGGCACTCATCTGCCAGCGCCTGCCCAAGTTCCTGCATTCTCTGGGCCGCGACTTCGCCGGACTGCCTGGCGCGCGTGTCTATGAAGCGCTGAAGTCAGGTGAACTGTCCTACCGCTCCTGGTGCTTCCGCAAGCCGTGATCAGGCACCGATGGCCAGCCAGTTGAATTCCACCGAAAAAACGCGCGACGCATCCCACGTGGAGATGACCGCCTGAAAGCCGAACTCCGTGACGTTCTCAGCTTTCAGCGTGATGCGTGAGCTTTCCCGCCGGTCCATGTCGAACCCTGTGAGCCCGAGGTGCACGACAGGAGCGAACGCAAAGGGTGAATCAAACACGACATCAAGGACGAAACTCCTCGGTTCCGCAAAGTCCGGATACACCACATCCAGTGTCCATCCTGGGGTCAGGATTCCGACACCGACATTGGACGAAAGGACTTTCCAGGGAACAGCAGATGAGTACATGCGGCGAAAATAGAGCAGCATCCGGGCCGGACACCACCATCATTGTTGTCACTCTGAAAATCAGGCCTCACGCCACCACTTCCAGCAGCGCTTTCTGAATGTTGTTCTTCCCGGACTTTGGAAATGGTCGTGGCATCGGCTGGGCATTGCCGTTCACGTCGATCGTCCGGCAGCGCAGTTCGTACTTTCCAGGCGCGAGTTTGACCGGTCTGGCAGTCCAGCGGCAAAGCGTGTGCCGCATGGGCCATTGCCGGGGCTTTCTCGTCACGGGATCAAACTGCACAGGATGCAACGGCGCACCTTTGAAGCCCGCAATGCCGATGCCATCAAAGGGCACGATCTCCGCATCCTGCCACGGTGCCTTGGTGAAGTGCGGATCATTCGCAAGCAGCGGCGTGCTCACATCGCGCAGCCAGTACTGCACCTGCCTGAGACCTGAGATGCCGACCTGCGCATTGCCATGCAGCGTGAGTTCATCCTTGGTGCTGATCTTGGCCGGCAGATCGCCGAAACGTGCGAAGGTCTTGAGCCACGAGTTGATGTCATTATTGCCGTTCGCGTAGGTGTCATCGGACTGATGCGCGTTGGTGAAGCCGATACGCTGCAACCACTTCACCGATTTGAAGCCATAGGCCTCCGGCACAATCATGCGCACCGGCCCGCCACGCTCACCGGTGAGGAATTCGCCGTTGAGCTTGTAGCAGAGCATCACTGGCAGTTCTCCCGGCGGATCTTCAAACACGCGGTTCATCGGCAGGTAGCATTTGAAAATCTGCTTCGGGTCCTCGTTGTGGTGTCCGTGATACCAGACGTGCCGCAGGTTTTCCACCGGTCCGCAGTGCCACAGCACATCGCGCAGCGGCACCCCTTCCCACAGACCATGCCCCAGCGGATCGGCAAGGTTGTTGCAGGTGATCACCTTCAGGTAGCTGACCGCCTTCGTCTTCGCGATCTCCATGAGCTTTTCAAACGTCAGCGCCGTGCCGTCACTGCGCAGCATGGGATGCTCGATCTTGGAGTTGCTGGTCGGATCAGCGATGATTTCCAACTGCCACGTTTCGCGCACCATGCCGATCTCCCGCTGCTTCTCGATGGGCAGTTTGTAGGGCAGCGGATTGCCGCGCTCCACGTTGTAAAAATCCCCTGAAGGCGTGATGCAGCAGCCGCCCTCCTCACAGACAGGCCCCGTCTTCTTCCCCGCAGCCTGCAGTTCCGTATTGGCCAGCACCGCAGCGCCAGCAGTGCCCAGCTTGAACAGATCGCGGCGGGAGAATGATTTGGGCTTCATGGGCACACACTCAAACGTGCGCACCCGGCATCACTTAGCCTGAAAGTAGCCACGCTGCTTCTCGCTGATGGGCAGGCCAAGCTTTTCCATGACCATCAGCATGTCCTCCCACACAGCGCGCTTGGCACGTATACCGTCGCCCGTTTGCTCTTCCCTCAGAAGGTAAGACGGATGATAAGTGACCATGGTCGGAATGCCACTGGTGGCGTGAAACCTCCCGCGCAGACCACCGACAGTGCCAGGAATTCCGAGCCCTTCGGCAGCAGTGGCACCTAGGGCCACGATGACCAGCGGCTTGACGAGATCAATCTCCGTGAGCACAAAGGGCAGGCAGGCTTTCATTTCCGCAGCGTCAGGCTTGCGGTTGCCACTCCCCTGGTTGTCCATCGCAGGACGGAATTTGCAGATGTTGCTGATGTACACCTTCCGACGGTCGAGCCCCATCGCCTTGATGATGGCCGTGAGTTTCTGCCCCGCCGGACCCACGAAAGGCTCGCCCAGCTTTTCCTCCTCTGCCCCTGGTGCTTCACCGACAAACATCAGCGATGCCAGCGGACTCCCCACGGCAAAGACCATCGTCTTGCGCAAGCTGCCCATTGAAAGCGCGGGTTCCCACGTCTCCGCCATCACCCTCAGCGCCGCGAGCTTTTCTTCGAGCGTCTCACCGGCGACTTCGAGCAACTCCGCCTTCTTAGTCTCCGGCTGCGGAGCGTCGCGAAGGATGCGTGCAGGTGCACCCACGACCGGCCTCAGCGGTTCAGGCTCGGGAACGGCGCGTGCCGCAGGGGGACGTCCGAGCCCGCTCAGTTTCTCCATCGTCCCCGGACGCAGCGAGACGTGCGTCTTCCCCAGCATCTGGCGCTGCTGCAGGTGCTGTTTGAGGAGGCTGGTGGCGGTGGACATGGGAGAGAATGAATGACGAAACCAGAATGTCGAATGACGAATGATTGACTCATTGCCTACGGCTCAGCCGCATGTCCATCCACACGGCTAGAATCAGCACGACTCCGCGTGCGATGTATTTGTCGGAATTTTCCACGGAGATCAGCACCATGCCGTTCAGCAGGCAGGCAATGATGAGGGCCCCCAGCAGGACTCCGAGCACATTGCCACGCCCACCGCGCAGGCTGACACCGCCGATCACACAGGCGGCGACAGCATCGAGTTCCATCAAGTCCCCCGTGGTGGTCGTGGATGAACCGACATAGGCGGTCTGCATGAAGCCCGTGAGGGCCACGATGGCCCCCATGCCGCTGTAGGCGGCGATCACGGTGCGCCTCATCGGCACCCCGGAAACCATGGCCGCCTCCGCGCTGCCGCCGATGGCATACAGGTGCCGTCCCAGCGCCGTGTGCTGCGTGACGGCATACACAATCAACGTCACCCCGCCAAGAATGAGCGAAGGCAGCGGAATGCCACGAAACTGCCCTGTGACAAGCACAAACAGCGCGATGGCCTGCGCGGTGATGAACAGGCGCATGAAGGCCATCTCCTTGCTGTCCACGGCAAAGCCATGCTCAAGGCGGCGCTTGCGTGCGCTGAGCGTGGTGAAGACCAGTGCGAGCACGAGCCCCGCCGCGAGCAGCCAGCCCAGCCCCGCCGGCAGGTAGTAGGTGGTGAGCAGCGAGTACAGATTGCTCTGCCCGCCGGGTGCCACGGGCACGGTGGCATTGTCGATGACGCGCCAGAAAAGCCCTTTGAAAATCAGCAACGCGCCAAGCGTGACAATGAACGCAGGCATGCGCTCGCAAACGATAAAGGCACCCATCGCCATCCAGATCAAAACACCGCAGAGAAATCCCACTCCGAGTGCGGCAGGCGCCGGCAGGTGATAATGAAACACCAGCACACTCGCGATCCCGCCGAGCAATCCAACGCCGCTTCCTGCGGACAGGTCAATGTGGCCCGGCAGCAGGATGAGCAGCATGCCCATGGCCAGCGTGGCGGTAATCGACAGCTCCGTGACGAGCATCGACAGATTCCGCGCACCAAGAAACGCCGGCTCCTTGATGGCAAAGAACGTGCAGATCGCGAGCAGCGCGATGGCGATGGGCAGTTCTTGAAAGCGAAGATTCACACAAGCTCAGTTCTGGGAGGCAAAGAAGATGCCGAGAATGATCAGCGCGATCACGATGGCGATGGTGATCTTCACCCAGCTCAGCGGATATTCGCCACCGATCTTGCCCGTGGCTCCATTCACAGTGACCTGATAAGTCTTCGCGCCATAGGTGTAAGTCAGCAGCCAGACGGGCAGCAGCACATGCTTGAAGGTTTGCGCGCTGTAGTCGGGGGAGATTTGCAGATTACGGCTCGTATCTCCGGGGATCTCCGAAGTGCACTGGCTCCGCAGCATGCCATCCATGCGTCCGCGTGAATCTCCCGCCGCCTGCACGAGATCGATCTGATACTGCTCCACCACCCAGCCAGAGAGGTAACCGGGGTCATAGGGCAGCAGATCCGTGGCGGTGGGAAATGGCTGCAGCTTTTCGAGCAGCGCTGTGTGCACCCCTTTTGAGGCTGGCACCAGCACATCGTCAAAGTCACTGCTGACGTGACCGGACGCGTACTCCCAGCGTGTGTGCCGGGTGCGGTTCCCTTTGCTGTCGGTGGTGTAGTAATAGTAGCCGGCCTCCGCCTCCCACGGGCATTCCGCATGGGCGTCAAAGGTCCAATACGGCAAGTACATGCCGTGCAGCGTGTCCGTCATGGCCTTCTGTCCGAGGGCATTGGGTGCCCAGAAGTGGCTGGAATACCAGCGCCGGATGTCCTCGCGCACCTGGCTCTGGGAAATCTTGAATGGCAACTGGCTGCCGGGCCGGATCGGCGAGCTGACATCATCCATGGCAATGATGGCCGGTGAGCCGCAGAAATCGCAGTTCTGCGCCACACGCTTTTCATCAAAGACGGAAATGGCCTGGCAGCTCTGGCACTTCACCGTCTTGCGCACCGCCGCCCAGCCACGCTGGTCATCGGGAATCGCCCGCAGCATGGCCACCAGATCATTCTCCTCCACCAGTGAGCCGTCGTTCTTCAACTCCGCCGGAGACACCGTGCCGCAGTAGGGGCAGACCAGCGCATGCTTGGAAGGCGTCCAGACGGCTTCAGCGCCGCAGGCCGGACAGGCAAATTTGGAAATAGCGGTGACTTCAGACATATAAAGCGCGTGGGTGGAAGCAGGCTCGATTTACCGGAGAAAACCGAAGCCTGTCCATTCCAAAAACCGCGTGAAAAAAATTCTTGGCTTGCCTCGGACGCAGCGAGCTCATCAGAATGCCGATATGAAACCCGCCTTTCTGCTTACCCTTGCCTTTCTTTCCCTGGCAGCCTCTGTGCCTGCCGCGACGGTGAAAGACCGCGAGGGCGCGGTACGCGGTGACAAGGCCCGGCTAGAGAACGACCCGCGCTGGAACTGGAACGACATCGACGGCGGCTTCCGCCTCGCGAAGACCACAGGTAAACCGCTGCTCGTGGTGCTGCGCTGCCTGCCCTGCATGGCCTGCGCCGGAATTGACGCCAGCGTACTGGAGGAGCCGGAACTCGTGCCTCTGCTCGATCAGTTTGTCTGCGTGCGCATCATCAATGCCAACGCACTGGACCTCTCCCGCTTCCAGTTTGACTACGACCTCTCGTTTTCGGCGATCCTCTTCAATGGCGACGGCACGACCTATGGCCGCTTTGGCTCCTGGATGCATCAAAAGGACCCGCTGAACAAAACCACCGCCAGTTTTAAAAAAGCGCTCGAAGCCGCCCTGGTCATCCACCAGGGTTATCCTGCCAACAGAGCCGCGCTAAGCGGCAAGCAGGGAGGCCCCACCCCCTACCAGACACCCGTCGAGTTTCCCACATTGGCGGCCAAGTACCAGAGCAAGCTCGACTGGAACGGCAAAGTCATGGCCAGTTGCGTCCACTGCCACATGGTCGGCGACGCCTTTCGGGCCTACTACCGCAGTCAGAACAAGCCCGTGCCGGTCGAGTGGATCTATCCGCAGCCTTCTATCGAGACCCTCGGCATCACTCTCGCCACCGATGAAGTTGCCCAAGTCGAGGCCGTCGCCGCCGGTTCACCAGCCGCCAAGGCCGGTTTCCAGGCCGGAGACAGCTTTGTGTCGCTCAACCAGCAGCCGCTCGTTTCCATCGCCGATGTGAGTTGGGTGCTGCATCGTTCACCCGACTCCGGCTCACTGCCCGCCACAGTCCTGCGGGGCGGCAAGGAAACCCCCGTCACCCTCGACCTTCCCGCCGGCTGGCGCTTGAACTCAGACATCGGCAAGCGCGTCGGCACCTGGCCCATGCGGGCGATGGCCTTTGGCGGCATGAAAATGGACGACCTCCCCGATGAAGAGCGCGCCAGCCTGGGCCTGGACAAGACCCAGATGGCCCTGCGTATCTTCCACGTGGGCGAGTACGGCCCCCACGCCGCCGCTAAGAAGGCGGGCTTTAAAAAGGACGACATTCTCATTCAGATCGGCGGCCTGAAACAGCGCATCACGGAGAGTGCGATCATCGGCGACCTGCTGCAGCACCACCTTCCAGGGGAAAAAATCCCCGCCGTCATACTCCGCGGCAAGGAGCGGGTGGAACTAAAGCTGCCGCAGCAGTAGCCGGAACCAGCCCTTCCCCCGGGCGTTTCCGGCCTCTTCCCCCCTGAAAATTCCCGGTTGCATTCTAAAGAGCGGCTTCCATACTCCCGGCCCCCTGCGAGTTGTCATCCATTCGCCGTTGGTCTCCGCGCCTGCCTCTCTTCGAGATGTGCAGGGATCTCGCCCGGAGGTAACCCGGCCGTTAGTGCTAACCACAAATCCTATGTCAGTACGTCTTGCCCGATTCGAGATGCCCAGCCGCCTTGTGAAAAACGAGGCCACGGCAACCGAAACCTACGCCCAATTCATCGCCGAACCCTTCGACAAAGGTTACGGTCATACGATTGGCAACTCCCTCCGCCGCGTCCTTCTCTCCTCCCTTGAAGGCGCATCCATCACTTCCGTGAAGATCCGCGGTGCGGAACACGAATTCACCACCCTTCCGGGCGTGCTCGAAGACGTCGTTCAGATCATCCTGAACCTCAAGAAGGTCCGCTTCAAGCATCACAGCGATGCCAAGGAGCCCCGCCTGCTTTCCATCCTTGCTGACAAGGAAGGCGCCGTCACCGCCGGTGACATCAAGGACGACAACCACTACGAAGTCATCAACAAGGACCTCGTGATCTGCACGCTCGACCGCAAGACGAAGTTCGAATGCGAATTCGAAGTGCGCGTGGGCCGTGGTTTCTCCACCTGGGAAGAAAACAAGCGCGTTGACACCCCGATCGGCGTCATCCCGATCGACTCCATCTACAGTCCCGTCACCCGCGTGAAGTACGGCGTGGAAACCACCCGCGTCGGTCAGAACACCGACTATGACAAGCTGGTGCTCGACATCTGGACCGACGGCCGCATCACTCCGCAGGATTCCCTCCTGCAGTCCGCTGCCATCCTGCGCCACCACCTCGACGTCTTCGTCAACTACGACGACAAGGCCATCGAATTCGAAGCAGCACCGGAAGCTCAGAGCGAAGAAAACAGCGAGCTGCGCAAGCTCCTGAACATGAGCGTCAACGAGATCGAACTCTCCGTCCGTGCCGCCAACTGCCTGAACAACGCCAACATCACGAGCGTCGGCCAGCTGGCCATGAAGACCGAAGGCGAAATGCTTCGTTACCGCAACTTCGGCAAGAAGTCCCTCACCGAGATCAAGGAAAAGCTCGCAGAGCTTGGTCTGTCTCTCGGCATGAAGTTCGATCCAGCGCTGCTTGAGGCCACCCCTGGCGGTGTCTCCCTCCTTGCCCGCAGCAGCATGATCGGCGACGACGATGAAGAAGCCGATTCCCTCGACTTCACCAAGCTCGTGGACAGCCATCTGCCTGACGCAGACGACGAAGACGAGTAATCAATCACAGGAAAAAAGACCCATTTTAGGATTTAGGACATGAAACACGGAAGAAAAATCGTCAAACTTCAGCGCAAGCAGGATCACCGCGACGCGCTCCTCATGAATCTCACGTGCTCACTCATCGAGCACCGCCGGATTCGCACCACTCTGGCCAAGGCCAAAGCCCTCCGCCCCTACGCGGAGAAGCTCGTCACCCTCGGCAAGCGCGGCACCCTCCATGCGCGCCGCACCGCCCTCTCCTCACTGCGTCACAAAGACATGGTGAAGAAGCTCTTCGAAGAGATCGCCGTGGCCTCCAAGGACCGCGTCGGTGGCTACACCCGCATCACCAAGCTCGGCCAGCGCCGCAGCGACTCCGCTCCGATGGCCTACATCGAGTGGGTGGACGCCTACGTGCCCAAGGTCGCCGCAGCCCCTGAAACTGAAGCCGCAGCTGAACCTGCAGCCGAAGACGCAGCGCCAAAGAAAAAGGCTCCTGCCAAGAAGAAGGCCGCTCCGAAGAAGAAAGCTGCTGAAGCAGCCGCCGCTGAATAAGCAGGCGTCTCTCATCGAGAAACCATCCAACGCGGGAGTCGCAAGACTCCCGCGTTTTTTTGTACTCTCCCGAAGCGTCTGCTGCAGCACGCCGTGCTTTCTCCGCTCACCAAAGCATGAGAAACCGGCATTCGTGTATCAGCTTGACCTGTTGCATGCCGCCTGACTTCGCGTTCCATGAGCCATTATGGAACCCACCATCAAGATCGCCCTCGTTGGCGCCGGCATGTTCGGCGGAGATGTTCACGCGCGTGCTTACGCGGACTTGCAGCGCTTCGGCATCGCCGGGCAGCTGGCACGTGTTGGCCTCGACAAATACTCCCGCGAACTCGCCGGGGTAAAATTTGATCTCGTCGCCGTCGCCACACGCAGCGAAAAGTCAGCGCTCAAAGCCGCTGCAGCCTTCAAGGACCTCACCGGCCACGAACCGCGCACCTTTCACGGCGACGCCCCCTGGGATGACATCCTTGCCGCTTTTCCAGATCTCGATGTGATGGCCGTGGCGACACCGGATCATCTGCACACGCAGCCAATTCTCGCCGCGCTGGCCAGAGGAGTGCACGTCCTGACCGAAAAGCCCATGTGCCTCTCCATTCAGGAGTCGGACGAAATCATTGCGGCGGCCAAGGCGAAGAACCTCATCGTCGCGGTGGACATGCACAAACGCTACGACCCCGACCACCTGCGCATTCGCGATGACATCCAGAACCGCATCGGCGCGCCACTCTACGGCACCGCCTATCTTGAAGAGCCGCTCGAAGTCAGCACCAGCACCTTCAAGTGGGTGGAAAGCAGCGACCCCTTCAGCTACGTCGGCCCGCATTGGACAGATCTCATCTGGAACTACTATCACAGCAAGCCGGTGTCCCTGACCGCTGTAGGCCAGAAGAAGCGCCTGATACGCGATGGCATCAATGCCTTCGACGCCGTTCAGGTGCGCGTTGATTTCGACAACGGCATGTCGATCAACTTTCATAACAACTGGGTAACTCCTGCCGATTTTGAAGGTCCGGTGAACCAAGGTCACGAAATCGTCGGTGCTGACGGCAAAGTCGAAAGCGATCAGCAGTACCGTGGTTTCCGCTGGTGGAATCAGGGCGGCGGCACGCGGACAAGTAACAATCATTTTACCCGTGAAGTATCCCGACCTGATGGCAGCAAAGGCTACATCGGGTATGGCGTCGATAGTCTGACGGTGGGCTTGGTGGCCATCTGCCGCGTCAAGTTTGACCATGCGACACGGGATGCCGTGGCCGAACTCTATCCTACCGCCGAAGATGCCCGTATAACCTGCGCCATTGTGGACGCCGCCGCCCGTGTACGAGATCTCAACTGGAAATACATGCAGGAAGGCAAAGGGGCGACAGTGACAGCCCGTTTTGACCAAAACGGCATAACAATCATAGACCCAAATGCCGCTGAGGTATTCCAGAGCATCTATGACAGGGCGCTTTAACCGCCAATCTGGGTAGATGGCCGTAAGTTATGGGCTTGACTTTGTCCTATGTCTTTCATAAACAAGGTATTGTACCCCTATAAATAAAACAAATGATCCTATCCTCATCCCAACTTCGCCGCGCCGCCGCTCTTCAAGAAAAAATCGAAGACCTTCAGCAGGAACTTGCACAACTGCTCAGCGGTTCATCCAAGTCTGCCTCTAAGTCTGCCTCCGCCTCTTCTTCCACGACTGAGAAACCCGCCAAAAAGAAGCGCGTGATGTCCGCCGCTGCTCGCAAGAAGATCGCTGATGCTCAGCGCAAGCGCTGGGCCAAGCAGAAGTCCGCCGCCCCCGCCGCAGCTGAAAAGAAAGCCAAGTAAGTCTTAAATTACGGCTACACCCGTAACAGCATAAAGGCCCCAGTTCGAAAGAAC
>JAIPJY010000029.1 GCA_021733925.1 Prosthecobacter sp. | reverse complement strand
ACCGCTTCCATCACGAGCGGCGTTGGAGGGCCGATTTTGCGCAAATGGAGACCCGTGTGCTGATTGAGATCGAGGGCGGCATCTGGGTCAACGGCCGCCACAACAGAGCGGCTGGGTTCAACGCTGATCTGGAGAAATACATGGAGGCGGGACTGCTGGGCTGGCGCATTTTTCGCTTCGGTCCAGATCAGATCACCATGGAAAACGTGGAGCGACTGGCTCGCCTGATAGCCTTCACCACACCGATGCCAGCAGATCATCATCAATCATTTCCAGCCGTTTAGATTCATCCAATGCGGTGACCCGACTGATTGCCTGCAACGCTGTCTCCCGTTTGCCGAGTTGTGCCTTGATCCTTGCCACTGAACGCCAAATCGAAACACTGCTCGGCAGGATTCCAGCAAGACTATCCCCAAGGATTTCAGCCATCGGCCAATTCCGCAGGCAGACAAGGGCTTCCAGCCTCAGTTCGAGAACGCGAGGGTGATTCTTCAATTCTGTCGGCAAGTCTTCCAGCAGTTCCCATGCATCATCGCCAATCCCTAGAGCCAAAAAGCCCTCTGCCTTTTCGATTGCTTGATTAAGTGTGTTCATCCCTCTCCCGGTCCCCCAAGCATATTCGGGTGTGATGCACTCCAGAACAGTGCACGATCAAGCACTTCCTTGACCCACTGGTGAATGCCAGGCTCCTTGCTCTCGCGAGATCCGGCGATGTTCAGCGCCTTGACCCCGTGTTCCGCGATGAAATTCTGTATCAAAACCTCGGGCTGGAACAGACTGCCCCTGCTGACGTGAAGGCATGGCTTTTTGTGTTTCTTGGCGAACTCCACTGTGCGCATTGAACCGCCTGTGATCTCGGAGGCTAAAGTGAATACAATGGTTCCATCCGTATTGCGCACATTCCACTCGGTGCGCTGGAGATAATTGGCACTGGGGGACTCTTTGAGTTGGTATTGAGCTCCGATTGGACCGTCCTCAGCTTTCCTGCCTTTGGGACACCAGCCGCCATGAGTAAACTGGTGCCATGGCGACGTCGAGGCCCGCCCGATCTGCTCCAGTCTGGCCACCGGAAACAATTTTCGTGATGTTCATGGCTGCATATTCTGCAAGCGTAGCACCATCACAACTGCATTGATCAAAGTTCCTGCCATCGCCCTCCTGCTTCTGGTTCTGTGCTGCTCCGTCGCCCAGGCTCAGGATGCTGCAATGGGGGCCATCCGCTCTCTCACGGACCCGGCCAAGATCGCCACACTCAAAGACCCCCGTGCTTGCAATGACAGGCTGTTGAAGGTGATCTATTGGCTCCATCAGGCGCAGCAAGCAGGACAGGACCCACAGGTAATTCTCGATGCCTCCCTTATGCAGCAGCCAAGGCTGCACCTGGTGAAGGAATCCTTGCTGCGAAACCTGGTCATCGCGTTTCGTCTGGGGCTGCTCACGCCGCAGAACCTCGATGCCATGAAAAGAGGTAAATCACCCACTGTCACCTTGGGACCGTATGCCGGTGAGATTGCCGAAGTGGATCACATCCTGCCGGTCGCCAAGTTCCCGCAGCACGGAAAGGAATTCTGGAATCTGGAGCTGATGCCGCAATCCTTGAATCGAAGGAAGGGCGATACGGTGGGGCAGAGGCAAATGGATCTGTTGAGAAAACTGGATCCCTGACAAGCCCCGAAAACTTCAAAGCATTGATTTTGAATCATTTCACCGACGCACACGGTGAAAAAAGTGGAAAGCGCAAATTCGCGTTTGCATGGAATTTGCGTGGTGGGGCGCCTACCCAAGGTCACAGACGCGCACGGAAAGAGATTCCCTTGCACGGAGCGGCAGCAACAGGCAGGCACATGCACGAGCGTCCGTAACTTCGAGTACAGGAAGTTGAAACTTGGCAAGAGTTGCGTGATAAAGAAACTGATCAATGCCGCTCAGATGCAAGGACGCGACCGTGGTGCGGCGACAGGAGCGAGTCCATGTCGGAATAAAGTCCCTCCTTGACCATCTGACGATGACGGCGAGTCTTACCCTCTTCCACAATGAAACGCTTCTGGCAAATCCTCGCACTTCTGCTGCTGGCCTTGATGGTCCCGGCTTCGGTGTGCTGCTATGGGGCAGGTGGATGCACGGTCGAGGCTTGCTGCTCTGAATGCAATGATGCCCACGACGACGGCGACCATGACGCTCCCGTCTCCTGCCCGAGTGATACGATTGCCCACAGCCAGGTTCCCGCTCCGGTCATGCTTCCTGCGATGCAGATGGTGAAGCTAGCGGAGTTGATCCAGGCGATGATCCACCTTCAAGACGATCTCGCCACGGCCACGGAGTCTTCCGGGCTGCCGATGACCACCGCGCCGCCGGAGTTGCGAGCGACGTGGCATTTCACGCAACGCACGGCGCTGCCCGTGCGCGCCCCTTCGATCCAGGCTTAAAGCTCCGTGCGTTGGTCCGCCCATGAAGGCGGTGACATCCACGCAGGAGCTTTCCACCGCGACCGCTCGCAGAGCGGCATCGTGGCTTTGCCGTGCCTCCGTCGAAACTCCAATCCCATCTCATCATGCGCTCATTCATCCTTTTATCTCTCTTGCTGGCCGCTGTGCCGCAGCTTCTCGCGGCGGATTCCAAACCAGAGCCGTCTTCCATTTCCAGTCTCGTGGGCCGCACGCTCGCGGGGAATCCTGAAATCCGCTTCTACGAGGCGGAGGTCGCGGCGGCGAAGGCGACACGCAGCACGGCGGGCAGGCAGTCAAATCCTGAGCTGAGTCTCCAAGTCGGCAACAACCACATTCGCAACGCCGACAGCCGCTCGAACGGTCTCGCCTTCTCCGCCGAGCTGGCACAGCCCATCGAGTGGCCGGGACGCTTGGGTTTGCGCAAGGCCATCGCGAACCGCGACATCGCTATGGCGGAACTGGGGCTGGAGCGGTTCCGCTTTCATCTCGCGGCCCGTGTCCGCGTGCTGGCCTTCACGTTGGCTGCGCAGCAAGACCTCGCCAATGCGGCAAACGAAGTCGCCGCACGTTATGCCTCGCTGCGTGAGGTCATGGTGCAGCGCGAGCCTGCGGGCATCGCGCCTCAGCTTGAGATCGCCACTATTGAGGCAGCGGCACTCGTGGCGGAGTCACGGGCGGCGAAGTCTGGTGTCGTGGTGCAAAAGGCGCTGCTGGAGCTGAACCAGCTCATGGGCCGCCGTGCGGATGCGCCTCTCATCGTGAAGCGCGGCCCGCTGGATGCCAAGCCCGCGCCTGCGCTGCTTTCCCTGCTCGGCTCCGCGATGAAGAACCACTACGAGCTGCGTCTGCGCCGTGCCGAGCTGGAGCAGCAGGGCTTCAAGGTCGAGCTGGCAAAGAACGAGCGCTACCCCGCCTTCACCATCGGCCCCTTCGTCGAGGTGCAAAACACCCGCACGCTTGATGACCAGACCGTAGCAGGCATCGGCATCTCTTTCCCACTGCCGTTTTGGAAGAATGGCAAAGCGGAGGTCACCAACGCCGAGGCACGCCAAATGCAGGCGCAGGCCACGCTCGCCGCCGCGCAGCGCGAGGTGGAGCGGCAGGTCACCGAGAGCATGCTCATCTATCAGACGCAGCAGGCACGCCTCGCCGTGTGGAAGGGCGATGCCGTCACGAAGTTCAGCGAGGCCGCCGCGCTCGCGGACAGGCATTTCAGACTCGGTGCCGTGCCCATGAGCACCTTTGTCGAGCTTCAGGACAAGTATCTCGAAGCCGTCGAGGCCATCCACAGCACGCAAACCGAGGCGCTGGAGGCCGCGCTCACACTCGAAGAACTCACCGGCGCACCCGGCAGCCTCATCACCGCCAAAAACTAACTTCACCCCATTATGAAACTGTTGCTCATCCTGTCTCTCATCGTCACCGCCGCCGCGCTCACCAGTTGCAGTGAATCCGCCGCCAGTCCTTCCACCAAACACGCCACCGCACCGGAAAACGGCGCACAGTTCAGGGAAGGCAAAGGCGTGGCCCTCACCGCGCTCATGGCGCAGTCCATCCGTCTGCAAACCGCCGAGGTGCAGGAGGAAAAGATCGCCCCTGCCTTCACCCTCAGCTTGCAGGCCATGCAGCGAGGCACCGAGGCCAGCGGATGGCTCACCGCCGATCAAGCCGCGCGTGTGCAGCCCGGCATGGAGGTCGAGCTTGGCACTGCGAAAGGCAGCGTGCTCCGCATTGAGAAGGCAGCGTATGCCACGCTCGGCGACTTTGAAGTCACCGTGCAAACCGCCGCTCCTATCGACGCGGGCAGCGCTATCACCGCCACCTTCCGCTTCCCTGCTGGCGATGCTGTGACCGCTATTCCACAGGCCGCGCTGCTCACCACTGCCGAGGGCACTTTCGTCTATGCCAAGAACGACGAGTTCTACCTGCGCACTCCCGTCAAGGTCGGCGCACGCAGCGGCGATCATGTGGAGATCACTGACGGTCTCTACACGGGTGACGAGATCGTTACCACGCCCGTCATGTCCCTCTGGCTCGCCGAACTCCAAGTCCTGCGCGGCGGCAAAGCCTGCACCTGCGGCCACTAGCACGTCATGCTTTCTCACCTCATCACCTTCGCCATGCGGCAGCGCGCCGCTGTGATGCTCGCGACGCTAATCTTGATCGGCGTGGGCACTTGGTCGGCCATTCATCTGCCCATTGATGCCGTTCCCGACATCACGAACCCGCAGGTGCAGATCAACACTGCCGTCAATGCGCTCGCACCCGAGGAGATCGAAAAGCTCGTCTCCTTCCCAATTGAAAGCGAGATGGCGGGCCTGCCGCAGATGGTAGAACTGCGCTCGCTGTCCAAGTTCGGCCTCTCGCAGGTCACCATGACTTTCCAGGATGACGTGGACCTTTACCGCACGCGCCAGCTCGTGACCGAGCGCCTGCAAACCGTGCTCGATGAACTGCCGCCCGGCCTAACGCCAAAGCTCGCGCCCGTCGCCACCGGTCTCGGCGAAATCTTCTACTACAGCCTCGACTACAGCGCCGATGCGCCGCACAAGCCCGCCACCCGCGAGGCGCAGCTCATGGCCCTCGCCCAAATCCAGGAATACCAAGTGAAGCCATTGCTGCGCGGCACGACCGGCGTCGCGGAGGTGAATACCAGCGGCGGATATCAACAACAAATCGTCATCCAGCCTGATCCCGCACGTCTCGCCGCGCGCGGCATGTCGCTCGACATGCTGGCCGAAATCATCGAGCAAAACACCCGCAACGCAGGCGGCGGTTACGTCGAGATCGGTGGCGAGCAGTTGATCATCCGCGCCACCAGCCGCGTGAACGACATCGAGCAAATCCTCGCCATCCCGCTCAAGTTCGCAGGCGGTGTGAAGCCCATCCTGCTCAGCGAAGTGGCCACCGTCAGCATCGGCAGCGCCTTCCGCACGGGTGCCGCCACAGACGATGGACAGGAAGCCCTCGTCGGAGCCGCCATCATGCTCGCCGGGGAAAACACACGCCTCGTCGCCGAGGCCGTGCGGGCCAAGCTCACCGAGATACAACCCAAGCTCCCGCAGGGCGTCATCATCCGCGCCCTGTATGATCGCAGTGAACTCGTCAGCCGAACTCTCGCGACTGTGGAGACGAACTTGGCCGAGGGCGCATTGCTCGTCGTCGTCGTGTTATTCGCCCTGCTCGGGAACTTCCGCGCCGCCTTCATCGTCGCGCTCGTCATTCCACTTTCCATGCTCTTTGCCATGACCGGCATGGTGCGCTATCACATCAGCGGAAACTTGATGAGCCTCGGTGCCATCGACTTCGGCCTCATCATTGATGGTGCGGTCGTCATGGTGGAAAACATCGTGCGTCATCTCGGCGAGCGTCAGCACGCGCTTGGTCGCACCCTTACCGTCCGCGAGCGCACGGATGAAGTGCTCAAGTCCGCCAAGGAAGTCGCCAACCCCATGTTCTTTGGCGTGCTCATCATCACCGTCGTCTATGTGCCCATCCTCGCGCTGCAAGGCATTGAAGGGAAGATGTTCAAGCCCATGGCCCTCGTCGTCATGCTCGCGCTCGGTGGTTCGCTGGTGCTCGCCGTAACCTTGATGCCCGTGCTGTGCTCGTATCTGCTCGGTGGGAAGATTCAGGAAAAGGACAACTGGCTCGTCACGCTAACAAAACGTCTCTACACGCCGCTGCTCCGCTTCGGCCTGCGGTTCAAGCCGCTCATCGTCCTGCCCATGCTCATCATGTTTGGCTCCTCGCTCTGGGTCTTCTCACGTCTCGGCTCCGAGTTCATCCCGCAGCTCGATGAGGGCGACTTTGCCTTCCAGCTCATCCGCAGCAGCAGCGCCGGACTTTCCTCCTCGCTTGATTTGCAAAAGCAGAGCGAGGCCGTCATCCGCCGCGACTTCCCCGAGGTGAAGGAAATCTTCTCCCGCATCGGCACCGCCGAGATCGCCACTGATCCGATGAATCCCAACGTCGCCGACACCTACCTCATGCTCACGCCGCGTGATCAATGGCGCAAAGAAGACGGCAAACCCATCAGCAAAGAACACCTCGGCGAGATCATGCGAAAGGCGCTGCTCGATCAAGTCCCCGGCCAGAACATCCTCGTCACGCAGCCCATCCAGATGCGCTTCAACGAGATCATGGCCGGAGCACGCGCCGACCTCGTCTGCAAAATCTTTGGCGACAGCTACGACGAACTCGAACGCCTCGCCGGAGAAGTCCGCACCGCGATCACCGCCATCCCCGGCGGCGGCGAGACGGAGTTCGACAGCATCGGCAAGAACCCCATGATCGAAATCCAGCCCGACCGCGAGGCCATGCGCAAATTCAACGTCCATGCCGATGAACTCAACCGCCTCATCGAGACCGCGCTCGCCGGAACGGAAGTCGGCCTCGTCATCGAAGGCAACAGACGCAGCCCCATCGTCGTCCGCCTTGGCGAAGACCGCCGCAGCGACCTCGAAGGCATCAAGCGCCTCGCCTTACGCACCGAAGACGGCGGCATGTTGGCCCTCGGGCAGGTCGCCAAGATTGTCCTTGTCCCCCAGCCCGTGCAGATCGCGCGTGAAGATGCGCAGCGCCGCGTCAGCATCCTTATCAACGTGCGAGGCCGCGACACCGAAGGCTTCGTGCAGGAGGCGACTCAGGCCATCCATGACAAAGTGAAGTTTCCCGACGGCTACTACTTCGAGTTCGGCGGCCAGTTCAAGAACCTGCAAGAAGCCAAAGCCCGCCTCATGATCGTCGTGCCGCTCGCGCTCGCGTTGATCTTCGTGCTCATCTTCCTCAGCTTCGGCTCATTCCGGCAGGCCACGCTCATCTTCATGTGTGTGCCGCTCGCCGTCACTGGCGGCATCTTTGCCCTGCATCTGCGCGGGATGCCCTTCACCATCAGCGCCGCTGTCGGCTTCATCGCCTTGAGCGGCATCGCCGTCTTGAACGGCATCATGCTCATCAGCTACATCAACCAACTCCGCACCGAAGGCCGCGAAGTGCGCGAAGCCGTCGTCGAAGGCACCCTCACTCGATTGCGCCCGAAGCTCATGACCGCTCTCGTCGCCAGTCTCGGCTTCGTCCCCATGGCCATCGCCACCGGAGCCGGGGCCGAAGTCCAGCGCCCCATCGCCACCGTCGTCATCGGCGGCATCCTCACCTCCACTTTCCTCACCCTGCTCGTCGTGCCCGTGCTCTACGACTGGATTGAGCGGAACACCAAACCACAAACAAACACACCATGAAAACACTGCTAAACCTCCTCATCATCGCCGCCCTCGCCACCACGTCTGCTTTTGCGGATGCCAAAGTCAAAGCCGGACCCCGCAAAGGCCTCCTCCTCGATCTCGGCGGCAAGCAAGCCGAGTTCTTCGTCGAGAAAGACCGCACCATCAGCATCGCCGTCTATGACGCCGCGCTGAAAGCCCAGCCCGCTAGCACCGAAGTCATCACCGCCACCGCCGAAGCTCCCACCGGCAAGACCAAGATCGAGTTCGAGAAGAAAGGCGACATCCTCGTCTCCAAAACCAAGCTCCCGGAAGGCGAAGGCTACCAAGTCGTCCTCCAAGCGAAGTCCACCCCCGAAGCCAAAACCAAGAACTTCCGCATCAAGCTCCAGCTCTACATCTGCAAAGGCTGTGGCAACGCCGAATATGCCTGCACCTGCGATGAGTGATTGAAGCCCTCGAAAAGCTCCTGATTCCAAGCCCTGGATCAGGGGCTTCAAAATTAAAATTGAATAAACCCACCAAGAGCACATCTTAGCACGTCGCATGTCCGCTCTCCGCAAACGCATCCTCCCCACGCTGGCCGTTCTGGTCGTTGCGTGTGCGCAGGTGTTTGGGGTGCAGCGTGGTTATGCCTGTGCTCATGGCGAGGAGACGGTGGAGACGAAGGCGGAGCACTGTCATCGTGTGATCGTTGATGACCACGAGCATGAAGCTCCATGCGAAGAAAGCTCCAGCAAAGAGTGCGGCGACCAGGGCGAGAAAGAGCATCATGCGCTGCTGAGCGTGGACATGCAGGCCGCTCCTTCCAGTCTGGTAGCGGTCGCCATTCCGGTCTTTGTGGCGGTGCAGATCGCCGAGCTGCCGGTGCAGGAGTGGGCGCTGATGCTCACGCTCGTGGAAGATGTTTCAATGAAGACGCCCCTGGACACCGGGGGAGACAGTCCGCCATCTGCCGCTGTGCAGGTGGCGCGTTGCATGGTGATTTTGGTTTGAGGCAGGCTGCCAGCGCTGCCGTCCACGACTGACGGCTGAGGCTCACTGGCATTTCCTTTTGCACTTCCAGGCATGGCATGTCCACGCCTGCAAACCTCAACCCACCACCCTTCTCATGCTTCGTTCCATTTCTCTCACTATCTCGTTGTTCCTGGCGGCTGTTTCATCTGCTCCGGCCCTCACCCTTTCCCTCTCCGACATCGGGCCGCGTGTCCGTGCGGCTCATCCATCGCTGAAAGCCGCCCGCATGGCTGTCGAGGAGGCGCGGGGGCGGCAGCTCGGCGCGGGCCGTCTCTCCAACCCCACCGTGGGCCTGGACTCACGCAATGAAACCTACCTCTCGCCGGGTGAGGTCATGTTTTCGCTCGATCAATCGTTCCCCATCACCAAGCGCTTACGCCTGGAGAAGCAGCTCACCGCGCAGCTTGTCACCGCTGCGGAGCTGGAGGTGAAGGATGCCGAGCGGCGTTTGATTTCTGAGGCGCAGACCTTGGCGGTGCAGATTCTCGCCATCGAGCAGCAGAGGAGTTTGCGCCAGCAGCAGACGGAGCTGGCCACGAAGCTATCCGAGTTCGTCACTGGACGTGCCAAGGCAGGTGAACTCTCCGCGCTGGATGCCGCCCAGGCCCAGGTGGACGCCCAGCGCCTCATCGTTGAGGCCCGCAAGCTGGAAGGCGAAAGCCGCAGCCTGCTGGGCACGCTCAAGCCCATGCTGAATCTCGATCCTGATGATGCGTTGTCACTCTCCGGCAAGCTCCCTGAAATGAACGTGCCAGGCAAAGGAGCGAACTGGGTGCTGCGGGCCGACTACCAGCTCGCCGAGGCCAAGGTCATCGCCTCGCAGACGGACATCGGCCTCGCCAAAGCCAATAAATGGCAGGACGTGAGCGCGGGCATCTTCGCCGGGCCAGAGACTCAGAATGCACCCGGCGATGATCGCAGGACCAATGGGGTGATTGGATTCCGCATCTCGCTTCCCTTGCCCTTCTGGAACAAGAACGAAGGGCAAGTAGCCGAGAAGACCGCCGCCGCAGAGCGTGTGCGCCTGGAGCAAGCAGCCCTCGGCAAGCAAATCCGCAGCGATGCTGAGAATGCGCGGAAAGACATGCAGATGAGCCATGATCTCGCCCGCGAAACCCGCGACAAGCTGCTGCCGCTCGTCATCGAGCAAACAGGCAAGCTGGAGAAAGCCTACGAGAGCGGCCAGGCCGACCTGCTCACCATCCTCCGCGCTCGTGAGCAGCGCCTGGCACTCGAAGCCGCCGCGCTGGATGCCGTGCGTGATTTTCATCTCGCCCGCATCCGCTACGAGACCGCCATCGGCAAGCACGCCCCGGCCACACCTGCACCCAAACCCGTCCGCTAATCTTCCATCTTCTATCTCATCATGAAACGACCCCTGGCTCATTTATTCCTCTGTCTGTCTTTGACCGGCATCACCGCTGCCGCCGCAGATGCCAAACGCGCCGCCAACACCGTCGTGCTGGATGAAACCGGCGTGAAAAATCTCCGCATCGAGACCGTCGAGGTCGAGGAGACCGACTTCGAGGCCACGATCTTCTCGCTGGGCCGCATTGAGGCCATTCCCAGCAAAGTCGCCGCTGTCAGCAGCCGCATTCCAGGCCGCATCATCGAGCTGAAACTCACACCCGGCGACACGGTGAAAGTGGGCGACGAAGTGGCGAAAGTGGAGAGTCGCCAGCCCGGCGATCCGCCACCCGTGATCTCGCTCAAGGCACCGCTCAGCGGACTCGTCACCCATGTGGATGCACGGCTTGGCGATCCCATTGACCCCGAGAAGGCCATGCTGGAAATCACTGACCTGAGCGAAGTCTATGCCGTTGCCCGCGTGCCAGAGCATCAGGCTGGACGCATGAAGACGGGCACTGTGGCCCACATCAAAGTCGCGGCGCTGCCGAATGAAAAATTCGATGGCGAGCTGCTGCGCTTTGGCACCAGCGCGGACAAGGCCAGTGGCACCATTGACGCCATCTTCCGCCTGCCCAACAGCGGCGGCCAGCTCCGCGCCGACATGCGGGCGGAGTTCAGCATCGTCATGAGCAAGCGCAGCAACGTGGTCAGCGTGCCGCGTGCTGCTTTGCAGGGCGAAGGCGGGAACCGTTTCGTCTATGTGAAGGATTTCGATCTGGCGAATGCCTTTGTGAAAACGGCTGTCACCGTGGGTGAAATCAATGACCGCTTTGTCGAGATCACCAACGGCCTGCTGCCTGCGGATGAGGTTGTGACTCGCGGTGCTTACTCACTCTCCTTCGCCGGAGCCAGCAGTGTCTCTCTCAAAGAGGCGCTGGATGCCGCGCACGGTCATGAACACGCCGCCGATGGTGGTGAACTGACACCAGAGAAGAAAGCTGAAATGGAGGCCGCCAAAAAGGGCGGCGGCGACGGTCATGGACACGGCGAGGAAGAAGGTAGCAGCCCGCTGTGGAAGTATGGCTGCGGTGTCTTGTTCGTGCTCTTGCTGCTTTCTATCTTCACCAAGAAAAGCCGTCCTGACGCGGACGAAGCCCCCGCCCCGAAACCCGCTGAAAAGGAGGCTGCGTAAGCCATGCTGAACAAAATGATCCATTGGGCGCTCGCCAGCCGGGCGCTCATCATCGGCACCGCGCTCATCCTCATGGTGATGGGCTTGAAGACGGCCACCGAGCTGCCTGTGGAGGTGCTGCCAGACCTCACCAAGCCCACCGTCATCATCTTGACGGAATCCCCCGGCCTCGCGCCGGAGGAAGTCGAAATGCGTGTCACCCAGCCCATCGAAAGCGCCCTCATGGGCGTGGCTGGCCTTACCCGCCTGCGCTCGAACTCCGACGTGGCGCTCTCTCTCGTCTATGCCGAGTTCGGCTGGGACATGGACATCTACAAGGCGCGTATGCTCGTGCAGGAGCGCCTGCAAGGCGTGCGTGAGCAGTTGCCCGAGGGCGTGCAGCCCTTCA
The DNA here is from genome assembly GCA_021733925.1 of Prosthecobacter sp. Lineage (GTDB taxonomy): Bacteria > Verrucomicrobiota > Verrucomicrobiia > Verrucomicrobiales > Verrucomicrobiaceae > Prosthecobacter. The sequence continues at coordinate 71,943 of JAIPJY010000029.1, read as the reverse complement.
TGACGCCGGTCGCATCCCTCATGGGCGAGATTTTGCTCGTCGGCGTGCGCTCAACGATCAAGGAAGGCGAGGCTGGCTATCTGCCTCCGCGTGAGGTGCGTTCGCTGGCGGATTGGACTGTGAAACGCCGCCTGCAAAGCATCTCCGGCATCGCTGAAATCCTCAACATGGGCGGCGGCGTGAAGCGCATCGAGATTCAGCCTGACCCTTACAAAATGCAGGCCACTGGCGTGACCTTTGATGAATTGGAACAAGCCGCTACTGAGGCGGCGAACACCACCACAGGCGGCTTCATCAACACCGGTCCCACTGAAATCATGGTGCGCAATCTCGCGATGACTGTGGAGCTGGACGACATCGCCCGCACCGTCATCAAGAAGATCAACGACCGCCCTATCTCCATCGGCGACGTGGCGGAAGTCGTCTGGGGCATCGAGCCGATGCGCGGCGATGCCACGGTCAGCGTCGCCCCGGAAAAATCCGCCACTTACGGCGTCATCATGTCCATCACCAAAGCACCCGGCTTTGACACACGAAAGCTCACCGAGCAGATCAAGACCGCTCTGGACGAACTCAAGCCCACCTTCCCGCAGGGCGTCGAGACCACGCTGCTGTTCCAGCAAAAGGACTTCATCGACAATGCCATCGGCAATCTCACCGAAGCCATTCGTGACGGGGCCATCATGGTCACGATCATTCTGTTTCTGTTCCTGCTAAACTTCCGCACCACGTTCATCACCCTCATGGCGATGCCGCTCTCCTTCGGTATCACGATGCTGGTCTTCAAGTGGCTCGACATCAGCGTGAACAGCATGACCCTCGGCGGCCTCGCGGTCGCCATCGGCATGGTCGTGGATGATGCCATCGTGGACGTGGAAAACGTCTTCCGCCGACTGCGCGAGAACGCAGCGCTGCCCCATCCTCATCCGCGCCTGCAAGTCATAGCCAAGGCGTCCGGCGAGGTGCGAAACTCCATCCTCTACGCCACGGTGCTCATCATCCTGGTGTTCCTGCCTCTGCTAGGACTCACCGGTGTGGAGGGCAAGCTGTTCGCGCCCATCGCCATCGCCACGATCATTTCGATGATGGCCTCCTTCATCGTCTCCCTCACCGCCATTCCGGTGCTGTGCTCGCTGCTGCTCAATCCGAAACACGGCCACGAGCACAAGGACGGCTTCCTCACCCGTGGCATGAAATGGCTGCTGGAAAACACCCTGCTCCGTTTCGGCCTCAGCCAGCCGCTCGTCATGCTCGGCATCGTCCTCATGATCGTCATCGCCGCGTTCTCGCTGTATCCGAAGATGAACAAGGACTTCCTGCCCAAATTCCAGGAAGAAACCGCGCTCGTGGCCGCCACCGCCGCGCCCGGCACCTCGCTGGAGGAGATGAATAAAATCTCCGATGTCATCGAGCAGCAGATACTCAGCGTGCCGGAGGTGCGCAAAGTCGGGCGGCGTCTTGGCCGTGCCGAGCGTGGTGATCACGTCGTCCCCGTGAGCACCGCCGAGTTTGACGTGGACTTCCGTGAGCCTGAGACCGAGGACGGGCATGAGGGCAAAGGCCGCAATCGCAAAGAAATCCTCGCCGACATCACCGCCAAGCTCAAGACCGTGCCCGGCGTCTTCGCCGTCGTCAGCGGCCCGCTCGCCGACCGCATCGGCCACATGATGAGTGGTGTCTCCGCGCCCGTTGCCATCAAGGTCTTCGGCCCCGACCTCGACAAGCTGCGCCAGATCGGCATCGAGATTCAAACCATCGCCAAAACCATCCCCGGCTTTGAGGATTGCAAACTCGACCAAACCTCATCCATCCCGCAGCTCCGCATCGAGGCTGACCGTGACCGCGCCAAAGCCTACGGCATCGCCCCTGGCAGACTCAACGAACAGCTTTCTGCTTTGATCGGCGGCAAAGAAGTCGCCGAACTGCGCGAAGGCCAGCGAGCCGTGAATCTCGTCACCCGCCTGCCCGTCGAGTGGCGCGATTCGCCGGACAAAATCGCCGAGCTGCCCATCGAAGCCGGTGAAGGCCAGCACATCCCGCTTTCCCTCGTCGCCGACGTGCGCGAAGCCAAAGGGCCGAACGTCATCTTCCGCGAAAACTCACAGCGTCGCTTCGCCCTCGCCATCAAGCCCACCGTGCAGGACGTGACCAACCTCGTCACCCGCATGAGGGATGAAGTGACCGCGAAAGTGAAGATGCCTGAAGGCTACTTCATCACCTTCGAGGGCGAGTTCCAGGCGCAGCAGGAGGCCACGCAGCGCATCGCCATCTTCACGCTCGTCATCCTGGCCGTCATCGCCTTCCTGCTCTACGGCTACTTTCGCACGCCGTTCTTCGCCCTCCAGGTGCTGTGCGACATCCCGCTCGCCCTCGTAGGCGGTCTTGTCTTCACCTACTTCAAGCTGAACAACATCAGCATCGCCACCCTCGTCGGCTTCATCGCCGTCGCCGGTGTTGCGGCTCGCAACAGCATCATGCTCATCAGCCACTACCTGCACCTCATGCAGCATGAGGGTGAGGGCTTCACGAAGAAGATGGTCATTCGCGGCACCAAGGAACGACTCGTCCCCGTGCTCATGACCGCGCTCGCCGCAGGCATCGGCCTCATCCCGCTCGTGCTCGCAGCGGATCAACCGGGCAAGGAAATCCTGCATCCCGTGGCAGTCGTCATCGTCGGTGGCCTCGTCACCAGCACCCTGCTCGGCCTCGGCGTCACGCCCACCGTCTTTTACACCTTCGGCAGAAAAGCCGCCGCCAGTGCCATTGAGAATGATGCTCCCGCATCGCACTAGCCAAATGAATTTCCAAAGCGACGAACTCATCAGAGCCACCGCCGCCAAGGCAAAACCAAACCAAACTGAATCCAAACCAAACCAGACAAACAAACATCATGAAAAAACTGCTCACCACCACACTGCTCACTCTCGCTTTGGCCTTCACCGCCACGGCTGCTGACAAAGACAAGCACGACCACGAACATGCAGCCAAAGCCGGTCCCACCGGCGGCAAGCTCATCACCGAAGTCGAGCCTCACGTCGAGTTCTTCGTGAACAAAGACAAGAAGGTCGAAATCCGCTTCATTGACGACGACATGAAAGTCGTCGCCCCCGGCGAGCAAGTCATCAGCGTCACCCTTGGCGACCGCTCTGCTCCTACCAAGCTGAGCTTCACCAAGGATGGCAACATGCTCATCAGCGACAAAGCCGTCCCCGAAGGCAACGACCTCCCCACCGTGGTGCAAATCCGCGAGAAGGAAGGTGCCAAGGCCGTCACCGAGAAGTTCAACCTGAACCTCGAACAGTGCCCTACCTGCAAGAACAAGGAATACGCCTGCACCTGTGCGCACGGTGAGGAGGAGAAGAAGAAGTAACCCTTCACCAGCGTCCGCCACAGCACCGCTCCGCCGTGAGGGCGGTGCTGCTGGCTGGGCAGCCATGACCATGAACATGTTCATCAAAATCGCCCTTTTTTCTGCTATCGCTGGCCTGTGTTTTTCATCCACCGCCAGCGCGATTCGCCCGATGGGCACCACAATGACGGGTGTCGTCCAATCTGTTGATCATTCCACGCGCTGGATCACTTTTTCGCAGGATGGTGGCCCGGTGCGCCAGTTCGTTTACTCGGAGTGGGTCAAATTCTGGCACGATGAGAAGGAAGCGCTGCCAGCCCACTTGAAGCCGGGCATGAGAGTTCAGATCAAGCTCCACAACCCGCTTATCGGCCCGGATTTTGTGCGCCAGATCGTGCTGATAGCACAGCCCTAAAACCACATTGAAGACCATGAAAACCATCCCTGTTTCATTCATAACGCCACGCAACTGCATGTGCCTAACAGTGATCAAGCTCATCAGCCTCCTTCTCATCACCGCAGGGTCATACCCAGCGCTCATCGCGCAAACCGTCGGCCATGTCAGTGTCACTGCCACCGTGAAGACGGAACACAACGACCCCAAGGGCAGCATTGCCGAGGTCGTGAAGAAGCACCTTGAAATAGAACTCCGTGGCAGCGCCACGCTTCAGGGCGAGGTCAAAGTCACCTGCACCTTCTTTGCCGATGATCTGGCCGGGGATAAAATCGTCGCGCTGAAGGCCAATGACCTCAAAGCCGGGCTGGAGGCAGGCAAAAGCACGCGCATCATCTCCCCGGACGTTACCTTCAACTTCACGCCCCAACACTCGGAGAAGTCCGGCAGCGGCAAGCGCGCCAAATACAAGCGCGTCGAAGCCACCGGGAGCCGCTACCACGGCTGGGCCATTCGAGTCTTTCGCGGCGATGAAATCGTCGGCGAGGCTTACAGCATCCCCAGCATCAAAAAGCTCCTGGAATGACCACGTTCATTTCATCACCCGTCACCAACAAAAAGCCCGCCGGAGCATCCATTCTCCGTCGGGCTTGTTTGGAAACAGGGCATCCACTCCCTGGGTTAGTGACGACCGGAACGGCCACCAAAGTCGATATGAAAACCTGGCAGGCTGATGTGCGCACCACCACTGCTGCCGTGGCTGGAGCCATGACCGGAGTTGTGACTGCCGCCATTCCCATAACTTGGCCTGTAAGGCTGATAACTACCGTGGCCGGAGTTGTGGCCGCTGCCATGGCCCGGAGTGTAGGGCTGGTAGCTGCCATGACCGGAGTTGTGGTGACTGGAGCTGCTTCCGTGATGGCTGGAGCCGTGACCAGAACCATGCCCGCTCCCATGACCGGAACGGCTGGAGGAATGATTGTCACCCGCTTGCACAGCGGCTGGAGTGAAGACAGCGAAACTGGCAGCGACAGCCAGGAGAGTGATGAGCTTTTTCATTGTGAGTTAGGTTTGATTCGTTGCCGCCAAATGGGCGGCTTATCTCAACAGACGAGACCCCGTTGGAACTATTCAGCAGCCACCCATTTTTTTTGAGCCATGAGCACCGAACACCACGACGAATCTGAATCCAAATCCTGCGGCTCCTGCGAGCACGGCCATGACGACACAGCGTTGCCGCGCAATGCGCTCGTCATCGCCTCCGGCGCACTGCTGGGAGCCGGGATGCTTTTGCAATGGCTCAAACTCGGACCACCGCTGCTGCACACGAGTTGCTACGCCCTTGCCACACTCGCGGGTGGCTTGCTCGTCTTCCCCGCAGCGTTCAAGGCGCTCAAAAAAGCACGGCTTGATATGAACGTGCTCATGACCGTGGCCGTCACTGGCGCATGGCTCGTGGGTGAAGGCGCGGAAGGTGCCGCCGTGGTGTTTCTCTTTGCCCTGTCAGAACTGCTCGAATCCTGGAGTGTTGGCAGAGCGCGGCGTGCCATCGCCGCGTTATTAAAACTCACGCCGCAGACCGCGTTGGTGCGTGGAGCCGATGGCAGTTCCAAAGAAGTGCCTGTGACCGAAGTCGCCGTCGGCGCGGAGATCAGCGTGCGCAGCGGCAGCAGCATCCCGCTCGATGGCGAGGTCATCGCCGGTGACTCCGCCGTGAATCAAGCCCCCATCACCGGTGAATCTGTGCCGGTGGAGAAGAAGCCCGGCGATCCAGTGTTCGCAGGCACCATCAATGGCGAAGGCTCCCTCACCGTGCGTGTCACCAAAGCGGCCAGCGACTCCACACTCGCCCGCATCATCAAGCTGGTCGAAGAGGCCGAGGAGCAGAAAGCCCCCACGCAGCGCTTCGTGGACAAGTTCGCCACCATCTACACGCCCGCTGTGTTTGGGGTCGCGTTGCTGGTTGCCCTGCTGCCGCCGTTGCTCATGGGCGGCGCGTGGTCGGAGTGGACGTATCGCGCCCTCGTGCTGCTCGTCATCGCCTGCCCCTGTGCGCTCGTCATTGCCACACCTGTCTCGATTGTCTCCGGCCTCACCGCACTGGCACGGCGCGGCGTGCTCATCAAAGGCGGCGCACATCTCGAAGCCGTCGGCAAGCTGCGTGCCCTCGCCGTGGACAAGACCGGCACCATCACGCAGGGCCGCCCGCAGGTCACGGGCATCATTTCCATCAGTGACATGACCGAAGATGAAGTCCTGCGACGTGCCGCCGCTATTGACGCCCACTCCGAGCATCCGCTGGCAAAGGCCGTCGTCATCGCCGCACAGGCCAAAGGCATCACCTGGGTAGAATCCACCCAATACCAATCCGTCACCGGACGTGGAGCCACCGCCGTCATCGACGGACATCCGCATTTCATCGGCAATCACAAAATGGCGCACGAACTCGGCATCTGCTCACCCGAGATCGAAGGCCGGCTCACCGAGATCGAAAACCAAGGCCAGTCCCTCGCCATCCTCGGCCACACACCGCATGAAGGCTGTGCCGGGGCCGTGCTAGGCATCCTCGCCATCGGCGACACCCTGCGCCCCGAGGCCGCCAACGCTCTCACCCTGCTCCATGACGCAGGCCTTGAAAAAGTCGTCATGCTCAGCGGCGACAACCAGCGCACCGTCGATGCCATCGCTCGGCAAGCAGGCATCGACGAAGCTTATGGCGATCTCATGCCCGAGCAGAAGATCGAGCACATCAAGCGCCTCATGGCCGAGCATCAGTACGTCGGCATGATCGGTGATGGCGTGAACGATGCCCCCGCGCTCGCACTCGCCAGTGTCGGCATCGCCATGGGAGCCATCGGCAGCGACACCGCCATCGAGACCGCCGACATGGCCCTCATGCAAGACGACCTCACCCGCGTGGCCGAAGCCATCGCGCTAGGTCGGAGAACGCTGCGCATCATCCAGTTCAACGTCGCCTTCGCCCTCGTCGTGAAAGCCATCTTCCTCATCCTCGCCTTCACCGGCCACACCAGCCTCTGGCTCGCCATCCTCGCCGACACCGGAGCCACACTGCTCGTCATCATGAATGCGCTGAGGTTGTTAGGCGGAGCGAAAAACCTCAAATAGCAGGCCCAATGAGCAAGCTCTCCCGCAAAAAGAAAGCATCGGCCACTCCGACTGCCTTGGCCCCTCGCGACAAGGCCTTGCTCATCGGCGTGCCGATCCTGCTCCTGGCCATTCCGGCGCTTGTCCTGCACTTTTCCTCCATCCACCAGCAGACCACCTCCATCTCAAAGACGGTGCAGATATGGAAGGCCACCTATCACATCAACGACGCGCAGGCAGAACTCATCCAGCAGATCGAAATCGACTTCCACGGCAACGGCAGCCCCTTCACCATCAAGCCCTCTCGCACTGGTGAAGACAAGCACCGTCACCATGAGGAGATCAGCCGACTAATGTCCCCCGAAGACGGTGCGCGATTCATGCGTGCGATGGAGCGGAGCGAAGGCAAGCACTGACAAATCCTCGTCACATGGATCGTTGTTACCCCTGCATCGGATTCGCTCTAAGCGAGGAAAGTGACCAATCCTCACGAACTCCGATTAACAATCATGGCCCGTCATACCCGGAAATGAAAACCACGACGCCCACGACTACGCCGAGCGCATCCGCGAGTGAGTGTCTTGCTTTTGGAAAGAGGAACAGCAACCGAGAAAACCAATCCTTCTCCGGCTCTTGCCCTTCTCTCCCGAGTGCTCTGCCTTGGCCTTCTTAGTCTTCGCAATCTCTCGCTCCAACATCACCTGAGTCACCAACCATTTCTCTGGGTCTGCATCCGTGCTGCCGGCGTAGATCGCATTGATGCACACATTCAGGATGTCCCCGCCGCTGAGGCTGCGTGATAGCTCCGAGAGAACCGCGTAATCAGCCTTCACCCGATCAGGGTTGGGAAGATGAAGGGCGAACAACTCCCTGCGCATGGAGGCGTCTGGAACGCGGAACTTGATGTGACGCTGGATGCGACGAAGGAGCGCGGGGTCGTAGTTTTCAAACAGGTTCGTCGTGACGATCACCACTCCGTCGAAGCGATCCAATTCCTGCATCAGGCAGTTGCGGTTCTGGTTGATGGAGGTTGAGCAGGATTCGCCGGTGGCGACGCGCTTGGAAAGAAGGCTGTCGGCCTCGTCGAAGAACAGCACGGCGTCTTGTTCACGGGCAACAGCAAAGGCGGCTTTGATGTGCTTGGCGGTATCACCCAAGTACTTCGAGATCACCGACGAATAGTCCACCTGATAGAGCGGCTTGCCCAGCTTCAACGCGATGCCAAGGGCGGCACGCGTCTTGCCTGTGCCCGGTGGGCCGTAAAAGTTCAAAATGCACTTTCCCTCCTGCGGTTGGATGGCGCTCAGATTCCAAATGCGGTCAAGATCGGCACGGATCTCCAGCGCCCGCAGGCCTGCCAAGATGTCCGTCTTCACTTCCGCATGCAGAATCAGCTTGTCGAGTTCATGACGCGGCTCTGGCTGCACGAGGTGGCCGACGTCAGGAGCGGGTTCCTCTTCATTGCGCCTCCTGCGGCGCGGGTTGCGGTGGTCATCGACGGTGGCGGCATCGGGTGGCAGTTCGATTTCAGGGGCTTCGGCGTTTCGATTCAGGGTGCGTGTGGGCATGGTGGTTTCAGGTTTGGGTGGTGGTTCATGGCTCCGCAGGTTGCGGATGTTTTAGCCAAAGATCAGGATGGCGGCCATCAGGCCAGCCAGCGCGATCCAGGCAAAGAGGTCGTTGGAGTTCATGGGCGGATCAGGGTTGAGTGGTCAGATGCACGGTGAGAATCTTCCCGTGCAGGGCAGGCAGGAACCGGTTCGCCGGACGCACTTCGCCGTGGCTGGTGGTGACGGATTCGACGTGGTAGCCTTCGGTGGTGAAGTAGCTGCGCGTATCGCTGATGGCGGCAGCGTCATCCGCATACCAGTCGGCAAACGTGGCGTTATCGCCCACCTGCGCGCCGTTGATGAACAGGAAGGAGTGATACTTGCAGAGGGAATCGTTCATGAATCCTGCCTCGTCACCGTGGCTGCCGTTGTCGAGCCGATTGGATCACCATTTTTCATCACAACTCAGGTGATGAATCGGTGCTTCATCATAGCGCGGCATTCTTCCAGCGGGCTGCGCAACTGCACGGGGTAGGCCGCGTCGGCCCGCTTCATGACCACGCCCTCGAAGAACTCGGCTCCCAATTGGCGATTGCTCTGCCGGAGGCTCTGGTAGAACGCGAGAACCTCGTCTTGAGCGCACACCATGCGGCTGGTGGTGAGCAGGAGAGGCGGCTCATCGCCTGCGTGGAGTCCGCTCGAAAATGGCTCCAGCGGAATGCGCAGTGATTCCAAGAACGCCCGGCGCTCGGCATAGCTCGGCGTGAACATCGGATCAGAGGGGATCGCATCGAGCAGGATGAGCGTGCCGCGTGCGATGTGATGCCGGCGTTCCAGTGCTTCGCAGTCGGCCCAGATGAGGCCGTCATCGGCGAGATCACGCAACTGTTCCACCGCATCACGAAAACACGCCGCGATGGTCAACCTACCACCGTGGCGGTTCCACAGCGTGCCGCTGGGTGTGTGGACCAGCGCACGCCAGCCATTGAACTTCGGCTCTGCAAACCACAGGCCGCGCTTCGGTGGAGCCAGCTCCAGTCGGCCTCCCTGAATCGGACGTGCTGGGTAAGTGAGCAGCGCGGGAGATGCGGTGGCTTCAACTTGCCTGCACCGTTTGCGTTCGATGCTGCGGGCGGCCCCTTCCAAGACCGCCTGCCCCGTTTGGCATCGTTCACCGCCGAAGATTGTCAGTGTGATGGCATCACTCATCATCACCGCCCCTCCCGAGCTTGGTCTTCACGCTCGCGCTCACCGGCACCACCTTGTCGAGTGCCTGATTCTCGGCGACGTTGAACAGTGTGTGGCGTGCCGTATGCCACTCCTTGGTCGGCTTGATCACGGCTTTGGCGACCAGTGCCGCCGTGGCACCGTGGCGGGCAAAGAGCGCCTGCAACTCTGCCAGCAGCGGCTCCACAGCAGCTTCGGGGATCACATCGCCTTTGATCTTGATCTCGAAGCTCTGCTTAAAGAACCGCTCGGTGTGCTCACCGGCCAGCCGCAGCAGTGCGGCTTCATCACTCACCCCGCGATACGAATTGGAGAACCCCACGCGCACCACGCGGCCATCCGCAGCGCGTGCTTCAATGGAGGAGGCGAGAACGTGCTGACCGGCGTGATGCGCAAAGTAGAACGGTTTGGCGATGGCAATGAGTTCGGACTTTTCCAGCTCAAGCGCCCCCTCCAGCGCCTCGGCCTGGGCGGAGTGCGTGAGGATGGCCGTCACCAGCTCAGCCACCTGACCCTCGGGATCAGGCAGCAGCGGGTAGGATTTCGTGCTCTTGCTGGCAAGCGTTTGCACGGCGAAGCCCGCGAGGCTGACCTTGCGCAGGATAGCGGGTGCGGGCGTGGTGGGAGGAACGGGCGCGGCCTCGGTGAGGATGGCGGCGGCAGGTTCAGGCTTGGCTTTGGTTCTAGGCATGGTGGTGTGTTGGGTGTGGGTTCATGCGGCAGACTGGCTATCCGCAGTGTGCGTATAGCAGGAGCCGCAAAAGGCGTGTTCAAGGCGGGTGGTGTCGGTGCATTGCGCGATCTGCCGCGCATAGGCCGGCATGCGGCGTCGCAGGATGATCATCTGCTTGGGACTGAGGCATCCGCGCCGCTGATACTGACGGGCGAAGCTGGTCATTATCTCCGCATCAGGTCCGGTGAACCCGATGCCATTGCGCTCGATGGTGGCCTCGCGGCATTGTTCATCGGCGGTCTGGTTCTGGTAGATTCGCATCAGCGCTCGCAAGGCCCAGCGGTCGTTGCTGGCGAGCCGCTGGCGCAGTTGTTCGATGAGGTCTTTCTTGCTCATGGGTGGAGGAATGGGTTCGGGTTCATGAATCGGCGTTGAGCCGATCTCCCGTTGGCCTCGTCACCGTGACTGCCGTTGTCGCACCGTTTTGATCACCATATTGGAGCTCGAACACGGCCATGAAGCCTTGCTGCTTGAGGTTGCGGTCCCACTGGGTGGCGAAGTCGCGCAAATCACGCAAGAGCGCGGGATCGCGTGCTTCGATGAGTCCCGCTGGTGTGACGCTTGCCACCACCTGATAGCAGCCAAGGTAGCTGTTCTCGAAGGTGAGCGGTGTCCATGTCGTGCCTTGTTCCGCAGGAACTACGAGGAACGTGATCTCGGGATCACGCATGGCATCTCCGTTCTGTTCGCTGTAATGCGCGATGCTGAGTTCATACGCGCCATTGGGATACGGACCGCCGATCACCTCAATGACCAGTCGCATGAACGGCGGGTTCTCGAGGCGGAGGTAGCGAGTGCGGACGGCCTCAAAGCCGCCGTGTTGATCAATCATTTGTTGGATGTGTTGCATGGTCGTTCGTTGGTTCGGGTTCAGGGTGTGTGGTCGAGGTAGGATTCGAGGTCGGCGAGGGCGGCCCGCACGCACCCACCGCTGCCCACGGCGATTTGTGAGGCCGTGAATGCAGGCACCGGCCAGTGCGTGCTCAGGAACGCCGCCAGTTCCTCCGTGGTCGGCGGCAGCAGCTTGATCGCTTGGAACCGCGTCTGGAACCGCTCGGTGAGCAGGTCCAATTGCAGGTTGCTCGTGCCGAGGAACGCCCGGCCCGGTGGCAATCGGTCAAGGTAGGTGAGCAGCAAGTCCTGCGCTTCACGGGAGCAGCGATCCAGTTCGTTGACGATCTTGACCGACCAAGCGCTGAACAGGCTGCCATAAGGAAGCTGCTTCATCCACTCACGCACAAGGTCCACCGTCACCTCACGCCCGTTGTAATCTTCGATGGAGAGCGGCGTGCCGGCCAATTGTAAGGCCACCAACTCCACCACGCTGGTCTTGCCCACGCCCGGCGGGCCATAGAGCAGGAGCTTCATCGTGGCTGAGGGATCAGCCGCCAAGCGCTTCGCTTTGCCCGCCTGCGCCAGCGCCACTCGTCTGGCCTGGCCGATCAGATCTTCCGCCGTGCGCGGTCGCCAGTTCATCGGCGAAGCCGGAGCTTGTTTGAGCGCACGTTCACGCGGCTTGGATGCCATGATGAACCTCCTTCCCGTGATGCGTGGAGAGCGTCGTAATCGCGGCCGTGATGGCCCGTGCGCCCTTCTTGTAGAGCGTGACGGCCAGCAATTCTCCGTCGAGCCACACGGCCCAATACCGCGAGCCATACTTGGTGATGGAGAGACGCTCACTCATGGGTCCAGCCCTCCCGGCGGATGCGCGCCTTCACGGAGTTGATCGACAGCTCGAACTGCACCGCCGTCTGCTTGATGGAACCGGTGCGGCAATACAGTCGCTTCACCGCCTTCCAATCCACCAGCGTGCCGTTGGTGGTCACGCTGACGCGCTTGCGCCGTGGCTTGGGCGTCGTGGTTGAGCCAATGATCTGGTCGGCAGGCGTGAACGCGTCGAAGCGCTGCGCTGCTGGTGGAGGATCATCCGGCTGCACCGTGCGCAACGTGGCGAGTTGCTCCCGGACTGCCGCACTCGCAATGGGGCGGATCATCTGCTCCATGCTGGCCGGTGGCTGGCCGCTGCGCACTCGCTGCAGGGCTTCCGCCAGCTTCGCATCGACGATGCTCTGGATGAGTTCGATGGGGATTTCGGTGATCGCATAGACCACCCCAGTGAGTGATTGCAGCCCGAGCAGGGCCTTCATCTGCTCGCGGGCCTCACGCGGGGAGTCAGCCTCCACACGGTCATCGAAGAGCACTTGGCCAGCACGGCTGGCGATCAGTTTGAACAGTTTCATATCGGTTTCGTTTTGGGTTTGAGTTTGGGTTAGCAGGCAAAGAGGCAGGATTGGTGGCGTGGTCGGTGATCCGCAGGCTGCGTAGCCTTGCGGCGTGCTTGAGTAGCCCGCAGGCGTGGCACAAAGAACGTGTTGCTCACCTGCATGCCGCCCCACGCCTCCCATGGACCGAAGAGGCGGGTATCATGAGCATTCATCCACACCCAGCGCCCCGGCAGCTTGTGCAGCGAATCAGCCCCGGTGGTGTGGACCACGAGCGCCGCTGCCCGCGTGTCGCTCATCGGACCAGCGGGAATAGGTTCCTTGCGGTGCTGCGTCAGACGCTTGAGCGCATCTTCATACCCGCTCCACGTGCCATTGTGGAACAGCACCGTTTCCGCCATGCCGCTCAGGCTGGTGGAGGCCTTCGGGGTAACGGGAAATGGATGGCACAGCCGCGCATCCACTCCGCCCACGCTGGCCCAGCGGAAGTGGATCACCACTTCGCCCTCCAACTTCTTGAGCAGAGTCACAAGCTCGCCGGTATTGAGGTTCTTCTGCCAGCGCACGCGGCCACCTTCCCGCCATGCCACGCCCGCACCATGCGGGTTGGCTTCATGACAGGCATACAGCACCTCGGACTTCGGGCGCACATTTTGAGGACATATCAGGATCACACACATATCAGTTTCAGTTGGGTTCAGGTTCGTTGTTCTTGGTTTGGCCCGTCTATCCGCAGACTGCGTATAGTTTAGGCAAAGGCTTAAAGGTTGGCGTCGGGGTAGCGTTCATCGAACTGCTGGCAGAGCCGCTGCGCGTGCTTGCGGTAGTGGCGGAACTCCGAGTGCAGCTTGCCGAAGAGCCCAAGGGCGACGGGCCGCGCACTGCCGGTCCATCCGAGGTAGTCCCACAGGAAGCGCAGGCCATCCGACGCCGTGGCGGTGCGCTTGGCTTGGATCTTGTTCTTGCCGAACCCGCCGAGACAGCGGACCTCGCAGGCGCGGCGACACAGCCCAAGCACGCTGGCAAGGTGATGCATGATCTTCTCGATGTTCAGCGTGCCGGCAAAGACACGGAACTCCACCACGCCGATGAACCGGCCATCGCGATCACGCTTGAACGCTTTTCTAAAGTTCACCATGCCGCGACCGCATTGCTCGGCGCACTCGGCTTTGACCCGCTCCTGCTCGCAGGTGACGATCTTGCGCATGTGCTGGGCGGTCTGCTCGTAAAGAGGATGGCTGTAGCGGTTCAGATGGCGGTCCGTGCCCGTCTGGCCGTAGAGGCTGCGCGCGTGCCAGCGGGCAATGTGGGCAAGTTTGCGGATGAACTCGCTCACCGCCTTGGTGTCGGAAGTGCCGATGATCGACTCAATGCCCACGGTGATGTGGCAGCCACAGGATGCGTTCACGCTGGCACCGATGGCATTGAGCCATTCAACGAAGGCGATCAAATGAACCACGCCATGCTCGCCGTGGAGGATGGGAGAGACAAACTCGCAGGGGATCTGCCCGGCCTCGCAGCGGATGGAGCCATCGCGCTCGGCCTTCCACGTATCAGCGTTGAAGGCAGGCGCGTTGCTGCGAGCACCGGCAGTGGTGCGACCAGTGGTGACCGGATACCCGGCGTGGTAACTGCCCACCGCCACTTGGCTGGTGGCAGGCAGGCGCGTTTCGAGTTCAATGCCCCACTGGATGAGGGCGGCTTTAGGATCAGCGGTTTTCATGAGGATGGAATGGGTGCGGGTGATTGAAGTCCATGCGGACTTCCCCTTGGCCTCGTCACCGTGGCCGCGTGTGTCGCACCGTTTTGATCACCATTTTGCGAACCGCTTATGAGAGGTCCCACGGCTCGCGGAACCCGATGAACTTCGGGAACCTGGGCGCTTCCTTCGCGCCGCTGGGCTGGTGCATGAACTTCACCATCCTGCCAATGAGCGCGTCGCGCTGCTGCCACAGGGTGATGCGGTCCACCCCACCGACGACGTGGTTGTAGCCCACGCGGAACTCGATGCCCGTTTCCACCTGCTTGACGACAAAGCCGCCGAGTTCGCCGCGACCCACCATGCCGGACTGCGCCATGCTGCGTTTGGTGCGACCAAACGCGTCCTTCTCAGCAGCGTTGTGATTGCTCATGCCCTCGTAGGTGCTCACCACCACCGCCTCCGCGTCCTCGAAGCGCTTGATCTTGAGCAGGTAGCCCTCGCGTTCCGTGGACCGGCCACACTTGTAGGGGGAGCCCGGCGTGCGGATCATCACGCCTTCGTAGCCCTCAGCCACGCAGCGCTCCTCATAGGCCATGAGTTCGTCCAGCGAGCGCATCTCCTCGGGCAGCACTTTATCGACGCGATCATAATCGGGTAGTCGCGCGAGTTCCTGCATCCGGCAGGCATAAGGCACGTCGATGCCCTCGCTCACATAGTCGAAGACGGCGAAGGTGAAGTCCGGCTCACCGCTCTCGCGGCCCACATGCCCGGCGGTTTCGTTGAAGGTGGTGCCTTTCACGATCAGCTCGCCGTCCAGCCCATCGGGCAGGTTGGCTTCGATCCACTCGCGAATGAAGCGGTTGGACACGGGCTTGAAGCTGCGCGTCAGGGCGCGGCCATTGATCTTGAGGCAGCGAATGCCATCGAGCTTGGGCGTGGCCAGCAGCGGGAAGCTGAGTGCATGGAGACGCTCGCATTTATCGGCGAGCATGGGTTTGGTGATGGGGGATGAGGCGGTGGTAGTGGTGTTCATAGCTTGGAGTGCCCATGTGGGCATCCTGTGGGCCTCGTCACCGTGGCTGCGTGTGTCGCACCGATTTGATCACCATTTATCGGACTCAAAAATACCGACTCACCTGCTTGCACAAAACCAGCCGCCATTGTTGCCGCGTAGGAGGCGTTTTACAGGCCCAGCGGCTCCACAAGGTATGAGTATATTCCGACCCCCGACATGCACTTGTTGCGACCATCAGCGCGTGTTGTTGCGACCATCAGGTCAGCCTTCAATCAAGTGATCGAACAACCCCGGCTGCAACGGCTCCAATGCCGCATGCTCCGCTTTGAAGAAGTCCGCCTTGGTCTTGCCGCGCTTCTTGCCCTCGCGCGTGTGGCAGTCATACGCATATTCGGGGATGGCAATGTAATCACCGCTGTTGCGCAACTCCAGCGCCAGCGTGTCAGGATCAAGACCCGCCGTCTGATCATAAACGTAGTTTTGCAGGTGATCGGGATCGCGACTCTTCTTGCTCAGGCACAGCAAGATGACCGCCTTGCTAATGAAGATGCGGCCCTTGGCCTGCTTGGGTGGGATGCCGTCATTGATGACGAGGTAGCTGTCATGCAGCGCCTTCACCTCCTGCGTGAGGATGCCCCAGCAGTCCTCCGCGCTGATGGTGAGCAGACGCTTCCACACATACTTGCCGAAGCCGCTCTGCCACAGTTCCAAGGCCCAGTATCCGGCCAGTGCAGCATCACCCCGGCGGATGGCCTTCTGCATGGCGGAGGACACCTCGCTGAAGTTGTAATGACGAATCGTGCGCAGTTGCATGGGGTTGGCGGGAAAGAGATCTGGGAGGTCCATGAATGGAGGCCTCGTCACCGTGACTTCGGGATTCCATCCGTTTGCATCACCAAATGATGCCGTGAGGTTTAAGTAGGTCGCAGGGTTTGGGAGGTGCCTTGAGGTGCGTCATCCAAGTGCGATGCTCTGACGGCGCGGGGCATTCATCGCGACGCGGTCCTGGCTCTTGTAGTCACCGAAGTCGATGTGGGCCTTCCACTTGCGCTTCAGATGCCGCTTCTCCGTGGCGATGCGCTCTGCGCTGCGGAACAATGAATTGCCGCCGAGGTTCTTGTCGCGCTCCTGCACAAAACAAAACCGGGCTTCATTCCAGACCAGGCGATTATCGAGAAGCTCCTGAAGCGTGGCGTCGATGTCACACTTGCACTTGAGCAGTTCGTCCCACTTGGGAACGCCGCTATTCGCATCACGCACCACTCCAACCGCTCCGCCAACCCAATGGTTCACGCCAAAGGGATCGTTGCGTTGCAGCAGGCGTGGATCACTGCGCTGATGCCAGCCAAACAGACGGGCTTCGGCACCGCGTGCGTTGTAGGCCGAGTTGCTGAGCATTTGCAACGTCTCCTCAATGGAGAGCTTGCGACAGCGCAGGGACACCATGCAAACGCAGGCGCTGATGTCGTCATCGAGCATGATGATGGACTCCTCCTTGAAGTGCTTGAGCACCCAGTTGCGCAACGAGGAGATGCCCATCACCGCATCGGGCACCGTGGCCTTCTCCAGCGGGATGTGTGCATACTGCTCAAGCTCGCTTTCCGGCACGAGCAGCGTGGCGCTCGGGAACAGTTTGTGGCTGGTCATCGTTCGCGCGCGGCTGCGGCTCAGGATGACCAGGCGCAGGCTCAGCGGTTGGAGTTCCGGCCATTGCGGCCCGTTGGCAGAGTTGGATGAGGCGTTTTCCATGAAGGACGCGGCCGATGCCGAGTTTTTTGGTGGTTCGTGTGATGGAGTAGTCCACTTCGCGCACGCCCATGAGCTGCAGCACCTGCATCCAGTCGCGCAGATCATGGAACATGAAGACGAGGTAATCGTGGTGCTCGAAAGCCTGGCACTCCATGCGGGGGATGATTTCCAAATCCTCCGCAGGGTCTTCAGCGTCGAACAGCTTGCGAATTTCATCCTCGGCAAAGCCGGTGAGTTCGAGATCGAAGGTGGGATCGCTCTCCTGGATGGATTTGAGCAGACGCTTGAGTTCGTCCTCATCGAGTTCGGCCAATTCCGCGAGGCGGTTGTCCGCCAGCAGATCGGCCAGCTCCTCGGCTTCGGTGGCGTAGTCCTGTTCATCGACCGGCACGACGTCACAGCCGATGAGCAGCGCGGCCTCCAGCCGGCCATGCCCACGCACAATGAGGCCGCTGCGTTTGGACAGAGTGATAGGATTGCGCCAGCCCTGCTCCTGAATGATCGAGGCGAGAAGTTGGATCTGATGCGCACTGTGCCGGTTTGGATTCGCCGGATTGGGCTTCAGGGTGTTGGGATCAATCACGCGCGTATGGGCGCAGTAAATGGGAATGCTCACGCTCCGGCAGGTGTGTCAACGCGGTTGACGTCAAACCGTGGCTATGCGTGACTTGCGTATGGCTGCCATGAAACTGCCCAAAGGGGTGACTCCAAGAAAATTTGCCCGTGCGCTGCAAGCGTGGCGTGAGAAAAAGGCGTTCAGCC
This sequence comes from Prosthecobacter sp., assembly GCA_021733925.1. Lineage (GTDB taxonomy): Bacteria > Verrucomicrobiota > Verrucomicrobiia > Verrucomicrobiales > Verrucomicrobiaceae > Prosthecobacter. Next base: position 54,135 of record JAIPJY010000029.1, on the reverse strand, counting down.
AGCGCGATGCGGCGGAGTTCCTTGGCATCAGCAAGCGCACGCTGGAGAACTGGGAGCAGGAACGGGCCACGCCACGTGGCTATGCCGTGGTGGCGTTGATGAAGCTGCTAGCGATGAAGTGACGTTGACTCCGCAGCCTGGGGAGCATGGAATCCTCGCTCCCGCCTGACCTCGCCCGCAAGCTCCTCAACAAGGATCTCGCCAACCTCGTTCAACGCGTTCACAAAGGAGGCAAGCTGACCCGGACGGAGCGCTCCATGCTGCAAAATCTCGCCAGCAGCAGGGCGGGTGGAACAGGCCCCGCCTTCGCCCGCAACTTCGTTGAACTGGCCGAATTCCTCGGAGCGACGCGTCAGTCGATCACCACGTGGAAGAAGCGCAAGGACGCGCCACAATCCGCCGCCAACGGCCTGCATGATGTGGCCGCATGGCGCGAGTTCATGAAGCGGCATGACCTGAAGGGAGCCGAACCCGGCACTGATTTCGACACCGCCCTGCGTGCCCGCAAACTGCTAGCCGAAGTGGAGGAACGGGAACTGAAGGTGGCCGTGCGCAAAGGACTTTATGTGACCGTCGAAGAAGTGAGGCGCACATGGACGACGCAGATCGGGCGGGCCACAGCCTTGTTGCGCAACAAGTTTGAGTCAGAGTTGCCGCCGATCCTATCCGGACTCGATGCGACGGGCATTCAAGAGGAATGCCGCAAAGCCATTGATGAGGTGCTCACCATCCTCCATGAGGGCGGCAAGTGACGCGCTCAGGGCTGCTGAGCCTTCTCAACGATCAGGCTCTCAACCGGAAAACCAAGGCCGCGACAGTGAGCGACGATCTTGTCATAGGTGGTCTTCGGCAGGCTGGTCGTGCGTGCCAGGATCCAAAGGCACTTCCGATCCGGCGTTCCAACGGCGGCGGCAGAATAGTCCGCCGCGAGCCAAACGATGAAGTAGTTCCCCTGCTTCGCGCGAGGAATGAAGACCGAGAACCATTCATTGAATCGCACTTCAAGAACCGCATTCGTCCGGGCATCAACCACGGTCGCCGTCCCTCGGACTTGCTTTGGCTTTCCGTTCTTCAGGCAGCGATTGATGACTGATACCGCTCCATCTGGTTTTATCGCGTAGTCGGCGGTGGATTCGACGCAACCACGCTGGAAGAACATGGGCAGTCTGGCCACCTCATGCCACTTGCCCATGTAACGAGACACCTCGACTTTGGCAACGGTTGCGAGCGGTTTCATAGGTTGGGATGCGCAAGAACAGACGAAAACTGTGGTCGCAAGCAGCAAGGCGTTAAGGACTGGTCGGATCATCGTTCATTCTAGCTCGGGAACATTTCCTGTCGTCGCATTTTGACTTCGCGCCGGTTGCGTGAGCATCCTCGAAGCAATTTGGTGCGAAGCATGGCGTCCACCTGACCGCCGTCCACCATGGGCCTGGGCGGAGGAACACATTCATTCGATCCCCTACTCGCCGGTTCCGGGCAGGTTCCGTGCGGACAATTCTCCATGGTTGAAGGAGCCGCTGGGAGCTCTGGTTGATCCCAAGGTTCGGATCGTCTCGATCATCGCGGCGATTCAATCGAGCAAGACCACGATCGGTGAGATCGGCCTCTGCTACATCATCCCCAACCTGCCCGGTCCGGCGTTGTGGCTCGACCAGACCGATGATGACGCGAAGGATCAGGCCGAAAGCCGTCTTGGCCGAGTGTTTGACGAGTGCCCCGCCGTGCAGGCGCTCTACCCGCGCGACCGCCACAAGCTCAAGACCACCACCAAGCACTTCTCCAACGGCATGACGCTGTGGGTGCTTGGCGCTCACAACAAGACCAACCTGCAACGGCGCTCCATTCGCTGGCTGATCGGTGATGAAACATGGCGCTGGCCGACGGGGCACATGGCCGAAGCCGAGGCCCGTGTCACCGCCTTCGGCTGGTTGGGGAAGTGCCTGTTCATGAGCCAGGGCGGTGAGGAGAACGACGACACACACCGCAAGTTTGAAACCACCGACATGCGCGAGTGGACCTTTGCTTGTCCGCACTGCGATCTGCGTCAGCCTTTCAAATGGGAAAACGTGGAGTGGAGCAAGGACGCCCGCGACGACGATGGTGAATGGAACTTTGCACGCGTGCGCGAGACAACCTCGCTGACTTGTGAAGGCTGTGGCCATGCGTTCGATGATAGCGACCGTACGCGACGTGTGCTCAGCACCACGGGTCGTTATGTGCGCACCAATCTGAATGCGTCACCTGAGAACGTGGGGTTCCACTGGAACGCACTGTGCGCGATGAGCTGGGGCAGGCTCGCTGAATTGTATCTGCGAGCCAAGGCGGCGGCGAAGCAGGGCGATCTGGAACCGCTGCGGCAGTTTTATCAAAAGCGCCTCGCGCTGCCATGGCGTGACTATCTGGAAGATTTCAAACTGGAGATCACGCCCAGCGGCTATCGCCTCGGTGAAACCTGGGATGATGAAGCCGCCGTCAGCAAGCATGGCAAGTTCCTCACGCCGCCTTTCGATCCGGCCCAGGCGGCGGCTCCGCTGCGGTTCATGACGGTGGACTGCCAGATGGACCACTTCTTTGTGATCGTGCGCGGCTGGTCGCTTGATGGTTCATCGCGCCTGGTGTGGCGCGAACGCGTGCCCACCTGGGATGAGGTGCTCAGTTTGCAGGAGCGGTTCACCATTCATGCCAACCTCGTGTTCGTCGATGCAGGTCACGCGACGTATGACGTGTATCGCGAGTGCGCCAGGCACGGCTGGGTGGCGCTCATGGGCGACCGCCGTGCCACCTATGTTCACCGCACCAAGGATGGCCGCAGTGTGCACCGGTTCTACTCACCACGTCGCAAGGTAGTGCTGGGCCGTGGCCAGACCTGCTCAGTGTTCTACTGGTCCAATCTGAACATCAAAGACATGCTCGCCCGGTTGCGCCGCAATCAAGACCCCGAGCGCGGTGCCACCTGGGAAATCGCCGAGGATGCATGCGACGACTACCTCACGCAGATGGAGAGCGAGCAGCGCGTGCGCAAAGGCGGCAAGTGGCTATGGGAGCGCATTGGCAAACGCCCCAATCATTACTGGGACTGCGAGGCGATGCAGGTGGCTGCCGCAGTGATGCTCAAGCTCGTGGGACAGGAGTCGGTCAAAGCTGGTGCCGAGCCTGACGAGGAGACTGAACCGGTCGCAGATTGACACGGCTGCCGTGGGCATGAACCCACCCCAAACTCTCCAAGGCAAGCTCACCTACGCAGGCATTCTCATTTCGGCCATCGGTGCCATCGGCCGGATCTTCGGTCTGCATCTCCCCACCACCGAAGCGCAGGGCATGGTGGACATGGTAGCCGCCAACTGGGACTCGCTCGCACAGTTCGGCGGTCTTGCCACCGCCGCCTATGGCCGCCTGCGCATCAACTGGAGGAAGCCATGACCAGCGACCAACTGGCCCAAGGCATCATTCGGCAGGCAAGCCGCTTCATCGGTCTGCGCGAGGTCAAACCTAATGCAGACTGGGACAACCCCAACACGGCTGGACCTGACCGCGCCCTCGTTGATGAACTGCGCGCACTGATGCGCCAATCGCCATGGGAACCCGGCTGGGCCTATTGCGCGGCTTTCGCTGAAAGCATGGTCCTCGCAGCACTGCGTTCACTGGCGGCCACGCCTGAGCAAATCAAACGCTGGCAGGCAACGATGACACCACACTGCGTCACCAGCGCAGGGAACTTCCGCGAGCGAGGACTGCTTTCGGCCAACGCTGAACCCGGTGCCATCTGGCTCGCACGCCATGGCAGCACGAACAACGGCCATGCCGGCATCGTCACCGCCGTTCGTGGCGCGAGCATGGCAACCATTGAGGGCAACACGTCCCTCGATCCGAGTTCAGACGCCAAAGAACGCGAAGGCGACTGGATCACCAACCGCATCCGCTTCCTCAAAGGCAGCGGCACGCTCAACACGCTCGGGTTCATCACACCCGCAGCCATCCTCAAACTCATCGGTGTATGACCCAGCCACGTTTTGATTCAACTATCAGCCTCGGGCATATCGTGCAGATCCTCTCGCTCGTCATTGCTGGTGCCACAGCGTGGGGCGTGCACACCAGCACGCTTCGTCACCTGGAACTGTTGCGCAACGAGGACCGCCAGCGCATCGAATCCCATGAGGTGAAGATCAATCTGCTGGAACGCGCCACCGACGTGGTCAAAACCGATGTGAACTACATCCGTCTCGCCGTCGATGAGATCAAACACGACGTGAAGGACGCGAGCCGTTGACAGGGCACTCCGCTCATGGCGCAAGGTTTGTTCACTGTCGGGTTCACCGTCGCAGAAGTTCTCCGCATCCAGGCGAAAGCCAAAGAGATGCTCATGGAGGGCAAGACTCTCATGAGTTGGGCCGACAGCGGATCGAACGCCACCAAGCAGTTTCCCATGACCGTCAAAGAAACGCTGGAGGAATGCGCTCATGCGCTGCGCGCTCTTGATCCCGCCACCTTCGGCCGCCGTCGCCGCATCGCGGCTTCCTTTATCAACCATCTCGCCAAATGAACGGCCTCCAACAATGGGCGGCCCGCTGGCTGCCACCTGCTTTGCTGCCGAAGGCCTGGTCTTCGGTTTATGAATCCGCCAACGCTTCACCCCGACGTGGTGCGGTGCCAGGCGCAGTTCCACGCGATGCCAAGCATGATCTCACACCCCACATTCACCGTGAGTTGGTGCGCCGCTCGCGTTACCTCGTCAAGAACTCCGGCTTCGTGCGCGAGATGGTCAACAACATGGCCATCTATTCCACGGGGGATGGCATTCGCCCGCAGGCGCAGTCAGACGAAGTGCCTTGGAACCGCCAGGCAGAGTCTTACTTTCGCGCCTGGTCCACGCGCTGTGAAATCACCGGGCGGTTCAGCTTCGAGGAAGTGCAGTCGTTGCTCTGCCGTGGCATGGACGTGGACGGTGAATACTTCATCCATCTCACCCGCAACCGTCTCGGCATCGCCGCGCTGCAATTGATCGAATCGCACCGCATCGGCGAGGGCAACACTTCCATGCAATCGTTCCACGGCATCACGCTGGATGCCTGGGGCGCACCAGTGTCCTACCGTGTGCTGGAGGACCAGTCCGCGCGTGAACTGCCAGCCAGAAGCGTGCTGCATGTGTTTGAGCCGGAGCAGGCAACCTCTGTGCGCAACGCCCCGACCATCCAGCATTCCATCAATCACATCCTCGATGAGATGGAGTTGCTTGCGCTGGAAAAGCACGCGGTGAAGGACAACTGCGATGTGACGCGTGTGCTCAAAACCGAGTCCGGCGACCTTGGTGACGATTCCGACTTCGCCATCGAGGGCCAAGAGGCCGAGTCGGGCGAAGGCACCAATCCGGCCTCGCTGCAGCAGATCACTGGCGGCAAGCTTGTGGCACTCAAGACCAATGAATCGCTCGACTCGTTTGAGCCCAAGCGACCATCGCCCACATTCACCGGGTTCCTGGAGCATTTGCGCCGGGATGCCGCGCTCGGGGTGCTGCCTTATGAGTTTGCAGCGGATTCATCGAAGGTGGGCGGTGCGGGCGTGCGCTTGGTGGTGGCCAAAGCGGACCGGCGGTTTTCGTATCGCCAGATGATCCTCATCCAGCGCTTCATCAAGCCCGTGTGGTTCTACGTGATCGGTGATGCCATTGATCGAGGCGAACTGCCTGCCGTCCAGGGATGGTGGAAAATCAGTTGTGTGACACCGCGCAAACTGAGTGTCGATGCAGGTCGTGAAGCACAGCAGAATCGCTCCGATGTGGAGATGGGCCTCAAGACCATCAGCGATCACTACGAAGAGCTCGGCGCAGACTTCGGTGAAGAGTTGGAGCGTCGTGCCCGCGACGCGAAGATGATTCTCGAAACGGCCACCAAGTACGGCGTGCCTCTGGAGATGCTGTGGAAGCCGAGTGGCGGCACTTTGATTGCACCGCCCGTCGTTGACACTCCAACCGGAGCGTGACCGCGCTCGATTCCCTTCTCTCCCGCCAACCCTGGCTCATCACCACCGATGCCATGCAAGGCATGGTGGCCCAGGCTGTCGCCTTCTTCGACGCCCGCATTCAACTGCCGGACGCATCACGCAACGCCTTGCTCTCGGTGAGCGATGGCATCGGCATCATTGATCTGCATGGCCCGCTCATGCGCCAGCCTGACCTGATCTCCTCGCTGCTGTTCGGCGCGACCGACATGGACCTGGTGACTGCTGCGATTGCTGAGGCTGTTGCCCGCGACGATGTGCAGTCCATCCTTATCGACATCAACTCACCCGGTGGAACGGTGAATGGCACGCCCGAACTGGCTCAAGCCGTCGCCGATGCCGCAAAGCTCAAGACCACCTATGCGTTCAGCGCGGGACAGATGTGCAGTGCGGCCTACTGGATCGCCTCGCAATGTGACGCCATCTATGCCACGCCGAGTGCTCGTGTCGGTTCCATTGGCGTGATGCTGCCCTTCATCGACAGCACCGAGAAGTTCCGCAGCGAAGGCCTGAAGGTGGAAGTGTTTGCCGCTGGCAAGTTCAAGGGCATGGCCACGCCGGGCGTGCCACTCAGCGAAGAACAGCGTGCGCTCATTCAATCCGACATCGAGGAAATCGCTGCCGAGTTCAAGACCGCTGTCCTGGCACGGGGACGCAAGATTCCGGACAGCGCGATGGAAGGCCAGAGCTTCAGCGCTCGCAACGCCCAGCGTCTCAATCTGGCCGGCATGGTCAAGAGCCGTGACGAGGTGCTCTCACGCCTGCGCTCGATGAACGCAGCCCGAGTTGACACGCCATCCCGGACATCCACTCCGATGAAAACTGCCGAAGAACAACTCAGCGAAGCGCTCGCGCGCATTCAAACGTTGGAAGCCGATGCCAAGGCCCGTGAGGGCTTGATGGCCGAAGCTTCCACTCAGGTCGAAACCTTCAAAGCCACACTCCTCTCCAAGGAGCAGGAGCATCAAGCTCTCCTACAGCAGGCCTGCACGGAGCGTGACACGCTCAAGGGCCAACTCGTCGCTGCTCAGGCCGATGTGGAACGCTTTACCAAGCGCAGTGGCGAACTCGATGTCCAGGTGCGCGACCTTCAATCCCGCGAGCAGGATCTCGAAAAACGTGCCGCCATCAAGGCCGCGCAAATTGCCGCTGAAATGGGCACGCAGGTGCCGGCCAAGATCACTCCCGCTGGTGACACCAAACCCGCCACCGCCGCCGAGCAGTGGAACCGCCAGTTCACCAAAGCCTGATCCCTTTTTCAAAACCTCCAACTCTCCTTCATCCTTATGGTCCCCACTCTTCTCGACATCGCCAAGCTCGACGCTGGCATCGGCTACCCGCTCATTGAGGAAGCCGTCAAACTGGCTCCTGAACTCGCCGTGGTTCCTGCCGACACCATTCTCGGCACCACGATGGAACTTACGGTGCGCACCGGCCTGCCCACCGTGCGCTTCCGCAATGCCAACGAGGGCGTCGCACGCAGCAAGTCCAGCTATGAAACGCGCACCTTCCAAACCCACATCCTCGATCACCAGATCGCTGTGGATGCGCAGGTTGTTGATGGCGCACGCGACCGTGGTCGCTTGCTCGAAAATCATGCCTCGGGTGTGATTGAAGCCTCCATGCAATACATCGGCTCGCAGTTCTATTATGGCACGGGCAACGACAGCAAGGGCTTCCCCGGCTTGCTCGCGCAGGCCAAGGCGGATGCGGCCCATGTGGTCGACGCGGGTGGCGCTGCCTCCAAATCTTCCGTGTGGTTCCTGCGCCTGGGCCGCGAGTGTGTGGAGTTCCTCTTCGGCAACAACCAGACCATTCGCCTGCAAGACGTGTGGGATTTGGAAACCGTCTATGATACGGACGGCAATCCCTACAAGGCCTACACCAACTGGATGACGGGCCGCATCGGCATGCGTCTGGCGAACAAGAACTGTGCTGTGCGCGTCAAGAACGTCGAGGAAACCGGTGCGGGCAAAAAGATGCTCAACGACACCATCCTCTACTCGGCCTACGAGAAGTTCACGGAATTCGGCCTGGAGCCGACGCACATCTTCATGAACGGCCGCTCCCGTGAGCAGTTGCGCAACAGTCGCACGGCCACCACGACCAACGGCACTCCCGCACCGCTACCCACCGAATGGGAAGGCATCCCGATCATCCGCACCGCCTCCATCGCCAACGACGAGGCGTGATCCAAACTTCATCCCCCTGATCCATCATCATGCACTCCCTCAAAGACGCCCAACTCACCCAGTCCGTCGCGCTTGCCGCCGCAGGTGCTACGGTCTCCACTGTTCCCCTCGATCTCAGCCAACCACCACCCAACGAACACAGCTTCGAGGTGGAGTTGGCGCTGCCAGCACTGGCCGATCTTGCCGATGGCAAGTCGGTCACAGCCGCGCTGGAGGATTCGGAGGATGGTGTGTCATTCGCCGCCATCGCCGAACTTGTCGAGTTCACGGTCACAGGCAGCGGTGGCAACGGTTCCAATGCAGCCACACGTCGTGTGCGACTTCCTTCCAGCGCTCGTCGTCACCTGCGCGCCACCGTAGCAACCGAAGCGGCGGCGGGCGATCTCACCGCGCACAAACTCACCCTCGCTCTGGTGTTCTGATTTCCTGGGGCGCAGGCCTCGGGTTCGGGTGCAGCCCTCCTTCGCCTCGTGCGGGGAGGGCTGTTTGATTATTACTGTTTTCTACCTTTTTGAAGAGCACACTTAATACTCCATTTCCACTGGTGAGGATTGTTGTGAACCACTCGATCTCGAAACTGCCTCGGTAATTCCCGAACCTGCCTCCTTGAAAGCCTCGAAACACTCATCCAATCCAGATGGATGATGTATGCAGCATTTCCGTTTTCCGCCCGCTCAAGCAATACGGAATCCGTCCATTCGAAAACGAACGCGAGGTATCCTCCAAAATGGTCGTGTCCTTTGACGATATGCGACGGAATCAAGCTCCTCGCAAAATCAATTCGCTCTCGACGCTCTTTATCCCCGCCTTTAAGGCGGTCCTGGAATTCAAGCCACTGATCAAGAAAAGCGAATCCTGATCTGTCAGCCGGCAGCATTAGCCAAGGAACATTAAATGTTGGTGTAGGATCGGCCAGATACTGATCCACGTCGCGCTCAATGTTTGCGAGGATACGATAACTGACTCCAAGTTCAGCCTTCCAACGTTCAAGCCTCTTCCCGTGCTCAACCTTTGCAATTGCCAAAGCCTTCTCATGCTCAGCAGAGTCTTGGTGGTACCGATTCATCAATTCGAGTTGGCACAACTCCTCCTCAAAACGATCACCCAGCCATGCATTGAAGAGATCGGCATCCTCTTTCGGAAGATTGGATTGCGCATACTCAGTCACCTTTCGCATCTGCATTCTCCCGACCGCCATGGTCTTCTTGCCTAGAAATGAGCCTTCAAAGGCAAGCGCCTCCGTACTCGGCAAGTCCCGAACTGACGCCAGCAATCGCTGAACCTTATTCTTCAGCACTGCATTTCTCTTCTTGAAAGCGAGTTTGGGCAAAGGTGGGCATAAGGGCAATGAAGCTGGACACAAGGGCGCAGATTCACACCTTAAAGGCCTGGGTTTACGTTTCACTTTTCGCCGCAACAGATAGCGCAGCACCTCAATTCGTTCACACGAACCTAGTGCTTTAATCTCGTTTCGAATCTGCGGCGCAAGCTCGGCAAAACTCATGCGCCAGGCTTCTGAGATTGTTGGCATGGCCGAAGACGTAGCGATTGTCTCACGAGATTCCCATGATTGAGTCACTCCACCATTAGGAAGCACCCAACCGCCTTGGCAAGAGGTTTTGACGGGCGTCTCTTTGCATGACCATTCATGATGAAATCGCCGCCGACTTTTCTGAAATCCTCCAGGAGTTCGGCAAGCCGGTGCAGTTCCTTGGGCGCACACTGCTGGCGCTGATTTCTGAGCCCATGCTTTCTGGCGAGCTCGTGCTCGGCGGTGAAGTCGATGACGTGCGCTTCACTGCCAAGGTGCTGCGATCCGCTCTTACCGAACTTCCGCGCAGTGGCCAGATCGTCCACTGGGATCAGAAGGACTACCGCATCAAGGCTGTGATGAACCGCTCACCACACGCCATCATCACCCTCGAACTGGGTCCCGCCAATCCCTGACATGCGCGTCACCGGCAAAGTCACGGGCCTTGATCCGCTCAAAAAGAAGATCGCCCTCTTCCCCAAGGAAGTGCAGCGCCCGATGGACAAGCTGCTCATCCAGGAAGTGCGCACACTCGCCGTGGAAAGCGCGCGAGTCACACTGCCCTTCGGCCTCAGCGACAAGACCTACAAGAAACTCGCCGCACGCATCAAGTCGGACATCCTCCGCATCTTCAAACGAGCAGATCAATTGGGCAGCGCCTTCCAGCAACTCGAAGCCGCGGATCCCGCCCTCGCGCAGCAATACTGGCAGGCACAGCAATCGGGTGATGAGGCGCGTGCGCGACGCCTGCTGCGCAAACTCAGCGCCAAGGCCGGCATTGCCATCGGTGCGATTCGTCCCGAACTGCATCAATCCGCGCGCACCGCTCAATACGGTCGCGTGCCTGACAATGCCAAAACGGTCGCCATTATTTCCAAGGGCGATGCGCTCAACCGTTACATCGCCAAGGTGCAGAAGCAGATCGGCGCGGTGAAGGCGGGCTGGATCGCCGCAGCCAAGGCCTTGGGCGGCACCGTGCGAGGGATTCCGCGCTGGGCCAACACCGGCGCGCACAAGAACTCGCATGGCAATGCTGCAGTGAAGCGCGCTGAGAAGGGCTCCACCGTGGAACTCACCAACCAGGTCAGCTACGCACCCCAAGCCTGCAACGACGGCCAACTGCGTCATGCGGAACGTCGTGCACGCCTGCGCTTGCAGAACGCCATTGCTGAAAAACTCAAGGCCATGGCCGAGCGTGCGTTTCGACAACGCAAGTAGGGCATGGAAGCACCGCCCTCACTCGAACATCGCCTCGCCACCCTTCTCGCCGCTTACCTCACGCACGTCCATGCGGAGGCACACCTGCCACCCGCACTGACCATTGGCATCGGCCTTGAAATCGCAACACGCACCAGGCCCTGCGTCGTCTGCCACATCGACACGCTGGAGTTTCCGCACTCCAAACTCGCGCAGGCAGAGGGCCAGATCATTCTGTTTACCCATGCCGATGAAACTCCCGTGCTGCAGGAGGCGCTTTGGGTGGCCGCACTGCGCACGGCCTTGAGCAATGCCGGGGCGTTCTTTGCTTGGCTGGGTGCATTGCCCGAGGATCAACGCATTGGCTGGGACATCCGCCGCCTGCGCATCACCCGCAGCGAAACTGATCTGAATCGCGAGGATCGCACCCGCACCCACACCACGCGCTTCACCATCAGCGCCCAGTCCGCCGAATTGACATCCGCCGCCTGAGCAAAGCCATGCCAGTGCAAGCCATCATCGAACACGGAGCCCGCCCTGCCTACGATCTCAGCGACGAGACCGGCGTGCTGGTCCACAAGCTCTCCATCAAGCCCACGCGCGAGTATGTGGAGCGCAAGAACAGCCAGCGCATGGTCGCTTATGTGCGGGCCGAAAACCCACGCATCAGCTTCGAGTTCTCCGGCATCATCGTGGGTGATTCTGCGACGGGGTTTGCGGATCAGCATCCCGGCACGGCCATCACTGCACTGGCCAACTTCCAAGGTGCGATTCATGGCTTCTCGCCCACCGACGGCAAGATCATCTACAAGGACCCAACGCGCGAACTCAGCGACACCGACGAACCCCAGGTGAGCTTCAGCGCCGAGATGTTCCCTGGCATCGCCCCGGTCACGCCATGATCGAAGGCTGGTGGCCCACTCACAATGTGAACCTTGCCGCCTGTCTCGGTGCGCTCGGTATGCCGGTGCGCACGGACATTGTGTTCGATGAGCGCAGCGGCGACGAAATCACCACGTTCTACCTTGGCCTGCAATCGCTATGGAATGCGCTGCACACCGACCAGCTCATCCAGCAGTGGCAGAGCGGCGAACTGGAGCGGGCAGACCCGCTTCATCCATTCCTGTGTGGCCTGCGCGCCAGCCACAATGCGGTGATGCTCGAAAGCTCGTTGCGCAACGGGCGGCACCTTCGACTCGCTGCCACAGTTGGCAATCACGCCACCATCTACATCGAAGGCGATGAACTGCCCAGCCTGCGTGAAGCGGATGAACTCATCGAAACGAATGATGCAGCGCTCGTCGCCGCGTTAGGCGTGATTGGCATTCCTGTGATCGAACATGAGCGTGGAAGCTTTCGACTGCCGCGTTTCGGCCACTCCGTTCTCGCATCCAACGGTGAATTGGTGCGACATGATGCGCAGGCACTCACGCAGCAGCTTCGTGATGGCTCGCTCGAACGCGATGATCCGCAGCATCCGCTGGTGAGCGCCTACAACGCCCGCTGCGTGCATGCACAAATCACGACGCACCTGCACTCCACCGCCCGCCGCGTGCTGCTGCGCAAGCCACGCTCGATCCGCTCCGCCTTCGTCGCCGAGGATGCCAGCGATGACATGCTCGACCGTGTGCAACGCCATTTTCGCATCCCATGAAGACTCCACCCATTCCAGCAGCCACCACTCCTCTCAATCTCGGCACGGACCAACCCATTCCCAAACGCGGCAAGCACGTTCACCGGGACGCGGTTCCGACCAAAGATCTGGAGCTGGCCCAGCAAGAGCGGGATACGGCGTTTGAAGCCGAACACACCTGGCCCATTTGGAATGCGGCGCTCAAGACCTGGGAACCTATCGCTCTGCATGGCTACAGTTCAGGACGTGAAGCACTGTTCTACAAGCTGCGCGCCGCCGATGGTTCTCTGCCTCTGAGTCGCACACTCGAACAACTCACTACGTTTTTGAGTGATGCGATCAGGATTCTGTGGTTGTGCAGTCACGAACCACCAGATTGGCGCGCACTCCGTGGCGATCTCGCGCTGTTTTTGGAAGCCATCGAAGCCTGGGGGGATGTGAACGTGCCACGCAGCAAGCATGTGGAGGCGGTCAATCTCGCCCTCCAAATCTACAATGAAGCCGGCATCAACCAGGCCGTGCCAGAGCCATCCGACAAGGAGCACGCTTCGGGAAACTAGCCCTGCCCGTGGCGGAGGCGCAATACATCGCGGTGATTGCGCACGGCACGGGCTGGACCGAAGACTACATTCGCTGGCATCTGCCGCTCTCGCGAGGCCGTGCCTATGTGCATGCTTTCCGCTTGATGGAGGGCGAGGCGATGATGTGGCCGGATCGCAGGCTGTCGGAGACGGGGCGCTGGTGGGAGCGGGTCAGACACCGGTTTCATTGACATCTCGTGCTGCCTGCGATGGCAGCACCGAAAGTCGAACTTGGCTGGGATAACAGCGATTTGCAGGCGGGAGCCGCAAAGGCGCAAGGCATCCTCGCGGGCTTTGCCACCCGTGCCAAAAGCACGTTGGGACGGGCGATGAGCGCGGATGTGGTGGGCGGCTTCGGTCAGCTCACTGCCGCCATCGGCTCGCTCGCTGGAATCAAATCCGTCATCGACGGGTTCGACCGTCTTAACGACCTCTCCATCCAGCTCGACACCAGCGTGGAGAGTTTACAGCGTCTTGGCGGTGTGGCCAAAATGTCCGGCACCGATCTGGAAACCCTGGTCAAAGGCGTGGGCAAGCTCACGCTCGCGCTCTCTCAAGCGGAGGAAAGCGACAAGGTGGCGGGTGCCTTGCAGAAGCTTGGCATCAGCGCCTCGCAACTGCGCACCATGTCAGTGGAAGATCAAATCTTTGCACTCTCCGATGCGTTCATCGCTGCGCGTGATCGTGGTGAAGGATTTACTGAAGTGTTCGATCTCATGGGCCGCAAAGGCGCGGAGTTGATCCCGGTGTTGATGGCTGGACGTGATGCTTTGCAGGAACTCGCCGACGTACCGGTGCTCAGTGACGAACAGGTCAAGCGCTTGGCTGAGTTCAACGACCGCCTCGACAAAGGCGCACTCATCGCAAAATCGTGGGCTGCTGAACTGGCGCTCGGCGCTGCCGACGTGGCGGCTGTGTTCGCCTTGGCGATGACCCCCGGCCAGTTTGAAGGCAGCTTCTCCGAGCGCATGGAGCAAGCTTCTCGGGCGATGGCTGAGACCAAGATCGCCGCTGAGGAAGCGGCTCAAGCGCAGGAAGTACAGCGGCAGAAGGCACGCGAAACCGCCGAGTGGGCGCGCAAGGTGGAACAGGCGCAGAAGGCCGCCGCGAAAGCTGCTGAGGATGCGGCAAAGGAAAACGAACGCTGGGCTTCGCGCATGGCCGATCTCAAAACGCAGCTCGATGCCGCGCGTGAATCCAACCTTAAAATCAATCTGCAGCCCACCGAGCAGCTCGAACTCGCCAAGGGCAAGGTGTCTGACCTTGACGCCAAGCTCAAAGCCGGGCGCGACGCCGCCTACATGTCTGGCGGAGCGAACGAAGATCTGGAGAAAGTGGCCAAGCTGGAACTCGAGCGCGAGCGGGCTCTGAGTGAAGTGCTGTCCTTGGAAAAACAGATCAGCGAAGAAGAACAGCGCCAGTTGCAGGCCCAGCAGGAAAAGAAAGCCACACAGGACACGGCCAAAACCGATCTGGCCACCAGCTTGGAGATTTTGCAAAAACGGGCCAGTGGTCGCAACAAGGAAGCGGATGCGCTGGAGCGACAGGCACGCATCGCGGCCGAGGCCAAGCGCATTGCGGATGAAACCGGTCTCTCAGAAGAGCAAGCCCTGCGGATCGCCCGCACCAAGGCCGATCTGGAGGACAAGATTGCCAAACGCGGTGACACGACCAAAGGCGGACGCAAACGCATCATCGGCTACAAAAGCCCTGACAACCTGCCCAGCTTCACTGGCCTGGCGTATTTCGATGCGCTGCAGGAGCGCGATGCACGCGGTGGCTACAAATACAGCGTCTCCAACAGTGGCGGTGACATGCGAGGTTTTAAGGGCACGCCGCGCAAAAGCGCTCATGAGCGAGCGGGTGAACTGCTGCGCGCACGCGCTGCCGCCAATGGCAACAAGGAGGGCGGTGCAGGAACCGTGCGCCTCACCGAGGGCAATCAAATCCTGCAACTGCTCACTGAAATTCGGGAGGGCATCGGCGACTTCGCCGCCGTATGAGTGTGCCAGCGGTCATCGAATTTGGCGAGACCACCTTCGCCGCTCCCGGCGCACGCTTCACGCGGCGCAGAGACGGACTCGATTCGGGCACGCTGGAATGGTTCAACCCAAGTCTTGCCGCGTTCACTCCGGGCGATGCGCCTCCAGGTTACAGTGGTCTGGTCATTCAGGAGGTCGAGATCGAGGAGGATTATCCGGGGCGCTACATCCATCGCCTGCAATGCCTCGGCGTGCTGGGCGACAAGCCCAATCGCCGCGTGAAGAGCGTGTTCCGCCAATCCACCGACACCTTTGATGAAGGCAGCGAGGAGTGGATCATGCTGGGGCAAGGCCTCATCGCCATGGGCAGCACTCCTGCAGCTCATCCCAACATGGTCTGCGTGGATCGCAGCGAGGAACTGCTGGAAGCCGGGTTCTACCACGTCACTGCTTCATATCGTGGATTGCTTGGCGCACGCGGTTACAAGCGCCGCATCAGCGTCAATGAGAACATCATCAGTCCCTCTGAGCCGGTGTATTTGAATCAACCCGGCGGCTGGCCCAACGAGGCACTGCCCTCGCAGTTCAGCCTGCCCAAAATCGTCGTGCAGGACAGCTACGTCTCGATCACGCCCCCCAACACCATTGCCATTCCCGGCATGCTCACCCCGCCTGATCCGCCGCCCATCCAGAACTTCTACTGGCAGGACTCGATGGAGAGAATCGTGTTCAACTGGCCCTGGGGCTGGAAGCTTGCCGGCATCGACGCGGACAACATCCCAGGCAGTTCCATCTGGGCCACTACCTACACCTACGAGTTTCAGTGGGCGGTGCTCCCACGTTAACGCCATGTCGCTGGTACAAACACAGAAAGCCAAACAGCCCGGCGGTGCTCCCGCCCGCGCCTTCGTGCGCTGGGGCACGCTCATGAAGCTGCTGGCGCCACTCATCAGCGGCGGCAAGATCAGTTTGGAGGGCATTGAGGCGCAGGAGATCGGTGGCGGCGTGCATTTACGGGCCAAGGGCGGCGGTGGCAGCACGGTCGATCACCCGTGGCGCATCCGCACTTCAGGCAGTGGCTATCAGCTCACGCCCGGCAGCGTGAACGGCCTCGTGCCAAGCAACGTGACCACCACCTTCAGCAAGAACCGCTATGTGTGGGTGAAGGCCACGCTGAATGCCAATGGTGCCGTGACCGCCGTGCAAATGCAAAGTGCTGCCGCGCCGCCAAACATTCCGCCAACGTGGTTCAGTGCCGCAAACCCGCCCGGCTTCGCCTATTACCCGGTGGCCTATGTGGATGACGACGGAGTCACCTACCAAATGTGCTCCAGCAATCTCTCGCTCACGCGCAACGTCGTGCAGATCGACTGCGCGCTGAGCCAATACATGATTCGCTGGCAGGAGAACCAGAATACTTACTGACGCCATGGCCGAACCCAACTGGAACCCATGTCTAAATGCGGCGCAGACGTTCTTCGCCTCGAATGTGCTCTGCGGCTGCTACTGCAATGCGAGTGCACGACTTCAAATACGCAGCGTCAGCATGCGCTTGGGAGCCATCGGCCATCATGCGTTCAACTTCCTCAATGACCAAGCTTACCGCAGCCTGGTCACCTCCACGCAATACAACAGCAGTCGTTCCCCATTGAACGGCACGGGTTCATGGACTGGTTCCGAGCAGGTCAACGCGCTCTATGATCAATGGGGTAATATCACCTACAGCGGTCAGCGCACCCGCAACTGGAGCGACTCCTCCACCCACTTCACCTTTGGCAACAGCCCCGTGCTGGTTCAAGGGAGCTACTCTGAAACCGCCACCATCGACGAGCATGGCTGCTTGCAAGGCTCCTGGCAGTTCAACGGCACCACGCTCGGAGGATTGCCCTACAGCACCAGCGGCACGGTGCAGGGTAAAGTATGGGCCACCACGCGCTGTGACAATGGCTATTATGAATGTGGCGCTGGCATTGGCTGCAATTTTCCCGCCATCAACATCACTGCCACACAGTGGAATGAGACGTGGCAATGCTCCAACAGCCCCAACGGCCGCCCCGGCAGCTACACGCATTCACGAACTCTATCGCAGGAGGTGACCGCGCAGAACATCCTCAGCACCATGGCTGCCTCACTACCTGACATCGCGAGCATTCCTTGGGAAGCGCATGTGCTCGGCGTGATCCGTCGCATCGACTACAGCAATACCTGTGAAGGCTCATTGGGAGAGACGATGACCGAACTGCAAAACGAACTCAACGCCTTGCAGCAAGCCGCCAGTGATGCGGGCACGCAGGTGACTAACTACCAGCAGCAACTCAGTGAGGCGCAGAATGCGCTCAACGGATATGCCGGCGAATGGCAGGCGGATCATCTTGCCTGGCAGACAGAAAAGGTCGCACGCTGTCGCAATGAGGGCACCATGGATGAAGTGGCCTTTGCAGAACTCGAAGAACGTGTGTTTGCACGTGCTTCACGCACCAGCCAACTCAGCTCGAATGTCTGCGGACTCAAAGCCGCACTGGCCGATGCCGAAGCGGTGAAGACGGTGGCAGACTATTTTGTGAGCAGAAAGAATGCCGCCATCAGCGCGGTCAACGGACGCTGGCAGCCGATGCTGGAGGCAGGGTCGGTGGCGCTGGACGGGATCTTTGACGAACTGCCCTCTTGGATCGACCAGGGCCACGCGCAGGCACGCGTAAAGATTGAACTCAATCATCCCGCACAGGGCCTCGGCGAAACCTTCCGTTGCACCTGCGGTGGGCAGTCGTTCGACATCACGGTGCCCGCCGGAGAATGCATCGCTTACGGCCCACCGTTCACCTTCACATCCGACACACCATACGGCGTAGAGATCGAAAACATCACCGCCCCACCCCTATGAATGAGCTACCACGCCCCAAATGGATCGTGCCAACCATTATCACGCGGGCCATCACCGCCGCACAGCAGCAGCGCTATGGCGACGCCGTGCATGAGATCGCCCATCCCATTGCCACCGTTCTCGATCACACTCTTGGCACAGCTCTCGCCCAATGTGGCGGCTGTGCTGAACGGCGTGAGCGGTGGAACATTCAGGCAGACCCTGATAAAGCCGCGAAAGAGGCCTGAGAAACACACACCGCATCGAGTGGTGTGTGGGTATGACCCGCTCGTGCGTGATGCGTTTACAGCTTGTTGCGACCATCAAGCCTGCTTGTTGAGACCATCGACCTTTGACACCCAACGCTGCGCATGCGCCTACACTGGGATCTCACACAAGGTTACATCGTCCGCACACCCAAATCGAGCACGCGGCTCATCACGCTGGAGTTCAAACGCGGCGATGCCGCCAGCCTTGAATTGGTGTTCTATGCGGACGCGATGCCCGTGCTGCTGCAACCCGGTCATGCCATCCGCTTCGCACTCAAGCCCAAGGGCCACTACGACGGCGAACCACTGGTTTACACCGCCACGTTCACCGAGAACGCGAACGCCAAGACCTACACAGCAGAACCCTCGTTCAACACGGCAGCGCTGACAGCGCTGTTCGCCTCGCCCAACGCTCCCGATCGTGTGGATTTGATCGGTGAGTTCTCGTTGCGCAACGGTGACGACACGCATGGCTGGCAGTCGAGCCAAACGTTCAACGTCTCCGTCATCAACGACGTGATCCGAGGACAGGAAGGCACGCCAGGTGCCGCCACGGACGCACAGCAATCTTGGCAGTGGCTCCTCGCCTCACTGGCCGCCGGCACCAACCTCACGTTCACACCGAACCATGAAACTCGTGTGCTCACGCTCGCAGCTGTGGCTGGCGCATCGGGCAACGGCTGGAGTCCGCTCTTTGGAATTGTGAGCGATGGCGAACGCCGCTTGCTGCAACTCACGTCTTGGGTTGGTGGCACTGGCGATGAACCGCAAGGCAGCGGTTACTACTTGGGCGATGCGGGTTTGGTGGCAAACATTGGCGACGCGGTGGATGTGCGCGGCACATCCGGGTCCAATGGACTCAATGGCACCAACGGTCAGTCCGGCAGCAATGGTTGGAGCCCGATGTTCACGTTGATCAACGAGGGCGAACGGCGTGTGCTGCAGCTCACTGCATGGACTGGCGGCACTGGTGATGCACCGCAAGGCGTCGGCAACTATCTCGGATCATCTGGCTTGGTGACAAGCATCAGCGATGCGGTCGATCTACGCGGTGCAGTGGGAGCAGCCGGTGGTCCGGGGGCAAACGGATTGAACGGAATCAATGGACTTGATGGCAACCACGGCTGGACTCCCGCACTCGCTTTGTTCAGTGACGGAGAGCGGCGGGTGTTGCAACTCACCGGCTGGACTGGCGGCAGTGGCTCCCCTCCTCAGGGAATTGGTTCCTATCTCGGAGTCTCTGGCTGGGTCGCCACGGCTGCAGAAGCGCTCGATCTGCGCGGCATGCAGGGACCATCGGGCAGCACCGGCGCGGCAGGAGCGGATGTCACTCCCATCACCAGCATCAGCTTCGATGGCACCAACCTCACCATTCAAACTTCCACCGGGCAGAGCTTTGGCCCATTCATGGTCAAAGGAAACGATGGCGGCAACGGTACGAATGGGATCAACGGCATCGACGGCATCAATGGGACCAACGGTTGGACTCCCGTGTTTGCGATCATCAGCGATGGCGAGCGGCGCGTGCTGCAATTGCAAAACTGGACCGGCGGCAGCGGCAGCACACCAGGCAGCGAGGGCTACTACCTCGGAGCCAGCGGCCTGACTCCCAATCTCTATGACGCCGTGGATGTTCGTGGTCCTCGCGGTAGCGATGGCTCAGCAGGAACCCCCGGCACCAACGGTGTGGATGCCACTCCCATCACAAGCATCAGCTTCGACGGCACTCATCTCACCATTCAGACTTCAACGGGGCAGAGCTTTGGTCCGTTTTATGTGCGTGGAAACGATGGCAGCAGCGGAAGCACCGGCGCACCCGGCAACGACGCCACCCCCATTACCAGCATCAACTTCGATGGTGCCAATCTTACCATTCAGACATCCACCGGACAAAGCTTCGGCCCGTTTTATGTCCGAGGCAGTGACGGCAGCAATGGCAGCAGCGGAAGTGATGGAGCCAACGGCAACAATGGATGGAGCCCGCTTTTCACCGCCATCAGCGATGGCGAACGCCGCGTGCTGCAACTGCAAAGCTGGACCGGCGGTAATGGCAGCACCCCAGGCTATGAAGGATACTATCTCGGAGCCAGCGGCTTCACTCCCAATCTCTACGACGCTACTGACATTCGTGGTGAGCGCGGCAGTGATGGGGCACCGGGCGCAGACGGCGGCAACGGGGGCAGCACCGGTGCGGATGGTGCCAATGGGTGGAGTCCGTTGTTCATCGCCATCAGCGATGGCGAACGTCGGGTTCTGCAACTGCAAAACTGGACAGGCGGCAGTGGCAGCACACCCGGCAGTGAAGGCTACTACCTCGGAGCAGATGGTTTCACCCCCTACCTATACGAAGCCGTCGATCTTCGCGGAGCTTCTGGCAGTGACGGCAGCAACGGCGCTGATGCCACTCCCATCACCAACATCGACTTCGATGGTTCCAATCTCACTTTCTACACATCTACCGGCCAGAGCTTTGGTCCGTTCTATGTGAGGGGCAGTGACGGGCCGCCAGGCGCGGACGGAGGCTACGGGGGCAGCAACGGCGCTGATGGTGCCAATGGTTGGAGCCCTCAACTTGCTATCGTCCTCGATGGCGAGCGTCATGTGCTCCAACTCCAAAGTTGGGTTGGTGGCGGTGGCAGCACTCCGGGCAATGAAGGTAGCTACCTAGGTCCTTATGGTTACACGACATCCATCTCAGAGGCCGTGGATATTCGGGGAAGCCTTCAACCGCTTGCCCCAATCGACAACGTGAACGGCACTGCCAGCCTGAGTGGGAGCGACACCGTGGATGTAGCCCAACTCGAAGCTCAGATCGCCGACCTCCAAACCAAACTGCAACTCGTCCTCGACCGGTTGCGCTCCCACAACCTCATCAGCATGTCGTGAGGCGGAGAGGGCTAAGTTCGTTGCGCAACGAGCTTCACGCGCATTTGGACGTCGTGCTCATAATTTCGATTTGAGGTGATCCTCTCAAATGGCTGTCCGGGCGACTTGGTTCAGCTTTGACCCAGGCCCGGTTGATTTCGGAATCGTTGGGAATCAGATGACCATAGTGGTCTTCTACCACATCAACCCGGTCACCAAGCCAGCGGGCCACCTTGTAGATCGAGGTTCCGCTCGAAACGTGCAGGCTGGCAAAGGTCCGCCTGAGGTCATGGAAAGTGAGGTCTTTGAACCCACAACGTTTCACCAGGTTCACAAAAGCAGCCCGGAAGTCGAAACGGTAGCGATAGGCTCCATGCTGAACTTTTGGGGCCAGCACGTAGCCGGAACCCATCGTGTAGTGCGCGCGCAGCCAGTCGGCGAATTCGTTGGTCAATGGAATGGTGCGGTTATCCCTGTCCTTGGGCTGGAAGGTGTCTGTAGCCTGCACATGCAGAAGCCCCGAATGGAGGTCGAACCAGTTCGCGCGGGCCTCCACCACCTCCAGCTTGCGCAATCCGGCGTGCAAACCGCAGTAGATGGCAAACTTGAGATCCTGGTTCGAACTAGCGGCCTCCAGCAGCGTCACGGCCTGATGCGGCAGCAGGAAGTTGCGTCGCTGGCGCATGGGCAACTTGGGGATATCCACATCACGAGTCGCATCACGCGGAATCTTGCCCCTCTTGACCAGCCACTTCATCCAAAAGTGGGCGATGTTGAGATAGGCGACCGCCGTGTGCGCATTCTGCTCCCGATGCCGGTCAAACCAGCGCTGGAGTCCCGCCTTCGTGATCAGGCGTGGATTCTTCACCCCGATCTTATCGACCATCTTGGTCAGCACATAGCGGCGTGAAGAGAGCGTGGACACGGCAAGTCCCGCCTTCTTCTGTTCATGAAGATAGATTTCGATCTCCTGCTGGCACGAGCCCGCCACCTCCCTCGCATTGTTTGTCACCTGCTCCTGAATGTCACGGGCGCGGATGATGGCTTCAGCCATGTCATCAGTGCCAAGCGCGAAACGCTGCTGAGGCAAACCCGGCAGCGGAGTGAAACGCAGCCACCACATCGTGTGCCTTTTGAAGAGACCTTTCATAGACCCAGAACCCTGCGTCAAATTGAGGCCTCGTCGGTCAAAATGGAAGGTGCCGTGGGGTGCGGTCAGTGGACACGTGATTGGCCCCTGCTGTGCTAAAATGCTGTGCTAAAGCGTGCCAAAATGTGCTAAAATCGTGTGCTAAACCTAGCACACATTGCAGGAATTGCTTATAACCTAAATTCTCGTAACCCCTTGGTTTCGAGTCAACAAACTGGTCGGGCTGGCGAGATTCGAACTCACGACCTCTTGCACCCCATGCAAGCGTTCTACCAGGCTGAACTACAGCCCGACCTAGGTTTGACGTTCTCTCCAGCGGTGCCGCTTTGGGGTGGCTGCCGGTTGGTGAGAGGACGTGCATTTTGGACAGAGCCGCAGGCTTTGCAACTGCGATGTTGAGTTCTCGTGAGAATGTCCGCGAAGCTTGCCATTGCCGTGCCGCTCAAGTAGAACCGTAGCAAATCCCGCATGGTCACGATCACAATTCAGGAACTCACCAAACGCTTCAGCAGCAGTGTCGTGCTGAGCAGCGTGGACCTGCAGATCGCGGCTGGAGAATTGTTCTTCCTGCTGGGGCCCAGCGGCTGCGGCAAGACCACCCTGCTCCGCCACATCGCGGGATTCTACACGCCGGATGCGGGCAAGATCTGGTTTGATGACGAGGACGTGACGCGCCTGCCTGCCCACAAGCGCGGCACGGGCATGATGTTTCAAAGCTACGCGCTATGGCCGCACCTGAACGTGGCACAAAACGTGGCCTTCGGCCTGGAGGAGCGGAAGCGCCCGCGCCGTGAGATCGAGCACCGCGTCTCGGAAGCGCTGGAGCAGGTAAAGCTGGACGGCCTCGGCTCCCGCAAGATCCAGCAGCTCTCCGGCGGGCAGCAGCAGCGTGTGGCCCTGGCGCGCGCGCTGGTGATCCGCCCGAAGTGCCTGCTGCTGGATGAACCGCTGTCCAATCTGGATGCCAAGCTGCGCCTGGAAATGCGCACGGAGATCCGCCAGATCGTCAAGCAGCACGGCCTCACTGCCATCTACGTCACCCATGACCGCGATGAAGCCCTGAGCATGGCCGACCGCATGGCGATCATGGATGCCGGCAAGCTGATCCAGGTGGGCGCGCCCCCTGAGATTTACCGCAACCCCGCGACACGCATGGTGGCCGAGTTCATCGGCGAGACGAATTTCGTCGAAGGCCGCACCCTGCGCGAAAGCAGCCGGGAGGGATTCTTCGATGTGGAAACCACCTTCGGTGTGCTGCGCGGTCGCACCGATGCCACCTGGCAGCCCGCCAGCGGTCAGCCGGTGCTGCTGAGCATCCGGCCCGAGGCGCTGACCTTTGGTAATGTGCTCGATTCCCCCAACCGTTTCCCCGGCCACATCATCGACACCACGTACCTAGGCGCATCGGTGCAGTATCTCATTCAGGTGACAGGCGGCCCGCAGATGAAAGTCTGCGAGACCAACCCCCAGGACATCCGCCTGCCCGGCGAGGATGAGGTGCGGGTGATGGCCGCGATGGGTGATGTCGTGATTTTGCGCAAATGAACGAGCGCCTCACATCTTTACTGACCCACCCTCGCACCCAGGCCGTGCTCGCAACCCCAGGCACGTATTGTAGTTCCGCCTTTAGGCGGTCCGGTCACCTCTCCCAGAATCCGGCTAAAGCCGGTACTACGGAACAGTGCCGGGTCACTTGGGCACCACTCTTGCTCAAGAGATCCTCGTCCTCGAACAGGGCGTTTCTAAGACACAAATTGGAAGGCGAAAGGCGAAATGTCAGAGTGACTGGCTCCTCCCTGTCAGGTCCTGCATCCATGAAGAGGAAGATTGGAGGGCAGGCTTTGTGACGATGAAAGCGGTTCTTCAACACCCACGCACCCAGGCCGTGCTCGCATGGGTGCAGCAGTGGCGGAAGGAACTCGCGGTCTTCCTGCTGATGGCAGCCACGCTGGCGGGGCCTTTTTTGCTCAAACCCGCGCAGAGCACCGCCCCCTCACATTATGACCGGCGGCTGGTCATCATCTCGCCGCACCATGACCGCATCCGCGAGGAGTTCGGGCATGCGTTTGCCGCGCACTGGAAAAAGACGACCGGGCAGACGCTGTTCATCGACTGGCGCGTACCCGGCGGCACGTCGGAGATTGCCCTGCTGATCAAGTCCGAGTCCATGGCTGCGTTTCAACAGTACTGGCAGACGAAACTGCACCAGCAGTGGTCGCCCAGCGTGGCGCAGGCCTGCCTGAATCCGAAGTCCACGCCGGAAGATCCCGCACGCAAAGCCTACCTTTCCTCGAAGGTTGGGACGGGCATGGATCTGTTCTTTGGCGGTGGCGCGTATGATTTCGAACAGCAGGCCAGGATGGGCACACTGGTGGCCGGTGACGGTGAAACAACCGGTCTCAGCGGACTGGCGAAAAAGCACCCCGAATGGTTCAGCGACGCTGGCATTCCCGAAAAGCTCAGCGGCGAGCCCTTCCGCGATCCGCAGGGCCGCTGGTGCGGCACATGCCTCTCCACCAGCGGCATGGTTTTTAATCGCGATGTGCTGCGCCGCATCGGTATCGCTACTGATCCTGTGGCCTGGGATAACCTGGCCGATCCGCGCTACTACGGCCAGATCGCCCTGAGCGATCCCGGCAAAAGTGGCTCGGTGACGAAGGCGCTGGAAATGCTCATCCAGCAGCAGATGCAGCTCGCGCATGATCGTCTCAAAGCAGCGCCAAAATCGAAACTCGACCCGGATCAGCTTGAAGCCCAGGCCGTGGCGGAAGGCTGGAATGAAGGGCTGCGCCTGATCCTGCGCATCAGTGCCAACGCGCGCTACTTCACCGACTTCTCCACCAAGATCCCTCTGGAAGTCGCCAAGGGCGATGCCGCTGCAGGCATGTGCATCGACTTCTACGGCCGCTCTGCTGAGGAGGATGTGCGCAAGGCCGATGGCACCTCGCGCGTGGGCTTCATCGCACCGCTGGGCGGCACCTCGGTCAGTGTGGACCCCATAGGCATGCTGCGCGGTGCGCCCGATCCGGAGCTGGCGACCGCCTTCATGGAGTTCGTGCTCGGTGACGCCGGGCAGAAGCTGTGGAGTTTTCGCGTGGGCGAGCCCGGCGGACCGCTGCATCACGCCCTGCGTCGGTTGCCGGTGCGACATGATTTGTACACGCCGGAAAACATCGCCCGCATGAGCGACGGCCATGAGGCACCCTTTGAAAAAGCCCAGGCCTTCACCTACCACTCTGAGCGCACTGCAGCGCTGTTCAACACCATTCGCTTCCTGGTGCGCGTGATCTGCGTGGACTCCCATGAGGAGCTGCATGCCTCATGGAAAACCATCATTGACCACGGCATGCCCGAGCGCGCCATCCAGGTGCTGGAAGATCTCACTCGTGTGAAATACGAAGCCGCCACCGGCAACATCGCCAAGATTCTCGCAGCTCGTGACAAGGTGCAGGAAACACGATTGGCCCGTGAGCTGGGAGACGCCTTCCGCAATCAATTCATCAAGGCCGGCCGGATGGCGCGGAACGACGAGTAACCTTCTATCCCCGATGTCCAAAACCCTCTCACTGCTGATCTTTCTGGGGATGACCGCGTTCTTCGCGTGCTTCTTTGCCTACCCGATCTGGGCGGCGCTGGAGTCGGCGTTTCGGGGGCCGGACCATCAGTTCACGCTGGATAACGTGTCCGAGGTTTTTCTCAATGAGCTGTATCGCGAGGGGCTGTGGAATTCGTTTGTCATCGCGGTGTGGACGACGCTGGGGGCGCTGTGCATCGCCCTGCCGCTGGCGGTGTGCTACGTGCGCTTTGCCTTTCCGGGGCGGGCGCTGATGAACTCGCTGGTGCTCATCCCCATGATCCTGCCGCCCTTTGTGGGAGCCATCGGCATCAAGGCGATGCTGGGGCAGGCGGGTGCGCTGAACAGCCTGCTCATCAATCTCGGAATGATGGACGCGATGCACCCGACGGACTGGCTCGGGCAGCATCGCATGCTGGGCATCATCATCATGGAGGTGCTGCACCTGTATCCCATCATTTACCTCAATGCGGTGGCGGCGCTTTCGAACCTTGACCCGGCGCTCGAAGAAGCGGCGGCGAACATGGGCTGCAATGCATGGGACCGGTTCTGGCGCATCACCCTGCCGCTCATCATGCCCGGTGTGTTTGCGGGCGGCACCATCGTGTTTGTGTGGGCCTTCACGGAGATGGGCGTGCCGCTGCTGTTTGACTATGACCGCGTCACTGCCGTGCAGATCTTCCGCAGCATCAATGACCTGAGCGGGAACCCCTTCCCCTATGCCCTGGTGGCGGTGATGCTGGTCTTCAGCACGCTGTTTTACCTGACGAGCAGGCTGCTCTTTGGCAGTGCCAGTTCCGGTGGTGGTGGTCGTGCAACGACTAGCCGTGAAACGATCACCCTTCCCGCCGGTCTCGGCTGGGTCTGCACCGCGTTCTTTGTCGGCGTCACCTTTCTGGCGGTGCTGCCGCATCTCGGTGTGGTGCTGCTGTCGTTTTCCAAGGACTGGTATGGCACTGTCATTCCGCACTCCCTGACGCTGGATCATTACCGCGATGCGCTGGGGCATGAGCTCACACTGTCATCCATCGCCAACAGCTTGAAGTACTCCACGCTGGCGATGCTAGTCGCGCTCGTCCTCGGCGTCGGCGTGGCCTACGTTTCTGTGCGCACGCGCATCTGGGGCAGGCAGCTTCTCGATGCCATGGCGATGCTGCCGCTGGCTGTGCCCGGCATCGTGATGGCCTTTGGTTATCTGGTCATGACGCGGGAGGGCCAGCCCTTCCACTGGCTGATGCTGGGCGAAGATCCGCTGCTGCTGCTGGTCATCGCCTATGCGGTGCGCCGCCTGCCGTTCGTCGTGCGGTCTGCCGCCGCCGGCTTCCAGCAGGTCAGTCCCACGCTCGAAGAAGCCGCGCAGAATCTCGGTGCCCGCCCGGAGAAAGCGCTGTGGCGCATCACCCTGCCGCTCGTTGCGCCAAACCTCGTCGCGGGTGCGCTGCTCGCCTTCTCCTTTGCCATGCTGGAGGTGAGCGACTCCATGATCCTCGCGCAACAGGCCTCCTACTTCCCCATCACGAAGGCGATCTACACCCTCGTGCTCGCTCTCGGCAGCGGCCCGAACCTCGCCTCTGCGCTCGGAGTCTGGGCCATGATCTTCCTCGCCGTGACCATCCTCGGTGCCGGGCTGATTCTGGGGAAGAAACTCGGGGCCTTGTTTCGGGGCTAAATGACATGCACGCATGAAGTCCAAGCGACCCGCCAAAATCAAAACCTTCGAGCAAGCCTTCGAGTTCGTCTTGAAGGTGAAGACATGCCTCATCTTTGGCTCAAAGACCTCGGACCTCCCCAGTCTGTGGGATGTGGTGGACCTTCCCGGGAGGCAGCCGGGGCAATCGGGCTGGGGAGCGAAAGTGGAAGCGGTATGGGCGTGGAAAAATGAACTGCCGGCGCAGTTTCCCGACGAGATCTTCTACGGCAAGCTGCCCGGCGGACTCGCGATGCTGATGAGCACCGAGCATCTGCGGCAGGTCCACTATCCAGCGCATCATCGGCCGGTGTCCGCATGCAGCGCGCTGGCTCGGCGTGCGTTTGAGCTGATTCGCAGCGAACCACGAACCACGGCGGAGCTGCGCAAGGTGCTCTCACCTTCAGGGGCGATCAGCAAGAGCAAAGTGGACAGCGCACTGGTGGAACTGCAGGTGACGCTGAACATCACGCGCTCAAACGCGCCAAAGCTGAAGCGCGACACCTGGCTCCCTTTTGCGGAGCAGTATCCTAGCATCGGAGGTGAGGCATGAACCGCACCGACCGCCTTGTCTCCATGGTGATGCTGCTGCAATCGCGGCGGGTCATCACAGCGGCGCAACTGGCCGCCCATTTCGAGATCACCGAGCGCACCGTTTACCGTGATCTCGCGGCGCTCGGCGAAGGTGGCGTGCCCCTCGTGGGGGAGCCAGGCGTGGGCTACAGCCTGATGAGCGGGTACTGTCTGCCTCCTGTTATGTTCTCACCGGATGAGGCTTTTGCCTTCGTCACCGGTGGGCTGCTGGTCGAGCGCATGACCGATGCCTCGATGCGCGATGCGATCCGCTCCGCCGTGAGCAAGGTGACGGCGGTCCTGCCACATGGCTTGCAAGGCCGCGTGGACCGACTACGCAAAACGATGGTGATTGGAGTCCGGCCCCCGACCAAAGGCAGCGTGCCATTGAGCACCGTCCAGCGGGCCATGTCCGAAGGCTGTGTGCTGCGGCTCAACTATCTCGGCGCCGCGCGCGGCGAGCCCACGGAGCGCCTGATTGAGCCGCTGGGCCTGGTCTTTTACCTCGATCACTGGCACCTCATCGCGTGGTGCCGATTGCGCAAAGACATGCGGGACTTTCGTGTGGATCGCATTGTGCGCTGCGAGACGCTGCCGGAGCCGATCTCGCAGCACCCCGGTTTCAATCTCAATCAGCACCTTGCAAAGTGCATGGTGCCGGAACGCAGTGAGTTTGCGGTCATCGTAGTCCCCGTTGGGCTCCTCGAAAGCGTTCGTCGTTTCTGGGGCCCCACGATCATCGAGGAAGAAACCACGGGCAAACGAGCGCGTGTCCGCTTTGCCTTTCGCCCCGAAGGATTCGACTACGTCGCCCGCTGGTTGCTGAGCCTGGGGACCGATGCCGAGATTCACTCTCCCGACGCTCTGAGGGTCAAGGTGGCGGATCTGGCCTTTGCGACGGCCAAGCATCATCAGTTGGAAAAAACGTAACTGGCAAAAACACCCCTGACATAGGGCTGTCAGTGGGGGGTGCGATGGATGGCGGGTGATCGCAACGGATTGCGATCCGCATTCATAACTCAGCACCAACACCCACCCATGAGCCAAACCAACGAACCCACCGTCTCCTTCTCCCTCACCTGCAAAAGCGCTGCCGATGCGCTCGATTTCTACACCCGGGCCCTGGGTGCAGTAGAACTGTACCGCTTTTCTCCAGCCCCTGGCATCGTGCCGCATGCCGAGTTCAAGATCGGCACCACACACATCTACATCTCCGATGAGGCTCCGATGTCGCACGCCTTGGCCATCCCCGAGGGCGGGCTGGCCCCTTGCGGGTTTACGATCCAAGTCGAGGACTGCGACAAAGCGTTTGAGCGCGCCCTCGCGGCAGGCGGTTCCCCGCTGACTCCATCCCGAGATCAGTTCTGGGGCAAACGCACGGCGATGATCCGCGATCCCTTCGGCTATCGCTGGAGCTTCAGCCAGCATCTCGAAGACGTACCGCCGGAAGAGCTCATGAAGCGCGCCCAGGCATTCATGAGTGCGGGCGCCAGGTAGGCCTGATCGCCTTCGGTCTCTGCAGGGTGGGTCGCTCCACCTTGCAGGGATGATCGCATGCCCTCTGAGACATCGGCAACGGTGGAAAGTTTCCAACGTTGCCATTTTTGGTGGCAATACCACTTCCCAAGCCGAGTTGTTCACAATGCGCCAATGTAACGTTAATAAGGTTTCCTTGACCTGGCTTTACCTGTCCTGCAATCTCATGCCCCATGAGACGCCCTTGGATCAAGATCGAAATCTGCACGCCGGACAAGCCGGAGATTTGCAGCCTGGCCACCCAGTTGCGGATGGATGATGACGCAGTCGTGGGAAAACTAGTGCGCCTGTGGTCGTGGGCGGAACTGAACCGGATCGATCCTAACGATCTGGGAGTTACCAAGGAGTTCATCGACAAGATTGTGGGGCGCAAAGGTTTCGCGCTGGCTTTGGAGAAGACTGGCTGGCTCATTGAAACGGATGGGAAACTCTCCTTTCGTAACTTCAAACGCCACAACAGCCCCGTGGCGCAGAACAAAGCCCTGACTGCCAAACGGGTGGCCAGGCACCGTTTGCGCAAGGCTGCCGTGAATGAAAAGGTGACGAAAAAGCCGTTAGCTGAAAAGGCTGCTAAAACTCCAAAAAATGAGGAAGTCACCGTCCCATTCCATCATGTTGAGGAAGTAATTATAGCTGATTCTTATCTGGTTATCAGTGAGGAAGAGGCGGCAATAATCGAGCCAGAGGTCGCGGAAGATGTCTCCATGCCCGCTGAGCCTGTCACTGAAGCGCTGGGCGTGGTGGATGAGCCTGAGACACCGTCTCCAGAGGTCACTGAGGCTGCACCTGAGCCGCCCTCTGAGGAGGTTGCGGTAGAGGCTCCGGAGGCTCCCCCTGGGGAGATCACTGTGGAAACTCCTGAAGCGATCCTGGAAGAGGTCCCGGTGCCTGCTCCTATCGCTATCCCCGAAGAGGTCACTGTGGATGCTCCTGTTGAAGAGCCCACACCACGCAAACGACGTGGCAAAACTGCTCCGAAGAACGAAGATCAACCGCTGTTGTTCTAAGAGAAGGTGGACTGTCCGCTGGGAACGGGCTTGGTTGCACAGACCTCGGAAGCGTCTGAGCAGGCATTGATCATGGATGCTTTGTGCCCACTGAATTCATTGCCGTGGGATCGTTACTCAGCACTCCTCATGGGCACGCCGCAGAGACAGGCTGGCACAAATGCGGTCGTTTAAGTTTTTAGTATTAAATGATTATTAAACACTGTTAAATAGTTATTTAGGAGGCGTTTGAGCCACTCATCAGCTGCCCCATAGGTCGTGCACCGAACACTTACCCGGAAGCACGAGCACCGTCGGAACTGGCGGCGGTTTTTTCACGCCAGCGGTAGCGCTTGGCCCATGGATTCGGCTTTCGTTCGACGACGTCGGCGATGATCTCGCCCATGACGGGGGTGAACTTGAAGGCGTGACCGGAATCCCCAGCGGCGATGATCAGGTTGGGATGCGCGGGATCGTGGTCAATCCAGAAGGCTCCGTCGAAGGTGTCGCAATAAAGGCAGACGCGGGTGGAGTGCAGCGGAGCATCAGCCAGAGAGGGAAAGGTCTCGCGGAGAAAGGCGCGGTAGCGGTCCTCCTCCCCTGTCGGCAGCGTGCGCAGATCGCTGGCATTGACCCGGCGGCCGGGGCCGTGGTTGGCCACTTTGACGAGGCCGTCAGCATTGGCGGGAAAGCCATACCAGCCGGTTTTACCAATGTCGGCTCCCCAGACGGGAAACTGCGGTGGGGTGAAAGAGCGCGGATCTTGCGGCTGGAAGTGGAAGACGGTCTGGGCGGTGGCCCACATGACGTCCTGGAGATGCGGCAGCAGCGTGGGCGTCCAAGCGCCGGCGGCGACGAGGACGGCATCGGCCTGCCAGGTTTGGTGGGAAGAGGTGATGCCGGTGCAGCGCGAACCCTCAAAAAGCGGGTGCGGTTGCGGCACGTTTTCGATGAGGGTGACTCCGGCAGCGCGTGCCTCGATGGCGAGACGGGCGATAACCCGCCCGCTTTCTGCCCAACCGCCGACGGGATTCAGATAGCCATCGCGGTAGAGCGTGTGATTCCAGGCGGGGTGCTGTTCACGCAGCATCTCGGACGAGGTGCTGCGCAGGCTGTGGCCGCGCTGGGTCAGGAAGGCGCGGCTGTCATGCTCGAAACCTCCGGGCTGCATGATGTCACGGGACATGACGAGAAAGCCGACCTCATGGTACAGCTCCTCGCCCCACTTCGCATTCCACTCGCGCCAGCGCTGGAGGCTGAGCTCGCCCATGGCGGTGTGCTGCTCATCTTGAGCGTAGTCCATCCGCACCACCTTGCTGATGTCCGTGGACGCGGCGTCGGGATAAGGGAGCGGGCCCTGATCGATCAGTGTGACTTGCCAGCCGCGAGCGCGGAGTTCAAGGGCGGCAGTGAGGCCGAAACAACCGCCGCCGAGGATCAGGATCGTTGAAGATTCAGAAGCATTCATGTCTATTGAGACGGTGATACAGCGTAACATGCCCCTTCCCCTCAGCATCGTCCAAGGCAATGACGCGCTAACACTTTCGAATGAGGGTTCCCTTCTGCGGCGACAGGCGGAGTTCTTTCGTGACAACAAGCAGCTCGACAAAGCGCGCATGACCGGGCGTCTTTGCCTGGCTGCGCGGGGTACCGTTGTCCTCTCAGGGGAAACGGCGTTTTCGAGCCATTAAAACGCGTGGCAGGTAGCGGACGAGCTGGGCTCATCTCGCGGAGCGAGATGGCTACTTTACTGATCGCCGCTATTCGTGCTGGATGGTTTCAAAGACCGCGCCACCGAGCAGGCGGTCCCCGTCATACAAGGCGCAGATCTGTCCCGGTGTGAGGGCGCGCTGCGGCTCCGAGTATTCGAGTTCCGCCCGGCCATCGCCCAACGGGCGGAAGACGGCATCGCCAGCCGGGCAGCGGTAGCGCGGCTGGGCCTGCAGCAGGCGCTCATCCTGCAAAGGCGCGCCGGTGCTGGAGATGGAATGCAGCGTGGCTTTGCGCGCCCAGAGCAGCGGGGTGTCGGCATTTTCGATGGCGACGACAAGTTCGTTGGTCTGCGGCCGCTTGGCCACGACGACGTAGGCTTGCTTGTGAATGGGGCTGGCCACGCCGTGGCCCTTGCGCTGGCCCAGAGTGTAAAGGTGCAGGCCGCGATGCTCGCCGAGCACCTTCCCTTCCAGATTCACAATCGGGCCGGGATGGTCCGGCACGAAGGCACGCAGGAAATCCTCCATCTTCACCTGCCCGATGAAGCAGATGCCCTGACTGTCCTTTTTCTCCGCTGTCTTCAGGCCGAATTCACGAGCGCGATCCCGCAGCTCCGGCTTGAGCAGATGCCCGATGGGAAACTGTGCGATGCGCACCTGATGCGGCTGCATCATGGCGAGGAAGTAGGTCTGGTCCTTGTTCGGGTCCGCGCCGCGGAGGATGGCTGGATGCTCGATGCTGGATTCTAGATGCTGGATGCCGGATCCAGAACCTAGCATCGAGCATCCAGCATCCAGTTTCCTAGCATAATGCCCGGTGGCGATGGCATCGAAGCCGTGCTCCTGCGCCCAGCCCCAGAGGACGCCGAATTTCATCTCGCGGTTGCACATCACATCCGGGTTCGGGGTGATGCCGGCCTGATAGCCTTCGAGCAGGTACTTCACGACCTTTTCGCGGTATTCCGTCATGAGATTGACCACCCGAAACGGGATGCCGAGCTGCTTGGCGACGGCTTCGGCATCGGTGATGTCCTGCTCCCACGGGCAGTCGCCGATGATGTTCTCCTCGTTGATCCAGTTCTTCATGTACACGCCGGATACGTCATGCCCGGCGCGGACGAGCTCGGCGGCGGCCACGCTGCTGTCCACGCCACCGGACATGGCTGTGAGAATCTTCATCCGGTGAGAATCGGCGGCTGATGGCTGGCGTCAATCAAGAGGCGCTGCGTCCGGGCTTGTCCGTTGCCACCACACGGCTTATCTCGGCAGATGCGTTTCGTTTTCTTTTCCGCCATGTCATGGCGGCATGCCGCCCTCCTTGGACTGGCCCTGATACTGTCTGCTTGCTCCTCCCGCCGATCATTGCCTGCCCTGATGGTGGAGCGCCTGAACTGGATGGATGAGGTGGCCCTGGCCAAGCAGGTGAAATCATTGCCCATCACCGACCCGGTGCGTGAGGCGGAACTGCTGCGTACGATGACGCAGCGCGGTGCCGCCGCTGGATTAAAGCCTGAAAGCGTGCGGCGCTTTTTCACCGGACAGATGCAGGCGGCGAAAGTGGTGCAGGAGGAATGGCTCCGGCAGCATCCGCAGGGAGTGACCTCTTATATCAAGGTGCCTGATCTCACGCAGACAGTGCGCCCGGCCTTGGATGACATTGGACGGCAGATGATCGCCCGCCTCGCCCAGCCACGCGGTCCTGAGGAGTCATCTGTGATCTTGAATGAGGCACGTCGACGCATGACCCGTGCGGGTTTCTCGGAAGAGGTCATGCAAGCAGCGCTCGCCGGACTGCAGGCCGGTTTGCAGGAGGATTAGAGACTGGAGGATTCTGGATATGCGATGGCTTGAAGTTTTGCTCAAACCCTGGCTGGCGCGTCTGCTGCGGCAGCGTGGGATGTGCCGTGCGATCTTGGCGACCTTTCTGGTCCTGGCATTTGGCACATGGATGAACTGGCCGCTCTGGCCCTGCTTGTTTGCCGAGATCACCGGGCTTCCCTGCCCTGGCTGCGGTATGACACGGGCGACTTCGGCTCTGCTGCTTGGCAACTGGCTCGCCTCGTGGCAGTTCCATCCCTTCGCCGTTTGTTTTCTTCTGCTTGGCATCCTGGTCACCGCTGGAGCCTTTTTGCGCCCAGCATGGGTGGAAGCGCTTGCCGCCAAAGTGGAGCTTTTCGAGCGACGAACTAAACTGCCTGCACTTTTTTTGGTCTGTGTGGTCTGTTTTGGCTTGCTAAGGATGTTAGGATTCTGGTATCAGCCTGAGGTTGGGGATTTTTCCGGGCGCTTCCTATTAAGGATGCCCGAAAAATCCTCGACTGACAACTCAGGCAAATAACCACATACTCTGCACCCCTCTACACTTATGGAACCCGACTCACAAGCCGCCGCAGCCGCCACTGGCATCGGCCTCATCGTTTTTGCCGCCTATGGCATCATTGCGATCATCAGCCTCGTGTGCTGGATCAAGGTGCTCATCGCCCTGTTCAAGAAAGAAGGCGCAGGCCTGGGCATTCTGGGCATTTTTTGCAACATCTACGCCTTTATCTGGGGCTGGATGAAAAGCACCGAACTGGGCCTTAAAAAGACCATGATCTGGTGGACTCTTTGCATCGTGGGTGCCATTGGCGTGAGTGTGCTTGCCGCAGCTGGCATGGCTGGCGTCGCTGCCAACAGCCCTGAGTTCCAGAAAGAATTCAAGAAGGCCATGGATGATGCCAAGCGACAGGCCCAGGAGCAGCAGGCTCCGGCTCCAGTACCTGCACCTGCACCCGCCCCAAACTGATTTAGTTCCGCAGCCAAGATTGATTCACGCAAACGCCATCCCTGCTCACAGGGGTGGCGTTTTGCTTGGAGTGATCAGAACCCGGCTTGATCTTTGCCAGCGCTGCATTCAGATGAGGCATGGATAAGATTCAAAAAGTTCCCACAGGTGAGTTCCACTCAGGCTACGGCTGCATCATCATGGCCGCCGTGGCCGGAGTTTTTGGCTTCATTATCTGGTGGAGCTACTACACCCTGACCACGATGGATGCGGCCATCGCTGCGATCACCCAAACCGCTCCCGCCACCCTCCCGCCTGTGGCGACCGTGCCAGACCTGGAACAGAGACTCACCGACTTTGCCGCAGCAGCAACCGCCGGCAAACCCGCCACGCTGAAGCTCACCGTGGCAGACCTCAATGCCCTGCTCCTCCTCGCCCCGGATGGCGGCAATGGCAGCTACAAGGACATGCTGCGGGTGAAATCGCTGGATGCGGCCAATCAGACCATCGTGACCGAGGCCAGCCTGCCGATGAACACGGCCAAATTCTGGGAGGACACCAAGCGCTACCTCGTCGGCGAGGTGGACTTCATCTTGGTGCCGACTGAATTGGGGCCGGATGCCAAGGTCAGCGCCGTGCGCGTGCCGGGCAAGACGGTGCCAGAAGAAATGGTCAAAGGCATGGCGATGTACGGCTACCTCGGCCCTTATCAAAATGATGCGAAGCTGGGACCGGTACTGAAGGCGATCCAGAAGCACCAAGTAGAGAGCGACGGAGTGGTGCTTTCGACGGTGAAGTGATCTTAAATTCCCTGAGCATGAATCTCCCCCAGCACCCCAATCCTTGGCAGACCGTTTCCACCCGCGAGACCTATGCCAATCCGTGGATCCGGGTACGTGAGGATCAGGTGCTCAAACCCACGGGCGGACCTGGCATTTACGGCGTGGTGGAATATAAGAACATCGCGGTTGGCGTGATCCCCATTGATGCGGAAGGTCACACCTGGCTCGTGGGCCAGTGGCGCTACTGCCATGGCAGCTATGAGTGGGAGATCCCTGAAGGCGGCTGTCCTGCAGGCGAGTCCCCGGCGGAAGCGGCCCGGCGCGAACTGCTGGAAGAAACCGGCATCGTCGCCAGCACCATCGAGCCCCTGCTCTCCGGCATCCAGCTTTCCAATTCCACCAGCAACGAAGTCTGCGACATCTTCATCGCCACCGGCCTGACCCACACCGAGGCGCAGCCGGAGGACACTGAGCAACTCGAAGTCCTGCGCCTGCCGCTCGCCGAAGCCATTCAAATGGCACGCGACGGCCGCATTCGTGACAGCGTCAGCGTGTTGGCGCTGCTGGCAGTGGCAGGGCGAGGCGATTTGATCGCATAAATCGCACATCGTTGTGCCATCAAAACTCTTGTCGGGACATGCGCCCGGTGACAGAGTGGGAAACTCATGAACACAGAGCAACTGGAACAACTCAAGACACTGGTGGCAGACGCAGGCGATCTGCCAGAAGCCGCGAAAACCAAGCTGCTTGAACTGCTGGCACAAACTGAGGCGGAAGCCCCCACAGCAGAGCCAGGGCAGGCACAGGGCCAATGGCTTTCTTCGGTAGAGGAACTCGAGGCCGCACACCCCGAGGCGACGGGTTTTATGAACCGGCTGGCGACGGCGCTGGCGAATATGGGGATCTGAAATGGAACCCACATTCTCAAAAGAACCCATAATCCGTCTTTGACAGAACTTAGGAGGCGTGTAGTTTCGCGCCCCTTTTTCCCCGAGGGAATGTCGCCATGCCAAACACACAAGTTATTCTCAAAGAACAAATCAAAGGCCTCGGAGCCGAAGCTGACGTCGTCAGCGTGAAGCGCGGTTTTGCGCGCAATTTCCTGCTTCCCCAAGGCAAGGCCTACGAAGCCACCAAAGGCAACCTGCGCTACACTGAACGCCTCAAGGCCGTGCGTGCCGAGCGCGAAGCCAAGGAAGTCGCTGAAGCTGAAAAGATTGCCTCCAAGCTGAAGAAGGTGAAGCTCAAGCTCACCCTCTCCACCGGTCAGGGCGGCAAGGCCTTCGGTTCCATCACCACCATCGACATCGCCAAGGCGCTGTCCGAAGAGTCCAAGATCGAAGTGGACCGCCACATGATCGTGCTGGAAAAGCCGATCAAGAGCACCGGCAACTTCGAAATCGTCGTCAAACTCGGCCACGAAATCACCGCCACCGTCAAGCTGAACGTCTCCGCCGCTGGCGAAGATGCTCCTGCTGAGGAAGACGCTGAATAGTCGGACCACTCTAGTTTAACCCTTCTGCAAAGCCGCGTGAACAACGCGGCTTTGTTGCGTTTGGGAAAGTGCTCATGAGCTTTAGCTCGTTCTGGAAGGCCCTGCGCACGGTCCAAGCTCTTCTGAACGCCGAGAGTCGGTCGGTCCGATCAACCTGATCAACACCTGAATTGAGCTGAAACTCCGGGCTGTTTTAATACTTCACTCCTGCGACGAATCGAATGCACGGCGTGAAGATGAAAGCGCTGTCCAGAATGAGCTAAAGCTCATGAGTACTTTTCCCCTGCGCAAAAAGACTCGAAAGAGACACATCTGTACCGGGTATTGATATTGACAATCGTGCCCCCTATTTGGAGCATGCCCCTACCCATCATGAAGAAATACAACGTCGGAATTATCGGATACGGCTGGGCCGCCAGCGCTCACATTGACGCCATCAACAAAACCAAGCAGGGGCAGGTCACGGCGATCTACTCCTCCCGCAAGCTGGACGACGCCGAGCTGAGCGCGAAGCACGGCACGCCCATCAAGAGCTACCAGAGCCTCGACGAGATGTTGGCGAATCCAGACATCCACGTGGTGGACATCTCCAGCTATCCGAGCCAGCACCGCGACCAGGCCATCAAGGCAGCGAATGCGAAGAAGCACATCATTCTCGAAAAGCCGATGGCCAACTCGCTGCAGGAAGTGCGTGAGATTGTCGCAGCAGCGAAGGCCAATGGCGTGAAGGGTTGCGTGTGCTTTGAGTGCCGTTTCTCGAACCAATTCCAGGTGACCAAGGCGCTGATCGATGAAGGCCTGCTGGGCAGCATTCATTACGGCGAGGTCGATTACTACCACGGCATCGGCCCTTGGTACGGTCAGTTCCGCTGGAACACCGGCAAGAAAGACGGCGGCAGCGCCCTGCTCACCGCAGGCTGTCATGCGCTGGATGCCCTGCTCATGGTCATGGGAGGCGAAATCGAAAGCGTCACCAGCTTCTCCACCAAGACGCAGAGCGAGATCTTCAAGCCTTACGAGTACGACACGACCAGCGTCACGCTGATTCACTTCAAGAACGGCGCCGTCGGTAAATCCGCTGCGGTAGTGGACTGCCTGCAGCCCTACTACTTCCACACACACCTGTGCGGCAGCCATGGCAGCCTGCTGGATGACAAGTTCCACTCCATGAAGCTGCACACCGACAAGCACGCGTGGAGCAAGCTCTCCATGAAGATGCTCGACTCCGGTGATGTCAGCGACCACCCCTACGAGACCCAGTTCCAGGCATTCTTTGACGCCCTGGACGAAGGCAAGGACATGCCGCTCACCAGCTTCCCTGAAGCGCTGCGCAGCTTTGAAGTCATCTTCGCCTCCGACAGAAGTGCCGAGCAAGGCGGCAAGCCGGTGCGCATTGCTGATCTCGGTTGATCGGAAGACCAGCGAGTTCATTCACAGCCGCGTGGTGCCCCAGGTGCCACGCGGCTTTTTGATGTTTGTCGCAGGATGAAAGTAGTCATGAGCTTTAGCTCATTCTGGCGCGTGCCCATGGCTCCCGAACGAGCTAAAGCTCTCGACTACTTTCAGCACCCGTGTTTAAGAGACGGCTGTGAACCCCACCGAACATCTGGATGCATTGCTGGCACGGCCTGAGCCGTTGCTGGCGCTGGCGCCGATGCAGGATGTCACGGATCTGGAGTTTTGGCGGCTGATGGCGCGCTACGGTGGGGCGGATGTGTATTACACGGAGTACTTCCGCGTGCATACGGACTCGCACCTGGACAAGCCGATCCTCGCCTCACTGATTCACAATCCCACCGGCATGCCGGCCATCGCGCAGATGATCGGGAATGACATCCCTGCCCTGGTGCGTAGCGCGAAGGAGTTGCAGCAGTACAACATCGCGGCGGTGGATCTGAATCTCGGCTGCCCGGCCCCCATCGTGTACAAGAAGTGCGCGGGCGGCGGCCTGCTGCGCGACGTGCCGCGCATCGAGGGCATTCTCGGGGCTTTGCGCGAGGCCATTTCAATCAAGTTCACGGTGAAGACGCGACTCGGTTTTGACGACACGGAGACCATCGACGCGCTGGTGCCGCTGTTTGCCAAGCATGGCGTGGACCTCGTCACCATCCATGGCCGCACGGTGCTGCAGATGTATCGCGACGGTGTGCGCTACGACTTGATCGGAAACGCCACCTCAAATCTCCCCTGCCCCGTGCTGGCCAATGGCAACATCAGCTCCCATGTGGATGCCGCCGAGGTGACGCAGCAGACCGGCGTGCGCGGCCTCATGCTGGGGCGCGGAGCCATCCGCAACCCGTGGATGTTTGACCAGATCCGCCAGCAGGTGCGTGGCGAGCCCATCTTCCAGCCCACCCCCGCCGACCGCCTGCGCTACGTGGAGGAGCTGTACGAGTGCGTGACCATGCCGGACACCCGCGAGCTCGACATGGTTAACCGCATCAAGAAACACCTCAATTTCTTTAGCCACGGCCTGGCAGATGCCGAGGGCTTTCTCAGCACCATGCGCCGCTGTACGACGCGTGCAGGCATCATGGAGGTGTGCCAGAGGGCATTTGCGGCGTGATTCCCCCATAATTTTACACAGTTTTCCTCGTATTGGACATCCCCCCCAGCCTATGCTATCGCCCCGACCCATGTTTTCTCCTCGAACCCTCCTTCCACTCCTGGCCCTGGCTCCCGCGTTTCTTGGCGCAGCGGAGAAGATTGATTTCAACAAGCAGATCAAGCCCCTCCTCGAAGGTGCCTGCACGCATTGCCATGGCGCGAAAGAGGACAAGGGTGATCTCCGCATGCACACGCTGGAAGACATCAAGAAGGGCAACGAGAACGGCCCGGGCCTGACACCCGGTGACCTTAAGAAGAGCTCCATCTACACCACGCTGCTGCTCGCCTCAGACGAAGACACCGCCATGCCACCCAAAAAGGAAGGCGCGCTGGAGAAGTCGCAGATCG
Source organism: Prosthecobacter sp. (assembly GCA_021733925.1). Classification (GTDB taxonomy): domain Bacteria; phylum Verrucomicrobiota; class Verrucomicrobiia; order Verrucomicrobiales; family Verrucomicrobiaceae; genus Prosthecobacter. The sequence goes on along the minus strand of JAIPJY010000029.1, from coordinate 13,814 downwards.
AAGTGATCAAGACTTGGATCGAGCAAGGCGCCGAGTGGCCTGAGGGCGTGGTGTTGGAGCAGACCCCGCGCATCAAGTTTGAAAAGCACATCCAGCCGATCCTGGAAGAAAACTGCGTGTCCTGCCACAATGCAGACAAGGCGAAGGGCGACTGGGTCATCACCACCAAGAAAGAAGCCTTCAGCACGGGCGAAAACGCCCCGAACATCCTGCCCTTCGACCTCAAGAGCGCGATTTACCACGCCACGACGCTGGCCGCTGACGACGACGATTTGATGCCTCCCAAAAAGAGCGGCGGCCCGCTGAGCAAGGAGAGCATCAACTACCTCAAGCTCTGGATCGAGCAGGGCGCGCCATGGCCCGATGACCTGAAGCTAACCGCCAAGGAAAAGAAGGGCCCGGCTTCGACCAACCCGGACAACATGGAGCTGGTGAAGAAGATTCACGCCTTCATCGTGCAGACCTCCAAGGAGAAGAAAGAGGCGGAGATGAAGCCCTACGACTCGAAGGTCCCGAAGACGGGCATCCCCTTCAGCATGGTGGTCATCAAGAGCGGTGAGTTCATCATGGGCAGCCCCGAGAGCGAAGCGGACCGTGGCGATGACGAAGGTCCTCAGGTGAAGAAGACTCTGAAGCCCTTCTGGATGGGCAAATACGAAGTGACCTGGGATGAGTATGAGCCCTTCCAGCTCACCAGCATCGGCCGCAACAAGGACGGCTCCCGCCAGGTGTTCAAACTGACCGACAAGCCGGAAGACCTCATCTCCCAGCCGACTCCGCCTTACCAGCCGATGGACTTCGGCATGGGCCGTGACCACTACCCGGCCATCTGCATGACGCAGCACGCGGCCAACAAGTACTGCCAGTGGCTCAGCGCCCAGACCGGTCATTTCTACCGTCTGCCAACCGAAGCCGAGTGGGAGTATGCCGCCCGTGCCGGCACCAAGACCGCGTATTTCTTCGGCGACGACAAGGCGCAGCTCAAAGACTACGCCTGGTACTTCGACAACGCCCCGAACTTCCAGTACGCGAAGATCGGCCTGAAGAAGCCCAATCCCTGGGGGCTCTACGACATCTACGGCAACGTCTGCGAGTGGTGCCTCGATCAATACACCCCCACGACACCTGCAGCCTCGATTCTCGGCAATGACTGGGTGCGCTCCAAGACCCCCTACCCGCACGTTGCTCGTGGCGGCACTTATGACGACGATCCGGAACTCCTCCGCAGCGCCGCCCGCAAGGCATCCGATCAGCTGTGGAAGCAGCAGGACCCGCAGTTGCCGAAGAGCATCTGGTACCTGACGGACGCGACCTGGCTCGGCTTCCGCATCGTGCGCCCCCTCGAAATCCCCACGGTGGAGGAAATGTTCGCCGCCTGGAACAATGGCGTCGCGAAAGAATAACGACATGCCTTCCCTCTGATCTCATCCACAGGCCGCTGCCACCCAGCGGCCTGTTTTTTGATCGCCCGCGACTCCCCGACACGTTCAAGCTCACTCTCCTCACTCCACACCGACGCACACATGACCGAATCCAAAACCTCCAACAAGGGCGCCATGGCCGCCCTGATCGCTGCATTCCTTGGCTGGCTCTTTGACGGCTTTGAAATGGGTTTGTTCCCGCTGATTGGCAAACCCGCGTTGCAGGATTTGCTGCCCAAGGCGACCGCAGTGGTACAGGGGCAATGGTTCACCGTCATTATCGCGGTCTTCCTTGTGGGTGCAGCCACCGGCGGCGTGCTCTTCGGCTGGTTGGGAGACAAGATGGGCCGAGTCAAGGCCATGACCCTGGCGATCTTCACCTACGCCATCTTCAGCGGCCTCTGCGCCTTCGTCACTGAGGCATGGCACTTCGCTGCACTGCGTTTTGTTGCATCGCTCGGCATGGGCGGTGAGTGGGCGCTCGGCGTTGCCTTGGTCAATGAAATCTGGGGTAACAAGAACCGCGCATGGATCGCGGGCATGATCGGCGCCGCATCAAACATCGGCTTCCTGCTCACCGGCCTCATCAGCTGGCAGCTCAATGCCAGCCTGGAAGTCGTCACCGGCTGGATTCACGCCATGGGCCTGTCCCCGGAGAACACCGAGTACCTCCTCCACAATCGCGCCTGGCGCTTCATTGCTGTCAGCAGCGCCCTGCCTGCCATCATCAATTTCTTCATCCTGGTCTTCGTGCCCGAGTCCCACAAGTGGGAGGCGGAAAAGAAGTCCGGCAGCACCTCGCACTGGGCCACGATGGATCTGATGGGCGTCCTCATCGCCTGCGTTGCAGCGCTGGCTATCATCTATGTGTGGTCGCCCTTGGTGGACATCGGGGGTCTCGGCGCCGGCTTGGTGACGGTGGTCGGCATGGCCATCGCTCTCTGGGGCTACATGCACCCGATGCGCCAGTATATGATGCGCTCTGTGGCTGCAGGCAGCACGCAGTCGGCTGACCGCAGCGTCATCATGCGCAATTTGCTCATCGGTGCAGGCCTCGCCGGCGTGGCACTGCTCGGCACCTGGGGCTCCGCCCAGCAGGCCGCCCGCTGGGCTTCCGATCTGGCACCGAAAGGCAGCAAGTTGCCAATCATTGACTATGTAGTCATCTCCACCGCGCTCGGTGCCATTCTTGCCACCTTGATCACCCCCTTCATCGCCGACAAGCTGGGACGCCGTGTGACTTATACACTGCTCTGCGCCGCCGCTCTCGTGGCATCCGTAGGCTTCTTCCGCATCAATGTACCCTTCGTAGGCGAAGCCATTCCAACGACACTGATTATCACCGCATTCCTGCTGGGTGGAATCACCGCCTCCTTCTACGGTTTCTTCCCGCTCTACTTCCCAGAACTCTTTCCCACCAGCGTGCGCGCCACGGGCCAGGGCTTCTGTTTCAACTTCGGACGCCTCGTGGCCGCCATCGGTGCCTTGCAGCTCGGCAACCTGATGTTGATGTTTAATGGCGAAAACGTCACCGCAGTTCAGTCCGCCGCCAATGCCTACTCCGTGCTCTCCTGCATCTACCTCGTAGGCATGGTACTGGTATGGTTCGCACCCGAGACCAAAGGACGCTCGCTGCAGTAGCCCCCAATTGGGGACATTGACCCAAGCCTCTCTTTGAAAGAGTGTTTGCCAAATACCCTTTCATGGATAATAATAAGCGTATATTAACCTCTCACAAATAAGAAGCTATTACCCAGCCTGAGTAAAATCTTATGGATTCTATGAATTTACCTTGATCCTACCAATGGAACTTGTTACATTAGTCATTATTCAAGAATTTCTCGGAAACCATAGCTCTAAGGACACCCTCCATGATTAACGGAACCAAAAACCCCGCCAAAGACCCCGCCAAAGACCACGCCAAACTGGCAGATTTCATCTTGTTCAGTCAGCGCGAGTTTTTGCTTAATCTCTCCCGTGAGTTGAACCGAGATAACATCTCCTTCGCTCAGTTTTTCCTGCTCGGCTACCTCGCCACGTCGAAGGAGCTGACCATGACAGACATCGCCCGCAAGATGGGACATTCCACCGCAGCCGCCACCGGCCTCGTGGATCGTCTCGAAAAGCTCGGCCTCATGGAGCGCACCCACGCTGTGGATGATCGCCGCAAGGTGCTCGTTCGCATCACCTCCCGTGGCATCGAGCTCGTCAGCCGCCTGCGTGATGAACTGCAGAATCAAATCGCTGATGCGATGAGCGAAAACTCTTCCACAGATGCCGACAGCTTTATGAACTCCTATCGTGCGCTGAACACGGAAGCGACGGCCCGTTAAGCAGTTGTTTTTATAATCTTTTGCAAAGGCGCCCGGTTTTCCGTGCGCCTTTGTTTTTTTCATGGCAAAACAGTCCCGAGATGAATCACAATCAACCTTGGATGACTTTCCCAGCCCTCGAAGCACTGCCTGGATTTGAACATCGCTTCACCCTGCGTCACCCTGACATTGATGTGGCGGATGAACGCGCGGTGGTCGTCGCCCGGTTGTGGGACTGGCACCGCACTCAGGCTGAGGAAATCGGCTTTTCAAGTTCCTCACTGTGCATTGCTGAGCAGGTGCATGGGAGGGAGGTCGCGGTGCTGACAGCGCCCACGGATGAAATCATCGCCGGAACCGACGGTTTGATCTCCAATGTTCCGGGCCTGGTCATTGGCATTTACGTCGCTGATTGTTGCGCAGTCTATCTCGCAGATCCTCGCACTGGAGCCTTTGGCATCTTACATTCGGGCAAAAAAGGATCTGAATCAGGGATCACAATTCATGCGATCGAGAAAATGCAACAGCACTTTGGCACGCGAGCAGAGGATCTGTGCATTCAGTTGAGTCCGTGCATCCGGCCACCGGCCTATGAGATCGATTTTGCCGCGCAGATTCGCCAGCAGGCCTTGGATGCCGGAGTTCCTTATGCACAGATCCACGACCCAGGGCTCTGCACGTCTTTGGATTTGCACCGCTTTTATTCCTACCGCATGGAGAAAGGCCGTACCGGGCGCATGCTGGCGCTGCTCGGTCGCACCGCTTGATGACCATGACTTTTCTTTCACCCGCCAAAATCAATCTCTGGCTGCGCATACTCGGCAAACGTCCGGATGGTTTTCATGAGGTGCAAACCCGCCTGTGCCGGCTGGCCCTGGGTGACACAGTCGAAATCGAGCACCTCGGCGCAGGTACGGATGTATCCCTGACCTGTTCAGATCCCACAGTGCCTCTGGATGAAACCAATCTGGCCATGCGCGCTCTGCGTGCCTTTGAAAATCGCACCGGCAAGCAGTCTTCCTGGCGCATGCATCTGGAGAAAAAGATTCCGGCGGGCGCGGGCCTGGGCGGTGGCAGCAGCAATGCGGCCACGGTGCTGATGGGTGCCAATGAACTTGCAGGTTCACCACTGACGCAGGCACAGCTCATCGAACTGGGCGCGCAGATCGGCTCGGACATCCCTTGTTTCATTCTCGACAGCCCTGCGGCTGACGGCGCAGGGCGCGGCGAGCAGGTTTCCGAAGTGGATTTTCCCTGGCAGCTGCCGCTGGTCCTGATCAAGCCGCCCTTCCCCATCCCCACTCCCTGGGCCTACAAACGCTGGGCGGACTCCAAGGAAATCCCTGGCATTCTTTACGCGCCGCAGCTCTGCCCCTGGGGTGCCATGTCGAATGATCTGGAGCGACCCGTGTTCCAAAAGCACCTGCTGCTGCCCACTTTGAAAACCTGGCTGCTTGAGCAAAGCGAGGTCCTCGCTGCTTTGATGTCCGGCTCCGGCAGCACCATGTTTGCCATCACTGAAACGCCAACCCAGGCAGCGGAACTGGCCGACAAAGCCCGCGAATGGTGTGGCGAGACGGCATGGGTTCAATCCACGATGACAGCAGCGGCTTAGCCACGTCTTGACCTCTAAAAAGATTGAGGCCGGGCGGCTCCCGATTCCGCCCGGCCTCTGGTTTGATCAACCTCAACTTGGTCCTGCGGTGAAGCAGGGTTTCAGTCAACAACCAATCACTCTCAAGACTCAGGCTATGGAGGGCTGATTATCCCCGCATATCCTGTTAATTGAGTTAGTGTGGGGTGTGGGCGGAGTGTTTGAAAAAAGATGAAATTATTTTTGCGCAAGGTCGCCAGCCGTTCCGTTCTCTTGTGTTCCTATGCCTGAATCCCCCCCGCTGACCGACGACGAACGTGCGATTTATGAATGGCAGATGTGGGTGCCCGGAGTGGGTGAGGAAGGTCAGCGGAAGCTCAAGGCGGCCTCGGTGCTGATCTCCCGCGTCGGCGGGCTGGGAAGTCTGGTGGCGCTGGAACTGGCCGCAGCTGGCGTGGGCAAACTGGTGCTCGCCCACGGCGGCGATTTGCAGCCGTCAGATTTGAACCGGCAGCTGCTGCAAACCCACGATCACATCGGCAAACCGCGCATGGATTCCATCGTGCGTCGTCTGCACGAACTCAATCCCCGCTGCGAAATCGTGGGCGTCGCTGAAAACGTGACGGATGCCAACGCGGCCTCTCTGGTGGCCCAGGCGGACATCGTGGTGGACGCGGCACCGCTGTTTCAGGAGCGTCTGGCACTGAATGCCGCCGCAGTACATGCAGGCAAGCCGATGGTGGAATGCGCCATGCACACACTGGATGCCAGTGTGACGACGTTTGTGCCCGGCAAATCGGGTTGTCTGGCATGCTATGTACCCGAGGTGCCCTCTACTTGGAAGCGGCAGTTTCCGGTGTTTGGCGCGGTGTCAGGTACTGCGGCCTGCATCGGGGCGATGGAGGTCATCAAGCTGATCACCGGCATCGGCGAAACGCTCTGCGGCGAGCTCTTGTCGATGAATCTCTCCACCATGCAGTTCCGCAAGATTCGGCTGCCGAAGCGGGACGACTGTGCGGTATGCGGCTGACTTATTTCGCCACGTAATCAACCACGCAGACCTTGTCGAGCAGCGGCTTGAGCTTGGCGACGAACGCTGAATGCTCCGGATGTGGCAGATAGACATCCAGACCGGCCTTGTCTTTGAATGTGACCAGGAAACAATGGGTGAAGCCGTCATTGAGACCTTCCGGGCTCACATTGGTGCCCCACTCAAAAGCCGTGACCGTATCCACCTTTTTGGTGAGTTCGAGGAAGGCGCTTTCGATGCCCTGCACCTCGGCCGGTGTGGCGCTGTCTTTGAATTTAAAGAACACGACGTGGCGATACGGGGCGTCTGCGGCGGTGGCGAGGGTGGTCATGGCGGAGATAAGAATGGCAAGAGCCAAAAGGGCAGCTTTCATGGGGGTCGAAAATGACGCAGGGAGCGCTTTGCGTCAATGGCTCAAACAGGTTGCACCGTGGCATCGTGCATGCTCCTTAACATCACTTATGAGCCATTGGGACCGCTTTCAAAAATACTTTGTTCGTTACTCAAATCTGGGATTCTCCATCGACATCAGCCGCATGGCTTTCGAGGATGACATCTTCAGCAAAATGGCTGGACGCATCGAGTCCGCCTACAATGCCATGATCGAGCTCGAAGCCGGAGCCATCGCCAATCCGGATGAGCAGCGCATGGTCGGCCACTACTGGCTGCGCAACTCCCGCCTCGCCCCGAATGACGCCATCCAGCATGAGATCAGCGAGACACTGGCCGCGACCCTGAAATTCGCCGCCGATGTTCACTCTGGGGCGATCCTCGCTGCCAATGGCAAAAAGTTCTCCCGCGTGCTCGTCGTCGGCATCGGTGGTTCTGCACTCGGCCCCCAGCTTGTCGCGAATTCCATCACCCCGGCCAATCCACCGATGGCGATCTCCTTTCTCGACAACACAGACCCCGACGGCATTGACCGCCTGATGGCCCAGATCGGTGATGAACTGGCCACGACCCTCACCGTCGTGATTTCCAAATCCGGCGGCACCAAAGAGACGCGCAACGGCATGCTCGAAGCCGAAGCCGCCTACAAGGCCAAGGGACTCGACTTTGCCAAGCACGCTGTCGCGGTGACGGGTAACGGCAGCGAGCTGGACATGCACTCCTCTGCCCAGTGCTGGCTGACCCGTTTCCCAATGTGGGACTGGGTAGGCGGACGCACGAGTCTGATGAGCGCCGTGGGCACTCTGGCAGCGGCTTTGCAGGGTGTGGACGTCCTGCAGTTCCTGGCTGGTGCAGCAGCGATGGATGTGGAAACACGCCAACGTCCAGCCATCGAAAACGCCGCAATGCTCCTGGCGCTGATGTGGCACCATGCCGGCAAAGGCCAGGGCTTGAAGGACATGGTGGTGCTGCCTTACAAGGACAGACTGGTGCTGTTCAGCAAATACCTCCAGCAGCTCGTCATGGAGAGCCTGGGAAAAGAGCATGATCTCACCGGTGCCGTGGTGAACCAGGGCATCGCCGTCTATGGCAACAAAGGCAGCACCGACCAGCATGCCTATGTGCAGCAGCTGCGTGACGGCGTGAACAATTTCTTCGTCACCTTCATCGAAGTGGGCAGATCCCGCGACAAGGCCTCCATGGAAGTCGATCCCGGCTTCACCACGGGCGACTACCTCCAGGGCTTCCTGCGTGGGACCCGCAAGGCGCTGGCCGAAAAGGGCCGTGAATCCATCACGCTGAACATCTCCGAGCTCAATGCCTTCAATCTGGGCATGCTCATCGCCCTGTTTGAGCGCGCTGTCAGCTTCTACGCCAGCCTGGTGAACATCAACGCCTACCATCAGCCCGGCGTTGAAGCGGGTAAAAAGGCCGCCACGGACTTCCTCACTCAGCTCGCTCAGGTACGTGCCGCGCTCTCCAGCACCGGACGCACGGCTGATGAAGTGGCTGTCAAACTTGGCATTGATGCCGAAGATGCCTTCCACATGCTCAATCACCTTGCCGCCAACGCTCAGGCGCGAATTGTTGCCACTGGCGACAGTCCAGCGCTGGATCAATTCGCAGCTCCGTGACAAATCGCCGTTTGCACACATATCGTGGGCAACCTATAAATTGCGCCCCTGCGAAGCCAGCCGTACTCCGGCGATAACGTCATGCGTGATATTCCCATTCCCTACCAAATCGCCTGCGTCATTCTGACCGCCCTTTTCATCTGGTCGTTCAGCATTGCCCGGGAACCACGAGGCTGGCGGCGGCTGTTTCAGTCCATGTTCTCCAAATCGGAGTCTTTTTCAGTCAACAAGAACAAAATCATCGATGAGGCTTTGAAGCGCTATGGCATCGTGATTGCCATGGCCATTCTGGTGGTGGATGTCTCCTGCTTTGTGCTCGGCGTGACCGACCGGTATCGTGACAAAATGCGCAATCTCTCGCAGGAACAGCGTGAAAGCATGGAAGAGATCAACAAGTATCAGAACAGCAGCAAGCCGAGCGGGCTTGCCCAGTGATCACCCGTTCCGTTTAGTCACCAGTGTGTCGGCCACCAGATCGTGCAGACAGCGGCGGTCTTTGCGGAAGATCATGAAACTGTCCGCCAGCAGCAGAGCCAGTCCAATGCCGCCGAGGGAAATGGAGCTGGTCAGGATGAAAATGAGCATGAAGAAGAGGACGGATCGCAGCAGAACGGCCTTGATAAAGCCTGCCCTCGCCCCATCGGAACTGCGCACCACATGGATGCCGAGGCAAAGCTTGCCTATCGTCTGTCCACGCAGGGTCAGCAGCACTGCATTCACGATCAATGTTGCATAAAAAATCAGGCTCATGAGGGGCAGTTGCATGCCACCCGCTTCCTGCAGTTTTTCCGCACGCTTCTGAATCGCGCTCATCATCGCGGCCGTGTCGTTTTGCAGTTTCTGGGTTTCCTCCATAAACGCCGTGTCATAAAGCATCGTGAAAACGACCCACAAAGGCAGGATGATCAGGGTTAAATCGATCAACTTGGCCGCAATTCTTTGGCCCAGAGACGCCAGCTCAAGACGCATGACCTGATCCTGACGGACTTCGGCGCGCAGGGCCGTGATGGCGGGCGGCTCAGCGAGCGGCGGCGGCATGGCAGCTTCTTCCGGGTTCAGTTCCTGCAGGTGCGCCTGCAAAGTCAGCCACTCCGGCATGCCTTCAGCCCAGCACAGGTCGGTGGGCTTGAAACGCCCCTCACGCAGCCCGGCGCTCACATCCAGATCGTTGAAGGTGCCGAGCTGTTCTTCGCCGCGTGCCAGATGGTATTTCATGTATATGCCTGTTGCTGTGTGCCGTATGCTAGATAGCTGCTAACCCGCCCGCATCAAGCTCCCATCCCGATTGAAAACCATCGCCCGCGTCTTTTCCTACCTTCGTCGTTATCCCTGGCTCGGCTCCGCCCAGATCGCCTGTGCCATCATCGGCACGCTGATGGTCATCGTCTTCCCGTCCATCACCCGTGAGGTGATGGACGTCGTCGTCCCTGGCAAGCAGTGGGACCGCATCGGCCCGCTCGCACTCTGGGCGCTGGCCGCCTATTTTGCCCAGCACCTGTTCAATTCCCTGCGAATCCAGCTTAACAACACCTTCGAGCAGAAGGTCATCTACGACCTCCGCAGCGACATCTACCAGCGCCTGCAAACCCTGCCCCTACGCTGGTTCGACAACCGCCCCTCCGGCGACATCATGACCACCGTCTCTGAGGACATTCCTTCAGTGGAGCGTGTGCTGATCGACGGTATTGAGCAGGGGCTTGTGTCCGTGCTGCAGATCATCGTCGTCGGCACCTTCATGCTCCAGGCGGATGTTTCGCTCACCCTCTGGGCGCTCATTCCCCTGCCCTTTCTCGTGGCCGGTGCGCTGACCTACACGCGCACCTCACGCGACCGCCACCGCAAGGTGCGCAAGGCCAGCAGCGCCATGAACTCCCTGCTCCAGGACAACATCTCCGGCATGCGTCAGATCAAGGCCTACGCCATGGAGAGTGAGGAGCATGAGCGCTTCAACCGCGCCAGCGGCGCCCTGCGCACCGCCACGCTGCACGTCATGCGCATCTGGGCCATCTACCGCCCCGGCATGCAGTTCTTCACCAGCCTCGGCATGGTCATCGTCCTCTGGGTGGGAGCACGCCAGCTCATGGCAGGGCGGATCCAGGCCGGGGACCTCACAGCCTTTCTACTGCTGCTCAAATTCTTCTACGACCCCATCGAAAGCCTGCACCAGCTCAATCAAATCCTGCAATCCGGACGCGCCGCAGGCGAGCGTGTCTTTGACATCCTCGATGCCGAGCCTGAAGCCGACACCACGGGCGGGCGTGAACTTGCCGCCGTCACCGGCCATGTTCGCTACGAGAACGTTGGTTTCAGCTATGCGGGTAAAACGCCCACGGTGCATGGCGTCTCCCTCGATGCGCACCCCGGCCAGACCATCGCTCTCGTCGGGCCCACGGGCGCGGGCAAGTCCACGCTCATCAACCTGCTCACGCGCTTTTATGAATACGATGAAGGCGTGATCACCATCGACGGCGCACCCGTTCACGAACTCAACAAGGCCTGGCTGCGCCGCCACATCGGTTACGTCACACAGGAGAGCTTTTTGTTCAACGGCACCGTGCGGGAGAACCTCGTCATTGGCAAACGTGACGCCACCGACGAACAGCTCTGGGAGGCCCTGCAAAGCGCCAACGCGGATGCCTTCGTCAAACGCCTGCCCGACCTGCTCGACACCCATGTGGGTGAACGAGGCGTGAAGCTCAGCGTCGGCGAAAAGCAGCGCATCAGCATCGCCCGAGCTTTGCTGCGCAATCCGCCTATCCTCCTGCTCGATGAAGCCACCGCCAGTGTCGATACTGAGACTGAACGCCAGATTCAGGAAGCGCTGGAGCACCTCATGGAGCACCGCACCAGCTTCGTCATCGCCCACCGCCTCAGCACCGTGCGCAATGCCGACCGCATCTACGTCCTCGATCTCGGCCGTATCATTGAGCAAGGCACACACGACGAGCTCATCTCCCAGGACGGCATGTACGCCCGCCTCTGCCGGACGTCATTGATTGCGGCTGAGGTGGCTGGATGACATATCTCACTGGAAGATGCGCGGATCGCCTGACTTGTAGTAGTGATCCTGCATCGAAGGCCAGGAGTCCGTGTTGGATTCCGTGTAGATGAAGCTCATGCGAGAACTCAGCTCGCGCAAGCCTGCTGCCCGACGTTGTGTGATGATGTAACGTTTCAGTCTGCGACTGCGTGCTGGCTTGGTCACGTCTTGTGTTCCGCCGATGGTGCACCAGAACTGATCCCATGATGGAATCCGGCCGTACTCGTCATGCACATCCGTGGGCTCCAGCCCCTGTTTTTCACGGATAATAGCCAGGTCATAGGAAGCTTTGTATTCGCTGTCCGGGACATCGCGCCCCATCACATTGATCTTGCTGATACAACTTGCCAGCAAAAGGACAGCCAGCAAACACAGCCGCATGATCATTGGGATACACTTGGTGAGAGGTTCAGATTTCATGGTTTAAAGCCCTCGGTTACTCACAGAGACACCGGCGGAAGAAATCCACCGTTATTCCCAGCGCCTGGCGGGCGATCTCGGCATCGTAGCGCAGGCCTTCATCGCGCAGGAAGGCATGGGCGGCATTGAACTCATGCCAGGTGAACTGCACACCAGCCGCCGTCAGCGTCTGGTAGATCATGGCACGCCCCTCGGCGGACACATGCGGGTCCTGACGGCCAAATACCAGCATCAGCTCCCCTTTGATATCGGCCGCACGCGCCAGCGAATCATCGTTCATGCCCGCACCCAGCCCTCGCTTGTGCAAATCCGTGGGGTAAAAGCATGCCGCAGCAGCCACATCCGGCTGCAAGGCCGCGCGATACGTCAGATGCCCGCCGATGCAGGGGCCAAACGACCCCAGCCGCCCCGTGCAATCCGCGTGGGCTTTCAAGTAATCGAGCACCGCCCGGTTGTCCGCATCATACCCGGCCAGCGGTTTCTCCGTCTTCAGGCGGTTGCCCACATCTGAGCCCGCTTGATCGTAAGCCAGTACCGTTCCCGCAGGCAGATACTCATGGTAGATTTCTGGCAGCGCCACGATGAACCCATGCCCAGCGAGAAATGCCGCCGTGCGGCAGATCGGCCCCGTGTTTTGAAAAATCTCCGAGTGAAACAGCAAACCCGGAAAACGCCCAGCTCCCGTTGGACGCAATACCAGCGTGCGCATGGGACCGGTGGGTGTGGAGAGTTCGACGATTTCAGGTTCGCGGAGAGTCATGGAAGAGAATGAGGCGGAATGCTTTGCCACGATGGCGAATGCTTGGGATGCACACAAGCGCTCGTTCCTTTGCACGCAGTTTTGATTCGTTTCGCTCACCCTTCGGGCTGCCTGTGGCAGTCTATCTCGCTTCTCTCGGTTCAATTTTCAGTCCCCCTTTGTGCCGGGCAGACGTAATCTGCGCCACATGACTCCCGACTCATCCTCCCGCCTTGCCGGCATGCTGCAAGGCAGCTTCATCGCTGAATCCATCTCCCTCGGCGTCCACTGGATTTACGATCCCGCATTGATCCTCAAAAAGCATGGTCGCGTGACTGGCTATCTCGCCCCGGGTGCGGAGTCCTACCACCCGCACAAGCAGGCGGGTGCTCAGGGCCACGCGGGAGATCAGGCTCTGCGGCTGCTGGAGTTTTTGCAGCGCGAACGCGGCTGGGACGCCACCGCCTTCCTCGCCGACTGGGAGGCCATGTGGCCGACCTACAATGACTACGTGGACAAGGCCACGAAGGGCACGCTCGCCAATCTCCAGGCCGGTGCCACCGCCGCAACGAGCGGCGTTCCCTCGGACGAACTCGCCGGCCCTGCCCGCATCGCCCCACTCATGGCCCTGCTGGCCGACCAGCCCGAATCCGAAGCCGTCGCTGCCGCCATTGAGCAGACCGTGATCACGCACCGCTCACCGGAAGCCATCGAATGTGCTGAATTCCTCGCCCGTGCCACGCATCGCCTGCTTCAGGGTGGTGAACTGCAAAGCGTCATCACCGCCACCGCACCCGCATGGGCCTTGCAAGCCGCCGAGGCCGCCACCGATAGCGATGCCATCGGCCAGCTCGGCCGCGCCTGCCCCATTCCTCAAGCCCTGCCCGCCGTGCTTTGGCTCGTGCGTCACCGCGGCCAGGACTTCGCCACCGCCACCATCGAAAACGCCATGGCCGGCGGCGACAACTGCGCTCGCGCACTCGCCCTCGGCATGCTCCTCGGTGCAGCGCATGGGATCGAAGCCATTCCAGCAGAGTGGCGCGATGGGTTGCTGGCGAAGCCGCTGCTGGAAAGCTTTTTAGCGTAGCCTCCCCCGATCGGGTCGCCCTGACGGGATTTGCGCCCGTCAGGGCTCCCACACCACCGGACGTGCGGTTTTCCGCATCCGGCGGTTGGAGACGACGCGGGGTTTATCCCGCGAGGCCAGATCTGCTGGCGTGATCAACCCATATCT
>JAIPJY010000028.1 GCA_021733925.1 Prosthecobacter sp. | reverse complement strand
GCCGCCAAAGGGCGTCACCGGCTTGTCAGAGTATTCAATGGGCAGGTTCACCATGACGGTGACTCTTGCACACCAGTCAACCCCTCCTTCCGACAACGATTTACACCTTCAACTCCACTTCCATTGCATGATCCGGGTTCAATGGATCGTGGTATAACGAATGCGGGTGAGCCAGCCGAAGGGAGAGCCTTCGGTCCCATCGCTGCTTTTATTCCAGGTCGTATTCGAGGATGTACTGCTCTGGGAACGGGCCGCCTTTGAGGTCGATCTGGCCGTCTTTGCCGGGAGCGGGGCGGAGGTTTTTCTTGAGAAGGAGGGCTTTGATGATCTGCGGCACCTGAATCAGGCTGATGTGATCCCCCAGGCAGCGATGCCAGCCGTAGCCGAGGATCATGTACATGCTCTGTGGGCGGTCGAGGCGGAACTGCTCGGGATTCTTGACGAAGGTTTCGTCAAACATGGCGGACTGGGTGCCGACAAGCACGAGGGAGCCTTTGGCGATCTTGGTTTCATGCGGGGTGCCTTTGGCGAGCACGTAGTCTTTCTCGGCGTAGCGTGGGAGCACGGAGTTTCCGGGGCGGAAGCGCAGAGCCTCCCAGACGTAGCGGCCGAGCAGTTCGTCGTTGTTTTCACGAGCAGCTTTGATGGCACCCTGAAGCTCGGCGGGGCGGCTGAAGAGCTCGGCGAGGCATTTGCAAATGGCGGTCTGGGTGGTCTCTCCGGCGCCGATGAGCAGGCCTGCGGTGAGGATGATCATGCGGTCGTCGGTGATGCCCTGCACCTTGTTGGTGCCTTCTTTGAGCATGCGGGCGAGGATGGTGTCCTCGGCGCCCGGGTTTTTGGTGAGGAGGGCGTGCTTTTCCTGGATGAGGCCGCCGAGGTAGGCCGTCATCTCATGCCCCGCCCTGATGGCATCGGCATGCACCGGGGGCTCTGCCTTGATGTTTTTGAAGAAGTCGGCCTGGGTGGCGCGCGACCAGCGGAACATGGAGGCCTCGTCCGGGCCGGGGAAGCCGCCATAGGTGCCGGTGAGGAGAATGGGCACGCGACGGGCGACCTTGTTGACGATCTCGATGCGTCCGATGGATTTGCCAGTCTTGGGGTCGGTGGTGGTCTGGGTGCCTTCAGCGATGGCTTTGCGGCTGAGGGAAACGACCTGGCTCTTGATGCGCGGGAAGTCCGCCGGGGTCATGAGATGGCGCATGTAGGGCTTCTCCACCAGATTGTAGCGTGTGTCGTCACGGCCGAGCATGAAGGCCCCCATGCAGTCGTCCATCTTGGAGCCGTAGAGGCGGACGGTGAAGACATCCCAGTTGTCGAGAACCTCCACGACATCCTTGCGATTGGCGACGAGAACGGTGGAGGTGAACTTCAGGCCGGCCTTGGTCGGCACCGGAGCGGTGGTGATGATGGGGCGCTGCGCCCGCATTTCCTTGAAGGTTTCAATCGAGTTGTCCTGCAGCCAGTTGAACACGGTCTTGAGCTTGAGGACCTCAAGCCACTGGCGGTCGTAGTCCTTGAGGAAGGCCTGCGAATCCTTGGGATGTGTGCGACTGATAGGGGCGAAGATGGAGCAGGAAACCACGCAGGCGGAGGCTGCGAGGGCGAGGACGGGTTTGAGTTTCATGAGGGCGCGTTGGGGAGTGGTGGGTGATGGGTGATGGGTGATGGGTGAACTGACCGAAAGACGGCACAAGGCGGTTGGGCGAATCCTGCCTGACTCCCGTTCGATCCGTGTTCCCTCAAAGTGTCTTGAGATATTCGAGGAGCTCTGTGCGCTGGGCGTCATTGAGCTCCGTCACCCCGTATTCGTGACCGACGTTGGTGTTGCCGGGGAGGGCGGTGTCGAAGGTGAAGGAGGGCTTGCCGTCAAATTCGGGCATGTCTTTGTAGCCTGCCTTCTCGGGGTCGTACTCGCGGGTGCCGAGGTGGAAGGTCTTGGAGCGTTTGTCGGCGGGCAGGAGGATTTCCCAGAGGTTGGGCACGGAGCCATTGTGCAGATATGGCGGTGTGGCCCAGATGCCGGTGAGAGGGCGGGCTTTGTACACCCTGGGCGCAATGGGGAGGTTTTTGTTGAGCACGGGGTTGGTGCGGAGATTCATGGCGCGCTGGTTGAAGTCTGCGAGGATGCGCTCAAGCACGGTGGTGGTGTCCTCTACGGGGTTGTCAGACTGGAGGGTGTTGACGGCGTCGTTGATGGTCTCGGCAGTGATCTCTCCTTTGGCGATGGTGATGTTGGCCTTGAGGGATTCGAGCGGGTGCTCGAGCAGGCCGCCGATGACGGAATGGATCAGAGGATCCAGCCCGGTGGTTTCTTCGGGGATCACTTTGCCGATGAGACCTGCCTGCTTGCGACCGGCGAATTTTCCGGCTTTGCGGAGCTTGATCATGTTGTCGTACTCGCGGGGGTCGGTTTTGACCTTGTCGATGTCCACGAGGACGGACTTGTAGTTCATGCCTTCGTTTTCACGGCTGACGGCGGCGTGGCAGGAGACGCAGTGCTTGTCGTAGTGAACCTTGCCTTTGTCGGCGAGCGCCTGATCGATGGGCGGAAGGATTTTGCCGGGCCACTTGGGCGAGCGCAGGGTGGCCACCCACTGCTCCAGAAGGCCGATGCTTTCCACGATGATGGAGGACTTGTATTTGTGCACTTTTTTATCGTCGGGGATGTCCATCTCTCCATACACACCGAGAACTTCGCCGCCATTGCGGATGAGGGAGCCGATGTTGAGCGGGCCGTTGGGGGCGAAGCCGGTCCACTGCACGACGTCTGACTGATGTGTGCCCCAAAGGAAGGGGTAGCTGACAGGAGCGTCGGAGGGGCGGGCGTTGTCAGGGACGTTGTTCATGTGGTACAGCACCTTGTTGAAAATCTGGCCAATGGCATCCGTGCGGCCGTAGCCGTACTGGGGCATGTTGGGGCTCTGGTAATGATTGGCCTCATTGCGGTCGTGGAGTGCGGCGGTGCGCTTTTTCAGCGCGTCGCGCAGGGTGGCCTTGGCTTCGTCGGTCCCGGTCAGCCCTAGGACTTGGCTGGCAAAGCGGCCGAACTTTTCCTCATCCTCGGAGGTCTTTTTCATGGCGGCGACGAGGCTGAGATCGAAAGCGTCCACGTCTGCGATGGTCTGGCCGCCATCGATGCGGATCTGCGTGCCGTTGTAGGCGATCTGGCCGGTGTGGCAGGCGGCGCAGGTCATGCCCATCCAGGCCTGCTTGTTGGAGTCGAGGCCTTTGACAAAGCCGACGGGCAGGCCGTCGGGGTTCCATTTGGAATCGGGGTCGGTGGGCAGGTAGCGGAGGCTGCGCATGTTGTCGTCGCCGCGAAAGAGCTCCTGGCTGTCGGGCATTTCGAGGGCCAGAAACCACGCGTAAGGGAGAATGCGGGAGCCTTGATTGGTGAAGTAGTAGGCCTGCTGCGTGCGGACAGACCAGCCCTGCTCCAGATTGACGGCCTTGTCTTTGGAGTTCACGACCGGTGCGCCCGTGTCAATGATGGTGCCGGCGGAGTATCTGAAGTAGAGGAGCACGCCTGCGAGGAGAATGAGGGCGATGATGGGCAGTGGCTTTTTCATGATGGATGGTGGAGTGGACGGAGCGCGGATGAGTTGACCGAAAGTGGGGTGAGAGAGGCTTAAAGGGGTGGCGCCTGGATTCGTCCTCGATCAAGGCGCGAGCCTTGGCGTGGCGGTTTGGAGGAGTGAAAAAGGAGAATGGGGAGTGGTCAGTGCGCCGGCACGACGTGCGAAATGTGCTAGGCGGGCCAGGCTTTTCCGGTGAGAAGGCCACGGTGTTGCAGGGCGCTGCGATCGGTGCCTTTGAGGATCTCCTTCATGAGACTGACGACTGCAGGGGTGACGAAGTAAGCGCCATGAATGGGGATGCCATCGATGAAGGGGATGCTGTCGTATTTCGACGGGAAGAAGGTGGAGCAGTCCACATCCCAGACATTGTCCACGCTGCCGCTGACGCCGTCTGTGGGCGGGCGCTTGGCCAGGCCGCTGCGGCCGAGGCGGCGCGTGCCGAAGTGCTTGAGCCCGGAGGAGGCGCCAAGCACGGTGTCGCGTCCGGTGTACAAGGAGGTGACTCGGTACGTGAGATTGGCGACTGCGCAGCCATCAGTGGCATCCTGGCTGTCGGGCTCGAAGAGGTCGTTGTCCACATCGGCGGCCACCATGAGGATCTGGTTCACGAGGGAGACGCTGAGGGGCTGGTTTTGCCGCTTCCAGCTGGCACCCATGGCACGATGGAGGAGGAAATTGCCCATGCTGTGGGCGATGATGGAGATCTTGGCACGGCAGCCGTCTTCGGGGGCTTTCTGCGCGTCCTTTTGTTTGACGAGGAGCCAGTCGTGCAGACGACCGAGGATGTCGGTGAAGTCGGCGGCACATGCCTGGGCGTGGTCGCGGTCCGGGAGGTAGCCGAGGATGCTGCCGAGGGAGGGCCAGTCAAAGGAGATGCAGAGGCCGAGGCCGTCCGGGCCGGCGAAGAGGTCGCGGGTGAGCTGCTGATAGCGCCGCGCGGCGTCGGTGAAGCCGTTGTTATAGCCGTGGACGAAGAAGCCGACGTGCTTCTGATCCTGATGCGCGGCCAGCTGGGCGAGCATGGGCATGGCCTCCGGCGGCTGACCGCTCTGGGCGGTGAAAGCGGTCGCCGAGGCCTTGGAGATGAGAGGGAAGGCCAGCGCGGCCTGCTTGAGCTGCATCTCGAATTCGGCTGAAGAGACCTGCGTCCACTTGTCGATGGTGGAGGCGTCGTCCACATCGGTGGTCCAGTAGGAAACCTTGCCAACCTCGCGCGTGGGTTTTCCTTGCCGGAACAGTCGGTTGCTGATCATCCAGTATTTAGGCATAGGTCTATAGCTTAAGTTTGTACTCGACTTAGATGAAGCATTATCCCTGAGCCCATCAAAAGTAAACGCAAAAATGCCAAAGCTGCTTTTTTGCATCTACATTCATATTAAGACGAGATGCACCACGGGGTTTGGGGTGTGGGAAGGGCCTGCCTCACTTCCAAAAAAAGCTGCCTGATATGAAAAAAAACGGCGGCGCGGCAGCCACTGCCACAGCAGGGCAGATGTGAGCCTTGCGGGACAACCGTGCACCATCCGGGTCTGTCATGGTTTTCGCCCCTTCGCTCCATTCCGCCCGCATATGACCACAAAAAAGCCCTCCGGCTTTGCAGCGGGAGGGCTTCGAAGACTGGCTTCTAGAACCGATCAGGCTTTGATCATGCCGTGCGGATCGATGACGTACTTGCGGGCCGCGCCTTTGTCGAAGTCCACGTAGCCTTTGGGGGCGCCCTTGAGGGAGATCACCTGCACGTTGGTTGCCTTGGCGATTTTGATCTTGTCGTGCAAGATCGCCATCATGAGGCGGCGGTGATAGCGCATGACCGGGCACTGGCCGGTGACGAAGGTGTGGCTCTTGGCCCAGCCAAGACCGATGCGGATGGACAGAGCGCCCACCTTGGCCGCTTCATCGACCGCGCCCGGATCACCCGTGACGTAGAGTCCGGGAATGCCGATGGCACCGCCTGCCTTGGTGATTTCCATGACGCTGTTGAGCACCTGCGCAGGCACTTCCTTGCTGTGGTTGTGGCCGCAGCCACGTGCCTCAAAGCCGACGCAATCCACTGCGCAATCCACTTCCGGTACGCCGAGGATGTTCTCGATCTGATCCTGAATGGAGGCGGACAGGGAAACGTCCACGGTTTCACAGCCAAAACGACGGGCCTGGGCAAGGCGCTCCTTGTTCAAATCGCCGACGATGACGACCGCTGCACCGAGCAGATGGCAGGAAGCCGCGCAGGCAAGGCCGACGGGGCCGGCTCCGGCGATGTAAACGGTTGCGCCTGGTCCCACCCCTGCAGTGACCGCACCGTGATAGCCGGTGGGGAAAATGTCCGAGAGGAGGGTGAGGTCTTTAATCTTGGCCATTGCCTGATCACGATCCGGGAACTTCAGCAGATTGAAGTCCGCATAGGGGATCATCACATACTCTGCCTGACCCCCGACCCAGCCGCCCATGTCCACGTAGCCATAAGCCGCACCTGGCCGGGCTGGATTCACATTCAGACAGATGCCAGTCTTGCCTTCCTTGCAGTTGGCGCATCGTCCGCAGGCGATGTTGAAAGGCACGCTGACAATGTCGCCTTTCTTGATGAACTCCACGTCGCGGCCCGTCTCGATGACTTCACCCGTGATTTCATGGCCGAGAATCAGGCCCTTCTGTGCGGTGGTACGGCCACGCACCATGTGCTGGTCGGAGCCGCAGATGTTCGTACAGACGACTTTGAGAATGACTCCGTGGTGGCATTTACGCTTTTGTTCGCGCAGCTCCAGTTTGGGGAAATCAATGCTTTGAACCTCTACCTTTCCGGTACCCATGTAGGCGACACCATGATTGCTTGGCATAATATTGTGTGGTTGTGGTTGGTTGAATTTAGGGAATTCCCAGCCATGCTAGTCAGAACTGGCAGATCGCGTCAATCCTGGTGAAGGAAAAACGTTTGCGGCCAAAGGTGAGCGGTGCAGGGGCCGGGAGAGGCTGACGCCGCCGGGTTATCTAAACGAATCGCGTTACATGCTCTTTCGGATTGCCTGCCGACGAGCAGTCCTCCACAATACAAATGCATGAAAATTACATCACTCGCATTGTCCCTTCTGCTGCTTGCCACCACCGCCCTCCGGGCTCAGACCCCGGCTCCTGCCGTCAAGCCAGCCGCTCCTGCGGTTGTCATGCCACCCCAGCCGCCTGATGTGCCTGCGGAGAAGTATGGCAAAGATGGCAAGATCAACCCTGGCTTCATCGCTTCGCATGAGAAGTTCGTGAGCATCGCCAAGGAGGGCAAAGCCCAGCTTGTGTTCCTCGGTGACTCAATTACCGCCGGCTGGGCGGGCAGTGGCAAGGAAGTCTGGGCGAAAGCTTTCGGCGAGTATACACCTGCCAACTTTGGCATCGGCGGCGACCGCACCCAGCATGTGCTGTGGCGCATTCAGAATGGCGAACTTGAGGTCATCAAGCCCAAGGCCGCTGTGCTCATGATCGGCACAAACAACTCCGGCTCGGATACCGTTGAAGGCATCGCCAAGGGCGTCACCGCCATCGTCGAAACCATCCGCGCCAAGCAGCCGCAGGCAAAAATCCTCCTGCTCGCCATCTTCCCCCGTGGCGATAAACCCACAGGCAAACTCGGTGCCGCCAACGACAAGCTCAAGCAGGTCAATGCGATCATCTCGAAGCTCGACGACGGCAAGAATGTCTTCTTCCTCGACATCGGCGGCAAATTCCCTCAGCCGGACGGTGCGCTCACCAAGGAGATCATGCCCGACTTCCTGCACCTCTCCGCCGCCGGCTATCAGATCTGGGCCGACGCGATCGGTCCGAAACTCGTCGAGCTGATGAAGTAATCCGCCGCGCCTTTCACAACACGGATTCATCTGGCGCAGGCGAGACCTGCGTGCATAGGAGAGCCATGCCCCAGCCCGTCATCCTTTCCGATATTGGCAAAGTCCTTATCGACTTCGACTTCAGCATCGCCGCCCGGCGGCTGGCGGAGTGCTGTGATCATCCGGCGGAGACGGTGCTGACGCTGTTTGATGACATCAAAGGCCCGTATGAGGTGGGGGACATGGATGATGCGGAGTTCGTGCGGCAGGGCATGGCGCGGACGGGCTTTCGCGGCTCCCCCGAGGAATTCGCAGCCATCTGGTGCGAAATTTTTACCCAGAATGAACCCATGCACGCGACGCTCGGCGCTTTGGCGGGCAGGCTGCCGATGCATCTGCTCTCAAACACCAACGAGCTGCACAAAAGCTACTTCCTGCGCGAGTTCACGATCTTTCAGCACTTCCAGGATGGCGTGTACTCGCATACCGCACGCTGCGCCAAGCCGGGGGAGGAGATCTTTCTCAAGACCGCCGCGCAGCTGGATCTCGACCCCGCACGGACGTTTTACATCGACGATCTGGAGCCAAATATCGCCACTGCCGCACGGCTGGGTTTTCGGACTTTTCACTACAGCTTTGCGAAGCATTCTCAGTTGCAGGCGGAGCTCAACGAATGGCTGGCGGCTCAGGGCATTGGTTGACGGGCGCGAATACCTGTCATACCCAGTACGGTCTGCCGTTCGTATCACCAGTGTGGCATGAATGCATGCACGATTAATTCCATGAAATGCGACGTTTGCGAAAATGAGGCCACCGTGTTCCTCACCCAGATCATCAACGGTCAGATGACCACGGTGAATCTGTGTGAGACCTGTTCGAAGGCCAAAGGCGTGACCGAAGAGACCGGCTTCGGTCTTGCGGAAGCATTTTTGAGCCCCTCCCACCGAACGGAGTCGGACACGATGGAGATCGTGTGCGACGCCTGCGGCTTCACCGCCTCACAGCTGAAAAAGATTGGCCGCATGGGCTGCCCTGAATGTTATACCGCTTTCCGCGATGGATTGGACGGACTGCTGCGCAACATGCACAAGGGAACCCGGCATGTGGGCAAGCGTCCGAGTCACACCAATGCCGTCGCACCCCAAATACTGCCGCGGCAGCGAGTGACCACCGTGAAGGAAGCCTCCCCCCCTGCCCCGGTGGCACCTCCCGCAGTGCCACCACCGGACGTCGCCAAGCTTCGCGCCGAACTCGATCTGGCCGTCAGTGAGGAACGCTATGAGGACGCAGCCAAGTTGAAATCCGAGATCGAAAGTCTCCAGCCCAAGGCCTCCAAATGAAGGATGCATCAGGTGGAATCATCCTTCCGCGTCTTTCAACGCGTATCCTATCTGCAAGGTCCAACTTCGTAATCTCATGATGCGTTTTGCCACATTGATCAAGAACCCCGCCGACTGGATGAAAGGCGCGGGGCCGCACTCCGACGTCGTCATGACCTCGCGAGTGCGTCTTGCTCGCAATCTTCGGGGCTACCCGTTTCCTGGTTTCAGCCAGGAACGACAGCGCATCGAGCTGCTGGAGCGTGCACGCCCGGTGGTGGAAGAGCTGCCCGAAATGCGGGACGGCTACAGCGAGGACTACACCGAACTCAGCAAGATCCGCAAACAGGTGCTGGTGGAGCGCCATCTCGTCAGCCGTGAGCATGCGGCACGATCCTCCGGCTGCGCCGTGGTGGTGGACCGCAAGCAGAGCATCTCCATCATGATCAATGAGGAGGATCACTTCCGCATCCAAGGCATCCGTCCGGGGCTGAACCTCACCAGCGCCTTTGAAGTGGTGGACCGAGTGGACACAGAGCTGGAAGGCCTGCTGCCCTATGCGTTCGACCCCAAACTCGGCTACCTCACCGCCTGCCCCACCAATCTCGGCACCGGCATGCGCGCCTCCGTGATGCTGCATCTGCCAGCGCTGGTGCTCACCGAACAGATCAACCCCGTGATCAAGGCCATTGGCAAGATCGGCCTCGCTGTGCGTGGTCTCTATGGCGAAGGCACTGAAGCTCTCGGCAACCTGTTCCAGATTTCCAACCAACACACGCTGGGTGAAGCGGAGCCTGAAATCATCGCCCAGATCGAAAAAGTCATCGAGGGCGTCGTCCGCTCCGAAGTCACGGCCCGGGCCAAGCTCAAGGAGGACCACCAGACCATGCTGCGCGACCAAATCGGGCGTGCATTCGCCATTCTGAGGTATGC
Source organism: Prosthecobacter sp. (assembly GCA_021733925.1). Classification (GTDB taxonomy): domain Bacteria; phylum Verrucomicrobiota; class Verrucomicrobiia; order Verrucomicrobiales; family Verrucomicrobiaceae; genus Prosthecobacter. Next base: position 76,069 of record JAIPJY010000028.1, on the reverse strand, counting down.
GCACATCCTTACCTCCAAAGAGGCATTGAATCTGCTATCCATGCTTCGTCTCGGTGCTGATCTCGACCTTGTCGGGAACTGCGACCGCAGCCTGATCGACATGCTTTTGCTTGAAATTCAACCTGCGCATCTGCAGCTCAATGCTGCGCGTGAATTGTCCCCTGAGGAGCGAGACAGCATGCGCGCTGATTTAACCCGCACTCGGTTGCAATCCATCGACGGCCCGGGTAGTTTTCCGCCATCACAATCTAACAACGGAGGCACCACCTCCACCACCCATGATGAATAATTTCACTCCACGCGCCCAACAGGTTCTGGCCCTTGCCCGCAAGGAAGCCGATCGCTTCAACCACAATTACGTCGGCACGGAGCATCTCCTGCTTGGACTGATCAAACTCGGCCAGGGGGTCGCAGTCAACGTTTTGACCAAGCTCGGCCTCGACCTCGAGACCGTGCGCATGCAGGTCGAGCAACAGGTCGGCTCCGGCCCTGAGACCAAGATGGTCGGCAACATTCCCTACACACCGAGAGTGAAGAAGGTGCTCGCCCTGGCCTCGAAGGAAGCCAAGGCCCTCAATCACAGCTACGTCGGCACGGAGCACATCCTGCTCGGACTCCTCCGCGAAGGCGAGGGCGTGGCCGCTCAGGTGCTGCGCAATCTCGATGTGAACCTCGACAAGGCGCGCAGCGAAATCCTCAAGGAACTCGACCCCAACTTCTCCTCCCAGAACGAAGAGGAAGAGGAGGAAAGCGAACCCGCCAACCCCACTGGCAACACGCCCGCAGGTGACAAGAAGAAGAACGAGAAGACCCCGGCCCTCAAAGCCTTCGGTCGCGACCTCACCGAGCTCGCCATCAAAGGTGAAATGGACCCCGTCATCGGCCGCTCGGAAGAAATCGCCCGTGTCATTCAGATCCTTTGCCGCCGCACCAAGAACAACCCGGTGCTCATCGGAGAAGCCGGTGTTGGCAAGACCGCCATCGTCGAAGGCCTGGCCCAGGAGATTGCCGCCGGCAACGTCCCTGAAATCCTGCGTGACAAGAAAGTCATCACTCTCGATCTCGCCCTGATGGTCGCTGGCACAAAGTATCGCGGCCAGTTTGAAGAGCGCATCAAGGCGGTCATGGATGAAATCCGCCGCAACAAGAACGTCATTCTCTTCATCGACGAGTTGCACACCATCGTCGGTGCAGGCGGCGCTGAAGGAGCGATGGATGCCAGCAACATCATCAAACCCGCGCTCAGCCGTGGCGAACTGCAATGCGTTGGCGCCACCACGCTCAATGAATACCGCAAATACATCGAGAAGGACTCCGCGCTCGAACGCCGCTTCCAGAGCGTGAAGATCGAGGAGCCCTCCGTCGAGGATGCCATCAAGATTCTCTTTGGCCTGCGTGGCAAATACGAGCTGCACCACAAGGCGAAGTACAGCGAAGACGCGCTCAAGTCCGCGGTGAATCTCAGCTCACGCTACCTGCCCTCCCGTTTCCTGCCTGACAAGGCGATCGACATCATGGACGAAGCCGGCTCCAAGGCCCGCATCGCCGCCATGACACGTCCGCCCGAACTCAAGGTGATCGAAGGCGAGATCGAAGAGATCCGCGTCGAGAAGGAAGGTTCCATCAAGGAACAGGATTTCGAAAAAGCCGCGAGCCTGCGTGATCGTGAGAAGAACGCGAAGAAACGTTTTGATGATGTGCTGGAAACCTGGCGCACCAACAATCAGGAGCGCATCGTTGATGTCACTGAAGAGGACATCATGTCCGTCGTGTCCAAATGGACCGGCGTTCCGCTGCAGCGTATGGAACAGGCTGAAGCCGAGAAACTCCTCAAGATGGAAACCGAGCTCAAGGGCAAGGTCATCGGCCAGGACGAAGCCGTCATCGCCATCAGCAAGGCCCTGCGCCGCTCCCGCGCCGACTTGAAGGATCCACGCCGTCCGATCGGCTCCTTCCTCTTCCTCGGCCCAACGGGTGTCGGCAAAACCTTCCTCGCGAAGAACCTCGCCGAATTCATGTTTGGCACGGCTGATTCGCTGATCCAGATCGACATGTCCGAGTACATGGAGAAGCACACCGCCAGCCGTCTGATTGGTGCGCCTCCGGGATACGTCGGTTACGAAGAAGGCGGCCAGCTTTCCGAAGCGGTGCGCCGTCGCCCTTACTCCGTGATCTTGTTCGACGAAGTCGAAAAAGCGCACCCGGATGTGATGCATCTGCTCCTGCAGATTCTCGAAGAAGGTCAGGTCACCGACAACTTCGGCCGCAAGATCGACTTCCGGAACACCATCGTCATCCTCACCTCCAACATCGGTGCGGAGCAGATCAAACGCCAGACCAGCCTGGGCTTCATGGCCATGCAGGAAGACGCCGCCGACAACGCCGGCATCAAAGGCAAGATCACCGAAGCCGCGAAGAAGTTCTTCAAGCCCGAGTTCCTCAACCGCCTCGACGACATCGTCATCTTCCGCATGCTCGAGAAGGAGCAGCTCAACAAGATTGTCGATCTCGAAGTCAGCAAAGTGGTTCTCCGCCTCAAGAAGAAGAACATCCACATCACGCTCGACGACAGCGCCCGCGAGTTCCTCATGAAAGAGGGCTTTGATCCGCAGTATGGTGCGCGCCCGATGCGCCGTGCCGTGGAGAAAAACATCGAAGACCCGCTGGCCGAACATCTCCTGCGCGGTGACATCCGCGAAGGTGACACGGTCAAGGTCTCCCACGACGAGGAAACCAAGCGACTCAAATTTGCCGCCGACGCGCGCGAAACCACTGACGTTGCGGCTCCGGCCGAGACGCCTGCCCCTTAACCGGGAGCGGTCCGCCGGGCTCTGCCTGCCATGATCCGTGCCCTGATTCTCGTTCTCCTCCTCGGCAGCCTCGGCTGGTGGTTGGATCGCGAGCATCAGGCGGGACGATTCCAGCGCGTGGATGAGTTGTTTCTCGATTTTCTTGTCGCCAACGCACGGGATCGTTTTACCTCGGCCGATGATCACGCGGTCTCTTCTTCACCCGTCGTTCTGGTGAAGATGCGTCTGGCTGACAAAGCGGAATATGCTGGCTGGCCCCCGCGCCCGCTCGACTGGCAGATGGTACTGAAGGGCCTGCAGGCCTACAATCCTGCGGTGGTCGTGGTTCCCGAAACTCTGTTCTGGGGCCGCCCTTCGCCCGAGTTTGTGATTGAAGCAGCGCATGCATTGGTGCCCTTTCCGAGCACCGTCCTGGGCATTGAGTCCCAGCTTGCCGCCAACCGTGAGGCACCCGCATTTCTGGGTGGCCTTGAAAACTCACTGCCGCAGTTTCAAAAGGTGCAGGGAGACATCGGGTCTGCCCCCCCCTTGGGGGCCTTGATCGCTGCGCCAGACGACCTGATCCGCCGACAGGCAGAGATCGGCATTTCTGTTCCGCTGGACGCGAAGGACGTCGGCAAACTGCCTTATGCCGTGCAAGAGAGTGGCCATCTGCTGCCAACTGTCCTAGCCCAAGCTCTGGCTCGTTTCACCCAGACACCCTATGCCACACAGCGCCTGCTGCTGGGGCCTGGAGCGGGCGCCTATCTCTCCAACGGCGCTTTTGTACCGCTTTCGGCCGCCGGTGAGTTCATCATCAACACGAAACAGCCGGTTCACGAGGTGGATGCGCTCCATTTGATGACCTCGGAACTGGCCGATGCCCTGTCCCCGCAGGACAAGGCGAATCTCTCAGGTGACAAGGTGATCGTGATTGGGACCGATGATGACGCCCAAAGCGGACTGGCACGTCTGCATGCCCAAGCGCTCGCGCAGGTGCTCGCCCTGCCACGATTGCGGCTGCTGCCGCGCTGGGCGCAATGGATCCTCTGGGGTGCCGCCGGTCTGGCGGGATTCTGGCTGGTGCTCTTCGTGCCGCGCACCAAATCCATCCTGCGCGGGATGCTGTGCATCTTCGCGGCATTGGTCGCCTGCTTTCTTGCTTTTCAGTCCAGTTTGATCTGGTGCCCGCCGACGATTCCGGCATCACTGCTCGCCGCATCGACGGTATTTGCGCGTCTCGCCGGCCGCAGGAAGTAGGCTCTTACCTTGCTGTTTTTTGGGCCGGAACGGCAAAGACCTGAACCTCGCAGTAGTGGTTCATATCGTTGGCCGAGTTTCCATTGCTCCATAGGCGGACGTAACGAGCCTTGGCTGCCTTGCCTTCAAAGATGCGGCCAGAGCACGTCTCCAAATAGGCGGGGTCTTTGCCCTTTCCCATGCCGGAGGAATCATCATGATCGGAATTCCACAGGGTGGTGACACCGATTTTGAACTCAGGATCGTCCGATGCTTGAATGATAACGTCAATGTATGCGACGGCCATCTTGTGAAAATGCCAGACCGCGATTTTTTGAATCACATGCGTGGCTTCGAGGTCGATCTGAAGCCATTGTTTGCCAGGCATGAGTTCGACGAAGTTCCCGTCGGAACCATCGGCATCACCGTCAGTGACAAGCATCAGATCGCCGATGATCGGCGCCGTGTCGGAGGAAGTGACCCTCTTACCCTTTGCGACGTTCACGGTGCCTTTGAGGGCCATGAAACTCTTGATGCGCTTCGAGGGATCGTAGACCTCCATATTGGGAAGTTCCACGCGTGGCCAACCGATGAACATCGGTTTGGGCAGTTCGATGTTAAGGACTTCCTGCACACCCGTCTCACTAGGCATCCGCGTCCCGGTGATGAATTCTTGGTCCTGACGGCTTAAACTCGTCAGTGGCACAGTGATGACCGTACCGTTTTCACGCTTGAGAAGGACATTGTCGCCGGTATGGCTGACCAGTTCAGCCCGGATCTCATTCTGGCCACTGGCATCTTTCCAGACGCGGTCCGCAGATTGGAGCGACATCCCCGCCTGAAAAAGGCAAAGAAAGATTACAGGTTTCATCGGCAATCGTTTCAGGTGGGTGCGCATGATGCCAAAAGGTGAAACAAGAACGCGGGACGGCAACCAGATAGCAGGCACCTGCGTGCATGGCGGCATATGGCTGCCGCCACCCTCAATTACCCCTTGTGGAACACTGACCAGCCCCTAGTGTCGCCCTCCCTTCCCCCCCAAAAATAAAGCATGCGTTTCCGCAACCTGACACGCCGACGTGAGATCGGCGCCAATTCCTACCTCCTCGAAGCCGGAGATCATCGTGTTGTGCTCGATTCCGGCATGCACCCCAAACGCGCAGGCTACGAGGCCTTGCCAGATTTCAGCCAGCTTCCGCACAAGTCGATCAACGCCGCGATCATCACGCATGCGCATCACGATCACATCGGCTCCATGCCCGTGCTGATGCGCAAGCAGCCGAACATGCCCGTGCTGATGACTGAAATCACCGGGGAACTCGCCTCCGCGATGCTGCACAACTCCGTCAACGTGATGACGAAGCAGCGTGAGGAGGAAAGCATCTCGGAGTATCCTCTCTTCACCCACCGTGAACTGGATGACATCCGCGCCCGATGGATCTACCGCGACATCGACCGCCCGTTTGAAATTCCAGACACGAACCTGGAGGCCACGATGTTCGACGCCGGTCACATCCTCGGTTCCACGGGCGTCCTGGTCCGTGAAGGCAGCAACACACTTTTCTATACGGGCGATGTGAACTTCGAGGCGCAGACGATCTGCCGCGCCGCCGATTTCCCCACCAGCGGCATCGATGTGATGATCGCCGAGACGACGCGTGGCGATTATGCACGGCCGGAAGGCTTTTCCCGCAAAGGCGAAAAAGAGCGCCTCGCCAGCGTGATCCGCGAAACGCAAGAAGCCGGTGGAGCCGTCATGATCCCTGTCTTTGCCCTCGGCAAGACGCAGGAGGTCATGCTCATGCTGCACGAACTGCACCAGGAAGGTCTCATCCCTGAGATGCCGCTCTACATCGGCGGTCTGAGCACCAAGATCACCGTGCTCTATGATCACTACGCCTCCCGCAGCCGCCGCAGCTATCCAGGCTTCCGCCTGCTGGAAGACATGAAGATGCTCGTCCCGCGCAAGAGCAAGAAGCGCGTGGAACTTGTTTCCAGCCCGCGCTCACTTTACGCGCTTTCCAGCGGCATGATGACGGAGCACACCGTCTCCAACACCTTCGCGCAAAAATTCCTCGATAACCCGCGCAACACCGTCTGTTTCGTCGGCTACACCGACCCCGATTCTCCCGGCTACAAGATCCGCAATGCCACCCCCGGCACGATGATCAAACTCGCCAAAGACATGCCTGCTGTGGCGCTGAACGCCCGCATCGAGAGCTTTGACCTCAGCGCCCACGCCTCACGTGAGCAAATCGCCGAATACATCGAGAAAGTGAAGCCCAAGAAGCTGCTGCTTGTCCACGGCGAAGAGCCCGCGCAGATGTGGTTCACCCGCCGCTTCACCGAAAGCATCCCTGAGACGGAAATCATCCGCCCAGAACCGAATCAGCCGGTCGATCTTTGGTAACATCCGGCCATGCCGCGCCTCATCGCCATCGTTGCCATGTCGAGCAACCGCGTCATTGGACGCGAGGGCAAACTGCCGTGGCATTTCCCGGAGGATTTGAAGTTTTTCAAACGAACGACGCTCGGACACCCCATCCTGATGGGGCGTGCGACGTTTGACTCCATTGGCAGACCGCTGCCGGGACGCCAGAACATTGTTATAAGCCACACAATGGCACCACGCGAAGGACTCACCGTCATTCGCAGCACCGCAGAACTTCCGCAGGTGTGCGGTGAAGCCGACACCGTCTTTGTTATTGGTGGTGCCCGTGTCTTCGAAGAACTGCTGCCCCAGTGTGACGGACTTTATCTCACCTGGATCCCCGAGCCTTTCGAGGGCGATGTTCTCCTGCCCCCCTTCGAGCATCTCTTCCAACTCAAGGAAATCGTGGGTCAGTCAGAGGGTTTGGAATTTCGCTATTACGAAAGACTGGCGGACGCGAAATAACAGCTGATCCGAGGTGTTCTCACATCCTCCTTACATCTCATTTACGTGCATCTGACGCATTGTTTTTGAATAGTGGAAGAATACCACCAGACAAAGAACTGGAGACGGTTCAGTCAAAACTTTCAAATAGTGGTTCCTTCTGGCTGTTGGACTCTATCAAGTAACGGGGCGGATCGTGTGATCCGCCCCGTTTGCTTATCCTGCAGGGTGGTGCGGCCTCCAGCCTCAACCATCACGGTAGTTTTCTGATACTGAAATGCTTGATTTCCCTGCCCATGTCCCGAAGGTGCGCTATTCGCCGCCAACCTTAGACGATGAAATTCGCCATTTTCGGAGACATCCACGCCAACCTTGAAGCCCTTCAGACCGTTCTGTGGGACGCTCAGGAGCAGGGTTGTTCCAACTACGTCTGCCTCGGCGACATCGTCGGCTATGCGGCCAATCCAGTGGAATGCCTTCAGGCAGTGCGGGACATGGGCTGCCCGGTCGTACGCGGTAATCACGATGAGGGCGCCGCCAGTGAGAGCTCCCTCGAAGAATTGAATCCCCTGGCCCAGAACGCCCTGCTGTGGACGCGTGAACAGCTCAGCGAGGAACAGCGCCAGTGGCTCCGTGAGTTGAAGCTGGTGCGCCAGGTACGCGACTTCACCATCGTCCACGCCACGCTCGATTCTCCCGGCAACTGGGGTTACGTGACCAACCGCTTTGATGCGATGGCCAGTTTCAGCTACCAGTTCACCCAGGTCTGCTTCTATGGCCACACGCATGTGCCGCGTATCTTTGAAAAGGACGACGCCGTGCGTGCCGCCCGTGGAACTGAAGTCACTCTGCAGCGCGGTGTGAAATACTTCGTCAATGTCGGCAGTGTCGGGCAGCCGCGTGACGGCGACTGGCGGGCCGCCTACGCCATCTACGACGTGCAGGCGCAGACGATCTCGATCCGCCGGCTGGAATACGACATCGAAACCGCGCAGGGTAAAATCCGCGCCGCCGGTCTGCCCTCTCTGCTGGCCGACCGCCTTGCCTTGGGCAAATGAGCGCCACCACGCGCCAGCTTCCCAACCTGCGTGATTTCCGCTCCGCGCTCATCGTCAAACCCAGTTCTTTGGGTGACATCGTCCACACGCTGCCGGCCGTGAAAGCGCTGCGCAACGCGCATCCGCAGCTGAAGATCCGCTGGCTCGCCAATACCGAATGGACGCCTATTCTGCAGGGCAGCGCGCTGCTCGACGAGGTGATCCCCTTCCCGCGCAAAACCTTTCGCGGTCTCGCGGGTCTGCTGCGCTTCTGGAACTGGCGGCGCACCTGGATGACTCTGCCGCGTGAGGAACCCGAGATCGTGCTCGATTTTCAGGGCCTCTTGCGCAGTGGAGTCGTCAGCAGCTGGCGTGGATCGAAAGCCGTCATCGGACTTTCGGATGCCCGTGAAGGCTCCCGTTTCTTTTACAATCACACAGTGTCCGTGAATGCCGGAGCCCATGCCGTGGATCGCTATCTCGAAATGCCACGCGCTTTGGGCATTCGTATTGAGCCTGACGACAACTCCTTTGAACTCACTCCCGGCGCAGCACCCTCCGGCTGGCCGGACTCGCTGCAGAATTTCATCGCCGTGCATCCCTGGTCGCGTGGAGAGGGCAAATCCCTCTCCAATTCAGCCCTACAGTCCCTTTGTGATGCACTGGCCCCGCACACGGTCTTGCTCGTCGGCATGACGTCTGACCCGACCCGTCCCACGGGCAGCCATATTCATGACTGGAGCCAGCGCACTACACTGCCCGAGCTGATCTGGCTCATGCGACAGGCGAAGTTCTGCATCAGCGTGGACAGCGGTCCCATGCACATCGCCGCAGCGGTCAATCCGCAGACGCTCGGCATCCACACCTGGAGTGATCCGCGCAAAGTCGGCCCGTATCCGTCCGGCGTTCACGTCTGGAAAGGCGGACGCATCGCGACACGAAGTGCATTCAGCGCCGAGGAATGCCAGAGCGATGCCAGCGTGGCCGATCAAGACGCACGCGGCATCGGCGAGTGGGTGTGCCAGAAACTGGCCTGAGCTGCTGCCGGTTATTTCTTCGCGGCGGCATCCTTGACCATCTTCACATACTTGGCGGGATCCTCTTTGAAGTCCTTGATGCAGGATTTGCAGCAGAGCAGCACTTCTGTGCCTTCATGGGTGATGGCGACCGGCTTGCCCATGCCGCCGAGCTTCTCACCGGAGACGACGCAGGTTTTGAGCGGGTAGGCAGGGGTATCCGCAGCACTGACGCTGAGGATGAGACCGAGGAAGGAGATGAGCAGTTTGGATTTCATGGTGTTGTCTGTTGGTTTTTGTTGTGTTGGGGGTGAATACGACGCGGCAGAAAGCCTTGTCGAAAATTTATTTCGATTCGTCCTGAACGAGAGAACCTTGGAGTGTGCCGCGCTGGAATTCGCGTCCGCGCAGCCAGAGAAAGATCACGGGTGTGACGATGAGGATGTGGATCAGGCTGGAAATCATGCCGCCGATGACAGGCGTGGCCAGCGGCTGCATCACCTCGGCCCCCTGGCGGTGGCTCCACATGATGGGCAGCAATGAAGCAACGATGGTGGCAACGGTCATCACCTTCGGGCGCAGGCGCAGACGTGCGCCGTCCTTCACCGCCTGCACGAGGTCTGAGTAGGCGAAGGCGCTGCCGAGCTGCGCCATGCGTGACTTTACGGTCTCTTCGAGATACACCACCATGACGACGCCGGTCTGTACTGCGGTGCCAAAGAGGGCGATGTAGCCAACCCAGACCGCGCCGTTGAAATTGTAGCCGAGCAGTTTTTGCAGCAGCACGCCTCCGCTCAGTGCGAACGGCACCGCGAGCATGACATGCGCGGCCTCCAGCGCGCTGTGATAGACGATGTAGAGCAGCACAAAGATGATGAGCAGCACGATGGGAAAGACGATGAGCATGGTCTGCACAAAGCGGCGCTGGTTCTCATACTCACCGGTCAGCTTGTAGGTCATCCCTTCCCACTGGATGGTGTTGAGCTTCTCCTCCACCTCCTGCACGAAGCTGCCAAGGTCGCGGTCCTGTACATTGGCCTGCACGAAGGAACGCAGACGGCCGTCCTCGCTGGCGATTTCGTTCGCACCAACGTCACGCGTGATCTTTGCTACCATGCCGAGCGGGATGTAGGCGATGGCAGGAGCGCCACCCGCCGTGATCATGGCGGCGGAACCCGGCGGGGCCATGCCGGCACGGCTGGCGACAAGGATGCTGCTGAGTTTTTCAATGTCGTCCCGCTCGCTGCGCTGCACGCGGATCTGAATGGGGAAGCGCTGGCGGCCTTCAATGGTGGTGCTGACGTTTTTGCCGCCGATGGAAACCTCAACGGCATCAAGAACATCCTTCGCACTGAGGCCGTAGCGCGCCATGGCCACGCGATCTACCTGGATGTTGAGGTAGGGCTTGCCCTGCACACGTGATGGTGAGACGCCTGCCGCGCCTTCGATGCCGTTGATGAGTTTTTCGACCTCGAAGGCCTTGCGCTGAATCTTGTCGAGGTTGTCGCCGTAGATCTTCACGCCGACCTGCGCACGAATGCCGGTGTAGAGCATGAGGATGCGATTTTCGATGGGCTGCAGAAATGCGGGCACGTAGCCAGGCACCTGCTTCATCTTCTCGGTGAGTTCGGCCTTCAGTTTCTCCACCGTCATGCCCGCACGCCAGGCGGGATTGCGTTTCACACTCCAGCGGCCGTCAGGAATGTATTCCGGCTTGAGCATGATCGTGGTCTCCAGCATTTCGGTGGGGGCGGGGTCTGTGGCGGTGTCAAAACGACCGAGCTTGCCCGCGACGGAGGCGACTTCCGGCGCTTCGGCGATGACCTGGTCCTGCCACGACATGACGCGCTGGATTTCCTTGAGCCCCGTTTTTGGCATCAGCACCGGCATGTAGAGCAAACTGCCTTCGTTGAGTGGCGGCATGAACTCCCGGCCAAATCCGGCAACGGCTTCCGCGAGACGCGGATACCCAGCGTCGCGCATCTGCTTCACCGTGGAACGCGGCAAGCCAAAGGCGATGAGCAATGCCACGGAGAGAATGAGCATGGCCGAGGAGACCACCGTTTTACGATGACTGAGCGCCCAGTTGAGCGTCGGCTCATACAGACGCATCAGGACCTTCATAACCACGTTGTTTTCCTCCGAATGAAACGGCCCGCGCACGAGCAGCGAACACAGCACCGGCACCAGCGTGACCGCGAGCAACGTGGAGCCGATCATCGCAAAGGTTTTGGTGAAGGCCAGCGGATGAAACAGCTTCCCCTCCTGACCCGTCAGTGCAAACACGGGAACGAAAGCCAGGATGATGATCGCCATCGCAAAGAAGATCGGGCGGCCCACCTGAATGCAGGCCGTGCGCGAGACCTCCCAGGTCTCCTTGGCATCAAGCCTTCCGCCTTTCTTCATCTCCGCCTCCTCACAGTGCCGGATCACATTTTCAGTGACCACGATGGCCGCATCCACCAGCACACCGATGGCGATGGCGATGCCTGTGAGGGACATGATGTTGCTGGTGATGCCGAACTCCTTCATCAGCAGGAATGAAATCAAAATGGAGATCGGCAGCGGCAGCGTGACGATGAGAATGCTGCGGAAGTGCCAGAGGAAGATGATGTGCGCGAGCGTGACGAGGATGAACTCCTCCAGCAGCGCATGCTTGAGCGTGTCGATGGTGTTGTCGATCAGCTCGCTGCGGTCATAGAATGATTTGATGGTGATGCCTGGTGGCAGGCTCGGCGCGAGTTGGGCGATCTTCTCCTTGATGCGCTCGATCACCGCCTTGGCATTTTCGCCGGTGCGCATGACCACAGTGCCGCCCACGGCCTCGTGGCCATTTAAATCGAGCGCGCCACGCCGGAAGTCGCCGCCAATTTGCACGGTGGCAATGTCCTTTAAGTAGATCGGCGTTCCCCCCACCGCCTTCACAGTGACGAGTTCGAGGTCGGAGGGACTCGTGACCAGTCCGATGCCGCGCAGCACAAACTCCGCACCGTTTTCCTCCAACGCCTTGCCGCCGACGTTGAGATTTGAGTCCCGCACCGCCGTCATCACATCCATCAGCGTGACGTTCGCGGTGCGCATCTTGGTGGAGTTCAGCTCCACCTGATACTGCTTCACAAAGCCGCCGATGCTCGCCACCTCGGCCACTCCCTGCACGCTGGCGAGTTGATAGCGGATGTACCAGTCCTGCAGTGAGCGCAGTTCCGCCAGATCGTAGCCGCCGTTCGGAGCCTTTGTGGCATCGACATCGAGATAGTACTGATACACCCAGCCCAACCCCGAGGCATCAGGGCCAAGCTGCGGCTTCACACCTTCGGGCATCGCGCCTTGCAGGTAGTTCAGCCTCTCCAGCACACGTGAGCGGGCAAAGTATTGATCAATGCGCTCCTCGAAGATGATGGTGAGCAGCGAGAAGCCGAACATCGACGTCGCACGCACCTCCTTCACACCCGCGAGGCCCTGCAGGCCGGTGGACAGTGGATAAGTCACCTGATCCTCCACCTCCTGCGGACTGCGGCCCATGTAGTCGGCATAGACGAGCACCTGGTTCTCCGTGAGATCAGGAATCGCATCCACCGGCGTGAGATAAATCGCACGCACACCCATTGCGATGATGAGCAGCGCTCCACACGCGACGAGAAAGCGGTTCTTCAGACTCCAGTCGATGATGCGCTCGATCATGGCTTGTCGCCTCCATGTTTGATTTCCTTGGCGCAGTTCAGCATCTCTTTGCCAAAGAACGGATTTTCACCGGCACGACCATGAGCCTGCAGCCAATGCCCCTTCTTCGGCGCACCGGGAATGGCCTGATGCACCATGAAGCATTCCCACACATCGAAGGCTGGCACACCTTCGGCCATGCGCAGCGGCTCCAGTACGGCGGTGGCGGCGACGCTGAATTTGTGGAAAGCCATTCGTGCCTGGGCGATGTCGTCGAAGCCATGGAAATGCCGGGCCTTGTCGAGTGCATCGAGTGTTTCAGAAATGCCTTCGGGTGAGCGCAGCGAGGTCACCAGGTCACCCGTCAGCATCATCGCTGGCTCGCTGGCGTTGTTGAACTCGGGCAGATCATCTGCAGCGAGGGCTTTGGCCATCGCATCCGCCACCTTGATGAAGGCGTCGATTGCCTGCTTTTGTTTGTCGGTCAGCTCTGCAAGAGGTGCGGCAGGTTTCATAGGCTCCACCGGGGTCATGAAGGAGCGGTTCATCTCCGCCTGCCCGTCAATGAGCAGGTTACCGTTTGTCACAACCCGGTCACCCGCCTTGAGGCCGGACATGATTTCAATCAGCGAGTCGCCGTGGCGTCCCAGTTTCACCACCGTGCGCGCATACGCACCGCCGCCCTGCTCCACATAGACCACAGCCTGCGGACCGGCCTCAATCACCGCCGAGCGCGGCACGGCGAGAACGGATGGAACATCCACTTTCAAATCACCATCCGCATAGAGGCGATAAAGAAGCATGCGGCGATCATTGATGAGCGGATTCGCCAGTTCCACGCGCACCTTGGTGGAGCGCGTCGCATCATCGAAATTCGGATCGATGAAAGTGACCTTGCCTTCAAAGGATTTGCCCGGAAGCGATGGCGTGGTGACCGTCACACTTTGGCCGATCTGAATCCATGGCATGTCCTGCTCATACGCGCGGAACTGAAACCACATGGTCGAGAAATCGGCGATCTCGAAGAGCTTATCCCCTTCCTTGACGTACTGCCCTTCAAACACCTTCTGCTCCACCACGGTACCGCTGACTGGGGCGAGAATCTGCGAGGTCAGGGCGTCACCAGACTTGGTCTCAAGCGCCGCGATCTGCGCGGGAGCCAGCCCCATCTGACGGAGGCGCAAGCCCGTGTTCTTTTTCAAATCACCCGTGAGCTGCCGATAGTCGCGCTCGGCCTGGAGCAGTGTTGGGCTGTAAAACTCCACCAGCGGCTGCCCTTCCTTGATCTGTGCTCCCATGAAGTTCACGTAGAGCTTGTCAATGCGGCCGTCGATGTAGGAGGAGAGAATCCGGTGGCGCGAGGCATCCTCCTCAAGACTGCCGGCGACGCGCAAGGTCATGCTGAGCGGCTGCACTTTGGCCTCGGCCGTTTCGACATGCAGCACCTGGATCTGCGATTGCGTGAGCACCACCGTGTCGCCACCGCTCGATACATCGAGCCCCTTCTCTCCTTCATAAACCGGCGTCAGCGCCATGCCGCAGATGGTGCAGCGCCCGGGTTTGTCGCTTTTGATCCATGGATGCATGGCGCTTTGATAGAAGAGAACTTTGCGTTCAGCAGACGGAGTGGCTGTTGCCATGGCCATGCCGCCAAAGTGATCGCGAAGGAACCAGCCGCCGCCGAGAGCAGCTGCAATGCAGAGGAGTGTGAGGAAAATTTTCATGGGTTTAACGAATTGGAGTTTTGGTCAGGCCGCCGACCAGGGCCGAGAGCGAATACGATGCGGCGTGCCGCGCGGCGAGTGCGCGCTTTTGTTCCTGCCGCGCATCAAGCAGCAGGCGTTGGGCATCCAACACTTCGAGAAGTGTGGCCTTGGAGGACACCCACGCGTTTTGCAATGTCTTGATCGCCTGCTCCGACTTTGGCAGAACCTCGTCAGTGTAGGCCTCCGCAAGCTGCTGCTGGTTCTTCGCCTCGGTGATCAAAGCTGTGAGCTGAGTGTAGAGCTCACGCTGCTCCGCATCCAAATCCTGCTGCGAGGCAGCACGCAGATGGTCCGCACGCTCAATGTCCGCCTTGTAAACCCTGCTGTTGAACCATGGCAGCGTCATTTTGAAACCGAACACCAGCATCGAGTCATTGATGGAGCCGCCTGAGTAAGTGAAGTATTGCGTGCCCACCGAAAACACCGGCTTCTTTCGCGCCCGCGCTGCATCCGCTTCCGCCTGTGCTCCCTCGACCATATGCCGCATGGCGCCGAGCTGCGGATTGTCACGCTCCAGCCGAACCTTCAGCACGATCGAATTGAAAATTTCCTCCGCGTGCGCAGGCAGCATCAGCGGTGCCCATGGTGCCTCCGGCGGGCGCACCAGCAGCAGGTTCAGCGTGGTGGCAAACTGCGCACGCTGGCGCTTTGCACTCGCCAGTGTCTGTGCGCGCACGGCGAATTCACTTTCCAGCCGCAGCGTCTCCGTGGCTGTGGCGTTCGGGTTCTTGGAACGCTCTTCGGCGGTCTTCACGAGGGTGCCCAGCCACGCGAGATTCTCCGCCTGCAGACGAATCACTTCATCTGCCAGAGCGAGTTCCAGCACGGCCTGCGCCACAGACAGGCCCAGTTCATTTGCTGTTTGCTGCTGAGTGGCCTGCTGCGCCAGTTCGGCCGCGTTTGCTTTGCGCTTCTCCGCCTTGTACAAACTCAGGCGCGGCAAGGGTTGGTCGATGCTGGCCAGAATGTCGCCCCTGACTCTGCGGCGCATGTTGTTGGCCGCCATCATCCCCAGCCCGACCTGCGGATCCTGCCACAGTCGAACTCCACGGGCGGCCGATGCGGCGGCCTGCGTCCGCGCATCCGCTGCGCCGACCTTGGGGTGCTTGGTCACCGCCTCACCAATGAGGCGATGAATGAAATTGGTATTGGCTGCCGTGCTGCCGTCGGCAGCGTTCGCCGCCGCCAGGGCCAGCACCAGCGCTGCTGTTGTTTTGAAAAGGTACATAGGTTCTCATGGAAAAGGATTCGTTCTAGCAATGTGATGGCCACGACACGTGGACACACCTCAACTGTCAGGAACAAGCCTCTTCACATGAGCAGGGCGCAATGCAGCCGGAACATTGGCGTCGCGCGAACCTCGCCAATTCGCGTCATATCAGCTGAAGCTGACAGGACGGCGGGCGGCGTACCACCAACCTCCGGGGCTGGAAGAATCGTGAGCAGCATGGGCACAAACTTGGTTTCAAGCTTTGGCCCCACAGGAGTCAGCGGGACTTGCCGCGAAGGCCCGTCGGTCACCTCCGGCTGGCATTCGCACACATCTTTCACGCAGCACGCCATCCCACAAGCCGGTGCTTCCACCTGCGGCGCTCCAGCGCTGCGGGAAGTCATGCCACCGAGCAAATGCACCACACCCAGTGTGGTAACGAGCATGGCTCTGAGCAAACGGGCGTTCATGGGGGGAAGTGGTGATGGAAACGGGCCAGTAAGGTAAACTAATTGGCTGTACAAAGCCTAACACTTCAATCCGCGCAAACCCTCAAAAAATCTTCAAAACAGTATTCCCGAGGGTTTGGGCGATCCATGGTGTTAAACATGGTACCACTTTCTTGTTAGCGTATAATTCCGCCAAGCCCCCACTTTTGAGCCCATGAACGACGATCAACTGCACCAGCTCCTCCGCGAAACTCCCGCGCCCATTTCTCTCCCCTGCGCCTTCACACGGGAAGTCTGGGCGCGCATTGAGGCGGAGGAGGCTACATCTCTCAGCACAGCGCTGTCACAGGCCTGGCATGCATGGATGGGCGCACTGGCACGGCCTGCGCCTGCTTTTGCCACCATTGCCATCTGCATGCTGCTGGGTGGCAGTTTCGGCTGGGTCCAACACCGTGAGTCCTTCCAAGTTCAGGGTGAACTGGCCTATGTCGAATCCATCAACCCCATGCTGCAGATGGAACACGAAGTATCGCCATGAAACACGGATTGATCATCCTCATCGTCGCTGTTCTGCTCGGGGTTGGCATGTACTTTGGCTCGCAACAAATGCTGAGGCCCTGCGCCTGTACCGACGCGACACAAATGCCGGTCGAAAACGACAGCCTGCTTCCCGAGCTCCAATGGCTGCGGCTCTCGCTGCATCTCACTGACGCACAGTTTGAAAAGGTGCGGGCGCTGCACCTGGCCTACCAGCCCAGATGCGCGGAGCTGTGCAAGCGTGTGCAAAGTTCTGATCAGGTGCTGATGGAGTCCTCCTCACGCAGCCGTACGGTGTCAGGGGATGTCTTGAAACTCATGCGCGAACGTGCCGATCTTACTTTGGAATGTCAGCAGGCCATGATGCAGCATGTCTATGACACCGCCGCCTGCATGGCACCGGAGCAGGCGGACAGCTACTTGAAGGTCGTGCTGCCCCATGTGCTTGGGCCAGCCCATTCTCCGGCGGCGGCATCCCATGCATCCCACTGATTCACGCGCATGTCCGACACGCCTCCCGACGCCGACATTGCCGCCATGCAGAGACTCGCCGCCGGCGATGATCTGGCGCTGAACAGTTTGATGGAATGCTGGAAAGACAAGGTGGCTGCTTTTCTCCTGCGCATGACCGGCAACGCCGCCGCAGCCACCGACCTCACGCAGGAAACCTTTGTGAAGCTGTATCAAAGCCGCGCCCGCTACCGTCCCACCGCGCCGTTTCCCACCTATCTGTTCCGCATCGCCGCCAATTTAGCGCGCAATCATGCACGCTGGAAGCAGCGACATCCCACAGTGTCCATCGACAACGAGGACGATCATGTGCCCGAGAGCGTGGATGCACAGCCCGGCCCGGATGAGCAGATGGAACGCAGCGAGCAGATGCAGCGCGTAGAGGCTGCACTCGCCGCACTGCCTACAGATCTGCGCGAGGCCATGCTGCTTTTCACCTATCAGGACATGAGCTACGCTGAAATAGCCAACGCCGCAGGCTGCAGTGCTAAAGCCGTGGAAACACGCATCTACCGTGCCCGCCAGATGTTGCGTGCAGCGCTCGGCGGTTCACAGGCTGACTGACTCTGCATTGGCATGCAGTGCGCCCGCCTTGCGCACCACAAGGGTTTGCCAAAGCAGCGGGGTTTGTCGTCGTTGAAGCAGATGCTTCATCAACCATCAAGACAACCACATCATGAAAACGAAACTCATCAAATCCATCATCACAGGACTCATGGCCATCAGCGCCCTGGCTCTCGTCTCCTGTCAGGCCACTTCCGCCAAGCCCGCAAGCTACAGCCCCACCAGCGCGGTGACATGCAGCAAATGCCACACCGTCACGTTCAAATCCCCCTCCGTCACCTCGGCTGCTGGTGACAAAGGCATCGTCACACTCCGCTCCTCCAGCCACATGAGCTGCCCGGATTGTCAGACCAAGCTCGTCGCCTGGGGCAAAAAGGGCGAATTGCCTGAACACTCCTGCAAGACCTGTGGTGGCACCATGCATCATTGCACGATGCATTGATTCGTGATCGTGTCATTCATGGAGGCGGCGTCTGAGATCCAGACGCCGCTTTGTTTTCATCGTGCGGGCGGGACTTTGAACCCAAACCAGATCACCGCACATAAGGCGAGCGCCCCTCCCGAGCCAAAGGCAACGAGAGGCCCAAAAGCCGTCCATAGCCAGCCCATGAGCAGGCTCGCTGGCAAAGCACCAATTCCGGTGATGAAATTAAAGCTGCCAAAAGCCCGGCCACGCTGGGCGTCGGGATAAAAATCAGCCACGAGCGCACGCTCCGTCGATTCCGTCATGCCGTAAAACAAACCGTAGGCGATAAACAAGGCCCAGATGTGCCAAGGCTGGTTCGCAAGACCGAAACCGACATACACCAGCGCATACACGCACCAGCCACCAATGATGAGTCCACGACGGCCGATGCGATCACTCAGCACGCCAGCAGGATAGCTGCTGACCGACTTCACCAGACTGAGCGCCAGCCACAGCAGTGGCAGGCTGCTGACGGGGATGCCCACCGCCTGCGCCCGCAGCAGCAGAAAGGCGTCGCTTGAATTTCCAAGCGTGAACAACAGCACCGCACCGAGATAGCTCTTAAAGCCGGGCGTGATG
This sequence comes from Prosthecobacter sp., assembly GCA_021733925.1. Lineage (GTDB taxonomy): Bacteria > Verrucomicrobiota > Verrucomicrobiia > Verrucomicrobiales > Verrucomicrobiaceae > Prosthecobacter. Next base: position 57,372 of record JAIPJY010000028.1, on the reverse strand, counting down.
TTGAAGGGAACCAGGGGCTTGTCTGCTGCCGGTGTTGCAGGCTGCACCTGATCCCGTGCGCCAAAAATCAGGCAGCCCATCGCTCCCACCATGGGAATCACTGCGATCCAGAACAGCACACGGTAATCGCTGGTAAACCATTGGAGCATGATCCACGCAATCAGGGGGCCGAACACCGCCCCCGCGTTGTCCATGGCGCGCTGCACGCCAAAGGCCGCACCGCGTTGTTCCGCTGGCACCGAGGCCGCCAGCAAGGCATCGCGCGGCGAAGTACGGATGCCTTTGCCGATGCGGTCGATGAAGCGTGCGCCCAGCACCTGCCCACCTGTGGCGGCAATGGCGATCAACGGCCGAGTGAGAGCACTGAGGCCGTAGCCCGCAATCATGAGCGGCTTGCGCTTTCGCACCCGGTCCGACCACCAGCCGCTGGCGATTTTCAGCAGGCTCGCCGTGGACTCCGCGATGCCCTCGACCAATCCCACAAACGCCATGCTGGCACCCAGCACGGTCGTGAGAAACACCGGCAGCAGCGGGTACACCATCTCGGTGGAGACATCCGTGAAAAAGCTCACCCATCCCAGCGCCCAAACGGTGGCAGGCAGGCGTGGACGAAGGGATGGAGCTTTAGAATCGCTCATACTGTCTTTTGCACACTGCCCGATACTTTGCCAAACCGCACATACAAGGCTGGCAGGAGAAATAAATTCAGCAGCGTGCTGGTCACGAGCCCGCCGAGGATGACGAGCGCCATCGGCCGTTCGATTTCATTGCCCGGCACATTGCCTTTGAGCACGAGCGGCAGCAGCGCGAGCGCGGCGGTGGAGGCGGTCATGAGGATGGGGACAAGTCGCTCAGCGCTTCCTTCCAAGACGAGATCCAGTCCGAAACTGCGGCCTTCGTCGGTCTGCAAATGGCGGTAGTGACTGACAAGCAGGATGCCATTGCGCGCGGCGATGCCGAGGACCGTCACAAAACCAACCAGCGAACCAAGTGACAGCACGCCACCTCCCAACCACGCCGCCATGACACCACCGATGAGTGCAAAGGGCAGCGTCAGCGTAATCAGCACCACCAGACGTGGCGATTGAAAATCAGCGAGCAGCAGGACGAGAATTCCACCAAATGAGGCCAGTGCGAGCCAGCCGAGTTGACTCTGCGCCGCCTGGCGTTCGGCCCATTCGCCGAGAATTTCAGGATGATAGCCTGCGGCGAACTGGACTTTGCCGACACGTTCCTCGATCTCGCGTGCGACCTCTCCCAAAGCACGGCCAGTGACGTTGCAGGTCACGTCGATGCGGCGTGAGGCCCCTTCACGCTTGATCGCGTTTGGCGTGGGCACGATGGCGAGATCGGCCACATCGGCGAGGCGCACATGACCACCGGCAGGTGTTTCGATAAGCAGCTCGCGCAATGTGGTGTAATCAGCGCGCACGGCGGGCAGGCACCAGACCGTGACATCGTGCACGCGTTGATCCTGGAATACTTCGCCCACTTTTCTCCCGCTGATGAGCGTGGTCACCGCCTGGCGCACCATGCCAGCCGTGAGGCCATGCAGTGCGGCGGATTCGGGACGCAGCTTGACGGTGATCTGCGGCACCAGCGTGAGGGATTCCACCTTCAGGGCGCTCACCCCCTCCACATCCTTCAGGGTGGCGCCGACAGCCGCCGCACGATCACGCAGCACATCGAGATCCGGGCCGAAAATGCGCACGACGATGCTGGCGCTTGCTCCAGTGAGCACTTCCTTCACACGTTCCCGCAGAAAGGTGAGCAGGTCGCGCGTAAGCCCCGGATACCCGTCCACCACCGCCTGCGCCTTGTGGATCGTTTCATCGTAATCGACGCTGGGATCGAGGCTGATCCACAGCTCTGTGAAGTCCGGGCCGACCACTTCATCCGCGACCTCCGCACGACCGATGTGCGCGCCGAGATTGCGCACGCCGGGAATCGCGCGCAGGTCCTTGCTGGCGGCAATGGTGATGCGCGTGCTCGCCTCGACAGAAGCACCTGGTTTTTCCAGCCAGTGCATGAGAAAGTCACGCTCCTTGAAGTTCGGCAGAAATTCCTCCTTGAGCTGCGTGTGCCAGATGAATCCGGTGACGGCAAAGGCACCTGTCAGAATGAGCAGCGCCAGCCATGGGCTGCGCGCAAAGACCGGCAGAACGGCACGGTAGGCGGCCTTGAGTCCGCGAGCGACAAACGCATCGCGATGATGACCATCATTCACGCGCAGCAGCATCAAACTCAGCGCGGGTGTCACCGTCAGCGCCACGACAAGTGAAGCACTGATGGCGAGAATGTAGGACAATGCCAGCGGCCTGAAAAACGTTCCAGCAAGGCCCGGAAGGAAAAACACCGGGATAAACACCAGCACAATGATGACGCTGGCATAAACAACCGCGCTGCGCACTTCCAACGAAGCGTCAAGCACCACCCGCAGCTTCGACTTCTGCACGGTGAGCGCAGCGTTCTGGCGCAGGCGACGCAGGATGTTTTCCACATCGATGATCGCATCATCCACCACCTCTCCTAGCGCGATGATCAGACCCGCGAGGACCATGGTGTTGATCGTTTCACCACGCCATGCCAGAAAGAGCAGCGCAATGGCCAGCGAGAGCGGGATGGCCGTGAGGCTGATGACCGTGGTGCGCCAGTCGCCAAGGAACAGCGCGAGCACGATGACCACCAGCAGACAGCCGAGCCACAGCGCCTCGGTGAGGTGATCCATGGAAAGCTGAATGAACGTGGCAGGCCGGAAGATGGTGCTGTCCATCTCCACGCCAGACAGCCCGGGCTTCAGCTCCTCCAGCATCTTTTCGACACCATTAGTTACATCCAGCGTATTGCCCCAAGGCTGCTTTTCGACGATGAGCAGGATGCCCGGACCATCATTGATGACACCATCTCCAATCGGCGCCGGATGTCCGATCTTCACCTCGGCGACATCACCAAGACGGATCGGTGCGCCATTGCGAAACTCCACCACGGTGCGAGCCAGATCCTCCGGCGTGACGATCAAGGCCAGTTGCGCCACGCTGAGCCGCTGATTCGGAGTGTCGATGAATCCGCCAGCGCTGATCAATGCGGCATCACCTGCGGCTTTGGTGATCGCATCCAGTGTCACACCAGCGGCACGCAGGCGCTGGGGATCGACGAGCACCTGGTATTGTTTGTCGCGCTGTCCCCAGATCGCGACATTGGCGACGCCACTCACGGACATAAGGCGCGGACGGATCATCCAGCGCGCCAGTTCGCTCAATTCCATCTGCGACAAGGTCTTCGACGTCAGCCCCACTTTCAGCACACGGCTCAGCGACGAATGCGGAGACATGAGCACCGGCGGCTTCACCACGGCGGGCAGCTGGGTCTGGGCGAGATTCAGTCTTTCCTGCACAAGCTGCCTCGCCTTGAGGATGTCGGTGCCTGTATCAAAGATCATCACCACCGAGGACAAGCCCAGAACCGATTTGGAGCGCAGCGTTTTGAGAAACGGCAGACCGTTGAGCGAGTTTTCCAGCGGCACGGTGACCAGCGCATCGACCTCCTCTGTGGAAAGCCCCGGGGCCTCCGTCTGCACCTCCACCTGTGGCGGCGCAAATTCAGGAAACACATCCAGCGGTGCGTTTTTCGTCGCATTAATTCCGACCAGCAGCAGTGCCAGCGCCGCTGCGACAACGAGCACGCGCATGTTCAGCGCCCAGGTGACAATGGAGTTCAGCATGGCCGTTATTTCCCAGTCATAAATTCCGTGCCAAACAGCTCCGTGGCGCCGTCAGTCACAATTTTGCTGCCGGTTGCAGGCCCGCTGGCAAGCACAGCATCAGCGCCGGCAATGCGCAGGACCTGAATGCGTCTTCGTGTGTAGGCGTGGTCAGCGGTCTGCTCATAGACCCACTGGCCGCCATTGATGTCATACAGCACCGCATTGAAAGGAATGACCAGATGCTCCACCTGGCTGTCAGGCGTGGGAATTTCGACGGCAACACGCTCTCCCGCACGCAAGGTGCTGGTGGCAGGCAGCTGGTAATACCAGTCCACGGTATTGGTCAGTGCATTGGCCGTGGGTGGTCCGGCCACGGGTTCCGCACTCTGGCTTTTGGCATCAAAGCCCAGGGTGCGAATGCTTGCCGCCGCCTTGGCATCAAGCGAAGACAGCTCGCCGCTGTAAATCGCCACCCGGATCCAAGCGCGTTTTTTTCCGCCTGCTTTGCCCACGGGATCGCCCAGGATGGCACGCTGCGCCTGAGCAGTGGCCAGCGTGCCTTCGGCAAGAGACAGCGCCGTTTTGGCTTCATCGACAGAACGCACGCTGCCGGCTTCGGCATTGAGCACTCTCTGCGCGCGCTCGACAGCAATTTTTGCCGCATCAATCTGCACCTTGGCCTGGAGGATGCGGCCATCGGCGGCTGCCTGTAGATCGGCGAGACGCAGTACCTCATCAAGCGTACCTCCCAGCACGGGAGCGACTCCACTACCCTCCCCGGCCAGCGGATAAACGACTTCCCCAGAAAACAGGCGTGCACCTGGAACTCGGCGCTTTTCCACCGGAACAACTTTCAATCGCAGGCTCTTCTCAGCATCGGGTTTGAGCGTGAGCACCACGAGGTCTCCCTCCTTGGTCACGGCGGCAGGCGCAGAACCACCCGAATCGGCGGCATGCAGCGCAGGCACTGCAAACAAGAGAGCAAGAGAAGCGAGTGTTTTCATGATGTGCATAAGTGAAAAATCAAAGCCGTGCCTGCATGGCATCTTCCAGCGCTCCGGCGGCGGTCTGTGCCTCGATGTCCGCAGCCATGCGTGCGAGATTGGCCGTGCTGGCTTCAATCTGACGGCGGGTGAGTTCGAGGGGTGAAAGCTCTCCGGCATCGACCATGCGTTTCGTTGTGCCAGCGGCCGCCGCAGCCTCCTGCGACAACGTCGCGGCGGTCTGCGACTTCTTTCGCGAGGCTTCATAGGCAGCCAGCGCGATGTTCAGTTCACCTTGAATCGTATCCTGCTGGGCGAGAAACCGTGCCTCTGCGGTCTTACGCTTCGCCTCCGCCTGTGCGATGGGCCCCCGATTGCCATTCACTGGCAGCTCAAAGCTCACTCCGAGCTGCCAGCGGTTCTGGCCTTGGTTGTAATCAAACCCGGGACCGAGTCGCACATCGGGATACTGCTTGGCATATTCAAGCCGCAGCGCGGATTCCGACGCTGCATAATCCGCCAGCAGCGCCATCAAATCCGCCCGCTGAGTCAATGCCAGGCGGCGGCTGTTGCTGGTGCTCTGGGCAGGCAGGCGCGTGAATCCTGAAAAATCGAGGGCGATGCTCTTCAGGGCCGACAAGGGCACACCCACTGCAGCGGCGAGTTTGGCTTCCCCTGTGGCGGCGAGTCGTTGGGAATCCTGCAGAGCCAGACGTGTGCGGTTCAGCGCCAGACGTGCCTGCGTCAGCTCAAACGGCGACACATCACCCGCCTCCATCTGCGCTGTGAGTTTCTTGATCGCCTCATCATGCAGTTTCTGTTCCGTCTCCAGCAGTCGGATGTTTTCTCGCGCACTGTGCAGTTCCAGCATCGCCGTACGCACGCGGGAACGAGCCGCCCAGGCCCGCGCAGATATGCGCCATCTGGCTGCTTCTGCGGCAGCCATCGCCTGCTCCGTGCGCCGGGTGCGTTTGCCGGCGGTTTCGATTTGATAGAAAACGTTTCCAGCCAGAAACCAGGGAGTGATCGAGGTGCGATGGAGGCTGGCGTACTGCGGACCGAAAGTGAATACAGGATTGGGTCGCTGTTTGGCTGTTTTGATGGCCGCCAACAACTCATCCGCCTCTGCACGTGCCAAAGTTACATCCGGATGGAAATACGCTGCGGCCAGCGCCAGACGATTCACCTCCCAGGTGCCATGCTCTGCTTTTTGTTCGATGAGGAACTGCCGCAGGCCGGGATCACTCAATGAACGACCTGCAAATGCCGCCGAACTGGCCTCCGCCGAAAGCGGATGCGCCTTGTAGCTCATGCATGAAGCCAGCGCAGAAGCAGCGAGGATGAATAAGAGCGGGGAATGTTTCATGCGATGCCATTTGACTAAGCGGCACCGTGAACCGGCCACCAGTGAAAAGGTTGTCATTAAAAAACCGTCACTTCAGACAGGACGGCAGACTCAACGTGAGCCGGGTGCGATCATCAGCCAGCACCTCGAAAACCAGACTGCCATGATGCGATCTGGCGATGGATTGCGCGATGCTCAGCCCGAGACCGCTGCCCTCGGTGGTGCTGCCATGCGAAGCATCGCCCCGCAGAAAGCGCTCGAAAACACGGGATCGCAGTTCGAGGGGAAGTACCGGACCGGTGTTGGTGATGCGGAAGATGATTTGCTTCTCATCCTGATGAAGCTCCAAGGCAATGCTGCCATTTTTGTGATTATGCTTCACCGCATTGTCACCCAGGATCAGCAGCAACTGGCGCAACCGCATGCGGTCTCCCGCCACCTCGGCAAATTGACATGCCGCGAGCGTGACGGTAATGTTCTGTGCCGCAGACAGCAGCGTGAGGTCTTCCACCAGATCACGCACGAGTTCATGCAAGGCCACGGAGCCATGCGTGGTTTCCAGCAGACCGGCGTCTGCCTTGGCGAGAAAGGCAAGCTGGCCGACGATGACCGAAAGGCGCTGCACCTCCTCAAGCATCGAGGTGATGCGTTCGCGATGCGCCGCCGGAGTGGTGCCGTCCCCGATCATCTGCTCCAGCGTTCCGTGGAGAATGGTGAGCGGCGTTTTGAGCTCATGCGAGGCATGCAGAGTGAACTCACGCGCCTGGGTGAAGGAAGCGCCCAGGCGTTCTTTCATGCTGTTGAAAACAGCGGACATGCGGTCAATCTCATCACCGTTGCCGCTGCGCGCCACAGGTTCGGCAAGATTGGACTCCGTGGTTTTTTCGAGAGCCTCAGTCAGGTCTTCGATGGGACGCAGGGCGCGCTGCATGAGCAGGCGGCCGCCAATGATGCCGAGCAGGATCGCAGGCACGCCGCCAAACAAAATGATTTCGACCGTTTCCACCAGGGGGTCATGCTTTCTTGCCGCCTCCACACCGCCGCGCAAGGCGGCGTCCCGCTGCTCGGTGAATTCAAACCAGCTCCAGAACGCCACGATGACCAGAGACACGCTCAGCGTGACGGCATAATAGAACAGGATGCGGCGGCGCAGTGTCATGGCTGAAGGCACAGTGCGTAGCCGAGACCGCGTACGGTTTGGATGAGCGCGGGCGTGTGGTCTCGGTCGAGCTTCTCCCGCAGACGCCGCACATATACATCCACAAGATTGGTGCCAGGATCAAAGTCATACTCCCACACGCTGACGATGATCTCGCGGCGACTGACGACACGCCCCTCGGCGCGAAGCAGGCACTCCAGCAGCAGACTCTCGCGTGAGGACAGTTCGATGCGTTTTCCTGCACGCCGTGTCTCGCGGGTGCCAGCGTCATAAGTCAGATCCGCAATCGTGATGACAGCCGGCTTGAGGGAAACGTTCCGCCGTAGCAGCGAACGCAGCCGTGCGAGAAGCTCCGACATGGCAAAGGGCTTGGGCAGGTAATCATCCGCACCGGCGTTCAGCCCCTCCACGCGCTGCTCCACCTCACCACGCGCGGAAAGCATGATGACAGGCGTGGTGCGCCCCTGCTGACGCAGCTCACGCACAAGGCTGAGGCCGTCGCGTTTCGGCAGCATGATGTCCACCAGCACGGCGTCAAAGGCTCCTCCCAGAGCACGCTGGAGCCCGCTCTCGCCATCCCCCACATGACTGACCTCGAATTCCTCCTGCCGCAGCGCGCTGGCAAGCAATGCGGCGGTCTTGGGGTCATCTTCGACAATCAGGATGTGCATCAGGACAAGGAAGCGGGCCTGACGGCGGCGGCAAATGATGAAGTTGTCATGCAGGCGCGAATCCCGGCATTTCTAACTATTGCCCCATCCGCAAAGGGCCTCCGCTCCGCATCTCCGTGAGCTTGCCATCCCAAATCGTGACGGCACCGTTCACGATCACATGCTCAAACCCTTCCGCATAATGATGCGGGTCGCTGAAGGTGGAGGGGTCCGTAACCTTGTCAGGATCAAAGATTACGATGTCAGCATGCGCACCCGCTTTGATCACGCCTCTACCTTTGAGGTGAAAGGTCTGCGCTGGCAGTGAAGTCATGCGGCGTACGGCTTCTGGCAAAGTGAGCAATTTCAATTCTCGCACGTAGCGTCCCAGCACCCGCGCATTGTTGCCGTAGCTGCGTGGGTGCGGCACATCCTCGCCCAGACGACGAGGACCTCCGTCACTGGCGATCATGGTGAGCGGGTGCTTCAGGAAGGTCTGCAGATCCTCCTCATTCATCCCGTGAAAGATGGCACTGGCTCCGCCTTTGGCTTCGATCTCAAGGATGACTTCGATTTGATCGTCGAGCGTGTCTGCGCCACGCCGCTTCTTCGCTGCTTCGGGAATGGTTTTGCCATTGAGAGACGGGTCGGCCTTGCAGCGGGCGATCACCGCATGGCTGTAGTCCTTGCGACCCTGACGCGCACGCATCTCAGCCATGCTGGCGATGATCTCGGCTTTCTTCTGCGGATCAGAGATCCGCGCGACGAAGTCCGCGTGCTCACCTTCGAGGGCGCTGTCCGGCAAGGTCTGGCGCAGGCCGGTGCTGGAGGCCGTGTAGGCGTACTGATCTTGCGTGATCTTCAAACCGTCGGCACGTGCCTTATCAAGCACGGCGAGTACTTGTTTGGCCTTGCCCCATGCAGTCGGTCCGGAGAGTTTGATGTGGGAGACTTCAGCGCGAATCTTCGCATCGCTTGCAATGCGGATGATCTCATCAATCGCCTCAAAAATGCGCACTGTTTCATAACGCATGTGGCTGACATAGATGCCGTCATGGGTGGCAGCGACTTTCGCCAGCGCGATGAGCTCGTCCGTCTTGGCAAACGAGCCAGGCACATAGATCAGCCCCGTGCTCAGGCCGACCGCTCCATCCTTCATCGCCTGATCGACCAAGCCTTTCATCATGGTGAGCTGTTCATCGTTCGGCGCACGGATGAAGCTGCCTCCCATGCCCTGCTCACGTACGGAACCATGACCGATCAGAGTGGCCACATTGAGGGCAACTTTCGATTCCTCGATCTCCTGAAAAAACTTCGCCACATCGGTGCGTGAATGACCGCAGTTGCCGGTGATGATGGTCGTCACCCCCATGCGCAGAAAATTTTCCGCAGCCGGGATAAGGCAGATGTCCTCCGAGTGGGTGTGCACGTCGATGAATCCCGGCGCGGCCACTTTGCCACCGGCATCAATGACAGCATCGGCCGAACCTTCGATCTGGCCGACCTCCACGATTCGACCGCCTTTTACCGCGATGCTGCCTTCGACCAGCGGGCCACCGCTGCCATCCGCAATCTGCGCATTCGTGATGAGCAGATCAAAATCCGCCGCAAAGGCGGAACCCGTGAGCAGAAAGGCGAAAAGGAGGCCGGGATTCATGGTGACAAGGAAAGACGTCGCGGATGGCACGGACATTGCCAGGATTCCTTTTGCCAATCCGGCCTCCGCATTCCATATCTGCACACCATGCTCGACCTCACGAACAAGAAAATCGCCCTTCTCATGGGTGGCCCCGGCTCCGAACGCAAAGTTTCGCTCAAAACTGCCGAAAGCGTCGCCGAGGCGCTGCGCAGCAAGGGTGCCATTGTCATCGAAGTCGATGTCACCGGCCCGGACTTCGAAGTGCCCGGAGATGTGTTCATCGCGATGAACCTGATTCACGGCACCTTTGGCGAGGACGGCCAGATCCAGGCCATCCTGGAACAACGCGGCATCCGCTACACCGGTGCGGGCGTGACCAGCAGCCGCATCGCATTCGACAAATTGCTGAGCAAGGAACGCTTCATCGCCGCCGGTGTGCCGACTCCGCTCTCGCAGACCTATCCCCTGGATGGCAGCCAGCCGCTGGCGATCTCCCTGCCACTCGTCGTCAAACCACCGCGTGAAGGTTCCAGCGTCGGCGTCCACATTTGCCATGACCAGGCTGAGCTGGATGCCGCCATAGAAGACGCGAAAAAGTTTGGTAATGACACCCTGATCGAAGACTACGTGTCAGGCAAAGAACTGACGATCGGTATTCTCGGCGATCAGGTGCTGCCAATCATTCACATCGAACCCGTCGAAGGCTTCTACGACATCAACAACAAGTACCCATGGATGGGCGGCACCGGCAAAACGAACTACAATTGCCCCGCCGATCTCAGCCCCGAGGTCACCAAGGCCGTGCAGGACGCCGCGCTGAAAGCTTTCCGCTCCTGCGGCACCGAAGTCTATGGCCGCGTGGATGTCATGCTGCGTGACAGCGATCAGGCACCCTTCGTGCTCGAAGTGAACACCATCCCCGGCATGACCAGCAGCAGCCTGCTTCCCAAGGCCGCGAAGGCCGTCGGCATCGAGTTCCCCGATCTCTGCGCAAAGATCATCGAGCTGTCGATTGCTGCCAGACCCTGAGTTGCTCAGGCCCGGGAGGGCTTGCGCAGCCACAGGTCACTGCAAAAGAGCAGCACGCCGAGCCAGATCAGGCCAAACGACACCAAGGAAGCGGTGCTGACCGGCTCGTGATACACAAAGGCCCCCACCATGAACTGGCCGGTGGGCGCGAGGAACTGCAGCACGCCGAGCAGGGCGAACGGCAGCTGCCGCGCACCATGTGCAAAACCCAGCAGCGGAATCGTGGTGATGATGCCGAGACCGACGATGAGCAGCAAATCATGTGCTGAAGCCGTGCCCCAGATGGGCATGCCGCTCTGCTGCGTCCAGATCAGATAGAGCACCGCCACCGGGATGCCGACCACGGTTTCCACCGCCAGCCCCGGCAGTGAACCCAGCGGCGAGCGCCGACGTGCTAGGCCGTAGAGCGCAAAGCTCCCAGCCAGCAGCAGGCCAATCCACGGAAACCTCCCCAACAAGATGAGTTGCGTCAACACCCCAAATGCAGCGGAGGCGATGCTGAATTTTTGCAATCGCGACAACCGCTCGCCCAGCAACCGGCTGCCGATGAGCACATTTAGCAGCGGATTGATGAAGTAGCCGAGGCTGCAGTCGATGATGCGCCCATGCTGTGCGGCCCACACGAAGACGCCCCAGTTGATGGCCAGCAAAAAGGCGGACCACGCATGCGCTTTGAGCAGGCGCGTGTCGCGCATGGAGCGCAGAAAGCCGGTCCATTCGCCGCGCAGCATCAGCAGGGGCAGCACGGTGGCCAGGGTCCAGACCACACGCTGCGCCAGGGCAACGCCGCTGCCGAGATGACCGATCTGCTTCCAATACACTGGAAGCACGCCCCACAGGCCAAAGGCGATCACAGCACTCAGCACTGCATTGGCGGATGATTTTTCAGGATTCATGCAGCTGGGTTTTACGAGTGTAGAGAATGAGGAGTGCCGCGACAATGCCGAGCACGGCATTCATCACCCACAGCACCGTGGGATGATGATCATAGAGCGACATGCCGAGCGCGGAACTGGCCGTGTTGCCCGTGCACCATGCGAAACCTAGAAAGCCGACGTAACGCCCCCGCATGTCTTCTGGAGAGAGACTCGCCGAGTAGGCCTGCTGCCGTGAAAACGCCGACATTTCGCCCACAGTGAACACCACCATCATCAGCACAAACGCCGTGAGCGATCCACTGATCAGGAACGCGAGGAAACTGGCCCCCATCAGGATGTAGCCGAGCGCGAGCACCTGCTTGACGGGCAACAGGCGCAGCCCGACCGCCAGCGGCACTTCGAAGAGGCAGATCATCACACCATTCAAAGCGAGCACGAGACCGCAGTAATGCAGCGGCAGCCCATTGCGCTCAAAGTGCAGCGGAAAGGTGGTGTTCGTCTGCCGGAAGATCCATGCCGTGCAAACGCAGGCGCCGAACAAGGCCAGGAAGGCGTGATTGGCACGGATCGACTGCCACGCATGCCCCCAGCCCGCGTGCTCGCGGGCCGTGCGTCTGCCGCGCGGCAAAAACAGCCACGCGATGATGCCAAAGAACGCCGATGTGACCGCATCGACCACGAACAGCCAGAAGAACGAATATTCCGCCAGGAAACCGGCTGCCGCTGGCCCGAGGGACCACGCGAGATTGATCGAAAACCGCTGCACTGCATAGGCGACGACGCGGTGCTCAGGCGGAACGATGTCCTGCACCAGCGCCGCGCTGGCAGGACTCCCCGCCTCATTGATGGCCCCGGTGATGAAGGCCAGGGCAGCCAGCGCCCGCCAGTCCACCGCCTGCGACATGGCGATCATGCAAACTGCTCCCGCGAGCGCTGAGACAGCCATGGTGACATTCCGCCCAAGACGGTCCGCCATCCAGCCGCCGATCCCGGCGGCAATGAAGCCCCCCAATGAATACGCAGCCACGGCGTAACCGGCCTGCGTGGCCGTATTGCCATTCCGCGTGATAAAGAGCGCCAGGAACGGCACGACGAAAACGCCGAACCGGTTGACGAAGGTCGCGCCTACGAGAACCCAGAAGGGCCTGGGCAGGAGGTGCAGTTGAGATAAAAGAGACATGGTTGGAAAGAGAAAATAAGATTCATGGAAAGTTGGGAGATGAGCGGGTACGCAAAACGGGCCGGCTCACGTGAGCCGGCCCGTCGAAGGCTTTGAAGGTTGCTGTGTTCGTTTAGATTACAGGCCTTTGCTCACAATGTATTTCACGAGATCGACGACTCGGTTGGAGTAACCCCACTCGTTGTCGTACCAGCTCACCAGCTTGAAGAACTTGCTGTTCAGCTCGAGGCCGGAACCGGCGTCAAAGATGGAGCTGTGCTGGTCGTGCATGAAGTCGGTGCTCACCACTTCGTCGGCGGTCCAGTTCAGGATGCCCTTGAGGTAGGTTTCGCTGGCCTTCTTCATGGCGGCGGAGATTTCCTTGTAGCTGGTTTCCTTCTCCGTCTTCACGGTGAGATCGACCACGGAAACCGTCGGCGTTGGCACGCGGAAGGACATCCCGGTGAGCTTGCCCTTCACTTCTGGAATGGCGAGACCCACGGCCTTGGCGGCACCCGTGCCGGAAGGAATGATGTTGATGGCGGCGCTGCGGCCACCTTTCCAATCCTTGGCGCTCGGGCCGTCCACCGTCTTCTGCGTGGCGGTGTAGCTGTGGATGGTGGTCATGAGGCCTTCAGCGACGCCGAATCCTTCTTTCAGGAGGACGTGAACGACGGGAGCCAGACAGTTCGTCGTGCAGCTTGCGTTGGAAACGACGTGATGATTGGCGGGATCATACTTCTCATGATTCACGCCCATGACGATCGTGATGTCTTCATCCTTGCCAGGGGCAGAGATGATGACCTTCTTAGCGCCTGCGTCGATGTGGCCTTGGGCCTTGCTGCGCTCGGTGAAGAGGCCGGTGGACTCGATGACGATGTCCACGCCAAGCTCTTTCCAAGGGAGTGCGGAAGGACCTGCGCGCACAGCGAGGCATTTGATCTCATGGCCATCGACCACCAGAATGTCGTCTGCAGCCAGATCAGGGCTGGATTTCTTGGAGGAAACGTTCTCACGGGCCTTGCCCTGGGTGGAGTCGTACTTGACGAGGTAGGCGAGATTGTCAGCAGGCACGAGGTCGTTCACTGCGACGACTTCAATTTCCTTGCCCAGGAGACCCTGGTCACAGATTGCGCGAAAGACGAGGCGACCGATGCGCCCGAAACCATTGATGCCGATTTTGACCATGTTATTTGAGGTAGTTTGGATTTTTGAGGGGGATCAGGATTACTGCCGGGGGGAGGGGGTGTCAACCGCGAGGGAGCAGGATTCGGGCCCGAGAAAGCTGGTGTTTATACCAACGATACGGCTACTATGGGGGGCATGAGTCAGAATTCATGCCTCTCGGTGCTGTTCCCTTGTCTCCTCGGCCTTCTTGCCACCACGCTCTGTCTCCCTGCTGCTGGGGAGAACCATGGCATGGTGCAGGTTTCGGCCCGTGTCTGGGAGCTTGACTCTGCGCTGCCGCTGAAGGAAATCGCCCCACTGGCCAGTCACTTCCCGCCCCATCCGCCCACCTTGCAGCAAGTGCCGTCCCCTCAGCCAATGCTGCCAGGTATGATGACATTGCCGGTCATTCTCCCAACGTCCGAAGCCTTGAAGACCCTGCGCGCGCTCGAAACAGAATTCGCTGCCAAAAATCACCCGCTGGACTCCAAAACTGTGCCTGTCGGTGCTACGGTGACCTTCACGATCCCTTTTGCAGCCGAGAAGCTCGAAATGCATGTCCTGACGGCTTTGAAATGCCGCCTGTATGACGAGATCGACCTTCTGGTCTCGTTTCCAGATCCATCTCGTGTGGTAAATCCCTTGCTGAAAATTCAAGCGCGGACTTGGTCATCCGAGGATGCATCCTGCCTGCTCTGTCGCACCGAAGCCAAAGGCGACGTGCTGCACCATACCCTCATCTTGCTGGAAGAAATCCATTACGGAATACCCGGGAAAGATGCTGTGACACTGACCCGCGACAAGTTGCAACGCCTCAAACTTCCTGAGACCCTTATTGACGCACGGACCTCGCTTGAGACCCTTGAATGGCTGGTGGCACAGAGCCGCGAACTGGACAAGAAATCCAAAGGCTCATCGGGCCACGGAATCAATGTGGTCTGGCTGCGGGAAACGGCCGAAGATGTGCGACACACTTCATCGGGGGCCAGTGTCTCGCTTTTCATTGAGAAGGGCATGACGCTTCGGAATGCCCTGATGTATCTGACCGAGCTCTCACAGATGAGCCAGGGGATTGAAGATCATGCGCTGGTTTTTCATGTTATCTCGAGCGACAATGAGTGCTCTCCGGGAGAGTTTAGGAGGCGGCTGTTTCAGGTGAAGCCCCAGTTCCTGACACGATTTCAGGATAATGCAGCCATCAATGCGGCTGCCAGATCCTCGAATATCCCCTTTTACGACGGGAGCGGATTCACCCTAGATCGCAAGCGTCTCACCTTGGCTTGCAGGCAGCCGCCCGAACATTTCATTCTGGCCGAAAAATGGCTCACCGACCAAAGACTACTGGATGAACCACCGCAGCCCGCAGCCCCTCTGCCGGCGGCTCTTGCCAAAGCCGGAAAAATCATCCTGCCACAGCTCGACCTGCGCAGGGCCAGCCTGAGCGAGGCCGTGAAAGCCATCCAGGAGGCTGCGGCAAAAGCCGATCCGCCGGTCAGGAATCTGAAAATCTCCATCACGCCAGGGAGCATGGAGGAGACCCTCATCACCCTGTTCACTCACGGCCTTCCCGCAGATGAAGCGCTCAAACATTGCGCCCGGCTTAGTGGTCACAGGATCGAAGCAGACGACACCACCATCACCTTGCACCCCCGCACCTAGCTCTGACGCCGTGCCGCCTTTTTCGTGACATTGGGCATACACCGCTCCATGATCACTACATTTGTAGTTGCCTGTTCACGACAAATGTAGTGAAATGATTTTAATTCCAATAAATCATGCCAACCGCACCCGACATCGCCGAATCCGAATGGTCCGTCATGGAGGCTCTTTGGGAGTCTTCCCCACAGACCGCCTCTGAAGTCACCAAGGCACTGCGCCCCACCATGAACTGGGCGGAAAACACCGTCCGAACCCTGCTCATGCGCCTCGTTGAAAAAGGCGCGCTCAAGACCGACGAGAACGCCAGCGGCACCCGCACCTTCCTCCCCGCCGTGAAACGCGAGGCCTGCGTGCGCGCCGAGGGCGAGTCCTTCATGCAGCGCATCTTCGGCGGCGCGGCCAAGCCCCTGCTCGTCCACTTCGCCCAAAACAGCAAGCTCACTGCGGAAGAGGTGAAGGAGCTCAAAAGGCTGCTCGACCAAAATCTCAACTCCTAACCACCCATGAACACGCTCACCCAAATCTTCGACTGGCTCCTCGCAGCCAGTCTTCGTGCGTCGCTTCTCACGCTGGCCACGTTGCTCGTTCAGGCGGCTTTTCGTCGGCATCTCACCGCCCGCATGCGCTATGCCCTCTGGCTGCCCGTGCTTGTCGTTCTCCTCATGCCTGTGTTGCCACAAAGCCGTTGGAGCATCGAGCACGTCTTTCAAGCTTCACCCCAGCCAGCACTACCAACTCCCTCAGCCGTCTCTCCTTTGATGGTGGAAGCGGCCCCGGTTGTTTTCGAGGCACCGGCCCCGATGCCCGAACCCGCCAACTGGCAGCACGTGCTCCTTCTTTCCTGGCTCGGCGTCTCCGCAGGCATGCTCGTCTTCGGCAGCGTCTCCTTCATGCTCACCCTGCGCCGTTTCAAACACGCCCGCCATCCCGCCAGCGACGAGCTTCTCGCCACGCTCGCCCAAATCGCCAGCGAAATGCACTTGCGCTACGTCCCGCGAGTTTTGATCGCCTCCAGTGTCAGCAGCCCTGCCGTCACCGGTCTCCTGCGCCCCACCCTGCTGCTGCCCGCAGAGTTCGACCGCGAGTTCACGCCAGCCGAGGCAAGACTCGTCCTCAAGCACGAACTCATGCACCTCAAGAGGGGCGATCTCCCGCTCAATGCCCTCATGTGCGTGCTGATGGCGCTGCATTGGTTCAATCCCCTGCTCTGGATCGCGTTCTTCAAAATCCGTACCGACCGCGAAGCCGCCTGCGATGCCCAGGTGCTCCAGGATGCCACCCATGACCACCGCATCGCCTACGGCCATGCCCTCCTCAAAGTCGAAACCGCCTTCTCCCCTCGCGGCTTGAGCCTCGGCTTTGTAGGCATCTTCCAGCGGGGCGCCGCCTTGCGTTCCCGCATCCAGTCCATTGCCAAACATCGTGCGCCTCATCCTGTTATGAAGGCCCTGATCACCATGTGTATCGTGCTCATGACCTTTTTCGGCGTCACTCGTGCTCAGCAGCCGAAACCCGCTGAGGATGCGCCGCTCATCGCGATCGAAGTGAAAATCGTTGAATTCAAGAAAGCCACCGACTGGAATTTTGACGGCAGGCTGCCAGCCGAAGAAACACAGTCTTTTCTCCCGGCACTGTTGTCCCCCGACGAGTTCGCCGTTCAACTGCGGGAACTGCTGAGGAATGACAGAACCAATGTCACCTCCTACCCACGCATAGTCACCTCCAACGAGAAGGAAGTCGTGATTAAAAGCATCGTGAACCAGCCCAGCAAAGACAAGGACGGCAAAGTTGTTTATGTGCCAATCGGCCTCGTCTGCAAGTTCACGCCCACCGTGAGTGGTGATGCGGTCAACCTCGGCATTGATATCACCGACTCGGATCTCTTTGATCCAGCAACAGGTGCGGTGATCTCCGAGTTCAAAGGCGACTATGCGAACGCCCGCAGCCGGGTTTACAAGGCCATTCAACAAATGCAGACCGGACAATCCTGCGTGATCGCAGGTTGGCATGACGGCAAGCCTCAAAGCAAACGTCCCGTGCTTTATATCATCACCCCCCATGTGATCGATCCCAAGAAGGGCGGTCTTCCGGCAGCCACCCCCAGCGACTTCGCCGTCGGGAAATCCGCCTTTCGTCCTCGCGACTCCATGGTCATTACCTCCATGACGCGCTCAGCCGAGATGCTCACGGTCGGGGTGGATTATGAACTCGGCAGCGCAGATGAAGCAACTGCAGCCCTGTACATCACTTCCACCGCCGATAACAAGGCATCCGCAATTGATGCAAGGCAGCAGGTACTTTTGAAACGAGGCAGGGGCAGCTTCGTCCTGCATCTACCCACTCCCTCGCAAGGGCTGCCACACATTACTTTCTACGACACCCTCACACGTAAGCCATTCGGCGGCATCTACTTCGGCACTGAGGCCGAAGCCGCCAAGTCCCGGGCGCTTGATCTGAGTTACATGACCTCATCCGCTCAGACGAAAGCAGCAGCATCGACTGATTTCATCAAAACCAAGCTCAACGAGATCATCATCCCCAGCGTTCAGTTTCAGGGTGCCTCGGTGGAAGAAGCCATCGAATACCTCCGCGTCAAAAGCCGTGAGCTCAGCCCTGGCCCCAAGGCACCAGGAGTAAGCATCATCTATAGACAAGGCAATCCACCCTCAAAGGCCGCCATCTCCATGGAGCTCAAAGACGTGCCTCTGGGTGAAGCCCTGCGCTATGTCGTGGAACTGGCCAGCCTCAAGATGATCATTCAGCCATACGCGGTTCTCATCGGCCCTGCTGATGACCCCGTGTTTGCGAAATCCGCAACTGCGCCTGTTGTGCCCGACCCATCCGGCAAACTCGGTGAGATTGTCATTCCAGCTCCGGCCGCCAAAATCCTCATTCCCAGCGTCGAATTCCGCGATGCCACACTCACGGAGTGCATCGACTTCATTCGCATCAAGGCCCGAGACCTCGACCCCGATAAAAAAGGAGTCAACATCATCGTCAAGCCCGGCGGAGATGCATCGGCACGAATCACCCTGTCACTCAAGGACGTTCCGCTCTCCGAAGCCTTGCACTACTGCGCGGAGCTCGCAAATCACAAGCTCACCTCCGACGCCCAGTCCTTTTTCCTCACACCTGTTTCCGCAGAAGCGCCGGCCACCAAAGATCAGGCTTCCAGCCCTGCTTCACAGACTTCACCAAATGCCGCCGAGGCCAGGGCGGCGGAGCTGCGCAAAGCCCGCCCACAACAGTACGACTTCGCCAAGGCGAACCTCGGCGATGTGCTGCGTTTTCTTGCCACCGATGCCAGCATCAATTTCATCTCACTGCCGGACGACAATCCCATCAATCAAAAGTTGGTGACTTTCAGTATCAACAGCAGCCCGTTTGAGGTCCTTGAGACTCTTTGTCGCGCAAACGGTTTGGTGCTCGCACTTGACCAGAACAGGTGGTTCATCCGTGCCGCCGACGATACCGCCCTGGTCACGAAAGTATATGCCCTGCCAAAAACACAGGCCAGCATCGAAACCATTCTCAAGGACATCAGCACGGTCATTGAGGGTGGCGAAACCAAGCCTGTTGCAGACGCACCTCAGCCCAGCATGAGCTTCAAAAAAGAACAGAACTCAGTCTCTGTTAAGGCCACCCGCCTGCAGCACACCTGGGTCAGTGCCTATTTCCAAGGGCTGAGCAGTTCAGCGCCGCCCGCCAAAACCAAGTGATCCCCGGTTGAACTTGGATCAATGCTCGCTCTGGATGCCACGCTCATGGCATCCCCACCCGACCTCGATCTCACCCAGCGCCTGCGCGAAAACGCCTGGATAGGCGATGCCGTTCTCGAACTCTACGTCCGCAGCCTCATCCTGAAGCAGCAGGGCAAGGTGGATGCCGAGATGAAAACACGCTTCACCTGCAATCAGTTCCTCTCCTGCACCGGCAATCCAACCGCCGTCGAAGCCGACATCGGCGTCATCTATCAGCGCGAAGGTCTGGAACCCGCCTTCGCATGGATTCGCGAAACTCTTGAGCCGCTCTTCCTCAAACAGGAAGCAAAACGCAAGCGCACCGGTAAATAACTACACCCGCTGCCCCAGCGCTTTCAGCTTGGCCTCGGCTTCGCTCCAGGGAATGTCATGCGGCAGACGCTTTGTCGTCGCAGCCAGCGCAGCAGTCACACCCGCAGCTTCGCCCATCGCCACGGAATTTCCTGTCACCCGATAGCTCGCGTGCGCGATGAAATCTCCGCTGATGTTGCGCCCGGCCATCATCAGACCGTCCACGTCTTTCGCAATCAACGCCCGCAGCGGAATGTCATACGGTTTCACCTTGATGCCCGCATTGCTATAGGCCGACTTCTTGTTCATGTCTGCGCTCAGCGCATGAATATCCACACTGAACGTGGGCCTCACCACAGCATCATCATAGCGCGCCCCGGCGATCACATCTTCCTTGCTCACCGTGTAGCGCCCAGCAATGCGCCGCCCGTCGCGCACACCAATCTGCTCCGCCGTCGCGGCGATTTGCAGCCCCTCCCACGGTCCGCCGAGCTTGCGCAGGCCGTTCACGATTTTGTTCATTTCCGCCCGCGCGTGCACGGTGGCCTCGGTGATCTTCGCCGCATCAAAACACGGCACGCCGTACTGGTGGTTCATCATCACCAGCAGCAGATTATCCCGCACCTGCCATAGCGTCGGCTTCGCATACGAGGGGAAATGATCGGTGCGTTTGATCTCCGTGAGAAACGCGTCTTTTGACGTGCCATCCGTCTTGCTCGGATCTGAACCGTGAATGTAATCCTTCAATGCCGCCGCGTCTTTGCAAACCAGCAGCGCATTAAGCGACATCGGCTGGCAGGGGCACGAATCTGCTTCACCGTATTCAAAAGCACAACCTGCCAGCGCACCGAGATCTCCATCACCCGTCGTGTCAATAAACACGGGCGCTTTCCAAGCCTGACGCCCTGACTTCGACTCGGTCACAATCGTCGTGAGCCGTTTCCCTTCGCGATACGCCGCGCAGACCTTCGTATGGAGTTGGAACTTGATTCCCGCTTCCACGAACATTTCCTCCAGCAGTAGTTTCATGCCCTCCGGCTCGTAAACCACGCTCTTTTTGTTCGTGCCACGGCGGATGTCGCGTTCCTCCAACCGCTTCAGCAGTTCTTGGTTGAAGCCGGGCTTGTCGAAATCCAGCAGGTAACCCAGCAATCCGGCCGTCCACACGCCACCGAGGCAGCCCCGCCATTCAAACACCCGCACCTTGGCACCCGCGCGCGCTGCAGTGATCGCCGCCGCAATGCCCGCAGGTCCGGCACCGCACACAATGACGTCCGCATCCTCCGCCAGCGGCAGATCCTGCGCAGGCTCATGAAACTTCCCTGCAATCGCCTTCTCCACCTCTGCCGCGTTCATGACTCCAGGGGTGACAAGTGCACCGGAGAATGCGGCGCGCAGGAAGGAACGGCGTTTGAGGTCAGGGGAAGGGCTGGGAGTGCTCATGATGGTATAGAAGTCAGATGAAAGGCAGATTTGGACAAGATCATTGTTCACTTTTCACCATCAGCGACTCCACCTGCACCGCCACGGCCTCATCGCAACGCTTCAAGGCATCCTGCAACTTCACGCGATCTCCCCCGCTTTCCTGAATCAATCGCCGGGCAATGGCAACCGCCGGCTCAAACCGGCCGTCACCATCCGCATCCAGCCAGACGGGATTCGTGGAGCCCACTACACGCGGCACGAAGGCCTTGCTGCTCGGTTGATACGGACGCGGAATCTCCCAGAACGGCTCAGTGACGCCCGGCCCCGTTGCGATCACCACCAGATTCACATCATGCGCCGGTTTCGGCAACTGCCAGACGATGCGCGCCTTTTCACCCGCACGATGGTTGTCCTCGATCTTCTGCTCGCGAATCAAAATCCCGTTAGCGAAAAGTTCAATCCGATCCGCCTGCGTCCACCCCGGACCAAAGACGGTGGCCTCCACCTGGATGCTTTCCGCCAGCCCTATGGCTAGATCGCCGACCGTGAACTTGTCATTCACCTTCAGCTGCGCCAGCAGTCCCAGGCTCACCAGCAGCCGCCCCTCTTTGTAGCTGCGCCAGACTTCGTCGAGATCGAGGTTCGCCGGATCCGCATCCTTCGCCGCCACATACGTGCGCCCCTGTCCCAGGATGAAGCGGTTCACATCATGACTGTCGCTCGATGCAACCGCCGCAATGCGATGCCCGCGGTTCAACAAAGCAAACCAGTCCCGATAGAGCAGATGAATGTCCGACTGCATCGCCGCCGAGGTGATCACCTCCATCGCATCAATGTCCAGCGCGTCCGCATGACGATGCCTGCCCGTCTTCGCATTGAACTGCATGCCGCCGAGCGGAATGAAGCCGCTGTGCAGGTCCCGTGGATGATTCAGCGTGATCACCTTCACGCCCGGTGTCGCACGGATCTCTGGCAGCAGCTTCGCCCAGTCCTCCTGCTGGTGATTCACCACCCGCGCACCCGGATCAATCGGGAACGCATTGAAGTGCCCGTGCTTCGTCGTCACCTCATTGCCGATCACCGGCGTGAACCGCTCCGCCACGCCCATGCTCGCCGCGCTGGGCGCATAGTCCGTGTGATGGTTGTGATCTGTGGCTATCGCCAGTTCGATCCCCTCCCCCGCAATCGTCAGCATGCGTTCCTCGATCTTTGCATCGCCATGCCCGCTGTGAGTCAGCGTGTGAATGTGGCTGTCTACCGCGATCCAGCCCGCCGTCGGCACCTCACGCCGCAGTTGCTGCGCCACCTGCTTCGTCTCGCCCGCACGCACCGAAATCTCCGATCTCTCTACGCTCCATTCAAAACCACGTCCTGCGTGCAGGATGTAGTCACCCGGCGGGAGCGACAGCATGGCCTTGCCATTCCGTGTGTAAACCACGCCAATGCGCACCGCCACCTCGCCTGCGGGTTCTGCTCGCAGCGGCTGCAATGTCCCGTCCATTCGCGTCAAGGTCAGCCGGCACGGCAGTCCGCCGCCCATTTCGCCATCCGTCACCGACACTTCCACCTGCGCACCGCTCACCACCTCCGTCATCGGCTTCGCTGCGATGAACACCGGTCCCACCTCGATGTCGTCCAGGCTTGGCGGCGCTTCGATGGTCAGAACATTTTCCCCGTCACGCAACCCCCCCGCCGGGATCGTCAGCAGGCTCTCCATCGCCGTTTCCGCCGTCACCAGCGTTCCCAGCTTGCGCCCGTTCAACAGCACCGGCCATGTCAGTTTCACATCGCGCTGCCAGAGCCGCAGCGTCTGCTCCGTGGCATTCACCTTCGCTTCAAACCGCCTCTCCAGACGCTCCGCATCGACTGCTCGATCCTTGAATGCTTCCCATTCAAACTGCCCCGCCTTTCCCAGATGCAGCCGTCTGGCTTCCACGGTCAAATCCTCCGCCATCAAAGTCAGCGCTGGCAGGCAAAGCAAAATCCATTTCATCATGATCGAACGATCCTGCATGCAGACAACTATCCACCCGCCGTTGAATTGACGCCCAGTCTTGCCAATGCTGCCGCATGAAACGCTACCCAGTCCGCCACACCTCCACATCTCCCTTGGATTGGTCCGTGGCCGAGCCTTTGACCGACTTCACCTTTCCTTGGGAAGAGCGCACCGCTCCGCTCACCGAGTTCCGCGCCCTCTGGGATGAAACACATCTTCATTTCCGCTTCGACTGCATCGATGACGATCTCGTGCTGCCCGACGGTCCAACCGCCAAAGATCGCGTGCTCGGCTCCGACCGCGTCGAAATCTTCTTCGCCCCTGATCTGAGCCTGAAGCCCTACTACTGTCTCGAAATGTCCCCGCGTGGAGACGTGCTGGCCTACGAGGCGAGTTTCTATCGCGAAATGAACTGGGACTGGCATTGCGAAGGCATGGAACTCACCGCCCACATCGAAGGCAATCGCTACACCGTCACCGGCAGCCTGCCGCTCGACACGCTGCGTGCTTTGCAGGTGCTCAAGCCCGGCTCAGCCGAGTTCTTCGCCGGCCTCTACCGCGCCGAGTTTCATCACCGGTCCGATGGCACCGTTCACTCCGGCTGGATGCCCTGGATGAATCCGCAGACGGAGCGCCCAGACTTTCATGTGCCCGCTTCATTCGGAGTGCTCGAACTCGTGCGCTGATCTCTCACTTCACTCCCGCCTGTGGATACTTTGACACGATGTCCCACGCGATCTTCTGAAGAATGGCATGCTGCGCCGCATTGATGCTGCGCTCCGGAGCGATGTGTCCCACCGGACTCATGCGATAGATCGCGGCAAAGTTGCAGTAGGCTGCCAGAGCCATGATTTGCCCCTGACCATGCCCGATGGGATCGCGGAAGAGCGCGGATTGTTTGGTGATCCCCGGAAACTCGCCCGCCACAACCATGGCACGCAGTTTCACCACCGCATCACCCACAGGAACAATGAACACACACGCCTTGCCGTGCTGCTGATTGAGCGCAGCGGCCTGCGCTTCGAGCTGGGTGCGCCAGCCATCGACGGCAGCTTGCAGATCCTCAATTTTCGCGTTGTCACGCTGGGCATTGTCCTTGATGCGCCGGTCCGTCTGCCCCTGCACAGGTGCAGGCAGGTCAAAGGGATACCATGAGGCCTGCACGAGGAAGCGCATGTTGGCGTTGTGCTCCAAACCAAGCCTTACAAAATTCGTGATGCCTTCATCCGGGATGAGCAGGTGCGGCGCCATCGTGAAGACATCGACCTTCCCCCCCATGAGAGCCTGCTTCGCATTGTTCTTTTCATCCGGCACCTGCCAGTGCTGGATCACCCGCGAACCACCAATGCCCTGCTGCCCGACGAGCTTGTGGCCTTGAATGTCCGTGGTCTTGACCATCGATTCGATCATCCCCGGCACAAACATGTGAAAGCTGTGCCCTGTGTAGAAGACCCGCTGTCCGGGGACTGCGTCAGTCCCAAAAGCACAAGACAGCGAAGCGGTCAGGCAGACAGCAAGGAAACGAAGGATGAATGAGCGGTGGTTCTGGAGCATTGCGATTCTTCAGCTACGCACTCTGATCACCCTTCATTGCGCTGAATACACGATGCTTCCGCATCACCGCCGGATTCATCCAGCTCTGCCAGTTCACTCAGCAAGGTCGTGGCATACGTTCCCTTGGCCAGATCAAAGCAGATTTTTAGGTCGCCATTTTCCAGCACCTCAAACGTGGAATCAAGCGGACGCAGCCGCATCACGCGGCGCTCCTGCCGCAGTCCGAAGGCTTCGAGTCCGGCGGTGATGTCAGGAAACCCAGCCAGCAGTTCCTGTTCGAGGCTGCGCACCTCCCCCACACTTTGCAGTTCACCACTGCCCCATAGTGGCGCGGTGAGTTCGACGATGCCTTTTTCAAATCGTGCGACTTCATCGCCACGCTGATTTTCCGGCAGCAGAATTGTGCCGTTGTCGGCGAAGCCGAAGACTTCACCTGCCAGCGGTTTGTCCCAGCTCCCGCGTGCCATGCGGCCGGCCACCACGGCATTGAAGAGATGACTGCGCGCGGCGGAAAGCAGAATGCCACGCAGCAGGCGATCTCCCGGCGTGAATTCGCCGCGAAACATCGCCTGCGCCTTCGCCACGTTTTGCCCTTCATTGCCGAAGCGTTGTGAGCCAAAGAAATTCGGAGCGCCCTTCTCCGTGATTGCCTGCCAGCGCTGCGCAGCAAGCGTCGCATCAAAATTCGGCTCTCGCAGCCGGATGTTGAAGCGATTGCCCAGATGAATGCCACGCCGCAGCTTGCGCGTGTTGCGGGTGATGCGCAGCACGCGCAGCCCTTCGGATTCCAACACCACCAGTTCCGGCGACTCCTGCCCCGGCATGTGCAGGCTGAACCACTGACGCGTGACCGCATGACGGTCCTTCAATCCGCAGTGACTGACCAGCCGCCGCCGAATCCCCACTGCGTCTGCCAGTCGTGCCGCCGCCGTGTTGCTGTCCAGATTTCGCTTTTCCGCCCACACGAGGCAATGCTCGCCCACACCCGAAGGTTCAAACCCCAGCAACTCCTCCACCACAAAATCCTCCGGCTGCACTTTGAAACGCGCCCGGCCCAGCGGGCCGCCGTGCAGGAAGGGAAGATCGTTCGAATCTAAGGTCATGTTCAAGCCTGCGGACCACTGACAAGATGTTTCGGCAGATCTGCGACACGCTCGCACCCTACCTGCTCCATGACCTGCTTGAGCTGGCGTTTGAGCATCGTCATCGTGTGGTCTCCACCCGCTTTACCGAGTGCCGCGACGCCATACATGAAGGACCGACCCATGAAGGCAAACTTTGCACCGCTGGCGAGCGCACAAGCCACATCCGGCCCGGCACGAAGGCCGCTGTCGATCATCACCGTGGTGCGCTGGCCAAATTTCTTCGCGAGTTCAGTGAGAGGTTTGATGGTGGACTGTCCCGCATCAAGCTGACGTCCACCGTGGTTTGACACGATGAAGCCATCCACGCCGAGCCCGAGCGCCGTTTCCGCATCCTCCTCGGTGACGACTCCTTTCACCACAAGCTTGCCCTTCCAGCGCTCGCGAATGGCGCTGATCTTGGCCGGATTCAAACGACCTGAGAAGGTCTTGTTCATGAAAAGCCCAAGGTGTTTCATGCTCAGCCCCTTCGGCAAATAAGGCTTCATCGTCTTGAACTCCGGTGCCCCTGCCGCGAGCTGGCTGAACGACCAGGTAGGATGCAGCATCATCTGGATCACATTGCGCACCGACATGCGTGGCGGAATGGACAAACCATTGCGGATTTCCTTGGGCCGATAGGCAAAAGTTGGCGTATCCGCGAGGATGACGAGCACCGGAAAGCCTGCATCCCGTGCACGATCAAGCAGCTTGTCGCGCAGTGAATCCTCGGCGGGATGGTAGAGCTGAAACCAAGCCTTCCCCTCCGTGAGTTCAGCCACGGTTTCGATGCTGGCAGTTGCGACGGTGCTGAGTGTGAAGGGAATGTTGTGCTGATGCGCCGCCTTCGCGATGATCTCCGTCGCCTTCGGCCAGACCAGTCCTTGCAGACCAATGGGCGAAACCCCAAACGGCGCATCGTAGGTAATACCAAACAGCTCCGTCTTCAGATCCGAACCCGGATAGTCCCTCAAATACCAAGGCCGCAACTGCACCTGCCGGATCTCATCCGTGTTGCGCTGAAGATTGATGTTCGAAAAACATCCCCCCTCCAGATACTCAAAAGCGAAACGCGGCACCCGCTGGCGCGCTCTCTCGCGAAGATGTTCGATGGAGGGGTAGTTGGAATTGAAGGCTTCGGACATGGGGCGTGATTGAATGGCAGTGAAGACGCAAACCGCCGGCAAATCAACACTGGCGGCCCACCTTCTTCATCCGCAGTAAACGCCAGATTTACAATCTTCCAACAACCACACATCAAATACCGAAATGCACCTGACTGTGGCTTCAGATCACTTCATCATCTTCTTCTTGCCACCTCGTGGCCCCTTGCCTTTGCCGGGGCCGCGTCCCTGCGGAAATTCGCCGCGCTCAAGTGCGGCAGACGCCTGCTCCCCGAGTCCGGCACGGATGTGGGCCTTGAGCTCCGCCAGAAGCCGGGCCGCAAGGTCTGGCTTTTGTTTCGCGAGATCACGCGTTTCGCCCAGATCATTCACCACATCAAAGAGCAGTCCTTCCTTGGTATCCCAGAAATAGAGCAGCTTGTAATCGCCTTCACGGATGGCGGACTGTGGATGCTCGACCTCGACCGCCTGATGCCACACGAAACGGCCGATGGGTCGCTTCACCGGCGCGCTGCCCGCGCTTAACAGCAGCGGCTTCCAACTGCCTCCTTCGACACCTTTTGGAATGGCGAAGCCCGGTGATGCAAAGTCCGCCACGGTAGGCATGAGGTCGTAGAGAATGACGGGCGTCGTGCAATGGGAACCTGCCTTGATGCCGGGACCACGAATGATCAAAGGCTCACGAATCCCGCCTTCCCCCAGATCCCCCTTCCCGCCGTTAAGAAGCGTCGTGCGGGCACCATTGTCGGAGGTGTAGATGACGATGGTATTCTCGGCAATTCGCAAGTCATCGATCTTTTTCAAAACCTCGCCCACGCAGGTGTCCAAATCCTCGGTCATGGCAGCCATCACAGCACGATCTCCACGCCCGCCTTTGGCCGCACTGTCCATCCCCTCGTATTTTTTGAGCGTCGCAGCAAGCGCCTGCGGTTTCTGATGCACGGCATAGTAGGAGAGCTGAATGAAGAACGGATGCCCTTCCTTCACCGCAGACTCCATGAACGCCCCCGCCCGGCGGGTGATGCTGAAGGACTGCTTGGGATCCTCTGGATCGGTCGTATCGCCGTCCTCATTAATCGTGATGCCATCACTGGCATCATAGCCCATCGACTCCGGTGTATGAAACCACTGCCATTTGCCGAAATGCGCCGCAAGGTAGCTGGGGTCCGCCTTCTTGAGCGTGTTCACCAGCGAGTCCGTGACCGGAGCACTCCAGTTGCGTGCATTTTTGTCGGGCGCGTTGAGCGTAGTCGTGGTGCGCCCCATTTGGATCGCTGCGCGTGAGCACTCGCATTTGCAATGCGCAGCATAGGCCTGCGAAAACGTCATCCCTTGCGCAGCAAGTTTTTCCAGATTCGGCGTGTGAAATTCACGGCTCGCGCTGCCCGGCTCATTGGGCATCATGCGGACCGAGGTGCCGCTCCAAGATTGATCATCGGCGAGGATGAAAAGGATGTTCGGCCCTTTGGCGAAAGCGCTGGCTGCCAGAAGGAGGCATATGCCTGATGCGATTAGTGTTTTCATTTCAGTGGTGCTCCGGTGACGTCGAGATCAGGCTTCGTGTTCCAGCGCTGCTTCCACTCGGACTTCTCGATCCTGGTTCGGAAGAGGATGGTGTTGTCGAGCGCGAGGTCGTCAGTCCAGATGAACTTGGCGCCTTCAAAATCATTCTCGAAATAAGGCTGCTTGGGATCGACCTCCTCCACGGTGTACTCTTTGGCGTTTTTCCAGGTGCTGTCATCGAAATCGACGCCCCACCAGTTGGCCGGCAGCAGTTCCTGTTTGACCTGCGGGTTTGCAGTGTCGCCGTTGATCGGGCCGTGGAAGAAGCTTTTGGCTTTCCAACTGGCATTGGTCACGGTGCCATCGGCAAACTTCAAAACGAAGCCTCCATCACCAATGCTGCTGCCGTATTCGAGACCGGTCTTGGGATCGGCATTGTCCTTCGCGAGCACCGCAATCGTCATCGGATACTCAGGCAGGAAATCCACGCTGACGACGTTGTGCGGGGTGAACTGAATGGGATCGACAGCAACGAGACGTCCATTCACATAAAGCATGAACCAATTGTCCGCATAGACATTGAGCTTCATCGTGTCAGTGATGCTCGGCTTGATAAGTCCGGGCGGCCCACCGCCTTTCTTCTTTTTACCACCTCCGGGATTGCCTTGAGCCTGCATGAGCAGGGCACTGCTGCTGCTCGTGGCTTTCATAGCGGGACCAGGCGGAGGCGTCGCAGGTGGCTCGTCCGTGCTACGCGGAGGCGGATTGCCCAGCGGCGCATTAGGAGCACTTTGCACTTCGGCCGCGCTCAGCTTGCCGTCATGATCGAGATCCGCAGAGTCAAAAATATACTTCGCAGCTTTTTCAAGCTCGGCAGTGGTCAACTGACTGTCCTGATTGGCATCGAGTTCGAAAGCGTGACGGTAAATGAATCCTGCAAAAGCGGCACCCGCTCGGATGTCTCCAGCCCCATCAATTTCTGCGGAAGTTATGCTGTCATTTTTATCCGCATCGTATTTCGAAGCCGCAACCTTCATGTCCGCAAGAGTCTCTTCCAGTGTCACGATGCCATCGCCGTTGCCGTCCAATTCGGAACCGTGTATTTGCATCCACGGTTTGCGCTGTTCTCCCGGCTGATCTGGTGGTGGCCCGGGCTGCGTCGGTGGCGGACTTCCGCCAGGACCACCTTTTGCGACACCACCACGCGAGTAAACCACACTCAAATCGGCTTTGGCGAGAATTTTCCCTTCGATCGCCGCAAGTAACGCTTCACGATTCACACCCGATGCACTCGCGATTTTCGGCTCAGCAGAAAGTGCATAAACATGCAGCACATACGTCTTCGCCCCCGGCCCCTTCGAATGCGGCGGCTCGTAGCCGATTTCGCCTTTGAAGCCGACTCCCAATCTGCCCACACCCTTCACATTCTTCGGCAGGCTCGTCACGTTCGCCGGAATGTCCCACATGACCCAGTAGCTCTTCATCTCATTGCTCGGCGCAAGATGATCCATGATCAACGCATAGCTCCTCGTGCCAGCGGGTGCGCCCTTCCATTCAAGGGGCAGCGTAGCACCACCTCCATCGC
This sequence comes from Prosthecobacter sp., assembly GCA_021733925.1. GTDB lineage: Bacteria > Verrucomicrobiota > Verrucomicrobiia > Verrucomicrobiales > Verrucomicrobiaceae > Prosthecobacter. The sequence continues at coordinate 27,641 of JAIPJY010000028.1, read as the reverse complement.
CCGTGTAATCTGCGGGCAAATTTCCACCATCTTCCACCTCAGGACTGGTCAAAACGAAGCCTCCGCCCGCTGCCGCAGGCGCTCCGCCACGCCGACCACTCGGTTGTTCGGCAGGCGACCCCGCTGGTGCTTGCATCTCACTCACATCCAGTCTGCCATCCCCATTGCGATCCAGCGAAGTGAATTCGCCACGAGCCTTAGCCAGCGCATCTGCCAGCGTTCCACCGCTGCGTTTCGCAGCAAGCTCACGCTTCACATTGTCGGCAAACTCTTGTGCAGTGACGAAGCCATCGCCATTCACATCCATCATGCTGCCAGAGGCCTGCGACTGCGGTGTAGGCGGCGCTTCATCTGGAGGAGCGGGCCGACGGTCATCGTGCCTCATTCCATTGCCCTTCCCCAAACCATTGCCTTTTCCTCCAGCTCCGCCGGGTCCTTTGCCACCACCACCCCGGCTCGTATAGACTTCCTTCACGACACCCTCGCGGCCATTGTTAAACTCAAAGGGATAAGTACCATCGCTGTTGATGCTGTAGGAGATCGAGCGTGTCTCACCGCCCACCTGATAGCTCAGCTTGTAGCTGTTGGATCCCGAGCTCTCAAAGCCGGTGATCTCAGCTCCACGCAGCGGAGCTGTATCCGGGCGCACACCCTGCGCACGTGGCTGGGGGTCCACCTGGCCCTCCGCCTCGACGACTTCTCCATGAAAAGCGCTCTGAAGATACGGCCGCTTCGTTGAGGCATGATAGTGGTAGCCCACCTTCGCATCCTCATGGCCATGGCATTCGTCCAGCTTGCCCACTGGCGAGCCATCCGGCTCCGTGAGCCCATAGATCGGGTAACCATCCAGCGCATACGCAATCGGCATCCCCTTCCCCACCACCGATTGCAAATGCAACGGCGCGATGTGGTAGTGATAATCATCCGCCCGCCCGCAGTGCCCCCCCCACTGATCCAGTTCGCCAATCTCATAGGAAACCTCTCCTCGATTGTTCTGCGGATTGAAGATCGGAATGCCGTTCACACCAAGGGCAATGGCACCCCGCAGGAAATGCCCCTCCACGACCGCTGGAGTTTTCGCAGGCACCGGATTCAGAGGAATACGCCATGCATTGTCCCCCGTGTAATTCTGCGGCAACGGCACCTGCTGCTGCCATGCCGTGATGCCTACCATCATGTTGTGATCCGGCAGCCCGTTCGATCCCACGAACAAGAAATCCTTGTCCCACTTCAATTCGAGCCTCTGGAATGCGAGAAATGGCTTTGCCGCCGCAGGTGCGTTCGCCGCCATTGCCGCAGCGAGATTCAAAGTAGATGCCGCCGAAGTCACCTGCACGGGCTTGATCTCTCCTTCAGCCGACACCGCATGCTGCTGCATCCATTCCACCAGAAGATGCTGACGCAGGGTCTCTTTGTCAGCGGATGCACCGGCTTTCCAAGTGTGGGCTGAAAGACTGGTCGTGAGCAGTAGAAAGGCAAAAATCGTTTTCATCATGCTGACTCTAACCCTCGCTGCGTCAGAACGGCTTCAAGGAATCGCCGGAGATTTGTCAGGATTGCGTCAAGACCGCACTCAGACGACCATCTCTACCCCTGGACAGCCGCGCTGGTGTTGCCGTAGGAGCGCAGCATGACCGGCAGCTCAGTCACACCGGCAATGCGGCCTAGGTAGTCACCGTCCGAATGGATGGAGTCCGAAGAATACCGTGGTCGGGCACTCTCGAGAAGTTTGGTCAGCATGCTCTGGTGTGACAAGTCACCGCAGGCGCCAATAGGAAGTCGTTCAATGCAGGGCGATGAGTCAGTCGAATAACTCTCACACCACTTGAGCGGCATGCCGCGTTGAAACACATCCAGATGGCTGACCAGCAGCCCATTCAGCGGACCCGTCACTTCGAGTGCGTAGCGCAAAAGCACGGCATCGGGGTGCCCGCGCCTAAATCGGCCTTGCCATCCCTCGGAGTGGTTGTGCGGCTCGGGCAGCCAGTCATTCAACGATTCATCGTGTGTCGGCAATGGGCCAGCACCATGCCGAGTGAGGTAGGACCTCAGCACACCATAGTGCTCGAAGGGTGCGGCAAGATCAAAACATGCGGTAGCGGCTTCCACTGCTGCCGTGGTGATGGAACTCCAGGTCGTATGGGGATGAAAACCACGCCATTCGTCGAGGAGCACGCCTTGCGCGCCCTCAAACAATACGCATCCGGGCTGCTTCAATTGAGCACCCATCATCTCGATGGACGCCGGAGCGCATTGGCGCGCCAGCGCTCTTGCCACATTGAACCATTTCCCGGCCAATGACTCATCCTGCAACGTCTGCATCTCCACCGCCAATGCCTCATCCCCGTTTCTTGGGCACAGCAGAGCAAGCTCCGCGAAAAGTGTCTCTCGAATCGAGTTAAGCTTGTCGAGTTGCACCCGCACCTGGGATGCACTGGCAGCCGACAGATCGGCATACCGCATCGCCTGATCGGGATGAGCCAGCGCGTGACGCACCGTTTCTCCCACACCCACACCGCAGGTTCCATGAACCGCCTCACCTCGCAGGAGCTCGCGCGCCCTTCCCGCTGCCTGATGATAGGGAGTCGTGATACGACAACGCCCATCAATCATCAGACGCGAGAGTGCATCATGAACACCGATGCGACTCAAGGCCTCAGCCTCCACGAGCAAGGCCGTCGGATGCAGCACCATCGGATCAAGCAGCACCGTGCGCGTTCCCGGCTCCAGTGTCCCCGAGCCGAACTGTGAAAACGTGTGGTGCCGTGTCGAATGCCCGCCTTCTGCAGCGGTCACTACATTATGCCCGGCCTGCGCTCCGCCGCTGAAACGAACAACGGTATGGGCCTGCCAGCGCCGCGTCAGTGCGTCAACGAAAATCCCCTTTCCGCAGTCACCAAAGCCAAGCCCCAGCACCGATGCATAGCGTGTTTCACTCACAGGAGAAGATCACCCAAACAAACGCTTCCACCACGAATCCCCGGACGCGGCTCCTGAGCTGGCTGAAGCCAGGGGTGTCAGGTTGAGCAGTGCGGCATAGGGTTGGACAGCGCGAATGGTTGATCCCACATGATCGCGGTTGAATCCATTGTTGGACAAGATTGTCGCCAAGGCCTCGAGGCTTGGGATGCGCCCCTCGGTCAATCCCACGATGGCAGCCGCCACGGTACACGCATCACTTGGCGATTCCATGATGATGGTGTGATCTCCAAGAAGTTGCCTCCAGCGAGGGCCGCAGCGCTTTGCCCGCCCCGCATCGGGAATCAGAAAGAAAAGATGGTAGCTCTCCGCAGCAGCGGCGATCACCTCTTCAATCGGAATATCTTCATCAAGCTTTTCACCAACAAGCGCCTCAATCTGATGGCGTGACACGGCGGGGTAAGGCAGTTCGTCACCCGTCATGAAGAGATACCCCTTCTTCTTCCGCTTCACCCAGTTGTCCATGTCAGTGTGTTGGGCGGCAATGTAGAACGCCAGTTCATAACTTTCCTGGCCGCTGCCACCTCCACCGCCTTCCAGATAGCTCCAGGTCAGCCACTGATCCATCAGCTCCGCTGTGCTTTCAAACTGCCCCACCTGCAAGGAGGCATGGTCAGAGGTGGCATCTCCCACTGCCATGAACATCACCTGCGGGTCCGCCTCTCCGCATGCGTTGAGCAGTTTCATCAGATTGGGCAGCTCCTGCTTTGCCAGCAGATGCGGGATGTCTCCCATCGATCCCGTGACATCCAAGGCAAAGACGATGCCCAGCGAATTGGGGTGGTCCGCGCTGTCCCGGCATTCCCGCACCTTGAGCCCTTTCGGATTCATGAGTGCATGGCATTGCGTTTGACTGAAGACTTCCGCACGTGCCTGATGCGAACGTCCGGCAATCAGTGCGGTGTGAGCAGCTAAAGAGTAGTTTCCGTATCCCATGGTGTGTTGGTGGTTAGGTTGTCTGTTTGCGGAATCGTGACGTTAAATGATCAAAGGCAGGAACGACGGCGCACCGAAGGCTTCCTGAGCCGCAGTTCGCAGCAAGACATCCAGACCATGCGCCCCCTGTGTTTGGCAAAAATTCTCGTCCTCGCTCGCGCTCATCAAGAGCTCAGTCAAGCCGGCGGGCACTCCATGTGGAATCACGCCGGATCCGCCAGCCCCGCACACCAAAACCCGCACCACCCTTGCGCAGCGCAGCAAATCCGTGGATTGGTCACTCTCACTCGCATTCCTTTTTGCCGAAGCCCATCCTATCAGACGCACGCCATGGTCCTGTACATGCACCAGCGCGTGCTCAGGCCGCACATCACCATGTGACCAGCCTTGGGCATGCAAAAAATGCAGCACATCCAGAAGCCGCCGCCAGATCCACACAGCATGTCGTGGATCGATGCCGTTTGAAAAGCGCTCGCTCAATGCAGCCAGACTTCCCCAGTATCCGATGGGATGCCGCAGCACCAGAGCCTGCTTGGAGGCACCTCCCGCCACCGGACCTTGCGTAATGACTTCAGGCAGACGTTGGGCAGCATAAATGCTGGCCGCTCCGCTTTGGGATGCCTGCAGTTCACGCAATACTTCGGCCTCACGGGCGTAGCTGGCCGCAGCATCAGGCGAGGAAGAAACCTTGATGGTCGCCAGAAAAGGCTGCTCTCCGATTCTTCTGGCGAGATAGACCTGGGATATTCCACCGCTCCCCAGAGTCTGGATCACATGATAACTCTCCCCACCACATTGAAGATCGGCTCCTGCACCACCTTGACCTTGGCGTGCACGCAGCAGGGCCTGATGAAACGAATCGCGCAGCACCATCGCTTCCGTCCGGTTGATGAGTGCGCCGCAAGACGGGCATTTCACGGCTCTCCAGATGGCCACTCGCGGGAGTGGCGCGGAGCACTGCGGACAGGTGATTGCAACCCAGGCCATTAGAAGCGACCTCCCTCGAAGCGCAGCCCCGGATTCAAAGCACTGCAGCCATTGCATGATGCTGCTCGGCGCGACGAGTTTCTAACGTAGGATAGGATCACTGTCCGGTTCATTGGCTTTGCTTATCGAGCATGACAAGCCAGCCTGATACGGCAAGAACTGATTTCTTAACATCATTCCAAAGATCGAGTTCTTTTGTCAGCAAACAGTAAAGAAGCTCGCGATTCACAGGTCAGCTGGCGATATTCATCACGTGATACCCGCCACGCGCATCCTTGTGATTGATGACGACACCGAGCTTTCTCAGCTCGTGGCGGATTACTTGAAGCCGATGGGTTTCGAGGTCGCATGCGAACACGAGGGAAACAGCGGAGCCGAGCGCGCCACTAGTGAGACTTGGCATGCGATTATCCTCGATGTGATGATGCCCGGCTGCGATGGATTCGAAGTGCTGCGCCGCATCCGCACAAAATCCAAGGTGCCGGTCGTGATGCTCACAGGCCGTGGTGAAGAGGTGGACCGCATCGTCGGTCTCGAACTCGGTGCAGATGACTATCTGCCCAAGACTTTTTCGTCGCGTGAACTCCTCGCCCGCCTGCGGGCCGTGCTGCGGCGCTCCGGTTGGGTCGCTGAAACTTCTCCGCAGGCACCTATGAAAGAACTCATTGTCGGCCCGTTGCGCATCAATGCGGATTCGCATGTGGTCGTGCTTGGGGATGCCCCTCTAGAACTCACTCCGGCGGAATTTGGCCTGCTTCTCTCGCTGGCAAAAGCCCATGGCCGCGTGCGCACGCGTGAGCAGCTCATTGAAGATGTCGCCGACCGTGAATGGGATGTGTTTGACCGTGCCATCGACATGCACATTTCCACGCTGCGCCGCAAACTCGGGGACGACCCGAAGAACCCGCAGTTCATCAAAACCGTGCGCGGCTATGGCTACCAGCTCGTCACTCCAAGCCGCTGATCAACCATGAGCCGCCTGCACCTGCCTCTCTATCTGAAGATCCTCCTCTGGTTCGGGGTGAATCTGCTGGTGCTGGCATTGCTCGTGTTCGGATTCCTAGGCATGCAGTTTCGCATGAGCCTGGACTGGATGCTTTCTGGAGAAGCCGGCGAACGCGTCTCCGCCATCGGCGACAGCCTCACTGACGAGCTCTCTCAGCTCCCCGAACAGGAATGGCCTGCTGCCCTGCACCAGCACGGAGCACAGTATGACGTGACATTCGCCTTGTTCAGCAGTGCAGGCACCCAGGTCATGGGCACCAGCGTGCAAGTTCCTGCGGAAGTGCTGCCGAAGCTCATCGACAAGCGCAGTCCGAACGACCGCCCACCACCGCGACGCCCGCCGCCTGGCGTTGTCAGAAAAAGACCCGCCGATGCCCCACCCAAGCCGCGCTTCTTGCTGCGCGCCGGCGATCCCGCACATTACTGGGCCGGTGTTCATCTCGACCTTACCCAGCAGAGCGACCACCGCCCGCTGACCCTGCTCATGGTATCAAACACCATTACCGGCGGCGGCCTGTTCTTTGATCTATGGCCCTGGCTCGGACTCGCCACTGCAGCGCTGCTGCTCTCCGCACTCGTCTGGATGCCCTTCGTTCGCGGCATCACCGGTTTCATCGGAAAGCTCAACCAGGCCGCAGGTCGCATCGCTCAGGGAAACTTCGGGGAACGTGTCTCGCGCAGCCGCAACGACGAGTTGGGCGAGCTCTCATCCTCCGTAAACACCATGGCCGCGCAGCTCGGCGAATACGTCGCGCAGCAGCGGCGCATCACCGCAGACGTGGCGCATGAGCTCTGCTCACCGATTGCGCGCATGCAGATGGCGCTTGGTGTGGTGGAACAACGCAGCACGCCGGAACAGTCGGGTTACCTGCAAAAACTCGACGCCGAACTCCAGCACATGGCAAGGCTGGTCGAAGAGGTGCTCGTCTTCTCCAAATCCGAGACACTGCCCGAACGCGAAACCGCCGAGGACATCAACTTGCATGAACTGATCGTCTCCGTCATCGCTCGTGAAGCGCCTGAAGCAGATGTTCAACTCAACGTGCCCAATGGGCTGCAGGTGCATTCGCTGCGCGACGCACTCGACCGCGCCATCGGCAACATCCTGCGCAATGCCGCCCGCTACGCCGCTGAAGCCGGTCCCGTTCAAATTTGTGCCAATCAACAGGACGGCAACATCATCATCCTCATCTCCGATCAAGGCCCCGGCGTGCCACCAGAAACCTTGCCACGTTTGTTCGAGCCGTTCTATCGCCCGGAGGCTGCACGCCGCCGCTCCACCGGCGGCAGCGGCCTCGGCCTAGCCATCACCAAGCGCTGCATTGAAGCCTGCCGTGGCACCGTGACCGCTCGCTTGTGCGAGCCGACCGGCCTCGAAATCATCATTTTCCTGCCTGCGGCTTAGCACCCTTCACTCCGCCTTCTTCAATTCCGCCATCATCTCCAGCAGGTTGTCCGTGAGAATGACACTGGTGTCTTCCTGGACTTTGTTCGTGCCGAGCCAGGTCTCGTAGCCTCCGAGCTTGTGCTGCTCAAAAGTAGGCAGATAGCCGTGGCGGCCATTCGCCAGACCGACGACCATCGTCTGCGGAAACGGACTGCGCTTTTTCAAATCGAGACCGATTTCGACAAAGGTCTCAAATGGAATGCCGCACACAGCAATGTCACCGATGCGAATGGCTTGAATCTGCACCGTAATCGTTTCCTCTTGGCGATCCGCCGCAGCGACAACACTGCCCGCGTAATTTTTCGCCAGACGCGGCATTTTCTCGATAGCCTCCTTGTCTTTCACAGCGAGCACCGCCCTCGCCTCCGCAACATCCTGTTCCGATGGACGGCGATATTTCAACGTGATCTCGCGCTGCAGCATGCCCAGCGTCACATCACCCCGATGTTTTTCAATTTTCTGCTGTGCAAACCAAGCCGTGTCCGCAGCCTTTTGCGCCACGATGCGAATCTGCTCAAACGACTCACGCGGCGGACGCGTCACGCCAAAGGGGATGTTGTTGATGTCCCCGGAGGTACCGTTGGACATCATGGCCACGAAGTTTTCATCACCACGCACTCGCGAAGGCATGACACGGGCAAATTCACCGAAGTAATCCGCCGACATCTCGCCTTTGGGCGCGCCCCCGACGTAATGTAGCGAGTAGTTCGCATACAGGGCGATAGGCTTCCGCTTGGCATCCTGCACCGAAATGATCGTGATGTCGGGGTCTGTGGGGCCGGCAGGATGATCAATCACATCTGGACTGGTGCCCGGATTCATCTTCACCTTGTCCATGCGACCAAACGGATTCAGCGGCATTTTCCCCGGCTTCAGATACCAGCGCCGATTGAAAACTTCATCAGGAAGCGGATGCGCCGCAGCACCAACAGACGCTGGTCGCAAGGCTGCATGCGCCTGGATGATCGACTCGGCGATTCCCTCGACAAACCGTTTGTAATAACGCGCCGCCACTTCGCTGCGTGTGTTCACTGAAGGCCCGCTGTGCGTATGCGTGGAGCTGATGAGCATTTTGTCCGCCGACATCCCTGTCTTTGCCGCTGCGATGGCCTTCGCTTCATCGAGCACATCCGGACCCGCACCCAGAACGTCCACCACCACCATCGCTAGCGTCGTTGTTCCATCATCGAGCACCAGAGCACGGGCATGAAACGGATCATGCGCCTTGTTCGCCGCATTCGCACTGAATCCTCCCGGCATGTTCATGGGAAACTCGGTGGGAGTGATGTCCACCGCCGCCGCTCCGGCACGCAGCGTTTTCGTTTGAGCAAAAAGTGAGGGCGCAAGAATCAGCAGCGCGAAGACGACGATTTTCATGGCTCTTCCATACGTCTTACTTGTGCGGATTCTCATACCAAAAAACACCCAGCTTATCACGCTCCTCACAGGTGATGACATCAAGATCTCCATCACCATCGAGATCAAGCGTCTGCATGAGATCATACTTCAAGCCCTCGGGTCCGCCCAGTGTGTGCTGCTTCCATGGGCCGTCGCGCTGCTGCTCCAGCCACACGATGCCTTCGAGTTTACCCTTGGCATTCTCACAGGTGAACAGGAGATCCGGCAGCTTGTCCCCATTCACATCCGCAACCTTGACTGCCTTCGCATCGCCCAGGTTGGCACTCTCCAGCTTCAGCACATGCTCCCGCCAGCCACCCTCGGCATGGCGCAAACAAACTACGATTTCCACCGGTTTGACCGCCACTGCGACATCCACCAAGCCGTCACCATTCACATCTCCGAGATCGGCAAACATGACCTGCTTTCCCAGACCGCCGATGGCGTGCTCTTTCCATGCTGCATGCTCGCGGTTCGCCGCAGCACCAGGATTTTCGAGCCAAAACACACCCGTGCGCTCGCCTTTGCGATCACTGAACACAGCATCCACCTCCCCATCACCATCCATATCCTGCGTCGCGAGCGACATGACCCAGCCTGCATCACGCAGCTTGTGCAGCGACCAGTCCGGGAGATCATCCGCTTTCTGCGGTGCCTGCATCCAGCTCACGGCAGCACCTTTGTTTTTCGAAGCGACCAGCAGATCAGATCCATGCTGCCCGTCGAGATCGAGCGCCACCGCCTGCATCCACATCTGCGTATTCGTCGCTACTAGAAAAGCCTGCGTCGTCCACGCACCATCCACCCGCCGGTGCCAGTACAGCGTGCAAGTCTTGCCTTCCGTACCGCTGACGACTTCCAGATCTCCGTCACCATCCAGATCCGTGAAAATCGCCTCCTCGACATTCTTCACCTCACCCACCGTGATCTGCGGCCACGCCTCACGCGCTTTCGCCGCGCCCGGATTCAAATACACCCGTACCACACCACCCTCTTCCCAGCCGGTCACGATGTCCGGCAGTCCATCCTTGTTTAGATCCCCCAGTTTCACTCCGTCAGCCCCACGTGAAGTGTTGTCGATGGTATGACGAGGCCAAGCTGCCCCGGGTGCCAGGATCACCGAATCGTCAGCCATCACCGAGACGGTGAAACTCAGGGCAGCTAGAAGCAAGTTGGGGCGCATGCCCCTACTGAACGGTGAGGAAGGCCAGCAAATCGCGCAATTCTTCATCCGTCAGCGACATCACAAGTCCCTGCGGCATGAGCGATGTTTTCAGCTCAGTGCGTTTGACGATGTCCGTCTGCGGAAAGGACCGCTCCTTGCCTGTAATATCACGAAAGACCTCCGTATTGGATGAGCGCAACATGATGCCGACAAACTCGCTGCCGTCCTTGAGCTTGACCTGCGAAGGGTAGAACTGCGGAGCCACCTCACGGCTGGGCTCAAGAATGGAGCTCAGAATCGCAGCGCGATCCCCCTGCTGCGCGACGAGACTCAAGTCAGGACCAACCACATTGCCCCGTCCGCTGTGCCGATGGCAGGTGGCGCAAAGACCGACCTTGGAGTGGAAGAAGATGCGGCGGCCTGCTTCCACATCGGCCTTGCCGGGCAGCGCATCCAGCAGCTTCAGCCAGGCAGCAGTGTCAGCAAACACAGGGCGGGTCGTGCTCATCACAAATGACTTGTCCTTGTCGGTGTAGCGCAGTGCGCGCCGCGCCTCATCGCGCAGGCTGCCATCCTTGCCTGCGGCCAGTTTCGCCAACAGGGCCTGTTCTTCCGGCTTGGTTGAACTGGCGAGCCCCGCAATGGAATCCGCACGCAGCGCTGTCTTTTGCGATTCATCTGCGGCGATCTCCGCCAGCACGGCACGGGCATCATCGGCATTGCGTGCGGCCAGTGTGCGCACGACTTCCTGCGACAGCTCGGCATCACCTGCGGCAAAAAGTTCACGCAGCAGCGGCACCGTGAGCTTCTTGTGCGTGGCGGGCGCGAGGCGGAGCGCATAGCCTTTGAGGCGTGCGGGCGTCTTGGGATTGATGATGCGCTCAACGAGCACCTCGGGATTCGTCACGCCTGCGGCAGGATCACCACGCAGCGTGTTCCAGGTGGCCAGAACGGCCTCAAACAGATGATAGTCAAGCGTCGGGTCCGAGAGCATCTCTTCAACCTGCGGCGTAAACTTGGTCAAAACCCCATCGGCAATCCAGCGGAGACACTCGAAGCGCATTTCAGGGTCGGCATCACCCAAAAAGGTGCTCGCCCATTTCTCCTCGTTCAAATCAACCCGCCGCAGCGCGACGAAGGCCCAGACGCGATCTTGCGCCGGCAGCTTTTGCAACTCCGAAACTGTCCACTTCACACGCGCCAGTGCGGTCAAAGCAGCATCGGCTAGATACGCGTCACTGCCACGCGCAAGCTGGAGCAGCTTGTTCCTGCCGAGCGTGGCTTTGCCAGTGCGCAGATCATCGGCCAGACGTGCGTCGTCGTTCAGCGCATCGGGCTTGGCCTTCATCCATGGCGCTTTCACCGGATCAATCTCCAGCTTCCAGAGACGCCCGCGTTTGTGAATGGGATAGGAGCTGAACACCCAGTCATTGAGATAATAGGAACCATCGGGACCGACCGCCATGCAGGTGGGACGGAAGAAGTCGCTGCCTTTGACGAGCGGGATGCGATCAGACTTGTAGCCTGCACCTTTTCGTGTCAGTGGAAAGTAATCAATGCTGTGATCGCTCCAGCTCGGGATCAATACACCGCCGCCGAGTTCCATGATGGCACAGGGGCCTTCGCCAGAAGGATGCACCATGCCAAGCGTACCCCGCAGTTCGCCGTTCCATGCCACGAAAGGATGCACCGGCGCGCTGCCATACACCCACTGGAAACCGTAGTCCGCGCCTTCCACGACATACAACAACCGGCACGGTGGGCGGCTCCCTGGATCATTTTCTGCAGCGAAGATCTCTCCGTCCTTGCGCACGAGCAGCCCAAACGGATTCCAAAAACCACGGGCGATGCGGCGCATCTGCGCACCCTCCGCCGTGCAGCGAAACACGCCGCCTTCACCGCGTCCGCTGACCTTGGAGCCATCTTTGGCCGTGAGCGTCCAGTCTTTGCCGAAATTCTCACCAAGCGAGAAGACAAGCCCACCATCCGGATGCCAGGCCATGCCACTGAGACCGTTGTGCGGATAATCCGCCACGGAATCGAGCGTCGCGAGGTTTTCCTCCACATCTCCCACACCATCGCCGTCAGTGTCCCTCACCCGCAGCACACGATCCCGCTCCGCGAGGTAGATCCAGCCGTCCGGCCCGATCTCCACATGCATGGTTGCGTCGGTCTTGTTGTAAAACACCCGGCGGTTCTTCCCGTTCGCATCGAAGACCAGCACCTCATCATGCACCGGCCCGTCGTATTCATCCGGTCGGAAATGCGTGTGGCAGGAGATCGAATAAATGTTCCCATTTTTATCCACGGCGATGCCCGTCGGTGTAACCAGATCGGGATGCTCGGCGAGCAAGGTGAGTTTGACACCCGGCTGCAGTGTTTCGATCTGCGGTGGCAATTGCGCCGGAACCTCCGGCGATTTGGTAGGCGCACTGCGAGGGGCACCGAGTACAGCAAAAGCTGGCAGCAGGAACAGACAGAGGAGTGGTTTCATGTGATTATGCGGTGTGAGCACGTTCCAAGGCTGCGGCGATTTCTTTTTCGATGACCGGCAGCGGATTGAGCAGGGCGAGTGGATCAGACACGGGCGTGACTTCGTTGGTGCGTGCATCCCAGTTCACCGGGCCAAAGCGGCAGGGCGCGGGATTCCCGGTGAGGATGTGCATCCCGGCGTCGTCTTTGTCGAAGTGCCAGAACTCGAACGGAAAATGAATGAAGCCGTGCTTTTCCATCATCGCAGCGATCTCAAGCCGTGTGGCGACATGCTCGGGAGCGACGAAGGGCGACCTCATCGGCGTGCATTCGCTCATTTCGAGGTACGGATAGCCGCGCCAGACCTCAGTGCCATCGTCCCGACGAAAAACCGAAATGTCGATGGCCGATCCCGACATGTGCGCACCGATCTTGGGCATGTTGGCAGTCAGCACGATGGCACGTCGGAACATCATCTCCGGGGTCGGGATCTTTCCCCCGAGTTCCCAGATGCACTTCTTCAAGATCGCGTCAAACACCGACGGCTTGCGTACAAGCTGCCGCTGCATGTCCAGCGAGCGAAAGCCGTCCTCAATCTTCAAAATCCAGCCACGCTCATTCATCTCACGCCCGATGGTGATGACATCACGCACGAGGCTCTCTCGCAGGAAAAAGACGCGGTCCAGATCCCCTGCGATCTTGCTGGTGGAAAAAAGCATCTCCACATTCGCTGCGGCGGCGGCATCAGGGATCGAGGCAAAACGCTCGCCGCATTCATTGACCGGAAACGTGATGAGCTTCTGCACAATCGCGTAGCCTTGCTCCATTTGATCCGTCCAGTAGGCACGGCGCGCCGGTTCGTCGTTGCTCATGGGATTTTCAGTTGGTTTTGCGCACTGCGACGGCCTCCACCTCATAGCGAAGCGTCGGCGGCAGGCAGTTCGTGATCGTGGTGCGCGCAGGCGATGGCTGCGGGAAGTATTCGCGGTAGAGCTGGTTGTAGAGCGGCACGTCTTCCGCATCGCGGACGTAGTTCCGTGTCTGCACCACGTGAGCGAGATCGCTGCCTGCGGCTTCCAGCACCTTGCGCACGTTTTCAATGCTGCGGCGAAACTCGCCTTCGAAGGTATCGCTGACGATATTTCCCTCCTGATCGACGGAGGCCTGGCCTGAGACGAAAATCAAATCACCCACCACCACGCAGGGGCTGAAGGGCAGATGTGATGTGGGCGTGTCGGGAAGCTGCGGATAGGAGACAAGCGGATGAGTCATGCTGAAGTCGGGATCAGGGTTTGACGGCTGGCGTGGACTGCAGACGGGCCTTTTCCTCGGCTTCGCGCTTCAGCATGTCCTTGGGGTGTTTCGAAAAACTAGCAAACACATCCCCAACCACACGGTCCGCCAGTTCGCCAAGTTTCTTCAAAAGTACCGGCTCGGCTTCGGGTTTGAGTTTCGACAAGTTCGGCTCGTAACCACCCACCTTGTGGGCATCTGCGGTGGCGATGTAGCCGATGTTTCCGTTCGCGTAACCGACAATGATGGGCGTGGCCCGATTGGCGATGGCCTGCTCAAGTTTAAAACCGTACTCAACCATCGGTTCACCAGGCATGGTGAGAAGAAGAAAGGGGCCGATCTTCATGGCCATCAATTCAGCGCGCACCGGCTGCTCTTTGCCTGGAAGTTCCACCACCTCACTGGCGACACGGATTTGGTAAAAGGTCTCGCGTTTGCGCAATTGCTCGCGTGTCACACCGAACGCCGCCGCACGCGCCACCGCGCCACCGAGATCGCGGCCTGCCCACTGGATGTCCGCTTCGTCAGCGCAGCGATACGGATAACCGGGCAGATTGGGCCGGATGTCCCCCGCGCAGCCTTGCATGAACATGGCACTGGTTTTTTGCGCGTAGCACATCTCGACAAACGTCTGCGCCTCACCTGGGAAGTCAGCGCTCATTCGCGGATATCCCTTCGGATAGGGCGGCGTGCCTTTGTCGCCCCAGGTGAAAAAGCACGGATGACAGACCGCGTGCATGATGACCGCCAGCGGAGTCAGCGTGCTGCCATCGTCAAAGCGCAGCACCTTAACTCGCGGGTCATTTGGCCCGTCGGGGTTCAAACTCACCACCGCCCGGCCATCATACGTCTTTCGGCGGTTGATGCCAAAGCTGATGCGATCCTCGCCATAGCCGATGTTCACAGTCTTCATGCTGGCGGCGGCTTCCTTGGCAGCCAGACCAAGTTTTTGGATCAACCCGGCCGCCCACCGCATGTTTTCCATGTAGCCCGGACCGGAATGATTGTGTGAGGCGGCGATGAGGATGTTCGCGGCGGGAACGCCTGTTTCCGCCTCGATCCGCACACGCGCATCCCGCACCATGTCATCCCACGCACCAATGGTGTCCATCGTGACGATGGCAGCCTTCGTTTCGCCATCATCCAGGATCAAAATCCCTGCGCACAGCGGATCACGCACACCGCTGACCTGACGCACATGCCCGACTATTTTGATTTCCGTCGCATCAGGCGGGGTGATGTCGATCTTGGCCACTCCGGCTTTGAGATTCGAGGTGACGGGAAACTTTCCATCCATGATTTCCTGCGCGAACGCGCTGGAAAGAATGAAGAAACCACCAAGAAGAAGTGCCGGACGGAGATGCATGCTCTCTTCTACGCTTTCAAACGCTCCAACTCATCACGCGATCAGCTCCGCAATCGGCTTTCCATTTTCCACAATATGCACGGGGCGGCCATTGAGATCGTTGAGCGTGACCTTGGAGTAGTCGATGCCGAGATGGTGATAAATCGTGGCGAGGAAGTCGCTCGCGTTGCAGGGACGCTCGACCACATCTTCACCACGCTTGTCACTGGCTCCGATGACACCGCCCGTCTGGATGCCGCCGCCGGCCCAGACATTGGTGAAAGCACGCGGCCAGTGGTCACGACCCGGCTGCAGCGTACCCGTAGGGCCGCTGGCATCACCCGCGCCGGTGCTGCGGTCAAAGCTGATCTTCGGCGTTCGGCCAAACTCGCCCGTGACGACAACGAGCACGCGTTTGTCGAGACCGCGCGCATAAATGTCCTCGATGAGTGCGGACACCGCACGATCGTAAGTCGGCATGCGGAAGCGAAGCGCTTCAAACTGATGCTGGTTCACCGCGTGGTCGTCCCAGTTGTTCACGCGGCCGCACAAAGGCCCGCTGAGACTGCTGGTGACGATTTCCACGCCCGACTCGACGAGGCGACGCGCCAGCAGGAGCTGCTGCCCCCAGCGATTGCGTCCGTAGCGATCACGGATGGCGGCATCCTCTTTGCTCAGGTCAAAGGCGTCACGTGTTTTCGGGTTCGTCAGCAGTGTGGCTGCCTGGGCTTCAAATTCATCCAGCGCACCAAGTTCGCCCTCGCGATCAAAGGCACGCTCCATCTTGTCCAGACTCTTGCGCAACACGATGCGGTCACTCAGGCGGCGATTTTCCGATTCGTCAGCCAGGCCAATGTTCGGCACCTGAAAATTCGGGCGGTTCGGATCATCGCTCACCGCGAAAGGCGCATACGCGTCACCGAGATACGCAGGACTCGAGTACTCAGAAGATGCCGCAGGCACGCCGATGTAGTTTGGCAGCGGATTCGTGCGACCACCCTCCTTGGCGCGCAGGTAATGCGCCACCGACATCCAGTCCGGCAGACGTGGTTTGGGTTTGTCACGTGTATCGCTGTCGCCGGAGAACATCTGCATCGTCCCCGCCGGATGTCCGCCCGCCGATTGATTCATGGAACGCACGAGGGTGAACTTGTCCGCGATCTTGGCATTCATCGGCAGCATCTCCGTGAAATGCGTGCCCGGAACCTTGGTGCTGATCGTCTTGAACGGCCCGCGATACTCGCTGCTGGCCTCCGGCTTTGGATCGTAGGTATCGATGTGCGACTGCCCGCCCGGCAGCCACACCATGATGATGGATTTTCGCTCACCCTTCGGCTTCGCCGCATTCTCAGCGCGCAGCTTGAGCAGCCCAGGCCAGCTCAGCGTCGCCATTCCTGACAATCCAAACTGCATGAAACCGCGACGCGACAGGGGACCGGCGCAACGAACAAGAGAAGGAGGCTGAATGATGGATGACATGCACTGAAACCTACGCTCGGCGATGCCGATGTTTATCGGGCAATGCTTCGGTAAAACTCACGCCATCAACTCTGGAATCGGCCGGCCATGATCAACAATGGGCGTCGGGCGGCCATTGAAGTCCTTGATCGTGACCTTGGAGGCATCGATGCCCAGATGGTGATAGATCGTCGCAAGAAAATCCCCCGCACTGCACGGCCGCTCGATCACGTCCTCGCCGCGTTTGTCCGTGGCACCGATGACCGCACCAGTCTGGATGCCACCGCCGGCCCAGATGTTGGAAAAAGCCCGCGGCCAGTGGTCGCGGCCCGGTTGCAGCGTGCCCGCAGGTCCGCTGGCATCTCCCGCGCCCGTGCTGCGGTCAAAAGTGATTTTCGGTGTGCGTCCAAACTCACCCGTGACGACCACGAGCACGCGTTTATCGAGACCACGTGCATAAATGTCCTCGATCAGCGCGGACACCGCCTGATCATAGTTTCCCATGCGGAATCGCAGCGCCTCAAAGATGTGGTGGTCCACAGCATGGTCGTCCCAAACCTGCGTGCGGCCGCACAGAGGGCCATGCAGGCTGCTGGTGATGATCTCCACGCCCGCCTCCACCAGACGACGCGCGAGCAGCAGTTGCTGCCCCCAGCGATTGCGCCCATAGCGATCCCGTGTCCGGGCGTCCTCCTTGCTCAGATCAAAAGCATCACGCGTCTGTGAATTCGTCAGCAGGGACATCGCCTGGGACTCAAACTGATCGAGCGCGCCGAGTTCACCCTCGCGATCAAACGCCCGTTCCATCTTGTCGAGGCTGCGACGAAGCGCGACCCGATCGCTGAGCCGACGCGTCTCCGCCTCATCCGGCAGGCCAATGTTCGGCACCTCAAAACTCGGGCGATTCGGATCCTCGCTCACCGAGAACGGCGCATAAGATGCGCCCAGATACGCCGGTCCGCAGTAGGACGCGTTGATCGGATTGACGCTGACATAGTTTGGCAACGCCTGCGGGCGCTGCGGATCTTTGGAGCGCAGGTAATGCGCCACTGACATCCAGTCCGGCAAACGCGGCACCGGTTTGTCGCGCGTATCGGGATCGCCCGAGAGCATTTGCAGCGTTCCCGCCGGATGACCACCCGCCGTTTGATTCATCGAGCGCAGCACAGTGAACTTGTCCGCAATCTTCGCCTGCAACGGCATCAATTCCGTGAAATGCGTGCCCGGGATCTTTGTGGAAATGGTCTTGAACGGCCCGCGGTACTCGCTGCTGGCCTCCGGCTTCGGATCGTAGGTGTCGATGTGCGACTGCCCGCCTGGCAGCCAGACCATGATGATGGATTTCCGCTCGCTCTTCGGCAGGGCCGCGTTCGCCGCACGTAGTTTGAGCAGACTCGGCCAGCTCAGCGTCGCCATGCCGGTCAAACCAAACTGCATGAAAGCGCGACGCGGCATGGGACCGGCGCAACGAACGAGAGATGGAGGCTGAACGATGGAGGACATGAGATGAAGTGTGATGTTTCATCCCATTGACCGAGCTACTTCGCGCCAAACACGGCGAGCTCCTTCCCCGCCCCGTCCCAGATGCGCAGCATGCTGTCTTCACCGCCACCGATGATAGCGCTGCCATTGGGGGCGCTGACAGCGGCCTGCATGTAGTCAGGCAGATTTGCCATCGCGCGCACTTCAGTGCCATCATCGGTGACAATGCGGATGCGGTTGTCACCTGCGGAGGTGACGATCTGATTCGTGGCGCCGATGAACTGCAGCGAAGTGACCTCCTTGGTCCAGCCTTCGATCTTTCTCTTCCGCTCGCCGCTGATCATGTCCCAAGTCACTACGGTGCCTTCCGCACCTGCCGTGGCAAGGACGCGACCATCATTGCGAAAGGCAATGCCCATGACGTGGTGGGTGTGGCCTTCAAACACGTTCAACTGTTTGCCAGTGGCGATGTCAGTGACTCGCGCAATTTTGTCAGCTCCGCCGGAGGCAAGACGCTTGCCATCGGGCGAGTAATCAAGGCAGAGCACCGTGTCGGCGTGCTTTTCCTTCCATGTCTGCGTGGCCTTGCCCGTGCTGACGTCAAAAAACACAATGTCGCCGCTGCGTGACAGCTCGCCGCCCCCGGTGGCGAGTGTTTTACCATCGGGACTGAAACGAACGGCATTCACCCGGTCGGCAAACAGTCCCTTCTGATCGACCTTGCGCTCCAACACCCAGCTTGGCGAACTTCCCACCGATTGCGTGACGGCTTTGGTGGCCACAAAGGAACCATCCGGCGCGGAGGTGATCGTCGTGATCGCGGCAGCAGAGCCTGCGCTCTCTTCAATCGGCGTTCCAGTGGCAGCCCCCCACACGCGCAGCGTGCCATCATCAAACATCGAAGCCACCCGCGCCGCATCAGCGGAGAATGAGACGGCGATGGGTTTCACCGCGGTCTTGGTCAATGCCAGCTTCGCAGCGGCCAGATCTGCCGTGGCCTTGTCCTGCACAGCTTTCGCAGCAGCGATGAAGGCATTCGCAGCAGCAAGAGTCTTGGCATTGGCCGCTTTCGAGTCGGTGATGCGCTTCACGTCGTCCTCGGCGTCCTTCACGTTGCTCTGCGCAGCTGAGACGGCGGCGAGCGCGGAAACTTCCGTCATCTTCGCGGTGATGAGCTTGTCCTGTGCGGATTTAAACTCCTTGTCGAGCGCAGCATCCGCTTTGCCGCCGGGAACTGCTTTGATTTTTTCGGCCACTTCGTCGACGGCTTTCTGTGCCGCCGTTTTGGCCTCGGCAGTCGGAGGCACAGCCTTCTGTTTTTCCGGCAGCACCTTGTTCATCGCCACGATGGCCTCTTTGGCTTTGCCCAGCAGCACATCCAGCGCCTTGTCCTGCGCTTCAATGCGGGTGATTTCACTTTTTTGAAAGGCCTGTTCCAAGGTCTGTGCCGCGATGGTCCAGTCCAGTTCCGCCATCTTCTTCGTCGCTGCCACGCTGCCGCGCAGCTCGATGACTGGCTTCGCTGTCGCCGCATCCCACACGCGCACCGAACCATCCTCACACCCTGTGACGACCTGTTTGCCATCGGCAGACATCGCACTGCTAACCACGGTCACTTTGCCGGTGGTGGCAATCTTCTTGATCAACTCGGCCCTCGCAGGAACCGAGGACGATTTTGCAGCTCCTGCCACCGGTTTGCCGTCTGCCAGCTTCCAAATCTTCACCTCACGGAAACTGCCGCTCGCGAGACGCGTGCCGTCCGGACTGAACGCCAGCGACTGCACCAGCGCGCGGTGCGCTGCGCCGTTTTTCTCCGCCGGATCGCTGATCTGCGCGACGAACTGCCGCGTGGCCATGTCATAAACATAGATGTGGTTTGACCGCCCGCAGGCCACGTAGCGACCATCCTTCGTCATCGCCACGCTATAGATCGGATCGATGCTGGCGGAAAAGGCCTGCATCACCACCGCACGTTCCACCATCACCGAACCCTTCGCGCCCTGATCAATCCACTGCTTCAAAGTGGCGATCTGCTCTGGGATGAGATTCACCGCGCCGGATTTGTTGTTCGGCGGCGGCATCTCCATGTCCTTCGTATGCAGCGACGCCGTCACGATCAGACTCTCGGCACCCTTCCCCGGAATGATCGAAGGCCCGCTTTCGCCGCCTTTGATCATCAACTCCGGCGTCTCCATGTTCAGATCGGCTTTCGTCGTCGTCTTGTTGTGGCACGAAATGCAGTTCGCTTTCAGGAAGGGATAAACGTCTCGATAGTAGTCGAGATCGGCCGCCAGAACGGAGGTCGCGGTGCACCAAAGGGCAATGAGTGAAAGCGGCTTCATCACTTGCTGGCGGTGGTGGCTGAAGCGGGTTTCACTGACACGCGAATCGGTTCTGAAATGAGGATTTCCACCGTGTCCGTGGGTGAAGCCGCCGTGGTGACGGCTTTCATGCGGCTGGTGGCCGCAGCCATGGCAGCATCGGCCTGCTTTTGTTTTTCAGCGGCCTTTTTCGAGGCTTCCGCATCCGTGGCTGCGAGCTTCTTGGCTTCGGCAGCCACCGTGGCGGCGAGTTGCTCGGCCTTTTTCTGCTCAGCCTCGGCCATTGGTACCGCATCGGGGTTGTAGCTGTATTTGCAGATGCCGAGGCTCTGGAAGGCAAAAGTGTAATCTCCCGGCGCTATCTTCAACGCAGCAAGATCAATCACGACTTCATGCGTGGCAGCTTTGATGGGAATGTCGAACTCCTTGATGCCGCTGAAGCCGTCACCATAAGCCTTCACCTTGATCGAAGTGCCGTTGAACTCGTTGCGCCAGGTAAGCTTGAGCGGGATTTTCAACGTCCCGCCTGCCTGGGCTTCGAAGACTTTGTTTTCTGCAGCACCAAATGACAACGGCGCCTGCTCGGAATCGGTCACGGATACAGGAACGTCGGCCATAAGGCGTGGCGCAGGGATCTCACCCTTCGCATCTTTCACCGGCCACTCCATGCTCGCTAAACGCACGGGGCGCGTCACGACGGCACCACTGATCGTGGCTTTGCCGATGATCTGGGCCAGCGAGAAGCCTGCTTTTGCATCACCCGAAGCGGTGAGGATCAGATGACCATAGGGTTTGCCCTTCGCAATCTTCAACCCGGTTGCGCTCACGCCCGGTGGCAAATTTTCCATGGCTATCTCAATCTCGCCATCAAATCCATCACGACGCTGCACCGCGACCTCAAAGGCACGCGACTCACCCGCACGCAGCGCCATCGGCTTGGAAAGCGCGGCACGGTCACCGTTGCGAAGAGTCATATGGACAGCCCAGGCAGCGAGTGAGAAATCAGGCGTGGCCTGACGCACCAGCAAGCGATAGACATTGTTGGCGTCGCTGCGCGTGCCGCCGAACAAATCCCGCACCTGCATGCGATAGGTGCCGTCTTCCTTGATCTCAAATTTGCCGTTCACATCCGGCGAACCGGCATCATAGGGCGGGCCGTCATACGAGTAACCGTTGCTGGTGACTTTCATCGGTGGCAGGATGTCATACAGCTCAGCCACATCGGTCAGCGTCTCTTTGCCCCCAGTTGCTTTCACCTGCTGCACGAGCACAAAAGGGTCAGTGTTCAGTCCGAGGCGCTCCGAGGCAACCTCCACCCACCAGATCTCGCCTTTCTTGGCCGTGAACTCGAAGGTATCGACATCCGCCGCCGGAAAAAACGCACCCGCAATGTCACAAGGCAGAGTGATCTTCTGCGCCTCGGCAGGCTTGTTGTTTGGCTCCGTTTCGTTCGCCTTCGCGGTCGCCGCGAGACCTGCAGGTGGCCAGGACATCGCGCTGACTGTCTGCGTTTGCGGTTGGCGTGGCGCAGGCCCGGTTCCCGGCACTTCCTGCAAGGCGAGACGATAGAACAGGCGCTCACCGCCTTGATAGGTGAGGTCGCTCACCTTGATCAGGTAGGTGCCATCTGCAGGTGGCGTGAAATCGATCACACCTCCTGTGCGGTTCACTTTCAGATCACCTCCCTTGGCATCTGCCAGGATCACCACTGGAGTCAGTCGGGAGTCGATTCCCGTCGCGGCGCAATCCACTGCCACGCGTTTCCCTTTCACGCCTTGGAATGCATAAAAATCCACCGCCCGCTTCGTCATGGTCGCATTGCAGATCGTTCCAAGTGGCAACGCCATCGCCGTCTCCACCGAGTTGTTCGCCTTGGTGCGCGTCACCTCCGGCAGCTTGTTCACCGAAAACGCCCGCGCCGACGAAACGCCGAGTCGCGACATCACCCGCGCATCATAAACACCCACAGGCGCATCCGGCGCAATGCTCACCGTGAACTTCTTCTCCGCACCCGCGACCGGTTGCGCCGTGATTTTCGGCGTCGAGAAGATCAACTCGCTGATATCCTCTGTGTTATCGCCAGTGATCGTAACCTCCACCTTCGTGCCCGCCTGTCCGCCCATCGGCATAACCGTGAGCAGGCGTGGCAACGGCAGAGTGACCTGCTGTGCGAGGGCCGAGGCAGCCATCAATGTGCAGACAGCCAGTGTGAGTGTGTATTTCGCGTGCATAAATTAGTGATTGTACAAAAACTCCTTCGTGTTCAGCAGCGCCCAGAGCAGGTCTTCGTAGCCATTGCGTTTCGCACGCTGGGAATCGAGCGGTTTGCCGGTGGCGTCGGTGCGTGGCCTTGCAACGTAGGTTTCGCTGATGCGCACTTCATCGGCGCTGGGTTCACGGGAGAAGGCGGCCAGGTAAAGTTCGCGGATGCGCTTGGGCTCGGGCATCTCGGCCTTGCTCAATGATTCGGCACGTCCGCCATTGGCGGCCAGCTTGGCCTTCACGTCAGCGGCGTTCATGAGGTGCAGGCTTTGCGCAAGGCTGGCGGACGACACGCGCTCGCACTCGCAGACGCTGGCACCTTCGGGACGTCCGAAGACCTTCAGAAAAGGAGAAGCACGGTTGTAGCTGTTGTCCGGCAGTGAAATGGCACGCGTTCCGGCTGGCAGATCTGCGAAGTCGGTTTTTGAGCCGGTGACCATGTCGATGCTGTCGAGCATGACTTCGGCGGTCATGCGTCTCGGGTAATAATGGGAGTAGGCCTGACGATCGACGGCATTGTATTCGTTCGGCGTGGAGCTGAGCTGATAGGCATGGCTCTGCGTCAGGGTGCGCACGAGTGCTTTCAGATCATAACCGCTGTCCGTGAAGCTCTTGGCCAGCGCATCGAACAGGTCAGGGTTGGTCGGCGGATTCGTGTCGCGCAAATCATCTTCGGGCTCGACGAGGCCGCGTTTGAAAAAATGCTTCCAGTAGCGGTTCACGAGTGACTTGGCGAAGAAGGGATTGTCCTTCTTGCTCATCCAGTCGACCAGCGCGAGGCGTGGGTCATCATCGGGGGCGATGTCTAGCTCAGGCTCGCCAAGACCTGCGGGCTTTAGCATCACGCGGGTTTTGCGATGCTCCGTCTGTGCGATGCCTCGCTTGTGGAAAATGAGGTCTTCACCAGCGATGGCGGTCGGTTTGCGGCCGATCTGACTGAAGAACGCGGCGAGACTGTAGTACTCCGCCTGCGTCCAGCGCTCGAAAGGGTGATGATGGCACTGAGCACACTGCATGCGCACGCCGAGGAAGAGTTGAGCCACGTCTTCGAGCTGCGTCGTGGGCTCCTTCACGCGCTTGTACCATGCCACGGGTGGATTTGAAACGATGGTTCCCGTCGAGCCAAGGATCTGGCGCACGATCTGGTCGTATTTGGTATTCGCCAGCAGGCTGTCGCGCATCCAGGCATGAAAGGCGAAGTTCGAAGTGATGTCCGCAGCGTCCGAACGCGTGTTTTTGAGCAGAGCAGTCCATTTGTTGGCGAAGTAATCTGCGTAGTCCGGGCTGTTGAGCAGCGCTTCGATGGCGCGGTCGCGCTTGTCTGGCTCACGGCTTGCCAGGAAGTCCTTTGTCTCCTCCGCCGTGGGCAGGCGGCCGCCGATGTCGAGGGAGATGCGGCGCAGGAAGGTCGCATCATCGCAGATTGGAGAAGGTGGCACGCCAATTTGCTTCAAATTGGCAAAGACATGCTGATCGATGAAATTCTTCACCGGTGGCAGCGAATCAACTGGCGCACCGAGTGGAATCGAGACGCTGCAAACGGACACACGGCCCCCGAAGCGCACCATCACAGCCACGTTGCCGGGAAGATCAAAGGTCTTCACCAGCCCCTGCTCGTCAGCCGCTGCCATGGCGCGTTCATTTGCTTCAAAAAGCGCGAGTTTGGTCACATCTCGGGTGCTGCCATCGGAGTAGCTCGCCGTCACTTTAAGCTGCTGCGTGGTTTTAACCTTCATGGTCACACGTCCTGGCTCGACAGAGATGCTGCTGAGCTTCGCTTCATCTTTTTGCGCGTAATTCATGCCCTCGGCGATCCAGCGTACGAGCAACTTGTAGTCTTCTGAGCCCGGCTCCAGGTGTTTTCCCCCTGTGTGGGGGACGATGGCGGCTCCCTTGGTGATGAGCAGGCTTTCCTCCGGTGCCGGTGGGAATACACGCCGCCCCTTCCCCTGTTTCACGATGGCCTCGTAATCCTCTTCGGGCTCAAACCCCAGCACGCTCAGCCGGAAGCCGCGCTGTCCCGTGATCGCTTTGGCATGACACGCGCCTGCATTGCAGCCCGCCTTGGTGAGGATGGGCTGTATGTCATTTACAAAGCTCAGTGGACGCGATGATTCTGCTGAAAAACTTGTTCCAGCAAACGTCAAAAACATCCATGCTTTCAGAAGAGCTCTATTTGGCATTGTATAAACCTACGGCTTATGGCCGCCCTTTTTCGCAATGTATAACTTTAGTATTACCTTCAATCACAATGAGACAGCTTGCTTTAGCCACCCTTCTTGCGTTCACGACGCCATCCTTGGTTTTAGGCTGGGGAGAGCCTCATCATGCCATCACACGTGCGGCGCTTGAGGTGCTGCCGGCATGGCAAAAGGAGGTGCTGGGTGGTGAATTGACGCAACTGGGCGACAATTACTGCATGATCCCGGATCATGTTTTCACGGACAAGGAAAACGCCAAATATGCCAAAATGGAGTCAGTGCCCAATGAAGTGTATTTGAAAATCCTTCACCTGCCGACCCAGCAGCCGGAATATCTTGAGGTGATGCATTACTTCATGGAGCAGGCGGTTGCATCGCTGCGCAACGGGAAGATTGGCGATGCAGCGCGTTACATGGGAACTGTGTGCCATCAGATTGAAGATTACGGCAGCCCGTCGCACACGGTGCCTGGAGACAACATGTTCACACTGCTGCAGCAGTTCCTGCCGCCTACGGAGGCGATGAAGGGCCAGCTCATGCATGGGCCGATTGAGAACGGGGACTTCAAGGTGAGCATCGAGGGGTACAAGCCCAGGCTGCTTGGCACCACGGTGAATGAAGCTGCATGGAGGCTCATGCACAGGGTGCATGAGGAGATTCTCAATGCGCGCAGCACGACGGTGCCCATCATCCAAGCGCTGTATCGAGAGGATCAGGAGAGCGTGGTGAAGCACCAGATGCGGGCGGCGGTGATGGATGCGCAGGTGGTGGCGGATGCGATGCATACCATTCTGTGCCTTGGGATGCAGAAGTATGCAGATCCTGAGCAGAAGGCGCTCAAAGAGGTGCAGATTGGCGGTTTCTTTCCATTGGAGGCTGCCAGTTGCTACTATCCGCAGTCGCAGTTTTTCAGTTCGCCGAACTGGGGGCATGCGCGGAGCGGGGTGATTTTGGCGGGTGGCAACACGGACATGCCGCTCAAACTTTGTGTCGGATCCGGCAATCAGGTGTTCGAAAATGGGATTAGCGCGGGCATGGGAAAGCCGCTGACTTTTTTGCTGCCGAAAGATGTTTATGCGCGCTTCACGGTGCTAGCGGGATTGCATCCGGAATTAGGGGCCAAAGGGCGCGTTGAATTTGGGATCAGCGGGGATGGGAAAGTGCTGACGACGGTTATTCTGAATGGGACTGATCCGGCGAAGTTGATGGAGTGTGATGTCACGGGGGTGACGGAGCTTCAGCTTGCGCTTACTTCACGCGGTGTTGATTCAAAGAGCAACTATGCGATCTGGGCGGAGCCGACGCTGGTGAAGAAGTGACGGGCAAGATGGCACGCTGGAGGTTGAGATGATGAGGAGACGTGCGGAGACGTGGGTGCATGCGGAGTGCTGCGGACTGGAAGTCCGCGCTCCTGGGGCTCTTTGGACTGCGGTGCTCCATTCGGGATGATGGCTTTTAACTGAGTGCCATTCGTGGCTGGCATCACTTTAGGATTTGATCGAGCCATTCGTATGCGGCTTTGCGTTCGGCTTCGGGGAAGTCGTGGGGGGCGTCGGGGGTGACGAGGGTGAGGTTTTTTTTGGCTTTGAGGAGGTCATAAACTTCGCCGGCTTTGGTGAAGGCTTTGCGGACGCCGGTGATGTCGAAGTTGCTGTCTTTGATTGGTGAGTTGGAGAAGACGGCGCGGGGGGCGATGGCGGCGAGGATTTCGTAGAAGTCGAAGGGGATTTTGTCGGCGTTGTTTTCGTAGAGATCGCGAATGCGGGGCATGTAGCGGTCGCTGGTCCAGCCGGCGACTTTGCCGCCGTAGTAGTCGTGGAAGGGGGTGAAGCCGCAGCTGGTGACGACGGCTTTGAGGCGGTCGTCGAAGACGGCGGTGAAGAGGGAGTTGTGGCCGCCGAGGGAGTGGCCGATGACGCCGATGCGGTCTTTGTTTACCTGGGGAAGTGATTGCAGGAGATCGACGGCGCGCATGTTGTTCCAGATGGCTTTCATGGTGCCGCTGGCGCGGTGAGCGCCCTGGGTTTTGAAGTCGTAGGGGTATTCGCCGAAGGAGGGATAGTCCGGAACGAGGCAGATGTAGCCGCGTTCGGCGAGTTCGTGGGCGTAGTGGAGGGAGGGTTTGCCGCCGAGGCCGGCGGGTTCGTCTTTGCCGATCTGGGTGGTTTGATGGAGGCAGAGCATGGCGGGGGCTTTGCCGCTGGCAGGCAGTTCGTTTGGGATGAGGAGCCATGCGGGGACGTGGTCGCCGACTTCGGGGGTGAAGTGGATTTTGCGGCGGAGGTATTTGGCAGTTTTTTCTTCGGAGATGATTTTTACATCCAAGGGAGTCCATCGGGAGGTGTCGTGGAGGGGGCCCATGACTTGCTGCATGCTGGCTTTGATGTGAGTGACGCGTTCGGCCCAATCGGCGGCGGTTTGGACGGGGCGCTCGGTGCCTTTGGAGTCGCGAAGGATGAGGAGGTTGGAGTGGTCGGGGTAAGGGATGGCTGTGGGTGCTTCGGCGGGTTTGATTTGGTCGGGGCGTGTGAGGAATTCTTTGGGAGTGACGGCATGCACGGCGGTCATGATGCGGTCTTCGACATCGGGGGCGAACTTGGTGGGGCGGTCGTAGTAGACCATGGCTCCGGCGCCTTCGTAGCCGCCTTCTTCGAGGACACGGCGGGAGGGGACGTAGCAGGGGACGTCGTTGGAGTAGCCGTTGACCCAGAGGCGGGTGCGGTCGAATTCGCGCTTGATGCGGAGGGAGTAATCGACGGTGATTCCGCCAGGGAGGAAGACCATGGCCATGTCGTTGCCGAAGCCCCAGCGTTGGACGAGGTAAGGGAGATGGGTGGGGAGTTTTTCGCCGCGGTCGAGGCGGGCGAGATTTTTCTTGGCGTGGTAGGCG
>JAIPJY010000098.1 GCA_021733925.1 Prosthecobacter sp. | reverse complement strand
CGTTCCCATTCCGAACACGGAAGTGAAACGCTGTTGCGCCGATGATAGTATGGCGAAAGGCTATGCGAAAGTAGGACGTTGCCAGATTAAACATCACCCCGCATCTCGCAAGAGATGCGGGGTTTTTTGTGCCCAAAAACTGCGCTCAATACCTTGGGCAAACAACCCGCAGGACAACGCGCCCTGAAGCGCCTGGCCAGGCTGAACTCCTGCTGGCAGCCGATGCAGCGCAGCTCCTTTTCCCCACGCGGCGGAAATCAACTGCGCCTGACCTCTGGCTTGACGCCGTGCGTGCGGAGCCGCATGTTCCCCTCTGCCCCGGGCAGTCGTATTCACTCCCGGCGCTTGTTTTTTATTTCCATGCTATTTTCGTATGATCTGACCTCGTCGTCCCTGCTTAGCCGGTTTCTGGCGGTGGGTTTTGGGATGCTGGCCGTTCTCGGCCCGCAGGTGCAAGCCCAGGTGGTGCTGAAGGCGCAGCCGGTCGAGTCTGTCGAAGACGAGGCGAAAAAGCTGAAGCCCGCCGTTCCTGAAAAGCAGGATCTCAATGCCTCATGGGCCACGCAGAAAGAAGCGCGTGCCATGACCCTCAGCGTGCCCGCACCACGCGGACAGATCGTGGACCGCCACGGCATCCCCTTTGCGCAAAACCGCGCTGCCAACTATCTCGCTCTGGTCATGCCTTATCTCGATAAGGCTAGTGATGCAGATGTCACCTCCTTTGCACGCACCACCATCGACAAGGTCAATCAGGTGCTCGGCAAGACCTGGTCGCTCTCAGATGAGCGGGTGCTGCTGCACTACAAGCACCGCCGCTGGCTGCCGCTGGTCTTTTCCGTGGAAGAGGGGCTGAATGTGGAGATCACCCCGGACATGGAGGAGAAACTCAAGCCTCTGCTGGGCACCAGTCTCGTCATCCAGTCGGCTTATTTGCGGCACTACCCACAGGGGGCTACAGCCTGCCACATCATCGGCTACACTGGCAAGACACGTCCGCTGCCCACCGGGCCCATCGTTGATGGTGATCCCGTCTTTGAGGAAATGGAGGGCCGTGAGGGCATCGAAACCGCGTTCGATTCCGATCTCAAAGGCGAGTCAGGCATTGTGAATGTCCTCTTCAGTCCGGATGGCAAGCGCCTCTCCGAGGATGTGCGCCGTGCGCCAAGTCCGGGGCACAATGTGGTGCTCTCCCTCGACTACAACTTCCAAAAATACGCCGAAAACGCGCTCAAAAAACACACCACGGGCGGTGCCATGGTCATCATGGACGTCACCAATGGCGACATCCTCGCCATGGCCTCGAATCCTGGCTTCGACCTCAATGAATTTGTGCCCGGCATCCGCCAGAAGCGTTATGATGAACTGACGAAAGATCCTCATCTGCCGCTCTTCCCGCGTTCTTTCCGTGGCGAATACCCCCCGGCCTCCACCTTCAAGATCGTCACCGCGCTGGGCGCACTGGACAGCGGCAAGGTGGACGCCAAAACGATGTTTGACTGCCCCAACTCCTTGGAGATCGGCGACCGCTCGTTCAAAAACTGGAACAAAGAAGGCGAGGGCTCCATGAACGTGGTCGGTGCCATCAAGCGCTCCTGCAACACCTGGTTCTACCGTGCCGCGCTGGAGTCGGGTGCCGACTACATCACCAACATGGCTCTGCGCCTCGGCTTTGGCGAGCGCACTGGCATTCCGCTCAAGGCGGAAGGGGAGGGTTTCGTGCCCACCAACAGCTACCTCCTCCAGCATCGCGGTCACAAAATGCTGCCGGGGGATCTTGCCAACATCGCCATCGGTCAGGGCATGGTGCTGGCCACGCCACTCCAGGTCTGCCAGTGCATGGCGGGACTCGGGGATGGCACGCGCATTCCACAGCCTCGTCTCGTGCTCCAGGTGCAGGATCTGAGCGATCGTGTCGTGATGGCCTACGAACCCAAGGACCGCAAACGCATCGACCTCAAACCCGATGACCGGCAGACGGTCATCAGCGGCATGGTGGCCGTGGTCAATGGCGGCGGCGGCACCGGGCATGCCGCAGCGCTCAAGCAGGCGGAGATGGCCGGCAAAACCGGCACCGCACAGTGGCGCATCAGCAAGGATCAAAACCTCGCCTGGTTCACCGGCTTCCTGCCTGCGGGCAAGCCCATGTTTGCCTTTGCCGTCATCTATGAAGGCGAGCCCGGGGAAACCATCAGCGGTGGTCAAAAAGCCGCGCCGATCGTGCGTGAGGTCTTCACCAACATCTTCGAAAAAGCCCCGGCGGATGATCCCATGCTGCTGGCCATGAAGGAAGTTCCCAAGGCCACTATGGTGGACGAGTCCTCCGGCGACGGAGAAAAATCTTCGGATGCGCAGACCGCCCGTCCGCCGCCACCCCCACCGCCCTCAAAAGGCATCGGCGGCTTCTTCCGCAAACTCTTTGGCCGCTAGCAGCCCTCCTTATATACGTGCATGAACATCCAGCTCGCCATCGTCTGTGACTTTGCCGCAGATTACCAGGGCAAGCTCTGCATCCAGGGCGCGTTTGACACGCTCTGCGCGCAGACCTTTCCCGTGGTGCATCCGCAGTGCTCCATCGCCGTGCGGGCGGTATTTCAGGCGGAGGATGCCGGCAAGCATGAATTCGTGATCCGCTGCGTCGATCCCGACGGCAAGGAATGCCTGCCGCCCATGCCTGCGCAGCTGGATGTGACCTTCCCCTCGTCCTTCATCCCATTCGTCTCACGCAACATTGTGTACACGCTGCAGCGCTTGAAGTTTGACCGGCAGGGCATGTATCGCTGGCTGGTGCAGCATCAGAACGACACCTTGGCAAGCATTCCGCTACGGGTGACTTTGTTTGACGAGCGCCGCTCCGCCACCGGCCCTGCAGGCTAGCCGCCCATGATCACCTCCAAACCCAAGACTCAATCCGCGACCATCACACCGGCAGGCTCCCCTGTGAAGCAGCTGTCCGTCTTCCTGCACAACCGCGTCGGAGCCCTGACCTCCTTGGTCAGGCTGCTCACGGAGCACCGCATCGAGGTCCTGGGGCTTTCCCTGCAGGACACCACCGAGCTCGCGCTCGTGCGCCTCATCCCCAGCGACCCCGAAACCACCGAGATGCTCCTCATTGAAAAAGGCATCCCCCACGTGGTCTTTCCCGTCACTGTCGTCGAACTGCGTGAGACGGAACACTCCCTCGTCCACGCGCTCTCCGCGCTGCTCTCTGCTGAGATCAATATCGACTTCACCTACGCCCTCCTCGTCCGCCCTGCCCAGAATCCCGTCTTCGTACTTCACCTCGACTCCCCCGAAGTGGGTGCCGAAGTGCTCACCGCCTCCGGTTTCAAGGTGCTGACACAGGAAGATTTGAGCCGGTAGGCCTCATGGTGCAGCTTCCAAAGCCTGCGCCTCCTTGAGCCACTCCTCTTTCGTGAGCATGAAAGTCGGGGCCAGCCGCGCCAGAAACTCGCGTGCATCCTCCGCCGCATCAAGTTCTTGCATCGGATCCTCCGCGCCCACGCGCTGCTCCGGCAGTGGGACGTAGATGGATGCCATCGCCCAGCGGTGCTGGATGTTGCGGAACACCGCATCGTAGTAGGAAAGGAAAACGTGCTCGTAGTGGTCAGCGCAGGAGGTGCCGTCGGAGCCGATGTACCAGTAAAAATTGATCGCCCGCGTGCGGATCTTCACACCCGGCTGGGGCTCCGCATCACGGAAGATGCGCATCATCATGATCGTGATCTCACGGCCATCCTCCAAGTGCAGCGGGATCTGCGTGCGGTCAGTCACCGTCCAGCCCTGGTTTGGCAGGCAGACCTCCGGGCGGTGCAGGCTGCGCTTTTCAAATCCGCTCAGGATCACCGTGGCCATGAGCTTCCTGCCGGCGGCGGACGCATAGATATTGCGCGCCAGCCGCACACCTTCATCCAGCAGGTTTTTCTCCTCTGCCGTCATGTCAAACTCACGCCCCTGATAGTCCCCCAAAGACAGCGGCAGGTAGGGCAGGCGTGAGTCATCCGGCCTGAGCTTCACCCCCGGTGCCGCCACATGAAAGCTGATGTCCGTGCCCGCACAGATCCCCAGCACCAGCAGCGGCAGCCCAATGGCCGCCAGCAGCCGGGCCAGTGTGCGGCGTGGCTCTGGAATCGCACTGACCGCACCCGCAGCGAGGGGCTTGCCATGCCGCCGCAGATTCGCCTTCATCTCACGTCCTTCAAGCAGCCAGCACAGGGCAAACATCCCCGCCAGCGCGATGCCAAAGACCGCAAAGCCTGCAAACGTATGGTAGGGCGACATTTCCTGATGGTCGCCCATGTGCCTGCCCACCGCAAAATCCGCGCCAAACTGCTTCGTCCCCGCAACCAGCAGCAGCAGCCTCACCACATTGCCCGCCACCGCCAGCGGCACTGCGCATACAAATAACAGGAAGCGGGAGCGCGGCCGCTTCAGTGCCAGATAGCCCAGCAGCGCCGAGATCATCATCAGCGCAAAGAGCGAATTGATCCCGCTGCACTTCGCGTCCACGTCCAGGCTGAACACATCGCCGATCTGCAAGCCTTTATCGGCATCCGGGGCGGACTGCAGCGCCGAGCCCTCATTCACTGCCGGCACTCTGACTGCATTCAGCACCGCCGCCGCCATCGCCGCCGTCCGTGGGCGCAGCGGAGAGGCCAGGGAATCCTCCAGCGGCTGCATCGGCCAGGTGAAAAACAAAAACAGCCACGCAAAGAACAGCGTCCGCATCCACGCCGTCCCCGCCGCCAGCAAAATGAGGCCTGCCAGCACAAACTGCACCGCCAGAAAGCCCGGGTAGCCCGTGTTCGCCTTGTAGCCCACCCAGTAGAAGAACAGCCCTAGAAAAAGGGGCATCAGCCCATGCCAGGTGCCCTGCAAGGGCAGACGGCGCAGCTCATCACGCCGCAGCCACACCAGCCAGCCCACCAGAAAAGGCACCAGCAGGCAGAACTGCCAGTCCGCACGTTTGCTCACCCAGCGTGCCCAGCCGATCAGGATGCTCTCACGACTGTTGTAGTCCCACTGCTGGTACGGCCAGACGAGGAACAGCAGCACCAGCACCACCGGCAGCCCCCACATCACCGCCCGCCGCAGCATTTGAGGCTGTTCGAAGAATGGAGAGGTTGAAGGAGTGAGGGTGGACACACTGGGGGTCCGGGTGGAATCTGTTGCCATGACACGGGTTGACGGACAAAAGCTGGCCTTGTTTGTTGATTCTGGCAAC
Source organism: Prosthecobacter sp. (assembly GCA_021733925.1). Lineage (GTDB taxonomy): Bacteria > Verrucomicrobiota > Verrucomicrobiia > Verrucomicrobiales > Verrucomicrobiaceae > Prosthecobacter. The sequence continues at coordinate 13,137 of JAIPJY010000098.1, read as the reverse complement.
CTTCATCGCGTAACGTCACCGACGCATCCTTCTTCATGTCCGATCCGCTTCCCCCCACCTCATCCCCTGACACCGACGCCGAAGACGAGGCAGAGGCTGCCCTTGTCTTTGCCCGCTGCAGCCCGGCCCAGGCAGACGCCAAGAGCGGTGCCACCCATGCCAAGGCCAAATCCTCCACCTCCGGCTTGGAGGACAATCTCCGTGGCTCCCCCCTGACCTCCAGGTATCTCGTCATCTCGCTCAGCACCTCGATTCTCATCGGCGTGCTGCTCCTGTTGGTCGGCAGGTGGTTCTACCTCGAGAAGATCGAACCTCGGCTGTCCCTCAGCGCCTCCCCGGCCACCACAGCAGCTCCTGCTGCAGCGTCCGCATCTTCGGCTTCTTCTGCGCCTGCTCCGTCTGACGCTGCGATCAGGGAGGAACTCGCCAAATCTGCCGAACAGATCGCCGCACTTGAGAAACAGGTGAATGTCATGCGCCGCGAGCAGTTGCTCATGCAGCAGAAAACTCGCGAATCCCTCGAAAACATCTCCGCCACGCTGAAGATTCCGGAACTCGTGCCTGCTCCAGAGGCTTCCGTGACCGATCAGCCCGGCACTCCGCGAATGGCCGATATGAAGCCTCAGGTCACTCCCACCCAGCAGGAGTTCCTCCAGCTCAAGGAGCGCAACCGCCTCACGCAGTACGCGGACGAAGCCATCGCCACCGGCGAGCGCCGCCCCCTCGGAATCCTTGTCGAGTACATACGCGATCCCCAGCTCCCCCACCTCCACGACGCCGCGCAGGCCGAGTTCATGCGCGCCGTCCGCGCCATCCAGATCCTCCAGCGTGAAGCGCCCGGCTACCGCCTCCCCGTCGCCGAACTCTTCAAGGACAGCAACATTCGCAGCGAGGCCGACATCAAGCCCGAAGCCCTCCTCAAGCTCCTCGCCGACTACAAAACCTCATGGGAAGTCCGCGTCCGCGTCTGCTTTCTCCTCATCGGCAGCCCGCTCCCCGAGACCAATGCCCAGCTCATCAAGTCCATCAAAGAAGACCCCTCCCTCGATGTCGCCAAGCACGCCCAGCTCGCGCTTGAGCAGCGCATCAAAATACGCTTCCGCATCTTCGACACGATCGCTATCGATGAATGGTTCAAAACGCAGGGGAAGTGATCCTGCGAACGCCGTCACCGTTGAACTCTTGACTCCACCCGCCGGTCCGCTGGCGTCACCCCGCCCACCCATGAAAGCACTCTTCCTCACCAACGAATATCCTCCTCACATTTACGGCGGCGCCGGCGTCCATGTCGAGTACCTCACCCGCGAGCTCGCCAAGCTCATGGAGATCGACGTCCGCTGCTTTGGCGACCAGGCCAGCGATGTAGGCAACCTCCACGTCCAGGGCTACGGTCTCGACACCACCGGCTGGGACAGCCCCCTGAACCTCAAATCCGTCTTTGGCGCCCTCCAGCGCTGCCTCGACTTCAACACCAGCGGCATCGACGCCAGCATCGTCCACCTTCACACCTGGTACGCCCACTTCGGCGGCATCCTCGCCAAGCTCAACTACGGCGTCCCCATGGTCCTCACCGTCCACTCCCTGGAGCCCCTGCGCCCTTGGAAGCGCGAGCAGCTCGGTCACGGCTACGACTTCACCGTCTGGCTCGAAAGCACCGCCCTCAAAATGGCCGACGCCATCATCGCCGTCTCCGAAGGCACCAAGGCCGACATCCTCCAGCACTTCGACCTCGACCCCCACAAAGTCCACGTCATCTACAACGGCATCGACCTCGCCGAATACCGCCGCACCGAAGCCCCCGACGTCCTCCGCAAGTACGGCGTTGACCCCGACAAGCCTTACGTCCTCTTCGTCGGCCGCATCGCCCGGCAGAAAGGCATCGTCCACCTCGTCCGCGCCATCCAGCACCTTGATCCTGGTTTCCAGGTCGTCCTCTGCGCCGGAGCCCCCGACACCGTCGAGATCAAAGAAGAGATGGAAGCCGCCGTCGCCGCTGCCAGCGCCGTCCGCCCCGGCGTCGTCTGGGTGCAGTCCATGCTCCCCCTTCAGGAAAAGATCGTCATGTACTCCCATGCCGAAGTCTTCTGCTGCCCCTCCATTTACGAGCCCTTCGGCATCATCAACCTCGAAGCCATGGCCTGCGAGACCGCCGTCGTCGCCAGCGCCGTCGGCGGCATCAAGGAAGTCGTCGTCGATGGCGAAACCGGCATCCTCGTCCCCCTCGAGCAGCAGACCGAAAGCCCCTTCGAAGCCCTGCACCCCGAGAAATTCGCCCGTGGCCTCGCCGCCGGCATCAACAAGCTCATGGCCGACCCCACCCTTCGCAACCGCATGGCCCAGGCCGGCCGCCAGCGCGCCGAAGACCATTTTAGCTGGAAGAGCGTCGCGCGGAAGACGCTGGCGCTGTACAAGACGCTGGCGGTGTAGCGGCGAGGCTGCTCATGCGCCAAACTGTATCTGCGCGAAAACGGCTTCAAGTTTCTGGAAATTAGAATGCTATGGGCTGGTATAACAACTAAATACCCGGCAAGAATGGCAACTTATCCAATGAAACAATCATTGTTTACCTTGTTGTTGGTCTTGGCCCAGATGGCCACGTCTTTTGGGCAGTATTCGGAGCAAGTGCGCCAATGGCCACAAGTGCGTTTGCAGTTGTCTCAAGAGGTGACTGCCAGAGACTTGTTCGCTTCTGGATTGCGGCCCTACTTGAGACCGAACGCAGAAAATCGAAACCTGTATGCCAAGCACGCACATATCAGTGTTGTTGATCGAGATGGAAGGGCTTACCCTTCAATCCCTGCTGACATCTTGCGGACAACCGTTCGGAAGCCCTGGTTAATCGCATCCATGGAGATTTGGACACCACCGCTCACCATCAAGGAGGCACGGGGAGAAATGCTCAAGTGGCTGCCGATGACCGCCAGGAGCGGAAAAGAGCTAGATGACTTCCTGCGGGCTGTGGAGGCTGACTGGCTGCATTACGATGTGGTGAATGGTTACACAGATGTGGTTCGTTTCGCTGACGGTTGGTTTGATGGAGATGGAGTAAAGAAGACGCTCTTACTCATGAAGTCGTGGCAGTGGCAAGCCCCGCTTCGCCTGTGCTTCAAATTGGATACTTCGGGAATGAAATCTCGAAAACCAACCGAGCTGTATGATGGCCCAATCCCCCCGCCGCTAGGTTATGAAAAGGCAGACATGAAAGCCCCCAAAGACTGGGAAGCGGATGACAAGTTCATTCCGGTGACGACGGAGCCCCGTCCCGCGCAAGGAACGCTGCCGCCGAAATACCAAGCGATGAACGACAAGGCGCAGGCGGAGGCAGCGCAGAAATCATCACCCGCCATCCAACCACCACCGAAGAAAGAACCCGAAGCGAAAGCAGTGACAACAAGCGAGGAACCGACCTCATCAACGCCGCGCCTTGTTTGGGCCGTGTTGATCGTGGCAGCGATTAGCCTGCTGTGGTTGCTGCTCAAGAACCGCAAGTGATCGGCGTCACAGTGTGAGAGCCAACTCCAGCGCTTCGCAAAGCTCGCGACTCCGTTCCTTGTACTTAAAATGCCAGGCAACTCCCCTTTTTCTCACAATGAAACAATTGATTCGAGTGGTGACTGGATTGCTGATTTTGAGCGTGATTTCATTCATTGCTTTGTTTGGCTACGTGTTCTTCTTCATTGATTCTACTGAGGAGCTGAAGCGCCACACCTTTCTTGGGGAGCTGTTGTTGAGAAGTGAGGCAATTCGCATGTTTCCTGCTGAACTCATTGCAGGCGAGAAGCACTACTTTTACGCGCCCGGTGAACCCACTGGCAAAAGTGAAAACATTATGCTCATTCGTGTTCCTCAATACGATCCGGCCATGGCCCAAAAGTGTGAAAAATGGCTTTTGCAAAACGGGTTCATTACAACACGCATCAACACTGCTCACACGTTGGTCGCGATGAAGGCAAGCGATGGAAGAGAAGCCCGAATCGAGGTTGCAGGCAACGATATCACCATCTCGGTCCAGCAATGAACCCCACGAGCCAATAGATCGAGCCATTCATGGCTGGCATTTAGACCAAGAGTAGTTGCGAAGTCATGGCACGAGTTTTGACCATGCCTGACGTATTTCTTGATTCATCCCGCTCCAAACCCGCCCACAAAAAAGGCGGGCCATTGCTGGCCCGCCTCGTGAATGTTTCGGCTTTGCTGCCGATTACTTCGCTGCCGCTTCCGGCGTCTTGGCGCCTTCCTTGAAGCAGTAGAGGTGTGTGTGCGTGGTTACTTAGAGGGCACCATTGCGCGGCTTCGGTGGTTCGGCAGCAAAGAGAGAGGCGCTGAGCGCGAAGATGGCTGACAGGAGAAAACAGGTCATTGGAGAAGAACGCGATGGGTGGCGCATTCGTTCTGGGGAGGTGAAGCGAAGAAGTCCAGTTGCGCCGCGACTTGAGAACTTCACGGCGCTGAGCGCAGAAACGCGATGATACTGGCCACCTGCTCCGGCTTCAGCGCATCCCCGAGTCCGGCGGGCATGAGGGAAACGTTGCGCAGCGTGGTGATGTCGGAGCGCTTGCGCAGCACGGTGCGCTCCGTGCCGCCGGGGAGTTTCAAGGTGACGCTGGTGGGCGAGTCGGACGCGGCGATGCCGAGGAGCGTCTCGCCGCGCTGGGTTTTCACCCGCAGTGTTTCGTAGCCGGGGCGTGCGGCTTCGCTGGGAAAAAGCACATCCCGCAGGATGACCTCCGGCGCGCGCTGGAACTCCGCATCCAGATCCGGTCCCACGCTGACACCGATGCCGTGAGACTTGTGGCAGGCACCGCAGATGCTTTGAAACAGAACGCGGCCCTCTTCGAGATTCGGCTTCTCCTTCAGCGCGGCCAGCACGCCCGGCACGCGTTTTTCCCAAGCGGCATTCTGCTCGGCTCTGGGTGCGGTGGGCGCAGGCACCTCGGCCTGCAGCAGCAGCGGTTTGGTTTCTTCCAGGCCCAGCCGCAGGATGTCACCAGCCTTGCCCGTGGTGACGACCGCGAGGCAGGCGGAGATCTCCTTCGCATCGCCACGACTCGCGATGATGCCTGCGAGGTTGTTCATCACCGGTTCGCTGTGTCCTGGATCTGCAGCGAGCGCCAGCAGAAGGTTCTTTTCCAGATGGTAGGCGGAACTCGCGATCGCCGCATCCATCCACCGCAACTGCCCATGATTCCGAGCCAGCGCGATGAGACCTTCTTTGTCTCCACCAATGCTGAGCGCGAGCTGCAATGCGACCGTCGGCTCCAGCTCTGCTTTCCGGCTGAGCGCACGCGTTGCAGCATCCTGCGGCTTGTCATCATCCTTTCGAAGCTGAAGCACCAGAGCTTCGTTGGCGTTGAGTTTTGGCTGCGCATACGGCTCTTTCGCTTCGAGAATCCAGATGCGGCCGCGGTCATGTCCGTTCATCACGCCGTACTGCTGCTGCAGGTGGCGCGGGATGGCGGAGTAGTCCTCAATGATTTCACGGTAGAAGTCGCAGATGGCCATGTTGCCATCGGGCGTGCGCGCGAGGCTCATGGGGTGAAACCAGGAATCCCGCGAGGCGAGAAATTCGCTCTGCTCCTCGCCCTTCACGCGTTCCAGCCGCAGCCGCGTGCCATCCCGGACGATGTTGGCGCGGTGGATGAGACTTTGCGCGGGCTCGCACACGAAGTGCTGGCCGCGCCACACCAGCGGACTGCAGGCGGAGGTGAAGTAGCCGGACGCGGCGGCATCGCTGAGACTGATCTTGCGGTAGAAGGCGAAGTACTCCGCATGCTGCTCGCGTTTGGTGCGCCAAGGGTGTGGCTTGGAGATGGGATAGACGCGTGTGTCATCGCTGGCCGGTGAATCTAGCAGCGGCGCGGCGGCGTCTGGATTGCGCATGAGGTAGCGCCAAGGGATGGGCGTGACGTAGAGTCCGGGATGCGTCGTGGTGCAGACAAAGCGCTCGCCGCTTGGCGTGAAGGCCATGCCCATGGTCTTGGTGCTGCCGCTCACCGGCTCGATGGCGCTGCCATCCGCACGGATGCGGAAGTCCGTGGCGGGCAGCGTCACGGGCTTCGCCAGATGCGGCCCTGTGATCTCGCCCCCGGCCCAGCCGCGCCCCAGATAGTACCAGCCGTCCGGCCCGAGTGTGGGCGCATTGATGCCGCGCTCCAGATTGCCCGTGCCAAAGCCGCTGAAGAGTTTCTCATTCACGTCGGCTTTGTCATCACCATCGCTGTCCTTCAGAAAAACAATGTGCGGCGCACAGGCCACGATGAGTCCGCCGTTGGCTGCGGCGATGCCGTAGCACGGCGGCAGGCGGTCCGCCCACACGATGGCCTGGTCCATCACGCCGTCGCCATCGGTGTCGCGCAGCAGTTTCACCGTGCCGTAGGTCTCGGCCTCGGCCTTCTTCTTTGCCGCCTCGCTCGCCTGGATGCGCCGCACTTCGAGATCCAGCTGTCCTGACTTATTAAGTTCGTCGATGTCGTACTGCCCTTCGACATTGTAGCCGTGCAGCTCGCACACAAAGCAGCGCCCCTTGTCATCCCAGCAGATGCCCGAGGGCTCATGGATCAGCGGCTCGCTGGCCAGCAGGCGGATTTGATAACCCGCCGGCACCTGAAACAACTTCGCGCTTTCCGCCGGAGGCAGAGGCTTTGGCGCATCATCCGGTTTGGGGATTTCAGCATGCGCGGTGGAGAAAACGAGCAGCGCCACGGCTGCACCACAGAGACGCATAAACGGAAAACCGGGAAGGCTGGTCGACATTCAGAAGCTACGCGCTTCGAATCATCAATCTTCAAGCTGCCCCATGAGCCGAGCGTAACCAGCGCAGGTGTGAGAGCATAAAAAAGGCGGGCCGTTGCGGGCCCGCCTCGTGAATCTTCCGGTTTAGGTGCCGCTTACTTCGCTGCCGCTTCCGGTGTCTTGGCACCTTCCTTGAAGCAGTAGAGGTGGGTGTGGGTGGTCACATACAGCGCACCGTTGGCGGCGACGACGCTGCTGAGCAGTGGGGAAGGGAACTCGATGGTGGTGATTTCCTTGAGTTCCTTGCCTTCGGCGAGGACGAAGAGTTCGCCTTCTTCGTTACCGATCCAGACCTTGCCGTCAGCGACGAGCGGGCTGGCCCAGATGTGGCCTTTGGTGTCGAACTTCCAGTATTCCTTGCCGGTCTTGGCATCGAGGCAGAACACGCGGCCGGTGTAGTCGGCGGCATAAACCAGACCGTCCTTGATGGCGGGGGTGGAGATGGTGCGCTCGATGCCCTTGAAGGTCCAGAGGGCCTTGCCGGTGATGTCGCCTTTGCTGGTCTTGGGGTCGATGCAGCTCAGGCAGCCGACGCCTTCGCCGTGCTCGGGGTCCTGGCCGATGTTCACATAGATCAGGCCGTCGGCGATGGATGGTGTGGCGATGATTTCGCTGGGGCCGTCGTATTCGACGTACTTGATCGGCTCGCCGGCGGAGTTCTTGCGATACTCCGGCGGGTTGGCGTCATAGCGCCAGTATTCGTTGAGCATGTCGAGGCCTTCAGCGTCCTTGTGGGTCTCAGGGGCCATGGAGTACACCCAGCCGTCACCGGCGGCGAAGATGATCTGCGTCTTGCCGTTGACGTTCATCGAGTTCGGCGAGGACCAGGAGCAGTGCAGCACGCGCTCGGAGGCCACGTGGTCCATTTCACCGAGAAGCGCGCCGGTTTCGGCGTCCAGCATGATGAAGCTCGGGGAGTTCGGGGCGGGGATGTTGGTGTGCGTCCAGTCCACGCCGTTGCAGGTGGGGACGAAGACCTTGCCATCGATAACCAGCGGATAACCGGCGGTCGCGTTGTGCTGGAAGACGCCGAGTTCTTTGTACATGTCATACACCCAGAGGATGTCGGCATCGGTGTCGCCCGGGGTGAGGGGAGCGGTGGGCTTGCCGTCTTTGTCGAGCGGGGCCATGAAGGCGCCTTCGTCCTGCATGCCTTGGTTGCCATTGGACATGCCTTTGACGTCCAGGCAGACGATCTGGCAGCGGTTGCTCGGCACATAGGCCTTGTCGCCGACGATGGTGGGGCTGGCGCAGATGCCGAGGTACTCCCAGTCATTGACCTTGCCGCTGCCCATCTTCGGGGAAACCATCTGCCACTTGAACTGGCCGGTGTATTCATCAAACACCATCATGATGCCGCGGTCACCGATGTCCCTGTCGTTGCGGGGGGATTCATTGTTCGTGCCGACATACACCTGACCGTTGCTGATCATGGGCGTGCCGTAGGTCTGGGAGCCGAGCTTGGCCACCCAGAGGCAGTTCTTGGTGGTGCTCATGTCGATGTCTTCGGCACCGGGGGCCTTGTTGGCATCCTGTGCGTTCGGGCGCAGGCGGCCGGCGGTTTTCGGCGCGGCTTTGGGGCCGTACTTTTTGCCGGGGCTGAAATCGATCGGCAGGCCTTTTTCGTCGGACACCATGTTACGGGTGTTGCCACCGCCCCATTGGGGGTAGTCGGCCGCGTGAAGCGAGACTGTGGCAACCAGGGCCGCAGCGAGGATGGGGGTGAGTTTCGTGGTCATTGGATCGAAAGGAATTCAGTTGGGGTGGATGACTCTGGCTTACTTGTTGGAAGTGATGCTGAGGTTGTCGAGGAAGACGCGCTTCTGATTCAGTGCGGTGAACCCAAAGATGCCGGGGGAACCGTTGGGGTGCGCTCTTGGCACCTTGACCTCCAGCGTCCAGGCCTCGGGCTCAGGCTGGGACTTGTCCCAGGCCTTGGCGCGGATGGTGCCGCTGCCGTCCTTGGCCACATCCACACGGCTCTTGAGCGTGTACCAGGTGTTGGCCGTCATCTTGAAGGGCGCTTCCTGACGCAGGCGCTCAGGGTTGGAGCTGATCTCCAGCTTGCTGGCGTTGCCACGCAGGCAGACGAGGTAGCGCTGGTTGATCATGCCGATGTCGGACTTCGAGCGGGCGCTGCCTTCCGTCATCACATCCACCTGCATCGTGTAGTTGGACAAGTGGGAGGCGCCGACGAACACCGTGGCGCGCTGGAACAGCAGGCGGTCAAAGGTCTTGGCAAACACCTTGTTGCCGCTGAGCTCACGCACGTCAAATTTGAAGCGCGCCCCGATCCATGGCAGCGGCGGGTAGGAGAATTTGATCTTCTCGTCCGGCTGTTCGACGGCCAGTTCATACTTCTCAAAGTCTTCCTTGATTGGCAGGTTGCGCAGCGTGCGGCCGCGGATGGTGCCGGTCAGGCCGTCAGGGGCGGTGGCCTTGAACGCGCCTGCGCTGGACTTCGCATCCGCAGCGGCGGTGAGCTCGCCCTTATCATTGAACTTCGCATCCATCGTGGCTTTCACCTTGGCCGTTGGGGGGATGAAGCTTTCCCACTTCACACCGGAGACATTGTCGCTCACCACGAAGCCGTGCGCATCGATGCTGCGGACGCGGAAGGCCTGCTTGTCGCCGGTCATCAGCACCGTTTCCGCCGGGATGATCTGCAGTGCCACGGCTTTGCCAGCGGCGGGGATTTCCACCTTGGGGGCGGCATCCACTTTGATGCCCTTGTTTGGAATCGGGAAGGCATAGAGATGCAAGGTGGTGGTCACATACAGCACGCCATCGCAGACGCTTGGGGCACCGAGGCAGCTGCCCTCAAGTTTGATCTCCTGCACGATCTCGCCGTCCTTCTCGCCGGGCTTCACAATCACCAGCTTGCCTTCCATCATTGGGCAGTAGAGCAGGCCATCCACATAGAGCGGGGAGGAGTGCAGGTTGGCGTTGCTGAGCTTCTTCTTCCACATCTCCGCGCCGGTGTTGGCGTTGATCGCATACAGCGTGGCGCCGTCATCAAGCTGGTACACCACGTCTCCCACCAGCACGGGGGAGCTGCTGGTGGCGGACAGCGGCAGGCGCCAGACTTCGACGCCTGGCTCAAGGGTCAGGCTTTCAGGGCCGGTGGGATCGCTCAGCGTTTCGGGCAGCTTGATGCAGACCATGCGGCCCTTCTCCGAAGTGTCGAGGTTCTCATCTCCATGGATCGTGATCAATGTGCCTTTGTGCAGCACCACGGAGGCATTCACACCGTTTTTGCTGATGGGCATTTTCCAGTGGGCGTTACCGTTGCGGGCATTCACGCAGACGATGTGGCCGCAGCCGGTGGAGTAATACATCACACGGCGGCCATCACGCGTTTCGACCACCGGAGTGGCAAAGGAGCTGTCCACCGGCGGCACCACGCCGGGGCGGGACCACCAGACCAGTTCACCGGTCTTTTTGTCAAAGGCATACATGCGGTCAGCCGCAGGACCATCGGCGCCCCAGTTGGAGTAGATGAAATGCGTCATCACCAGATCGCCCTCGATCACGGGGCTGCCCACGCGGGCGTTGGGGAAGGTCATGCGGCCAAAATCCTCCATCAGCGGAATCTCAAACACCTTCGTGCCATCCAGCTCCCAGCAGTAGAAGAGGCCGGCGTTGCTCACGAGGTAGATGCGCTTCGTTTCAGGATCGACCGTTGGCGCGCCGATGGAGTAGCGGTTGTAGATCGAATCGCTCAGGTAGTCTGGAATTTCATGCTCCCACAGCTTCTTGCCCGTCTTTGCGTCCAGGCAGGTGATGAGCTCGGTGAGATCGGTCGTTTCACCCCGGTAGCCCCAGAGGATCACCTTGCCCTCAAACACCACGGGGGTGCCGCGGCTGCGTGCGTCGTAAGTCCAGGCGGGCGCCTCGGCGATTTTTCCAGCGTCCGTGTAATGCTCCAGGCTCACGCCCGTCTGCAACGGACCGCGCCAGTTGGTCCAGTCATTCGCTTGAGTGATTCCTGTCAGGGCCAGGGTGGCGGCAAACAAACAGCCGAAGGAGGGGCGGGGACGGTGGTGCATGGGTTGGGAAGGAGATGGGAACGAAACATCGTGAGCACGCGCCGCGCTTCAATGCGATTTTCATACCTTTCGCAAGGGATACGGGCGGACTGCAATGGGGGGATAATTCAACGTGGCCGCTGCGAGGCATCTTGCATACGGACGCTCTCAGTTACGCCCGGAAACGTGGAAAGGAGCCTGCCTGTTTTGGCAAACGTCCTTCATCGGCTGTTCACCGCCTCGACGCAGGGCGGGGAATCACTCTTCCACAGCCGCCTGCCGCAGATCTGCGGCGGCTCCAGCCGGAAGGGCGGCGGATTGTTTCTGCCACCGTCTCATCAGTTTGATGAACTTGATGGTGTCCTGCACCGGACGGATCTTGGTTTTTTCGGCACCGTAGATGGTGCTCACTGGCACGCTTTGAATGCTAAATCCAGCACGGCTGGCCAGCAGCAGCATCTCCGTTTCAAAATCAAAGTGGTCGCTGCTGCCCATGATGTAGGTCACCAGACTGGAGCGCACCAGGCGGAAGCCGCACTGCGTGTCCGGGATGCGCACGCCGCAGGCATTGCTGATGATGCGCGACATCAGGCTGTTCACCATCCGTCGTACAATGGGCATGCCCTTGACGTTTTCAAACCGGTTGCCCACCACCACATAGGCGGAGCCGTCGCGTGCTGGAGCGGTGAAGCGCGGAATCTCCTCCGGCGCGTGCTGACCATCACCATCCAGGAGCAAAATGTAATCAAAGCCGCGCTCGGTCAGGGTTTTCATGCCCGTCTTCATCGCCGCGCCCTTGCCTTGGTTGACGGTGTGAATAATGACCTCGGCCCCTGCTTCTTTGGCAAGCCGCGCAGTCTCATCGGGCGAGCCGTCGTCCACCACCAGCACCAGATCCACATGCGGAAGCGTCCGCTGCACCACATCGGCAATGGCCACGGCTTCACGATACGCCGGGATGAGTGCGGCGATCTTGCAAGTGCTGGGGGTGGTCTGGCTGGCGGCCTGCATTTGTAGTGGGTAAACAATCTTCCACGGTTTCCCTAGCCCTGTCCAACCAGAATATGGCGCTGCAAACAATTCATCTGGCACGCTGAAAGAAGCCGGGTATGGAAAAGCCTCCCGTCTCCCCCCCTCCCACCCTCCGGCTCCTTCATTCCCCGATCCAACCCTGATGCCTTCCTCCTTCACGCTTTCACCACAGGATCGCGTGCTGGTGTTTGCCCCTCATCCAGATGACGAGGCATTGGGCTGCGGCGGGCTGATCCAGCAGGCGGTGGCACTCGGTGCGCAGGTGAGGGTCATCTTTCAGACCGACGGCGACAACAATCCCTGGCCGCAGCGCTACGTCGAGCAGCGCTGGACCATCGATGCTTCCTGCCGCCAGCGCTGGGGCGAACGGCGGCGGCTTGAGGCGGTGCGTTCTTTGCAGACTCTCGGCCTGCAGGCGGATGCAGCGGTCTTCTTTGGCCTGCCCGATCAAGGACTGACCGGACTCTGGCAGCAAAAAGACGCGCAGGCGCTGGGTCTGCACGTGTCCGAGTTGCAAACCTTCCGCCCCACGCTGCTCGTGGTGCCCTCCCAGGATGACAACCACCCGGACCACGGTGCCTCCTATGACCTCATTCAGGAGGCCATGCGCCGTGCTGGGATGGATCTGCCGCAATGGGCCTACCTCATCCACCGCCGCTGGTTTTGCCCTGAGGCGGCGGGGCTCACGCTGCAGCTCACGCTGAGGCAAAAAGCCCGCAAGCTCGCCGCGATCGAGTGCCACGAAACCCAACTTTTCCTTAGCAGCTCCCGCTTTTGCGCGTATGCACGCGATCAAGAAATCTTCATTCCATCCAACACTGCCTGATGTCCACGCGCTCCCAATTCCTCACCCTCCTCGCTATTTGTACGGTCATGTTCTGGTGGCGCCTCGGGCATCTGCCCCTGATCGACCCCGACGAGCCGTTTTATGCCGAGACCACCCGGGAAATGGTGCAGGGCAACGAATGGCTGACCCCGACGATCTTTGGCGAGCGCCAGTTTGAGAAGCCGATCTTCTTCTACTGGCAGTCCATGATCGCCATGAAAATCTTTGGCGACAACCCCTTTGCCTGCCGCGCGCCCTCCGCCGCTGCGGCCACACTGCTGGTCTTTCTCACCTGGTGGTTTGGGAGGCGCATGTTCTCGCCGCGCGCCGGTTTCTGCGCCGCCGTGGTGCTGGCCACCGGGGTGGAGTATGTGCTCATGTCGCGGCTGATGCTCACGGACATCTGTCTGGCGCTGTGCATCAGCGCCTCCGTGTTCTGCTTCTGGCTGGCCACGGAGG
>JAIPJY010000097.1 GCA_021733925.1 Prosthecobacter sp. | reverse complement strand
GAGCAGGAGGATAAGCGTCTCGAACAACTGGAGATGTTCAACGGGTCATAGCCGCCTGCTGGCGGCCCCAAGCACAGAACAATCCGCTTTGAGCGGTTAACATATTACAAGCCCCCGGCTTTGCCGGGGGTATCTGACTCTCTCGACCCTTCAGTCCTTTTTGCGCGTCCGGCATGCCATATCTGGCCTTCAATCTTAATGATGGAAATGAGTTCGTCTTCGACATCCTCGAGGAACGGCTGTCCATCGGACGTGAAGCCAGCAATGACATCGTCATCGACAACACCTTCATTTCCAGCTTTCACGCGGAGTTTATCCGCCAGGCGGACGGCAGTTACGAAATCGTCGATCTAAAGTCCTCCAACGGCACCTTCGTCAACGGCAGACGGGTCGAGCGTTTTCGCGTCAAGGGGGGGGATCGCATCATGTTCGGCCAGCTGGAAAGCCGGTTTAGAGAGCGGGCGCCGAAGGGGCTGGCCTCGGATGGCGGTTCCAAATCCGTTTCTGTCGCCAAGGGGCAGCCGAGTCGTGAAGATGGTAAAAAAGGCGACACCGAAAGCATTCCGGCGCGGGACAAGGATGCCCCGCCAAAATCCACCCCTGAAACCGGCAAAATCGAGGTCACCAAGCCAGTCGTGCATCGAGTTCCTGCTGATGCTCTGCGGCCGCCCGGCGGCAGCACGCCGCCCGTTTCGCTCATTCCCAAGCCTTCCGCAGTCTCTCCTCCTGCGCCCGATCCTACGGCCTCCAAACAGGCGGTCGAGTTGCGTGACTCGAATGAAAAACTCCGCCAGCAGCGCGATGCCCTGAAGGCTGAGAATGAAGTGGAGCAGAAGCGGCGTGATGAGATCCGTTCGATGGATGCCACCCTCGAGGTCCGCCGCAAAGAGCTCAGTCAGACGCAGGCCGAGATCACCGGATTCAAGAGCGAGCTCGAAAAACTGCGCGGTCAGGTGCAAAACGCCCGGGCCGATGTGGAGAACGCGAAAACGGACGCCGGCAAGCTCGACGTCAAACGCCGCGATCTGAGCAACACTGAGAGCAAGCTCGAATCCACCCGCACCCTCGTTGCCAAGGCCGAGGAGGACTTGGGCACCGCGCAGAAGAGCCTGCAGGCCCTGCACGCAGAAGCCGACAAGCAGCACAAGGCACATGAAGCTTCGACCGCCAAACTCATGGCCCAGGAAGCGGCCGCCAAGGAGAAGGTGGCCTCCATCAACCAGCTCCTTGCCACGGCGCAAAAATCTGAGGCGGATCTGAAATCGCAGCGCAGTGGCGAACTGCAGAGTTTGGAGAACGAAGTCATTGCCAAGCGAAGCGCTCTTGACCTGCTCCTTGTCTCCCTCACCCAGTCCACCGATCAGGCCCGTGCCCAGGAAGCCGCCTCCGCCAAAGCCGCTGCGGAACTCGCCGCCACGAACGAAAAACTCGGCCCCCTGCAAAACCAGCTCGCCGCCGCCGAGGTAAAGCTCAAGGAAACCGCGCAGCTGCAAGCCGAGGCGCAGAAGTCCGAGGCCGAACTCAAATCCAAGCGCGGAGGTGAACTGCAGGCGCTCGACGCCCAGCTTGCGGCCAAAACCTCCGACCTGGCCAAAGCCCAGGCGGATCTCACCCAGGTGCTGGGCAGTCTCACCGCACAGCAGGCTGCCTTGGGCAAAACCACGGAAGAAGCCCTGTCTCGCGAAAGCACCCTGGCCAAACTGGCAGCCGATGAAGCGGCGACTGCGCAGACGCTGGCCGCGTTGCAGCAGCAGGCCGCTGCTGCAGATGCCGAGGTGAAACGTCTCACCGCGCTGCAGGCGGACGCGCAGAATTCCGAGGCCGAGCAGCGCTCGAAGCGCAGTGCCGAACTTCAAGATCTTGAAAGTCAGCTCGAAGGCCGGCGTGCCGAACTGACGCAGACGCAGAGTGAACTGGCAAAGGTTCAGGCAGATCTTGCCAGCCGGAGCGATGTGCTGCAAAAGACCACGGCGGAAGCTTCCACACGTGAAGCCGCTGTTGCCCTGCTCATCACGAATGAGGCGGCCAAAGCGAAGAAACTTGCCGAGCTTCAGGAGCAGGTCAGCAGTGCCGAGACGGTCGTCCAGCGCCTCGTCTCCTTGCAGGCTGACACGCATAAGTCCGATGCCGAGCAGCGCATCAAACGCAGTGGGGAACTTCAGCAGCTCGATCAACAATTAGAGACGCAGAGCGTTGAACTGAAGAAGACGCAGGCCGGTCTGGCGAAAGCTCAAAGTGACCTCACCGCGCAGCAGACCGCACTCAAGCAGACCACGGAGGAAGCGAAAGCTCGTGAAGCCGCTGTTGCCCAGCTTGCTGCGGACGAAGCCGCCGCCTCGCAGAAACTGGCCGGGTTGCAGAAGCAGATCAGCGATGCCGATGCCGAGGTGAAACGTCTCACCGCGTTGCAGACTGACGCACAGAAGTCCGAGTCTGAACAACGCACGAAACGCAGTGCTGAATTGCAGGACGTCGACAAGCATCTCACCGCACGGCGTGCCGATCTGGGCAAGACGCAGGCGGATCTGGCAAAGGCCCAGGGCGATTTCACCACGCAGAGTGATTTGCTGCAGAAGGCCACGGGGGAGGCCAAGACACGTGAAGCCGCCGTCGCCAAGCTCACCGCAGACGAGACGACCACTGCGCAGAAACTGGCCGGACTGCAGAAGCAGATCGCCGATGCCGATGCGGAAGTGAAGCGTCTGACGACCTTGCAGGCTGACGCGCAGAAGTCCGAGTCTGAACAGCGTACGAAACGCAGTGCTGATTTGCAGGACCTCGACCAGCAGCTTGATGTTCGCCGGGCCGATCTGGCAAAACTCGATGCACAGCACGAGGCGAAGCAGAACGAAATCGAGGCCGTCAATGCCTCGCTGGCGAAGGCCCAGGAGCAGGTGCAGCACGCACAGAGTCAGATCGCGCAGCTGGGGGGTGAGGAAAAGGCCATCACCGCGCGTGTTGACGAACTGCGTGGCAATGAAGACCGCCTCAATGCCCTGACCCAGACGATGGGACAGATGGAAAATCAGCGAGGCATGCTCGATGCCGCCATTGCCGCCCTGCTTGGCAGGCAGCAGTCCCATGAATCCGATGCGAGCACCGCCGAGCAGCGCATGAAGGCCATTCGTGCCCAGCTGACCGAACTGGAGCAGCAGCAGCTCGCCGCAGAGCAGCAGCTTGCGGCGCTGAACACCCAGAAATCAGACGCAGAAACCGCTTTTGCCAACCAGGAGAAAGAAGCGCTGGCCAAGCTGGCTGACATTGACCGCCAGGCCAAGGATACACGGAAGCTGGACGAAGCGGAGCGGATGGAGGCTGAGAAACGCCGGGCGGATCTCGACGCGCAGATCGCAGCGCGTGGAACGCGTCTTGCCGAAGTACAGGCGCAGGTGAAGGAACTCGAAGACAAGGCCGCTGATCTCACCAACAAGCTGGATGACCTTTCTTTGACCGATTCAAAACTCAAAGACACCACAGATGCGCTGAAGGCGGTCGAATCGCACAAAGCCGAGGTCTTGGCTGCGGTCGCCGCGTTGGTAAAAGACCGCGATGAACGCACGCGCGAGCTGCTCGCAGCCACTGAGCATGGCCGCGCGCAAACGCTGCTGACACAAACACTCACCCAGCGCCGCGAGGCTCTGGAAAAAGAAGTGCACCACATCGAGGAGCAGCAGACTGAACTTTCCCAGGCCATGGGCAAGCTGCGCGAGCAGGTGAGGGGGGCTGAAACCGAGCTCAAGGAGCGCGAGTCCAAAGTCGTCGCCGCCGAGCAGCGCACCAAAAACCTCGAAGACCTCGCCGCCACCGCTGATCAGCAGTTCAAAACCCTGCAAACCGAGCACAAGAAGGTCACCGAGCAGCTGGCTCTGGCCAAAACAGATCTGGAGCAGTCGGTTGCAGCTGCCATCGAAAAGAAAAAAGACGCAGCCACCGCAGCAGCCACCGCCGAGAAAAGCACGCAGCAGCAGCTCCTGCTGGTGGAAAAAATCAGTGGCTTGGAGGCGGTCATCGCCACGCTCACCACGACCCATGCCAGCACGCAGCAAAAACTGTCCGCAGCGGAGTCAGATCACCAGAATCTGCAAGATCGCCTGGCCGGGCGGCAGAAGGAAATCGCCGAGGCCGAAACCCGTGTGGCCGATCTCACGCAGCAGACTGCAGGTCTCGATGACCGCTTGAAGGAACTGGCCGCCGCGAACAAGCAGAGCGCCGAACTCAACGCCGCCATCACAACTGCCACGCAGGAGCGTGACAAGCTGCAGGCCGAAACACAGCGTCTGGCCAAAGAGCGCGCCGAGCTTGAATCGGTGCTGCCAGATCTGCGTGGCAATGTGACACAAACCCGCGCCGAGGCAGACAATTTGAAAGCCGAGCTTGCGGGGCTGATCAAGGACCGTGACGCTGCTGCGGCGGCGCTGAAAGAATCGCTGGCGCAGTGCAAGGCTTCCGATGCCGCCGTCGAATCTCTGCGTGTCGAAACGGTCAATCTCGAGAAAATTCTGGGTGACAGACGCACCAACCTCGAAGCCGAAACGAAAGCAAAACTCGCGGAGGCGAACGCCGCCGAAACACGACTCAAAGGCGTGCAGGAGCGCATTGCCGATGCTGAAAAACGGCTGGCTGAACTGGCGGAGGTGGATGCGCGCATCGCCACGGCCACCAAGACTCTCAAAGACACCGAAACGCAGCGGCAGACGGAAGACAAGGCGCTCGCGGAACTGTCTCGCAACCATGACCGGTTGAAAAAGGAGTGCGCCACGCTTGATGCGTCACTGAAGGCAGAGAATGCGAAGCTTGTGGAGCTGACCAAGGCCGTCAAAACCAACGAAGCCAAGGCGGTGGAAGCCGAAAAACGTGTGGAGAAGGCCGCTGCCGCACAGCAGGCGGCCGAACAAAAACGCGCCGAGGCCGATGCCGCCGCCGAGAAGGCGCGTGCGGAAGAGAAGAACCTGCGGAAACAGATTCCCACGCTCACCACCGAGCTGGCGGGCATTCAAGCGCTGCTGGTCAGTGTGACGAAGGAGCGCGAGGAGGCTTCGCAGTTCGTCACGCGTCTGAACGTCAGCACTGACGGCCAGAACAAGAAGCTGGCCGAGTTGCAGCAGCAGATCTCCCAGCTGGAAGAGGCTCACAAAGTGCGGGAAGAGCGCGTGATGAAAGTGCAGGCGGATGTGGACAAGGAGTCCGTGCGTCTGAAGGCCGCGCAGGAACAGTCACGTGCAGCCGAGTTGCAGCTTGGTGAACTGGAAAAAGAGGTCAAGGACGCCAAGCTGAAGGCGGATGCCGCGAAGAAAGATTCCGCTGCGATCGAAGGCGAACTGCGGCAGCGGCTTGACCGCGTGCAGAACCTCAAAGCCGATGAGGAACGTCTGCTCAAGGTCATCGAGACACAGAAATCGGAACTGGCAGAGGTGGACATGACCCACAAGGAACTGCACACCAAGATCGAGGCGCGGAAAAACGAACTTGGCGAATTCCTCAACGTCGGTGGCAAAATTCTCGGTCTCGGCCAGGCGCTGGCGGGGCTGGAATCACGCCAGACGGAGATCAACAAATCTCTGCGCAAAGCCTCGGAGGAAGATCTTGCGGTCCAGGTGAAACTGAACGCTTCGCAGGAGGCGCTGAACCGCGAAGCCGCACGTGCCGAGCAGGCGCGCAAGGATCGTGAGGCCGCCGACGCCGAATTCAAGAAATTCAGCGCCGATATCCAGAAGCAGGCGTCGGTTCTGCAAAATTACGAACTGGAGCAGAAAAAGCGCATCGCCGAACTGGAAAAACGCATCGCCGATCTGGGCACCACGCAGCAGCGCGCCGTGGGTCAGATCGATGAAATCAAGGCTGAACTGGTCCGGCTGGAAGGCAAAAAACAGGAGTTTGCCCAGGCTGAGGCCCAGCTTAAACACTGGCAGGACATCGAAAAACGTCTGCGCGGCCAGCTCGTCGAGCTGGAGGAAAAACACGAGATCATGCGCCGCGGCCTGCCCACCGAGGAGAGCACGGTGGTCATGTTTGCCAACGACATCATCAAGCGCATCGACCTCATTGACGCCCTGGTGGCCCGCTACGCCGGGTCAAACGGCAGCGACGTCCCGCAGCAGCTTGTCACACTGCGCGCCTCATTTGAGGATATTTTGCACCAGCACGGGGTGACCGAATTTGACGTGCCCTCTGGCACCGAAGTCGATATTGACCTGCGCAAACGCATTGCCGTCGTGGATTCGCTTCCCGGCAAGGCGAAGCCGCGCGTCACCGAAAGCTGCCGCTCTGGCTTTATCTTCTCGCGTGGCGAGGGACACGAGATTATCCTGCGCAAAGTGGAGGTCCGGACCTCCAGCCAGTAGCCCCCCTTCCGGAACCATTTTTTCAAACTCATTGTTATGGCTGAATACGTTGGAATCGACCTTGGTACCACCCTCTCCGGGCTGGCCTACCTCAAACCTGATGGCAACCCTGAAATCGTACCGAATGCGGACGGCGAACGCCTGACGCATTCCGTGGTTTTCTTCGATTCACATGAGGACGTGAAGCTCGTCGGCAGCGCCGCCCGTGATGGTGGCGAACCCGACCGCACCATCTTTCAGATCAAGCGTTTCATGGACGATCCGGAACATCTCGTGGAGATCGACGGCAAGAAATGGACCCCGGCGGAAATCTCCGCGCTGATCCTGTCCAAGCTGAAGCGCGACTGTTCCAAGATCTGCGGTGACATCACCGAGGTCGTCATCACCGTGCCGGCAAACTTCAACGAACTGGCCCGCAAGAGCACCATCGCCGCCGCTGAAATGGCCGGCATGAAGGTGAAGCGTCTGGTGAACGAGCCGACGGCGGCAGCCGTTTATTACGCCCACTCACAGGGCGTGAAGGGCCGCATTCTGGTGTTCGACCTCGGCGGCGGCACACTGGACACCACAATCCTCGAAGTCGAAGGCGACAACATCAAGATCCTCACCTCAGAAGGCGCACGGCACCTCGGCGGCAGCAACTTTGACGACATCCTGCTCGAAGCCTATGCTGAGCAGTACAAGAAGCAGACCGGCGCGGATCTCTACAGCGATGAACGCCATCGCCGCCGTGTGCTGCAGGCCACGGAAGACGCGAAAAAAATGCTCTCCAAGCTCCAGCGCGTGAACGACACCGTGGCCAACGACCAGAACAGCGGCATCGCCCGCATCGATCTGAGCCGTGAACATTTCGAAAAGCTGATCCGCGGCATGCTCACCCGCACGGTGTTCCTTGTCGAGCAGGCGCTGGATTCCGCGAAGCTGAAGACCTCCGACATCGACCACGTCGTCCTTGTGGGCGGATCGACGCGCATCCCGAAGGTGAAGACCATGCTGGAAAAGATGTTCGGCAAGGTGCCCAAATCCTGCGGCAACGTGGACGAGTGCGTGGCCCTTGGTGCCGCTTTGTTCGCGAAAAAATCAGCGCGCATTCAGGAAGTTTGCAATGCCAGCTACGGCACGCTGGCAATGGTTTACAACGCGAAGACGAAGGAGGAAAAACTGATGAACTCCATCGTGATTCCCAAGAACTCGCCGATTCCCTGCTCACGCACACAGGTTTATCAGACCTCCGAAGACAACGAGCGCGTCATCGAGGTGGACATCACCCAGGGCGAGGATGAAGACGCGAAGTTCGTCGATGTCATCGGCCGCCTGACCCTGGACGTGCCGCCCAACCGCGCCAAGGGCTGTGAAGTGGCCGTCACGTTCAGCTACGATGAAAATCAGCGCGTGCGTGCCCTGGTGGTGGACAAGCAGTCCGGCCGCAGCAAGGAAGTCGCCGTGACCTACAAGGGTGCGGGAGTGCTCTCAGACGAAGAACTGAAGCGCCGCAGCCATCATCTTCGCACCATGCGCATCGAGTAAATCACCCGTCACTGAAGGAGCCCAACCTCATGTTCAAGATCCTCAAATCACTTTCCAGATCACTCGGTGGCTCTCACAAGCCTGCCGCCGAAGCCAAATCCACCCCCAAAGCGGGCAGTCTGCTCGACAAGGTCAACAAGGGGGCTCCCGTGTCTGCCAAGGCGGAGGCTCCCCAAAGTCCGGAAGACCTCTGCGGCATCACGCCCAAGATGCCCAAGGATGAGATCAAGGCGCAGTTGAAGATGCTGTTTCGCCGCTACAACCGCAGTGCTTCCAGTTTGGATGCCAAGCTTCGCGGCGAGGCGGACCAGATGCTCGATGCCATCGTGCAGATGCGTGAGAAGCACTTTGGCGAGATCTAAAGTAGCCATCTCGCTCCGCGAGATGAGCACAGCGTGCGTTGGCAGAATAGGAGAGAAAAGATCACAGAGCCTGCTTCAAAAGCCATGGCTATGCAGGCCATAAATTTGAGCCTCTCGTGGCCATTCCTTCGATAAAGCGCTTCGAATGAAACTGGACCGACTCATCGCCAGTCATCAGACCATGGGACGTCAGGCGGCGCATCATGCCATTGCTGCACAGCGGGTTCGTGTGGATGGTGTGCTCGTGACCGACGGCCACCACCCGGTGGATCGTTTCACCCGGGTGGAACTGGATGACACGGTGCTCCAGCCTGCGGAACGCGCTCTCTACCTCATGCTGCACAAGCCGGTGGGCATTCTCAGCGCCACAAAGGACGATCAGCACCCCACTGTGCTCGATTTGATCGACGATCCCGACAAACACACCCTGCACATCGCCGGGCGGCTGGACCGCAGCACCTCGGGCCTCGTCCTGCTGACAAACGATGGCCGCTGGTCCAAACGGCTGATGGCGGCCGAGGAAAAGGTGCCCAAGGTGTATCTCGTCGAAACCCTCGACCCCATCGACCCAAATGCGGTGGAGGCCTTTGCTCACGGCTTTTACTTCCATACCGAGGACATCACGACGCTGCCCGCAGAGTTGGTCCTTTTAGACGAGCGCCATGCCCGGCTGACGCTGGATGAAGGGCGCTATCATCAGGTGAAGCGCATGTTCCACCGTATCAGCAATCGGGTCGTCAACCTGCATCGCGAGAGCATCGGTGCCCTGGCTCTGCCCGCCGATCTGCGACCGGGAGCCTGGCGGTCGCTGACCCCCCAGGAGGTGCTGGCTGCCGCCGGAGATGGCTGAGTTCCGCTCCCGGCCTGATTTCTGGCAGTTGTTTGTTTTTCAGAAAATCCAGCTTTCGCAGATGAATTTCACCCCTTAATCTCCGCCTCTTGTGATCCCCCCACGCATGTATCTTAGCATTTGGTTTGGCATCATGTTGGCAGGCCAGTCAGGCTGTACAACTCAAAAGGCTGCGAAGCCGGACAAACTCGCCGTTGGTGAGGCGCGCAAAGCGCTGCCATATGAGGAGAAGGAAAACCCGCTGGTGAAGCGGCTGAACAACCCTTCCTCCATGCCGGTCGTGCCGCCTGCGGGTGCTCGCATCTCGTATTCCTCCGTCAAGATCGAGCAGAAGACGCTCGCCATGACCTTTGACGACGGCCCCCATCCGAGCCTGACCCCCAAGCTGCTCGATCTCCTCAAGGAGCGGAACATCAAGTGCACCTTCTTCCTCATCGGCCAGCAGGTGAAGATGTATCCCGCCATCGTGCGCCGCATCATCGCGGAAGGCCATGAAATTGGCAATCACACCTGGACTCATTGCAGCCTCACCAGCCGCTCGGATGATCAAATCCGCAATGAACTGAAAAAGTCCGAGGATGCTGTCTTTGAAGTGGCCGGAGTGCGTCCGCATCTGGTACGTCCGCCCTATGGAGCCATCAACACCCGCATCAAAAACCTGATGTTCACTGAGTTTGGCTACTCCACCATCATGTGGTCCGTCGATCCGCAGGACTGGCGCCGTCCGGGTGTGGCTGCCGTGACCAGTCGCCTCGTCAATGGCGCGCATCCTGGTGCCATCATGCTCTCACACGACATCCATTCGCCCACCATCACCGCCATGCCGGCGATGTTCGACCAGCTGCTGGCCAAGGGCTATCAATTCGTCACCGTCAGCCAGCTCTTGAACACGGAGAAGGCCTCGATGCCCGTCGGCGTGATCATCCGTCCCGCAGAAAAGATTGATGACAACGATCCCAAGCCGCTGCCGCAGAAGAAGCCAAGCGCTTGATGACTTGGAGCAGGCAGCCTGCCCCATGCTCTGAAAAAAAGAAAGCGCCCCGGGCGGAGCCGGGACGCTTTCAAACCCACATGTGCCGTCCGAATACAAAGGGCTCACGTATCCCATGAGACCAGGTGGGAACCCGCGTGATGAAGCTCTGTCTTCCAGTGAAGGCATGACATGTCACTTCAGCGCGTAGCCCCCGCAGTTGATGAATCGGGCCGGGCCACAAAGCTCGAAAACGAACACCGCAGGAAATTTTTCAAAGAGCAGGCCGCGACAAAATGCCGGGCCAGGATGTCCGAATGCTATCCTGAAATGCCTGCCTTATCAAGGGCCGTGTCGCCTGTCTTCTTTGGAGAAATCCACCCATGGCATGCGTTTGTTCCCCCTTAAACACATGACACGCTTTCTGCTTTTCCTGCTGCTCTGCTCCACCGCCAAAGCCGCCGCCATCCAGCGCATCTGGCTGAGCTTTCAGCGCGCAGAGCCGACGCACCTCACGGTGAACTGGGAAACCGCGCAGCCGGGAGACTCGGAGGTGTCCTTTGGGACCAGTGCAGCGCTGGGTGGCAAGGCTGCCAAAGCAGAGCTGGTCACCCTGCATCACGTCGAGATTCCGATTCCCGAGAAAGACGTGACGTATCATTACCAGGTGCGCTCAGGCACTGAGACCTCCGCTGTCCACACTTTCAAAGGCATACCTTCCCAAGCACTGCGCATCGCAGTGGTAGGAGACTGGGGCTTTGCCCAGCCGGATCTTGCAACCTTGATCAAAGATGACGTGCATGTGCTGATGACCGCAGGGGACAATGTTGGCAGCCTGCATCAAAAGGGCAGGGAAGGCACAAAGGCCTTCAGCGCACTCATCGACTCACAACCCGAACTCTTCCGCAGCACTCCCTTCATGCCCGTGCTCGGCAATCACGATCGTGAAATCCGCTCGCGAGGCCCCAAGCCGCCACCCGAGGCAGTCTATGACGTGGAAGCCACCGCCTATCGCGAACTCTTCGCGCTGCCCGGCAACGAATGGAATTGGACGCTCGCGTTTCCTGAGTTCGCTGCCCGCTTCATCGCCCTCGATCTCGAACACATCAGTGACATGGGCTCCACATGGCAGACCGGCCATCCCTTCGATGCCGCATCGCCACAGCTCACTTGGTATCGCCAGCAGATCGAACCACCTCGCCCCGGTCACACGATCACCCTTCAAAACGAACGCAACGCGACCATGCGCGGCCAGTTGAAAGGCGAATGGGGCAGGCTGTTTCAGCAGGGCACAGCCGTCATCACCGGCTTCGGTTATTTCGCCGAACGCGCCATGGTGGACGGCTTCCCCTATTACAACACCGCGCTCAAAGGTGATGGCGCCCGCTATCCTGACCCCAAGTCCGCCTTCTTCGCCAGCGAGCACAGCTACATCCTGCTCACCTTCAAACCGAAGGTACCCATGCAGATCGAAATCAAGAGCCTCACAGGTAAGGTGCTGGATCAGCAGAGCGTGCCAGGAAAGTAGCCCTCTCGCTCCGCGAGAGGAGCACAGCGTGCCCGCACACACTCAAAGCTCCCTCAAACCACATCGTCCCCCGCATGAAACTCATCGCCTTCCTCTGCCTCACCACCCTTGCCGCTGCCGCCGTCCCCTCTAAACCCATCGCGCAAAAGGGCGAGCCCCTCCTCGCGGATGACTTCGAGCGCGCTGACCTCGGCGACTGGAAATCGCTCATCCCCACTTTCACCCTCGAAGGCGGCGCACTCAAAGGCGTGCAGACACGCGCTGACCACGGTGCCGTGGGCCGTGTTTACCGGGCAATGAAGGACGTCGTGGTCGAATTCAAATTCCAGCTTGTCGGCTCCACCGGCTTCAATGCCGTTTTCGATGATCAGAAGTTCAAAGGCTCGCACGCCGGACACATCTGCCGCATCGCCTTTGCACCCACCCAGACCCGTCTCGGCGATGACAAGGAAGGCGTGATGCGCAATGACATCTTTGAAATGCGCAAAGACCCCGCGCACAAAAAGGAGGCGGACAAACTGCTCGAAGGACGTGGTTCCTCCACCACCATCGCCAAGCTGGCGCAGCAGAAGTGGTATCAGGTGATCATCGAACTCAAAGGTGAGGCACTACGCGTGAGCTTGGACGGCAAGCCAGTCGCCTTTCTCAAATCCCCCGGCATCGCACACGAAACCAAAAGCAGCTTTCACTTCACCGTGAATGGCAAAGGTGTGCTGTTCGATGATGTGCGCATCTGGCAGGCTCGCTGAACTGGTGGTAACATAACACCCGCATTTGTCCATCTGCACCGTAAACGCAGTGTCCGGCGGCGTTTTCCTTCCACAACCAATCATGAAACACACGCTCCTGCTTCTCTCTCTGTTCGCTGTGCAAGCTCTCGCCCAGGACAAGGCCCTGCTTGATCTCGCACTCGAACCGCCGGTCATCAATACGCAGCCCGGTCCTGAGTATGACGCCGAGAAACGGCCGGGAAACATGATCATCGGCATCGACCGCACCCCGAAGGGCCGCCTCTGGGCCGCGTGGGTCGGCAATGGTGATTCGCCCAACGGCTTCTTCATGCTCGCCACGAGTGATGACGATGGCAAAACATGGTCAAAGCCGCGCGTCGTGATCGATCCACAGGATGGCGAACTCAATGGCGTGAAGTACGAACGCCGCGCTCTGGTGGGCAATCTTTGGACCGACCCTCTGGGCCGCCTGTGGTGCTTCTTCGATCAAAGCATCGGCTATTTCGACGGCCGCTGCGGCGACTGGTACATCCGCTGTGATGATCCTGATGCCGCAGAGCCGACATGGACCGCCCCCGTGCGTTTTGCCGACGGCTGCACCCTGAACAAGCCCACCGTTCTCAGCAATGGCGACTGGCTGCTGCCGGTCTCGCTATGGACACGTGACCGCATGCACGGCCCCGGCGTTGACAAAGAAGCGCACAAAGATCTCGATGTCATCCGCATGGCCAATGTCTTCGCCAGCACCGATCAGGGCAAGACATGGACCCGCCGTGGTGGCGTCGCCTTTCCACGCACCGACTTCGATGAGCACATGATCGTCGAGCGCAAAGACGGCAGTCTGTGGATGCTCGCCCGCACCAAGGACGGCATCAGCGAAAGCACCTCCGCCGACAAAGGCGCGACATGGAGCGAGCCTTTGCCCTCCGCGATTCAAAACCCCAGCGCGCGCTTCTTCATCCGCCGCCTCGCTTCAGGCAAGCTCATCCTCGTGAAGAACGGCCCCATCCCTGCGCGCCTGCCACGCCGTTCCAACCTGAAAGCCTTCCTCTCCGACGACGACGGCAAGACCTGGGGCAAAGGCTTCCTCATAGATGATCGCGCCGAAGTCTCCTACCCCGATGGCTTCCAGGCCCCGAATGGCGACATCCACATCCTCTATGATTGGAACCGCCACAGCGACGCAGAGATCCTGCATGTGAAGTTCACAGAGGCGGACATCCAAAAGCAGGCTGAGATTGGCAAACTCACGATGGACCCCGAGGAGATCAAACGCCGCGCCAGGGTCGGCAAGACAGTCGTCAACAAAGCGCATGCACCCAAGCTCCCGAAATCCATCACACCAGATCCCACCTGGGCCGCGCAAGCCATCGAAGATGCTAAGCAGGACTTCAAGAGCATCCCGTATGACGGCATCACACCCAATAAAATGGTATGTGATACCACCCTGCGCGAGCTGCCCGATGGCTCATGGATTCTCTTCATCCTCGCCGGTGGTGACACGGAACCCAGTCCGCTGAACTACACCGGCGTGACCCGCAGCCATGACCAGGGCAAGACCTGGACACCGCTGGAGGCCTTTGACGTCGGCTTCCCACGCGAAGGCAAAACCATTGGCCAGGGCCCGACGGAACTCATGATCCTCGGCCAGCGCAGCACGCTCTTCTTCTCCACGCACTCCAAGCATTGGGCCAATGACTGGCGCTCCTGGTATCTCACCAGCGACGACTCCTTCAAGACCTGGAGCAAGCCCATCGAAGTCCCCGGTCGCCTCAAAGAGCGCACCTTCATCCGCAAGCACATCGTCTGCAAAGACGGCCGCATCATGATTCCCTTCCAGCACTACATCGGCCCCGATGACGAGAAGAACAAAGCCCCGCTGGACCGTGCCTTCACCAATCCGCGCAACGGCGTCCTCATCAGCAGCGACGGCGGCACCACCTGGACCGAGCACGGCAACATCCGCCTCACTCCCAACAGCCGCTACTTCGGCTGGGCCGAGAACGATCTCTTTGAGCATCCCGATGGCCGCATCACCATGGTCATCCGCGCCGACGGCCTCGGCGGCATGCTTTACAAAGCCGAAAGCAAAGACGGCGGCAAGACCTGGCCCGAGTTCGCCTCCCTCACCCAGATCCCCAATCCCGGCAGCAAAACCACGCTCTACAATCTCGGTGGCGACCGCGTGGCCATCCTGCACAATCCCAACAGCAAACATCGCAGTCCGATGTCGCTGTGGATCAGCTTTGACGGCATGAAGACCTGGCCCTACCAGCGCGTCCTCCAGCAGGAATCCGTCGATGGCCCCAAAGGCCGCATGAACTACCCCGACGGCTTCGTCAGCAAGGACGGCCAGTGGCTCCACTTCGCCTTCGACGACAACCGCCACCGCGCCGTGCATTACAGCGCGAAGTTGCCGCCTCTGAAATAATCACTTCATCACCATCGGCTGCCCCGTGCACTCCAGCACGCTGTGCCACAGCTCCTGCGTGGGATCGACCTTGCGCCGGCCATGGATGACAAGTTCCAGCGGCAGATGAACATAGGAATTGTGCCAGCGGCCCACCAGCATGTTGGTCTTGCCCGCCATCGCGGCATGCACCGCGTTTTGGGCGAGGCGTGAACAGTACACATTGTCCTGCGCATTGGCCGGAACGCTGCGCACGATGTAGCTCGGGTCGATGTACTTGAGGTTCACCTCAGTCTTCCGTTCTTTGAAGAAGGCATTGATGCGGTCCTTTAAAAAGGGGCCGATGTCGCCGTAGCGTTTGTTACCGCTGGCATCGGTTTCATCGCTGGTTTGCATGAGGTGCTGCCCCGCACCTTCCGCCACCACGATCACGGCGCTGCCACGTTTCATCAGCCGTTGTCGCAAAATTTCCAGAAAACCAGCGTCGCCGTTCAGTTCAAAATTCACCTCCGGGATCAGCACAAAATCCACATTGCTGCCCGCCAGTGCGGCATAGCACGCGATGAAGCCTGAATCTCGCCCCATGAGTTTCACCAGGCCCACGCCGTTCACCGCGCCCGTGGCCTCGACATACGCGCATTTCACCGCCTGCACGGCGGCATCGAAGGCCGTTTCAAAACCGAAGCTCTTGTCCAGATGACGGATGTCATTGTCGATCGTCTTGGGAATCCCGACGACCGCCTTCTTCAATCCGCGTCGTTCGATTTCCTTCACGATCTCCGCCGCACCACGCAGCGTGCCGTCACCACCGATCACGAAGAGAATATCGACCTTCATGTCCTCCAGCGTGTCCACCATCTCGCCGATGTCCTGCTTGCCGCGCGAGCTTCCCAGCAACGTCCCGCCAAAGTGGTGCGCCTGCTCCACCGACGTGGGTTTCAGCAGCAGCGGCGTGTGGCCAAAGCGCTGCACGAGCCCCTCGTACCCGTAGCGGAAGCCATACACGCGCGCGACCCCGTATTGCAGATGACAGCGGTTCACGATGCCACGGATGATGTCGTTCAATCCCGGGCAGAGTCCACCGCAGGTCACGATGCCGACCGTGGTCTTGGCCGGGTCAAAATAGATCATCTCCCGGGGGCCCGCTTCTTCATAGCTGGGCGTTGACACATCTCGCCCGTCTTCGAGCAGATGGCTGTGGTAAAGAATGCGGTCCACCGCGTCCGTTTTGTAAGGTGCCTCCACCCCGCCAATGCGGTGCAGTGGCGAATGAATCAAACAGGGGCCGAGCGTGGAGATGCTCGTGTCAGAAGGGGCGGGGGTCATGGTTGGCAGCTGGAATAGAGAGCAGGAGAAGTGCCATTCTACGGTTCCTTCCCGTACTTACCTGACACAAACGGTCTTCCGCCAAGCGTACATGCTGGTTGCAAAAACACATATCCCCGCCTGCTTCCAGCCATGAACACCGCCTTTCCTGACAATCTGCGCCTCCAACTCCGCCAGACCGGCGTGATCGCCGTTTTGATGATCGACCGTGTCGAAGATGCCGTGCCGATCGCGCGGGCCCTGCTTGCCGGTGGGGTGAATGGCATCGAGCTCACTCTGCGCACCGACGCGGCGCTCGAATCGCTGCGGCGCATCCGGGCCGAAGTGCCGGAGATGACCGTCGGGGCAGGCACCATCCTCACGCCAAAGCAGGTGAACGATGCCAAAGAAGCCGGTGCTAGTTTTGGTGTGGCTCCCGGCATGAATCCGCGTGTCGTGGCCGAGGCAATCCGCATTGGCCTGCCGTTTGCACCCGGTGTCTGTACGCCGACGGACATCGAGATCGCTGTCGAAGCCGGATGCCGGGTGCTGAAGTTTTTCCCTTCGGAACCAAGCGGTGGGCTGATCTACCTGCGCAGCATCATGGCGCCGTTCATGCATCTCGGGGTGCAGTTCATCCCGCTTGGCGGCGTGGGCGCGGGAAATGCGGCCTACTACTTGAGTGAGCCTGCCGTGCTCGCCCTCGGTGGTTCGTGGCTGGCACCGAAGGAGATTGTGGCCAGGGGCGGGTGGGACGTCATCACCGCGCTGGCGCGTGAGGCCACGGACATCGTCAAGCAAGTCCGCCCATGAGCCGCGTCGTCACTTTCGGCGAAGTCATGCTGCGCCTCGCCACGCCGGGTTTCGCACGTTTTCAGCAGACCATGCCGGGCAGCCTGAACGCCAGCTTTGCCGGAGCCGAGGCCAGTATCGCGGCTTCGCTGGCCTACCTCGGCATTGACGCAGCCTTTGTCACCGCCTTGCCCATGAATGCCATCGCGGATGCCTGTATCGCGGATCTGCGCAGCCTTGGCGTCGAGACAAAACACACCCAGCGCACGCACGAAGGCCGCCTGGGCACCTACTTCCTAGAACACGGCGTCAATCAACGCGGCGGCAACGTCATCTACGACCGCGACGGCTCCGCTGTGGCCATCACACCGGCCTCCGCCTACGACTGGGACACCATCTTCTCCGGCTGCGAGTGGTTCGTCATCTCCGGCATCACGCCTGCAATCTCACGCAACGCCGCCGAGGTGTCGCTGGTCTCCGTGCAGGAAGCCGCCCGCCGCCAGATTAAAGTCGTGTGCGACATGAACTACCGTACCAAGCTCTGGCACTGGGACCCGCCGCTCGCCGCCCGTGAGTTGGCCACGCGCACCATGAAAACGCTCCTGCCCTTCGTGCAGGTGTTCGTCGGCGGCATCAGCGATGCCACTGCCATGCTCGGCATCCAGCACAGCGGAGATCTCCACGCCTTGGCGAAACAAATCATCGCCCAATTCCCCAACCTCACCCACGCCGCCTTCACCCTGCGTGATGGCAGCACCTCCGCCGCTCAATGCTTCAGCGGTGCGCTCTATGAGGCTGCGACGGATACGCTGCACACTGCACCACGCTACACGATCACCCAGATCATCGACCGCCTCGGTGCCGGGGATGCCTTCACCGCCGGTCTCGTCTTTTCCTTCCTCCAAAACTCCAGTCTTCCCTGCAGTATCGCTTTCGCCACCGCCGCCGGCTGCCTCGCCCACTCCATCGAGGGCGACTACAACTTCAGCACCCGCGCCGAAATCGAAACCCTCATGCAAGGCGACGGCGGCGGCCGCGTCAGCCGATAGTAGCCTTCTCGCTCCGCGAGAAGAGCCCAGCGCTTTCTTCAACACAATCATACTTTCGAACTTCGAAAACCCTCCGCCCCTGCGTAAGCTCTCAGCTCATTTCGCGGAGCAAGATGGCCACTGTGCTTGCGCGCTTTCACTGGCATTAAAACTCAGCCATCATGCGCTTCTTCGATCCCACCGACGAACTGCTCATCACCCATCGCAAGCTCCCGCATTGGTCCCAAGACGGAGCCGTGGTCTTCATCACTTGGCGCACCCTCGATTCAATGCCGAAGGACGTCATTGAACGCTGGCGCGCAGACCGAAATCGCTGGCTAATGCCCCATGACATAGATCCCACGCAGAAAGACTGGAAGTCACGAGTCCAGAAACTGCCGCAAGATCAAATGCTCAAATTTCACGAGCTCTTCACCACACGCTGGCACGACGAACTCGATGCCTGCCACGGCGCATGCGTGCTGGGACACTCTGAAATCGCCGGCATAGTTCAAAGCAGCCTCCTGCATTTCAATGGCGACCGTTACGAAATGTTCCGCTTCGTCATCATGCCCAATCACATTCATCTCCTCGCTGCTTTTCCCAACAAAGAAGCCATGCTCGCACAATGTGACTCATGGAAGCACTTCACTGGCCGCGAGATCAACCGCCGTCTTGCCCTCCAAGGCCGCTTCTGGCAGCAGGACGCCTTCGACCACCTCGTCCGCCACGAACATCAGTTTCGACGCCTGTGTGACTACATCGCTCAAAACCCCGCAAAAGCACGTCTGCGCCCCGATCAAGCCCGCGTGTGGGCCTCCGTTCAGTAGCCTTCTCGCTCCGCGAGAAGAGCCCAGCGCTCCCGCCTAAACCCAACAAACCTCCGAATTTCACAAACCCTCCCCCTTGCGTCAGCCCTCCGCT
>JAIPJY010000027.1 GCA_021733925.1 Prosthecobacter sp. | reverse complement strand
CCTTCCGCTGTTGGCTAAGGTGACAAACTTCTGTCGCTGCTCCGTCGTAGGGGTGTTGGTCCAAGGCATAGACCAACCCATACAGTGTAACCCATGTCCCCGGTCAGCTTGTCACCCATGTGCCCGGTCCGAACCGTCCAGCGTGTGCCCGAGGGCAGAGCCGCGTCCTGCCAGGTGATGCCGTGGTCCGTGGAATACATGACGCCGGCATACCAGCCAAGCGCATACATGACGCCACCGGCCCCGAAGACCCGGTACGTGTCCACGCCAAGCAGATTACGCTGCGTCCAGGTAATGCCATCGAGCGATGTCCAGACCACCTCCGGCCGAGACTGCGCCGCATTCATGGCCACGGCCATCCAGGTGCTGCCATCGAAGGTGACGTGCCGGAAGTTCGGTCCCGTTCCCACCGTGGTGAGAGACCAATTCTTGCCGTCGCTCGAACGCAGGACCACGCCGCTGTCCGCGACGGCGAGGAACTGGCCGCCGCCATAGGCCACCTCCCGCACCTGGGGCACACCATTCGGAAACACGGCCTGATTCCAGATGCGGCCATCGGACGACCAGCAAATTTGCGCGGCTGCAGCGTTCACGATTTTGCCCGCCATGACGAAGAGGTTGCTGCCGAAGGCGAGGCGAGGCTGGTTGTCGAAATTGGGAGGATCGCCGATGGCGGACCATGTGGTCCCGTCCCAGCTTTCAAACACGCTGCCCCAGTATTCGGCGGTGACAAAGCGGCCCTTGCCCCAGACGATGTCCTGCAGGTCCTGCGTGGTGCCGATGCTGTACTGCGTCCAGGTGTCGAGCGGATCGGTGACGGTCACGGTCGTGCTCACGCTGGTGCTGCCGCCCTTCATGTCGCTGACGGTCACCGTCAGGTTGTAGGTGCCGCCGACCGTCCAGGTGTGCGTGTGGCTGGAGGCATTGTCATTCACGCTGCCATCCAGCGCATTCCAGGAGTAGGCCAGCATGTCACCGTTCGAGTCACTGGCGCTGATGGTGAAGGTGGCGCTGCTGCGCGCCACAACAGTCGCGGGCCCGCTGATGCTGCCGACGGTGGGCGCGGCATTGCCGGGGAAGGAGCCGATGTTTACGGTGACGTCCAGATAGCTGTCCGCCCCGGAGCCGCCGACGGCCACCGGCGTGATGTACACGCCCGCAGTCATGTCCGCATAGGTGCGCCCGAGATCGACGGGCGCGTCCGAGGTGTCGCCACTCGTGGCGGGGGTGGTGTCGAGCAGCCAGCTACGCGTCTGCCCCGCCTGCTGCCAGTTCAGATAAGCGCCACGCTGGAGATGCACATTGTTTGTGAAGGCGGGCTTGTAGCCGATCCAGTAGTACTCCTCGCTGCCCACGGTGGCCGCCTTGGTCACACGGACGCCGCGCGGTGTGCCGGTGGTGGCGTTGTCGTCTTCGCGATAAATGCGATAGGTGCCGGAGCCAGACGCGGTCGCGTCCGACCACTGACTGCTGGTAAGCCAGTTGAGTTTGGACTTGCCCTGCGGATGGTAATGGCCCTGCGGCGCGGGGCCGCTGCCCATGACGTCAAAGGGATCACCGTACTCCACATTGCTGCCAGTCCCAGTCACGGAACCGTCGCTGGTCTTCCAGAAGCTGGCGTGGGAGAGGCCGTAGTTGTGGCCCAACTCGTGGGTATAGAGGCTGGTGTAGTTAGCGTTCTGCACCCAGAGATTGCCGCCGCCGGCTAGGCCAGCATAGAGGACACCGCCGCTGACCATGCCGATGCTGCTGAAGTACACGCCCACAATGTCGTAGTCGCCGAGGCCACCGGCGTCGCCATTGCCGGTGTTGTCCACCGGGCCCAGGTTGATGACGGCATCTGCGCCGCTCTTCGAGTTGCGGAAGGTGTTGCGTGCGTCGCGCAGCAGCTCGCTGTTCAAGCCGTTGCCACCGTTCGCATAGTAAGCGGCGGTATGGGGCATGGTGTACAAACTGGCGCTCACCGTGCCCTCGATCCAGGTCTTGCCGTAGGACATGGCGCGGATCATGTCACTGGAGGGGCCGTTGATCTCGGCAGTGGCAGCCGCCTGTGTCACGGGCTCGGCAGTGTTGTCCGTGAAGTTCACCCGGATAAGAAACAGCGTTTTTTTCGTCTCCGTCCAGGCGGAGGCCTGCTCAGTCGCAAAGTTCTGCAGAGCATTCATGTCGATCTGGCCGTTGGGGTCTATGCTGTCTGGCAGGACCAGCACTGATGAGGCGGCCACCTTGCCGGGCAGCGCATCCAGCCGCGCCAGTTCTGCGGAGAAACGTGCCAGCTCGGCCTCACTGGCAAACACATAGGTCTTGCCTCCAGCAACGGCCTGCACAGCCTCCGCCCCCACGGGCTTTCCGGTCACCACGCTGCGGCCAGACACCGCCTGCCCGGGGGTGAAAAGCTCCAGCTCGCTGCTGTCCACGCGCTGCAGCACGCCGTCCCTGACCGCCGCCGCGCCATCCAGCACGATGCCCTGAACCGGCAGGCTCTTCTTGCTCATCAGGGCAAGGTTCTGTCCATAAACAAAGGCCTCCAGCCGCTGGCCATCGCTGAGGGTCAGAGCGGCGACGTACTCGGGCGCACCTGCCGGGCGCTGGCCCCCAGGCGGACTGCAAACAGGGTAGTATTCATAATTCGCCACCGCACTGAAAGGCTTTTCCACCACTGCTCTCACCTCATCCGGCAGTGCGGCCCATGCGGCAAAACTGAGGGATTGAGCGATGGCCTCCTGCGGGTTTTCGCGGATCAGCCGGGCCATGCGCAGTCTGCGCGCCTGCGCTGCCGCCACCCCCTGCGCGATCCACTGAGAACGCTCCTGCTCCGTCATGGCTGGGGGGACCTGCTGCAGCCACGTTTGAAACGCGCCCAGAGTCTGTGCATCCACTGCCGCTTTGTCTGTTGTGGATGGGTGCCCGGATGCCGGGATGCCACGGGCAGACGAAACAACCGATGCCACCGTTTCAGGTGAGGTCCCGCTAGGGCGGTCATGCTGACGCGACGTCAACAAGATGACGAGAACGAGAACAACCAAGGGCAGCGCGAGCGCGAGCCTTCGCAGGGCGCTGCGGGAAAGATGAGGTCTTCGCATGGAAAAGGGCGCAAGAATCCTTCAATTCCTGCGATTCTCAAACGACAGAATGGACGCCTCAGGCAAAAGCCCGCCAAGTCGGCGGCTGCCGGGAGATGATTTTTTTGGGGGCCTTAAAACGGCAACCACACTCAAGTCGAACACTCGCTCATCCCTTGCTCAGGCTAGGGTCAAACAACTCCCGCACCGCCTTCTCTCGGTACGCAAAGATGCGCTTCAGCTGCGGCTCCACCAGCCACGCATGCGCCAGATCCCCCAGCGGTGCAAAGGGCAGCACATACGTCGCCTTGTCCTCCATCTCGATGCGCCCATCCCCCAGATCATGAAATTCATGCTCATGATGCCACACCGCATACGGCCCCACTCGCTGCTCGTCGATGAACCGCACCCCAGGTTCCACCAGCGTGATCTCCGACAGCCACGTCATCGGCAGTCCCAGCAGCGGCCTCACGCGATACGCGATCATCATCCCCTCCCGCATGCTTGGTGGCAGATCCGGCGAAATGATTTCAAACCCCAGCTCCGGCGGCGTGATCTTCGCCAGATTGCGCGGATTCGAGAAAAAATCCCACGCCTCCTGCCGCGTGGCCCGGATGATCTGCTTCGTGTGCAAAGTGTGAACAGCCATGGTCAGTTTGGAAAGTCCGTGTTCACCGCCACCTCTCCCCACTGCTCCACCTCACGCGTCAGCGCCGCCGCTTTGTCCCGCATCTTCTTCACCACATACTTGCCCAGCGGCAGCCTGATGGGTGCTTCGCCATCCAGCACCATCTTCACGATGGCCTCCGCCGCACGCACCGGGTCCCCCGGCTGCTTCCCATTCACCGTTTCCAAAAACGTGGCAAACTTCCGCGCACTCCCCGCATAGTCCGCAATCTCATCCGCCGCCTTCTCCAAACCCCGGGCAATAAAATCCGTCCGAAACGGCCCCGGCTGCACCAGCGTGACCTGGATACCCAGCGGCGCCAGTTCCAGCCGCAGGCTCTCACTCATCATCTCCAGCGCCGCCTTCGCTCCACCATAAATCCCAAAGCCCGGGTAGTTGGAAATCGCCGCCGCTGCACTGATGTTCACCAGGTGCCCGCTCTTCTGCGCGCGCAGCATCGGCAGCGCCGCACGGATCACATTCAACGGCCCGTAGAAATTCGTCTCCATGCTGCGGCGGATCTGCTCATCACTGCACTCCTCCACCGCGCCAATCAGCCCATACCCCGCGTTGTTCACGATCACATCCAGCGCTCCCGCCGCCGCCATCACCTCGCGAATGTTGTCCGCATCCGTGATGTCCAGCGCCATCACCTCGCAGCTTCCCGCCCGCTCCAGATCAACAATGCTCCTCACATCCCGCGCCGTGGCGATGACACGCTGCCCCGCCTCCAGCGCCGCCTCCGCAATCGCACGGCCAAAGCCACTCGAACATCCTGTGATCAGCCAATTCTTTTGATTCATGCGGGATTCAGTCTCCATAAGGTAAAATTCAAGACCGTCGCAAACGACACCCACGCCAAATATGGCACAAACAACCATCCGGCCGCCGGGTTCACTCGCCGAAAACTCAGCAGCGTCGCCAGTATCGCGATCCACATCGCCACGATCACGATCAGCGCTGGGACCAGCGCATGAGCGCCAAAGAAGACGGGCGTCCACGCCGCATTCAGCGCCAGCTGCACAAAGTAAAGTACCAGTGGTCGTGAAAACCCGACACGCTTCCACACCAGCCACGCCGCGACCGACATCAGCATGTAAAGCAGCGTCCAGACCGGCCCAAACAGCCATGCGGGAGGATTCCAGGAGGGCTTTTGCAGCGCCGCATACCAGGCCCCGGGCATCTCGATAAACGCACTGATCGCCGGAGCAGCAAAGGTGATGAGAATGAACCCGATCAGCGCGAAGTAGGGCGGTTGTTTGGAGGAAGATGCGCTCATGAATGCCTTCGATTACGCCTCCCATGGCCGCATTGTCTGCTTTTCCAGAGATTGCCCTCGCGCAAAAATCTCAGGATTCTCCATAGCAGATGCATGCACCTTGCATGTTCATGCCACGTTGGTTTCAACATGCCTCGTCTCATGCCGAAACACCTGCTGCTCCTGCTCACCCTCTCCCTGTCCGCCCACGCGGACCCGGTGAGCTTCAGCCGCGAGGTCATGCCGCTGCTCTCGGACAACTGCCTTTCCTGCCACGGCCAGGACGCCGGCCACCGCAAAGCCGACCTCCGCCTCGACACCCCGGATGGCGCCCGCGAAGTGCTCAAATCCGGCGATTTCATACAGCGCATCGTCACCACGGACCCCGAGGACATCATGCCTCCCCCCAAGTCCCACAAGCCCGCTCTCAAGGCTGACCAGATCGCCATGCTCAAGCGCTGGATCGCCGAAGGCTCAAAGTGGGGCAAACACTGGTCCCTCGAAAAACCGGTGAAGGCAAAAGTCACAGGCCATCCCGTCGACTTCTTCGTCAAAGCCCGCCTCGCCCAAGAAGGCCTCAAACTTTCCCCCAAAGCCCCCCCTCACACCCTCCTCCGCCGCCTCTCCTTCGATCTCACCGGCCTCCCTCCAACATCCATCATCAAGGATCCTTCATCGAGCATCCAGCATCTAGCATCCAGCATCGAGCATCTAGTCTCCTCCCCCCACTTCGGCGAGCGCATGGCCATGATCTGGCTCGATGCCGCCCGCTACGCCGACACCGACGGCTTCCAGTCCGACGCCTCCCGCACCAACTGGCCCTGGCGCGACTACGTCATCGAGTCCTTCAACGCCAACAAACCCTTCGATCAGTTCACTCTGGAACAATTCGCCGGCGATCTCCTCCCCAACGCCACGCCGGAGCAAAAACTCGCCACCTGCTTCCACCGCAATCACATGACCAACGGCGAAGGCGGCCGCGACAAGGAGGAATCCCGCATCGACTACGTCATCGACCGCGTGAACACCATGGGCACCGTCTGGCTCGGCCTCACCCTCGGCTGCACCCAGTGCCACTCCCACAAGTTCGATCCCATCTCCCAGCACGACTACTACAGCCTCCACGCCTTCTTCAACAGCATCGACGAAGACGGCTCCGCTGGCTCCAAAGCCCAGCCCTACCTCAGCTACCAATCTCCCCACGCCAAACGCGCCGTGGACGAAACCCAAAAGCTCGTCGATGCCCGCAAACCCATCGAAGCCCAAGCAAAAGCAGCCGCCGTCAAACCCTTTGAGCAATGGCTCACGGAGCGCCAGACCGCCGTGAAAGGCGGCTTCCAAGCCTGGCACATCCTCCATGGCACACTGGAATCCCAGGAAGGCTCAAAACTCACTCAGTCCAAAGACGGCACCGTCACCGCCAGCGGCCCGAACCCCAAGCAGGACGACTACCGCCTCATCTCCGCCATCGCACTTCCCCGCCTCACCGGCATCAAGCTCGAAGTGCTTCCCAAAAACGGCGCTCTCTCCCGCGGCAAAGACGGCGAATTCATCCTCACCGACATCAAGCTGCAGGTGCGCCGCAAGGGCAGTTCCCAGATCCGCGACATCCTCGTCAAATACGCCATCGCCGACACCAAGGTCGATGCCAAGGCCCGCGAATACGGCGATGTGAAAGGCACCCTCGACGATGATCCCCGCAACGGCTGGACCACCAAAGGCTTCCCCAAAGACCAGCCACACACCGCCCTCTACGGCCTCGCCGAACCCCTCATCCTCGAAAGCGATGAAGAGCTCATTTTCGAACTCCTCCACCGCTCCACCAACGGCGACGCCAACATCGCCAGCTTCCGCGTTTCCGCCACCGACCAGCCCGGCCCCGCCGTGCGCGAACTCGGCCCCACGCCCCTCGAACAACTCGCCGCTGGCAAACCCGAACACGAACGCCTTCTCGCGCAGTTCTTGGAAGACCACGCACCCTACCAGCTCGCCAAGGCATCCCTCGACCGCGCCAATGCCCAGCTCAAAGAAGTCCAATCTGCTGCCGGCAAACTCAACGTCATGGTCCTCGCTGAGCGCAAAGAGCCCCGCGACACCCACGTCCTCATTCGCGGTGTCTGGGACAAAAAAGGCGATGTCGTCCAGCGCGATGTCCCCGCCGCCATCGCCCCCTGGCCCGCAGACACAGCACGCGACCGCATCGGCCTCGCCAAATGGATCACCTCCAAAGAAAATCCCCTCACCGCCCGCGTCTTCGTCAATCAAATCTGGCAGATGCTCTTCGGTGCAGGCCTCGTTCGCACCCCCGACGACTTCGGCCTCCAAGGCCAGCGCCCCACCCACCCCGAACTCCTCGACTGGCTCGCCGTCGATTTCATGGAAAACGGCTGGGACGTCAAAAAACTCGTCAAACTTATCGTCACCAGCGACACCTACCAGCAATCCTCAGAACATACCAGCCCATCCGATCCTCAGAACCTCCTCCTCTCCCGCGGCCC
The DNA here is from genome assembly GCA_021733925.1 of Prosthecobacter sp. Classification (GTDB taxonomy): domain Bacteria; phylum Verrucomicrobiota; class Verrucomicrobiia; order Verrucomicrobiales; family Verrucomicrobiaceae; genus Prosthecobacter. The sequence goes on along the minus strand of JAIPJY010000027.1, from coordinate 80,095 downwards.
CCGCTTCCGTCTCCCCGCTTGGATGATCCGCGACGCCGCCCTCGCCTCCTCCGGCCTGCTCAATCCCGCCCTCGGCGGCCCACCCGTCCGCCCCCACCAGCCCGAAGGCGTGTGGGAGGAGATCTTCATGGGCCGCTTCACCTATGAGCCCAGCCAGGGCCCCGCCCAGCACCGCCGCAGCCTGTACGCCTTCTGGCGTCGCAGCATCGCCCCCACCTTCCTTTTCGACAGCGCCCAGCGCCGTGTCTGCGAAGTCGCCATGGCACGCACCAACACCCCGCTCCAAGCCCTCACCCTCCTCAACGACGAGACCATGATGGAAGCCTCCCGCGCCCTCGCCAAACGCATGCTGGCCTCACCTGCTACTGACCGCCTCCCCCTCCTCTTCCACTCCGTCTTGACCCGCGATCCCACCCCCAAAGAACTCACCGTCCTCCAGCGCGAACTCGACCGCGCTCTCGCCCACTACCGCGCCCATCCCGAAGACGCCCGCAAACTGCAAACCACCCCCGAACTCGCCGCGCACACCCTCGTCGCCAGCCTGGTCCTCAACCTCGACGAAGCCATCACCCATGAGTGAGTCCTCCCTCAACACCACCCGCCGCTACTTCCTCGGCCAATGCACCGGCGTCTCCCTCGGCGCGATGGCTCTCAACTCGATGGCCCAGGAAGAATTGACCGGCCTCCCCCAACTCCCCCATTTCGCGCCCAAAGCGAAACGCGTTATCTTCCTCACCCAATCCGGCGGCCCCTCACAGCTCGAACTCTTCGACCACAAGCCCGGCCTCATGGACTGGGCAGGCAAAGAGCTCCCCGAGTCCGTCCGCCAAGGCCAGCGCCTCACCACCATGACGGCCAATCAAAAGCAGCTCATCCTGCCCGGCCTCACCAAGTTCTCCCGCTGCGGCCAGAGCGGCGCCACCATCAGCGAATGGCTCCCCCATCTCCAAGGCGTGGCCGACGACCTCTGCTTCATCAAGTCGATGACCACAGATCAGATCAACCACGCCCCCGCGATGACCCAGTTCCTCACCGGCCATCAGCTCCCCGGCCGCCCCAGCATGGGCGCGTGGATCAGCTACGGCCTCGGCAGCCTGAACCGCAACCTGCCCGATTACCTCGTCCTCATCTCCAAGATGCAGCGCCCCAGCGACCAGCCCCTCTACGACCACTACTGGGGCAGCGGCTTCCTCCCCTCCCGCTACCAAGGCGTCAAGCTCCGCAATTCCAAAGACCCCGTCCTCTACCTCACCGATCCCGACGGCCTCCCCCGCCACCTCCGCCGTGGCATGCTCGACGGCCTCGCCGAGCTCAATCAAATGCGTTTCGAGCAAACCCAGGACCCCGAAATCACCACCCGCATCCGCCAGTACGAAATGGCCTACCGCATGCAGGCCAGCGTCCCCGAACTGACCGACCTCAGCGACGAACCCGACCACGTCTTCGAGATGTACGGCCCCGACTCCCGCCGCCCCGGCAGCTACGCCGCCAACTGCATCCTCGCCCGCCGCCTCGCCGAGCGCGGCGTGCGCTTCACCCAGCTCTTCCACCCCGACTGGGACCACCACAGCCGCCTCCCCAGCTGGTGCACCGCCCGCTGTCGCGACACCGACCAGCCCAGCGCCGCCCTCATCAAAGACCTCAAACAACGCGGCCTCCTCGATGACACCCTCGTCATCTGGGGCGGCGAATTCGGCCGCGGCGTCGCCGGTCAGGGCAAATGGGACAGCCCCGAAGCCGGACGCGATCACCACCCCCGCTGTTTCACCATGTGGATGGCCGGCGGTGGCGTCAAACCCGGCATCACCCATGGCGCGACCGACGACTTCAGCTACAACGTCGCCGAAAACCCCGTCCACGTCCACGATCTCCACGCCACCGTCATGCACCAGCTCGGCATCGACCACGAACGCTTCACCTTCCGCGCCCAAGGCCTCGACTTCCGCCTCACCGGCGTCGAGCCCGCCAAGGTCGTGAAGGACATCCTGGTATAGCCAAATCTTCCTCCTCCTCTTACTCATACTCCTCCTCCCTTTCCGGCGCGATTCGACCTCGCCCGAGTCGCTTTTCAGCAGAAGAAAGCCTTTCACCCCACCCCAGCGCCCCCCTCCCGCACCCGCCGCGCCTGCTCCTGAATCGCGCTTCTCTGCTCCACGCTCAGTCGCCCCAGATTCTTGAGCTGCATCGCCATCCTCTGATTCCCCCGCAGCCTCACCTCATGCTGCAGCAGATAGTCCCAATACAGCGTCGTAAAAGGACACGCCTTCGCCCCTGTCGCCTGCGCAGGATCATACTTGCAGCCCGTGCAGTAGTTGCTCATCCGCTGGATGTATTTACCGCTGGCCACGTAAGGCTTGCTGGCCATCAGGCCGCCGTCCCCATACTGGGACATGCCCAGCGTGTTGGGCAGTTCCACCCACTCCACCGCGTCCACATACACTGCCAGATACCACTCATGCACCTGATGCGGGTCCACGCCGTAGAGCAGCGCAAACAAACCCGTCACCATCAGCCGCTGAATGTGGTGCGCATACCCGTAGCGCAGCGTCTGCGAAAGAGCATCCCGCATGCAGTTCATCTCCGTCTCCGCCGTCCAGTAAAAACCCGGCAGCGCCTCGTGCGCTTCCATGGCATTCAGCCGCACATAGTCCGGCATCTTCAGCCAGTAGATGCCCCGCACATACTCCCGCCAGCCAAGAATCTGCCGGATGAAACCCTCCACCGCAGCCAAAGGCGCATGCCCAGAGCGCCACGCCTTCTCCGCCGCCGCGATGACCACCCTCGGATCCAACAGCTTCAGATTCATCGCCGCGCTCAGCCGTGAATGATACAGCCACGGCTCATTCACCCACATCGCATCCTGATACTGCCCAAACTCCGGCAGTCGATGCGCGATGAAATCCTCCAGCGCCTCCACACTCTGAGCCGCCGTCACTGGCCAGTCGAAATCCCTTAGCGTGCCCGGATGCTTCGCAAAACGCTCCTCCACCAGCGCGATGACCTCCCGCGTGATCTCATCCGGCACAAACCTCCTCGGCGGCACCCGCAACAAATCCGGCCCCGCTTTGCCAAAAGAACCGCGATTGTCGTGATCAAAGTTCCACTGCCCGCCCACGGGCCCACCCTTCTCCATCAGCACCCCCGTGCGCTGCCGCATCTCCCGATAAAAGAACTCCATCCGCAGCTGTTTGCGCCCCTTGGCATGCCCCGCAAACTCCGCCTGTGTGCAGAGAAAGTGGCGGTCCTCCCTTACCTCCAGCGGCACCCCCAGCTCCACCGCCACAGCCTCCAGATCACGCTGCACGCCCCATTCTCCCGCCTGCACCATCACCAGCGCAGAAGGGCGCAGTTCCAGCACACTGGCGCGCAGCGCATCCACAAAGCTCTCATGCGCACCCATCTCATGATAAACCACCCTCCATCCTTTCTCCCTCAGCGCCTCGCGGAAATGCCGCATGGCTGCCAGAAAGACCGCGATGCGCGCCTTCACGCTCCACACCTTGGTCGACTCCGCCGCCACCTCGGCCATCCACACCACATCCCGCAACGGATCAAAGCCGTCAAAAGCGGCGGATTGAAGATCAAGCTGGTCTCCCAGCACTAGCACAAGTCGGGGTCGGGATGGCATGGCGCATGCGCATTACGCCCCACGCGATGCCGAGGCCGCAACCGGGATGACCTTCGTGTTTGCTCCATCACAGATGCGCTTCATCCATCCTCACCCGCCATGCCCCTGATCCGCTACCTCCAAAACCTCTCCACCGGCCGCACCATCCTCTGGTGCTACTTCATCTGGTGGGTGCTCAGCATCATCCATCATTTCGATCCCACTCCGCGCATCTGGCTTACCTCCCTCGGTCTCAGCGGCATCATCGGCGCCGCGCTGATCCTCAGCACACGTCCATCCTCCGGCACCATCACCAAGACTGATCCCTGGGTTCTCTTCCGCCTCTTTCTCATGCCATTCTGCGTCTCCAGCTTCGCCGCCTTGGTGAAAGACGCAGGCTACCTTCTGGTCTTCCCTCCATCCCTCAAAGAAAACGCCATCGGCATCAGTTTGATCGCTGCCTTCCTCCTCACTGTGCTGAGCGTGAAAAAGCTCACGCCGCCGGCAGCCGCACCGTGAAGACGCTCCCCTGCCCCACCACGCTCGTCACACTCACGCCGCCGCCGTGCGCTTCCGCCAGCGCCTTCACAATCGACAATCCCAGGCCGCTGCCGTCATGCACACGTGAGCGCGCCTTGTCCACGCGGTAAAATCGCTCAAACAAATGCGGCAGATGCTCCGGCGCAATTCCACCGCCCGTATCAATAACCTGCACCTCAATCCACGGCGGCACTTTGCAGACTCGCACCGTCACCTGTTCTCCCGCCGGCGAGTACCTCACGGCATTTTCGACAAGGTTCGCCACCACCCGCTCCAGCGCAATCCGGTCTCCGTTCACACTGAGCGGTTCATTCGTGCCGTCCTCATGCTGCAGCATGATGCGCTTCTCATTCGCGAGTCCCTGTAGTCGCGCGACCACTCCGGCACAAAGTTCGCTCACGTTCACCAGCTCCCGCTGCGCGATGCCATCCCCCACATCCACCTGCGCCAGCGCGAGCATGTTTTCCGTGAGCCGGGAGAGCCGCTCGATCTCCTCCTTGTTGCTGACAAGCACTTCGCGGTAGTCCTCCGCACTGCGCGGCTTTCTCAGCGCCACCTCAATCTCCCCACGCAATACCGTCAATGGCGTACGCAGTTCATGCGAGGCATCCGCCGTGAACCGCTGCTGTGTCGCATGCGCAGATTCCAGGCGGTCCAGCAGCAAATTAAACGAAGCCGCCAGTGCCGCCAGCTCCTCGTCATCCGCAGGCACAAACAAACGCCGCAGTCCCAGCTCCGCACTGCTCAGTCCCCGTGCCGCTTCCTCCAGATTGGCCACCGAGCGCAGCCACTGCCGGCTCAGATGCCAGGCCGCCACACCACCTGCAGCCAGCATGGCCACACCGCAGCCCACCAGCCACACCAGCAGCCGCCGTTCACGCGCATGCACCTCCTCCAGCGGCATCAAGGCCTGCGCATACAGCACCACCGGATCGCCCCACAATTCCCGCCGTGGATGTGTCGCCACGCGGTAGGCGCGGCCAGCGGCATGCAGCGTCTCGATCACCGCATTCCCTGCCGGATGCTCCGAGCGGCGCACTTCATCGCTCAGCGGAATGGCATGCGCGAGATTGCTCGACTTGCCTGCCACGCTGCCGTCCGCCGCAAAAACCTGCAGCATGAAATGCCGCTCCTGCACCTGCAGCTCCTGCTCGATCCATGGCTCAATCCGGTTCCGCATCGGCGACACCAGCCTTCCAAGCAGCGTCGCTTTCGACCGCAGAAAATCATCCAGATCGTTCGTCATCGCCTCACGCGCCACCAGCCACGCAATGACACCAAACATCAGCAGCGCCGCCGCCAGCAGCGCCGTGAAACTGATGCAGAGTCGTGCGCGGAGTGATTTCATGATGTTTGCAGCAGGTAGCCCGCACCACGGACGGTTTGGATCAGCGCCGGTGAAAAGCCACGGTCGATCTTCTCCCGCAAATGGTAAACCGTGACTTCGATCACATTGCTGGGCGTGTTCGGCAGATCTTCCCACACCGTTTCCGCCAGTTCGGCTCGCGTCACCACATTCCCCGCACGCCGCAGCAGATGCGCCAGCACACCGAACTCCTTGGAGGAGAGCGTCACCAGTTTCCCGCCCCGCGTCACACGCCGCGCACGCAGATCCACCTGCACATCCGCCGCATGCAGCAGCGCAGACTCCTCAGCAATGCTCCGCCGCAGCAGCGCACGCACGCGCGCCAGCAGTTCCGCAAAGGCGAACGGTTTCACCAGATAATCATCCGCGCCAAGATCCAGCCCCTGCACCCGATCCCCCACGCCATCTCGCGCAGTCAGCATCAGCACCCGCGTGGACACACCTGCAGCCCTCAGCGCACGCAGCACCGAAAAACCATCCCGCAGCGGCAGCATCACATCGAGGATGATCAGGTCAAAACTCCCGTCCCTCGCCTTGGCCAGCCCTGCCTCACCATCCAGGGCGGTTTCCACCGCAAATCCCTCCTCGCGCAGCCCGCGTTCAATGAAGCGGGCCACCTTGATTTCATCTTCAATGACGAGGAGGCGCATGCAGACCAAGAAACGCGGCGATGCCGATCGTGAAACCCGTTATTTCTTCTCCAGCACCATGAGGAACTGCCCGGCCTGCGGATTCGTTTGCAGCTTGGTGGGGCGGGTGGAGTTCGGGTTGTCGTTCGCCGAGCACCATTTCAAGGTCTTGCTGTCGAGGTCAAAAATGCCCTCATACTTTTTACCGGCAAACTGCCCTTCCGTCCCCGTGGCATCAATCCGCTTGCCCGTGATCTTGTAAGTCCCTGCGCCCATCGCGCGGTCGCCCTGCGGATTGGAGGCGGTGATTTTATCTGCCGTGATGACCAGCCGGATATCCCCATGCTTTGAGCCATCACTGTCTGCCATGAAGCCATCCCAGGTGCCGATGAGCTGTTTCTTCACATCGTCTTTGCCTGCTTCTTTCTCCTCCGTCCTGGTCGCCGCAGGCTTAGTGCTGGCCGTCGCCTGCTCTTTGACAAATGTCTGGTCGGCCTCGCTCAGCCTTGCCAGCGGCAGCTGCAGCGTGCCCCCGTTCCCCGTGCGCACCACCACCGCACTTCCTTGCACACTCACAAAATCACCCTCCAAAGTTCGCCCCGTCTGCGCCTCCGTCCAGGTGCGGGACTGAAGACTCGACAAGGCACATAAAGCCAGGCTGGTGTGAAGCAGGAGCGTTTTCATGACGATGCGAGCAAGGTTGCCCGTCCTCGCCCGCCACGATAATTAAAATCACTTCATCTTCCTCCACTCACGCCGCCATCGGCACCCCATAGGGCAGCTCATCCGGGATCGGCGCAAACTCACGGATCTTCGTCCACAGCGACGAGTAGTCCTTGTTCACATCCCCAGACAGACAGTCCGTAATCTCACCCCCGGCCTCAGGATACTTCATCACCACATCCTTGAAGGAGAAGTTCGGATTGTAGAAGGCGTACACCAGCTTGCGCATGTTATCGAGCCCCTGCCGCATCATCTCCGTGTAGGCCGTAAAACTCTGCGGCGAGACATCGCCCGCCACCAGTGCCTCATGCACCGCATCCGCCGCGACGACACCGCTCTTCAGCGCCAGCAGCACGCCGCTGCTGAACACCGGATCCAGAAACGCATACGCATCACCAACCAGCAGCAGGCCCGGCGACGCGCCGAACTTCGAATGCCGTGTGTATTCGCTCGTGATCCAGTACTCCCCTGTCGAGGTGCCGCAGGAAAGATGGTCCTCGATCCATTTGTTCTCGCAGATCTCGCGCTCAAACATCGCCTTCGGATCCTTCACCCCATCACGGCTCAAGTACTTGCCTTCAGCCACAACGCCAATGCTCACCATGTCGTCATGCATCGGGATGTGCCAGAACCACCCCTTGTCCGGCACAAACGCAATCGTCGTCGCACCTTCATCAATGCCCGTTTCACGCTTCGATCCCTTGTAGTACGTCCACACCGCCACCTTGTTTAAATAAGGATCACCCACGCGCCAGCCCTCACGCACCGAGGCAAACGCCTCCTTGCCCGAGGCATCGATCACCAGCTTCGCCAGCAGATGCTCCTCCGTGCCATCATTGTTCTTCACCGCCACACCCACCACCCGGCCGCTGTCGTCCTTGAGCAATTGCGTCACCGTCGTCTCCTCGCGCACCACCGCCCCTTTGCCACGTGCATGCTCCATCAGCATCTGGTCAAACTCCGACCGCATCACCTGCCATGTCTGCGCGACCGTCTCGCGGTCATACCGATTATAAAAGTAAAAAGGCTGCGAGCGCCGTCCATCCGGCTGCACAAAGCTCACGCTGAACTTCTTCATGAAGTGCGACTTCTTCATCGTCGGGATCAGCCCCAGCCTCTCCAGCGGTCCAAACGTGAAAGGAATCAACGATTCCCCCACATGATAGCGCGGAAACTTCTCGCGCTCGATCACCAGCACCTTGTGCCCGTATTCCGCGAGAATGGCCGCCGTGCTGGTTCCCGCCGGACCTCCGCCAATGATGATGACTTCGTAGCTGCTGTTCATAAAGGGTTGGGTAGGTTTCCAAGATTTAATAGGTCACTTCAAATCGCCCGCCTGGGTCGTGCCGAAGTGGAATGGCCCGTCTGCAAGTTTCACACCCTCATTAACGCCGAATGGCTCCATATCTAAAATACCCATTCAGCATCACTTTCATGCCGGCTCGCTATGGACCTGCACTCTCAGCCAACATCGGCCGTTAAAACAAATCTTTCCACTCCGGCCCTCGTTTGATACAACCCAGCCATGAACACGCTCCACATGGCCTTCCTCAATAGCCAGGACGTCGGCAAAGACGGCGTCTGGGACGTCTGGCAGATCGAAGGCCCCAACAGGGTCTGGTTCTTCCGCGGCGCCCCCCACGTCCACTGCTGGGCCCACATCCGCGCCCCACAGGCGGCGTGAACGAGTGATTCTGACCTCAGATTGCTTTCAGTTTTACTTGAACGGTTGCATCATCTTGCCTGACCGTCATAATCAAGTGTCCCCATGCTGACCTCCCTCGAGATCGAAAACTTCAAATGCTTCCGCCGGCTGAAAATCAATCCGTTGGCCAAGGTCAATTTGTTTGTCGGCACGAGCAACTCAGGTAAAACGGCAGTGCTTGAAGCTGTATCGATGTTGCCTGGTAGTGGAGCACATCCAAAAGGGGATATTAACCTGATGCTTTTCCGCAATGGAACTTCGGATCCAGTTGTGAACGATGAGTATGCCAAATGGCTTTTTCATGATTCGCTTGAGTTCGAGATAATCATATCAGCATCCAGAGATGAGAATCCACGTGAAACACAAACCGTCCTGTCTTGGCTAACAGATCCAGCCATAGGATCTGATTTTTCATTAAAGTGCAGCCCTCCAATATTTGTGCGGTTTGTCCCCCGCAAACCAAATCGTAAGATCGGTGTGGTGACTACAAGCAAACTGGCCGCCGCCGAACTCGCCCGTAATTATGATCGTTGGACGCTGCGAGCAGAGAATGATGACAGGTTTGTCGGGTTTCTCCAATCCGTTGACCAGCGTGTAAAGTCTCTGCGTGCCATGGAGCATACCGGACAACGCATGCTCTATGCCGATGTCCGTCTTCCAGAGCGAATCGCTCTTCCATTGCTCGGTGAGGGTTTTAACCGGCTGGTGCAGATTTATGGCGCTATCATTGGTGAAGGAGCAGACATCGTTCTCATCGACGAAATCGAAAACGGTCTTCATTGGAGTGCTCTGCCTCAAATCTGGACGGGCATCCGTGAAGCGGTGAACAAGGAAGAAGTTCAGATTTTCGCCACCACTCACTCATTGGAGTGCATTTCCGCTGCTGCTGAAGTCTTCAAGGGCGAGCCAAAAAACGATCTGGCCGTCCATCGTCTGGAACGCATGGAAAATGGCGACATCCGCTGTGTTACAATGAATGAAGAAGAACTGGAGCGCATGCTGGAACGCGACTGGGAGGTGCGCTGATGTCCGCCAACCGCAAGCCGCTGACCATCTCAAAGCCCGGTCTTTTGCTCTGTGAAGGCGAAGATGAAGTGAAGTTTTTCAACGCATGGTTTTTCGAACTCAACATCACCGATGTCCACGTCATTGCGTATGAAGGAAAAGCAAGACTGGGGACATTCCTTGCCGACGTCGTCAAACTGAAAGGCTTTAACCTCCTTAATCGCGCAAGCATCATCCGTGATGCTGACGAGGATGCTTCCGCAGCACTTGAAAGTGTGAAGGGTGCCGTGGCACATGCTCCTGAAGAATTTCAGGAGCTTAACCCGACGATTTTTGTACTCCCCGGAGATGGAAAACCTGGGGCGCTGGAATCACTCTGGCTGGCTTCACTGAAAGGAAGTCCTGTAGAGCCATGCGTTGAGGATTTCTTTCGCTGTGCTGAGTCTAAAGGATGGAAACCATCAGACATTTTCGCCAAGAATGACAAAGCGCGCGCCCAGCTTTGGATTGCCACGAAAGAAGTGCCAAACGAGCGATTTGGCCTCGCCGCTTGGCATGGACGAAAAGACGTGGACAAGCCTTGGATGCAGGAAAAATGGGTGGATTTCAATCACCCCAGTTTTGCATCACTAAAGGCGTTCCTGCTCAGCACGTTCACCTAGCCGCTTTCACCTCACCCAGCAGCTTCAGCGCCACCTCCACCAGCTTCTCACCGCTGCCCACCTCATTCCGTGCGCTGACGACCTCATAGTTTCCCTGCGGATATGCCTCTCGGTTCGGCACATACCCGATGCTGCCGTTCGCCAGCTCCGCGATGAAGGTGTGCTTGAACGGCGAGGCCTTTTTGAGCGCCAGCCCCAGCTCAACAAAAATCTCTCCCGGCAGCGACACGATGGCGAGTTCATCACTCAGCGCGATGACCTGCACCTCCGCGAGCAGCGGCTCGTTCTGCTTCGCCACCGTCTCCAGGATGCACACGGCCTCCGCCATCGGCACGGTGCCGAGGTTTTCGGTGAACATCCGCGTGGTGATGTCCTTCGCCTTGGCGATCTCCACCTCGGTAAACGTGCGGCGCTGCAGCGTCACCTGCTCGGAACGGATGCGCGGCTTGAACGTCGTGACCGGCTTCAAATCCGGCCACGCGGCGTCAGCAGCATCCGCCAGCGCGGTTCCGAGTTCGAGCGTGGTGCGGCGTTTGCCCGTAAGGTAGTCGCCATGGTTGATGTTGCCGCAGCAGCCATTCGCAAAGACCGAGATCATGCCGGGCCCATGCCTTTCGCTGACGAGCTTGCAGAACACACCGGGATAATCCGCCGAGATCTTCAACCCACCGCCGACGGAGGTCGGATGCATGGCGAAGTTCAGATAGCTCGCCACCGGCTTGCCATCCGACTCAAACACCAGCACGCCCACCTCGGGATCAATCGGGCCCGCAGGCTTGTCGGTGCCCGGATTGAGCGTCTTCGGCTGCCAGATCGCCTCTTTCACGCCATCGCGCAGCACACGACGGTTGAAGCTGATCCCCTCCGCCCTCCCCATCGCCACCGAAGGCCGCGCCGGGGCCAGCCGGGCCTTCGCCTCCTTGACCGCTTGCGCGATGTATCCGGGCAGCGCCTGCATGTAGTCCATGCCGGGAGGTGAGTTCGCCTTTGTGAGTTCATCCATCAGCGAGCCGCGCGCGAGCTGCGGCCCGGTATGCGTGTGCGTGGCAGAGATCATCACATGGTCCCCCTCGATGCCGCACTGCTCCTGCACCGCCTTGCGCGCCGCCGCCACGATGGGCCGCGTCGTTCCGGAAAGATCGATCACCACAAACGCCGCATGCGTGCCGTCCTGCTCCACCACGATGGCTTTCGCATAAATCGGATCCAGCACACCGCCCACGGCTCGAAACTTGTAGTACCCCGCCATCGGCGTGCCGTTCTTCGGCGTGATGTCCACCTGCGCCGCACCGACGCGAAAGTCGCCCGCTTGAATTTGAATCGCGATGAGGAAAAGGCCAAACAGCAGTCGTGTGATCATGGGACCCATACGATCCCCACGCTCACTTCTTGAACCATTTCGGCGTGCCAAACCACGCATCCATCTCCTTCTCAAACGGCGCATACACCTCAGGCGCTTCCGGAATCACTCCACGATCCCCCGTCTCAACAATCCACGTGTCCAGCGCCGCTCTCAGCCGTGTGACCGCCTCCCGGTGCTCCGGTTTCGTCGAACCGATCAAGTCGTGAATCTCATCGGGATCCGCCTTCGTGTCATACAGCTCCTCGCACGGTCCTTCGCGTTGCATCAGCGCCAGCGGCGGTCCAGTGAGCGTTCCCGCCGCCTGCATCTCACGCATCAGCGGCACAATCGGAAAGCACTTCTCCTTGTACCGGTTCAGCGAGGCAAACGTCGGCCCCTTCGTGAACGTCCGGATGTAGTGAAACCGTTCGTCATGCACCGAGCGAATGCGCTGCACCGTTTCATCAATGCGATCTCGCGCCGCAAACGCAAACGTGCGCGGCTCCTCCGCATGCGGGCCAAAGATCACACGTCCTTGCATCAGCGGCGGCTTCGCAATGCCCGCGAGATCCAGCGTGGTGGCTGTCACATCGATCAAACTCACGATCTGCTCATTCACACCACCCGCAGCGTATCCATCAGGTGCTGGGAAATTCTTCGGCCACCGAACAATCATCGGCACCCGCAGTCCGCAGTCATAGCACCAGTGAATGCCACGCGGCTCCAATCTTCCATTGTCCGCAAAGAAAATGACCACGGTGTCGTCCTCCAGCCCGTCCTTGCGCAGCTGATCCAGCACCCACCCAATGCGCACATCCATGCCAGACACCGAGTTCAAATAGCGCGCCCACTCCTCACGCACCAGCGGCGCATCCGGGTAATACGGCGGCGGCGTCACGTTCTCCGGCGTTGCATGCTTCACATGCTCACGCTCCCCCACCCACTCGACCCGTTCCTTCTTCGCGCTCTGCCGGTCATAGATGTCATACTCCACCTCATGCGAATTGATCTGCGCAAAAAAAGGCTGCTTCGATTTCAGCGCACCCCAATCATCCGTCTGATAAATCGGCCCCTCGTTCACAAAGTTCAAATCCAGCTTCCCCGTCCCCACCGCCTTGTCACTGATCGTTTTGAGGTTCGCCGTCGTGTAGCCCACATCCTGCAGCCGCTGCGTCATCGGCCGCACCCCCGGCGGCAGCTTGAAATCATCGCTGCGGTGCGAACGCATGTGCTGCGTGTCCGTCGTCGTCTGATACATGCCCAGCATAAAGGCGCTGCGGCTCGGCGCACACGCCGGATTCGTCGCAAACACATTCGTAAATCGCACCCCCTCCTTCGCCAGCCCGTCGAGATTCGGCGTATGCACATTCTTCGCCCCGTAACACCCGAGATCGTGCGAGATGTTCTCTCCCACCAGCCAGAGAATGTTGGGTTGCCTTGCGTACAGACTGCACGTCACGCCAAAAAACAGCATCGAAAGAATGAATCGCATCATAGTGGGAGGAAACGCCTGAAAGAGTCGTTTCACTCAACGAGGAGAAGCCGTTCGCAGGAGGGCGCGGAACTCTGCGTCCAATCTTGAGCCCATTCGATCTCCCGCACGATCAAGGGCGGCCAATGCCTGCTCCAGTTGACTGCGGGTGGGCTGAGTCTGCACTTGATTGAATCGGTTCAGCCAAGCCGACAGCCGGGACAAAACAGGTTGCTCGAAAACGCCCGATGAATCGAGCAGCAACTCAAACAATACCGGAAGCTGCTCCCACTTCCCACGCCTGCAAAGCAATGCAAACGCCCGCATCCGAACAGGCGTGGCATGCTCCTGCCCTAGCAAATACCGAATCTCCGTCAGGGTCCATGCTTGCGGCTGCTTGCGAAAAACCGCCATGGCAACCTTGGCCAAAGACGATCCATCGTAACTCGCAAACGCCACCTTCAACCAAGGCAGCGCATCTTCAAAATGGGTTGCCGCAAACGTCCTCAGCACCGCCACACGCACCTGCATGCTGCTGTGTTGAGCAAGCTCCATATATTGTGAGACCGGCCATCTGCCCCCTGCTTCGTGATAGCCCAAAATGCAGGCTGCGAACCGCACGTTTCGCACATGCTTTTCCTGCAACACTCCGGCGTACCTCGACTGCAATTCCTCGGACGTGAACTGCTTCAAAAAATGATACTGGGCAAAACTCCTCACGCCTTGGGCAGAGTCGAAAATGGCCTGCGAAAAGAGTGGCGTGAGCTGGCTGATCTGGTCTTCCGAAAGACAATACAAGGCGTAGCGCCGCAAGGTGGCGCTTTTGGCAGACATCGCCTGATCCAGAAGTTCCTTCGGCATCTCCGCAGATTGCTGTCGAAGGTGTTTCAATAGCAGAATCCCAAAAATCGGATCCGGATGATTCATCATCACAGATTGAGTGTCTGCGTCTTGCAAAGCTCCGCTCAATGCCAGCAGAGAGAACAACAACCGGCGTGTCCTGGCATTGGATCGGGGCAGCCATTCCAGGAGCATAGGCGCAGCAGTGGGCAGCGTGAGACGCGCAAGCTGCGTTGACACAATGTTTGAGTCGCGGCCATAGGATCGCTCCGTCAAAGCTGCTAAAATGGGCAGGCAGACCACCAGTTGGTGCGTAGGGACAGTCGCGATGTGTGCGGAAAACCACTGGTCCGCAGCTCTGCGGACTTGCACCACCCAGTCATTGCTTCGCAGCAGCACAAAGGCCAGCGCTCCGGGATCGCCAGAACGAGTCAGGGCTGTCACTGCTTTTTCACGAATCCACCCACTGCTGTGGAGCGTGGAAAGGCGTGCCCCAGGCTCCGTCTTCGCCCGGTAGGAGTGATCATCCGAGTAAAACCGAGTCCATGACGCACGAATATACTGCTCCAATTCAATAATCTGCTGCGCATCCAGCTTGCAAAGCAACGGTTCAACCGCCTGCTCAGCAGCGGAACGAATCTTTTCCGTACTGCTATGAATGAGGTCAAAGAGCCACGGAAGAGCCGCCGGATCGCCATGTTGACCTATCCGGTGCAACACCTCAGGAACCGGACTTGGCATCATGAATCCAGGTTTTTGACGCAGGCACTCCATCAATTCATCGAGGAGAACTTGGAGTGCGGCATCTGGCTTTGGAAACATTTTTCAAAATGATGAGAGCCTGTGCCGCGTCAATGTTCGTCATGCGCTCTGCATTCTTCGCGTTTGAACCCTTGAAAGACTCCCCGCATCACACCGATCTGCTTCCATGCCCATACTCGACCGCTTCAATCTCACCGGCCGCCGCGCCCTCATCACCGGCGGCTCACGCGGCCTCGGCCTGGAAATGGCGCGTGCCCTCGGCGAAGCCGGAGCCGAGATCATCATCTCAGGCTCGAACACCGAACATCTCCACCAAGCTTGTGCGGAGCTTTGCAGCGAAGACCTGCACGCCACTTCCATCCAGGCCGATCTCTCCAAGCCAGAAGAAGCCGAACGCCTCTGCGACACCCTCCTCCGCGATCACCCGCCCATCGACATCCTCATCAACAACGTCGGCGGTCGCCGCATCAACACCCCCACCGAGGACCTCCCACTCGAAGACTGGCAGCGCATCCTCGATCTCAATCTCACCCAGGCCTTCATCCTCACCAAGCGCATCGGCGGCGCGATGATTCCGCGAAAGTGGGGCCGCATCATCAACATTTCCTCCATCAACGCCCTCTGGCCCGGCAAGGCGATGCGTGGCCGCAGCTACGAAACTTCCAAAGCCGCGCTGACCATGTTCACCAAAGCCGTCGCCGCCGACTGGGCCGCACATGGCATCACCGTCAACGCCATCGCCCCCGGCCCCTTCCTCACCGACGCCAACAAGCGCTGGATCGGCGAGCGCCCCGAGTTCGAAGGCGAAGTCGCCACCAGCATCCCCATGGGCCGCTGGGGCAGCCCCGAAGAAATCGGCCCCCTCGCCCTCTACCTCGCCAGCGACGCCAGCAGCTACATGACCGGCAGCGTCCTCGTCATCGACGGCGGCAAGCTACTCTGGTGATATTTTTTGTAGCTCGGTATTCCGATACCGAGTTCGCCCCGCCGCAAAATCAAAACTCCGCACCACTACCAGTCTCGACATCACCCCATGCCATCCCAGCACCCACTCCACGGCGTCCTCCCCGTCTTCCAAACCCCTTGGCTCGACGATGAATCCCTCGACCTCGACACGCTCGAACGCGAAATCGCCTGGCTCTACGACTGCGGCGCCCACGGCATCGTCATGGCGATGGTCTCCGAAACCCTGCGCCTCGACAGCGAAGAACGCGAACAACTCGCCGCCGCTTCGTGCAAGTTTGGCAAATCACGCGGCGCGGTCATCATCAGCGTCGGCGCAGAGTCCTCCAAGGTCGCCGAACGCTACGCCAAACACGCCGAAAGCGTCGGAGCCGATGCCGTGATGGCCATTCCGCCCGTCTCCATCGGCATCGGCGAAAGCGAACTCCTCGCCTACTACACGCGCATCATTCACGCCATCCAGATTCCCGTCATCGTGCAGGACGCCAGCGGTTACGTCGGCAAGCCCATGCCCATCGCCATGCAGGCCAAACTGCTCGCCGAGTTCGGCCCCGAGCGCGTTCAATACAAACCCGAAGCCTCCCCCATCGGCCCCAAGCTCTCAGAACTTCGCGATGCCACCCAGGGCCGCGCCCGAGTCTTCGAAGGCACCGGCGGCATCGCCCTCGTGGATTCCTTCAAGCGCGGCGTCGTCGGCACCATGCCCGGCGCGGACCTCATTCGCGGCCTCGTCCCCCTTTGGAACGCTCTCAAAGCCGGCGACACCGAAAAAGCCGACCGCATCCACGGCCCCCTCTCCGCCCTCATCTCCATGCAGACCAGCCTCGACGGCTTCCTCGCCGTCGAAAAGCACCTCCTCGTCCGCCAGGGCATCTTCAAAAACACCCTCGTCCGTGGCCCCGTCGGCTTCACACTGGATGACGAAACCAAACGCGAAGTGGAACGCCAGTTCGACCGCATGCTCGCCGCCGCAGAATAAAGTCGCCATCTCGCTCCGCCGAGATGAGCTCAGCGCCCTCATCCCCGCAACGTCCGCCCCCGGTCACACCGTCCCACCCCTCATCAATCCTCCGGAAACCGGTCATTGATCAGCTCCTTGCTGTACTGCAGGATTTTTGCCGACTCCTTCGAAAAATCGAATCCATACACCGGCTCGAGGTGCGTAAAGGTGATCAAAAACACCTTCCGGTAAACGATCATGGCCACATGGCTGCTGAGCTTCCCCTGGGCTGTTGAGGTGTAAAGGGTTCCTATCGCCGTCTCCGGCCCAATCTTCCGGTCTTTCGAAGTGATCGTGGTACCGGCCGCACTCATGTCCTGAACCGTGAGGAATCCATCCTTGTGCATGGGCGCGAGGACGGCGCGCGCATCACTGGCATCCGTGTATTTGCGGATCGTCCACCCAAGGCTCTGCGCCCCAAATCCGCTGCCGCTGGAGGTGCTGAACATTATCTCCGACCGCTCCCCGGCGGACGGCTTCTGCGCGTCTGGCGGCAGCGTTTTGTCACCATCACTCACCTTGGCCTCTGCGAAGCGTGGATCCACTCGCTCGCCGTCTTTATCCTGAAAGCCAAGCGCCGTCTTGTAGTTGAGACACTCCACCTCATCGTCATACCACAGGTACTGCCCGGGCCGCGTCTTCTGCTCATAGACCTTGAAGCGCTCGGGCTCGGTCTTCGCCATCAGGTCGCCCTCATGGACATTCGGTTTGAAGCCGTCCGAAGTGATCGCCGCCTCCGCCTCACTTTTGGTGAGCGCCAGGTAGTCCCCCACCATGATGCCCGCGTAATAAGTGAAGCCGACATCGCTCCCCTCGGCCACCTCCGTGTCCTTCTCGGGAGACTGCAGGTACACCTCCTGCTTCTTGGCAGTCCGCGGCGGCTTCTCCTTGCCCGCAGTCGCCATGAAAGTGAACTTCAGTTCGGCCAGCTTCTTTTCTGCATCAGCGCGCGCCAGCTTGGTCACGTCCGGTACTTTGACGGTCTTCGCGACCGCTTTGCCGCTGCTGTAAAGGAACGTGATCGTGGAGTCCGGTTCCACGCGTTTTCCCGCCTCCGGGTCCTGCCCAAAGACGACCATCGCCTTCACATTCTCAGGCTTTTTCGCCGTGTCGGCGGCCTGGGGATTGAGCCCTGCTTTCGTGAGGGTGCGCCCCGCAGACGCCGGGTCCTGGCCCACCACGGAGGGTACCGGAACCATGGCGGCCTCACGCACCTCAATGACCGCCTCCACCTTGGGAGGATCCAGCATGTGAATGATCCTGCTCTGCATGGCGCGTGCCAGGGGGTCCTTGTCGCCAAATTGGCGTACGGTGCCGTCCGTCAGCTTGGCCATGGCCAGACGGGCGTTGTTGTAGCGATCAGCCAGCTCCTCGAATTTTTTGCGGAATTCCGGGTCTTTCAGATCGCCCTTCATCATGAACTCCTCCAGGTCCCGCGAGATGCCCTGAAAGGCTTTCGTGTCTTCGATCAGCTTGCCCTGCGCCCAGGCTCGAAAGACCTGGTCCTGGCCCACCTGGGTCACCTCCTCCTCCGTCACGCTGTTCGCGGAGCGCGCGATGGAGTTGATCATCAGCACCTCTCCCAGCCCACGCAGCGTCGCATTGGCCCAGCTCGCCAGGTAGTTGGGCTCTCGCCCCTCCTGCGCCGCACGCGCTTCTTCATCGGTGATCTCCTCCTCGGCCACTTGCGTGCCGAGTGTCCAGCCGGAAAGTTCTTTCCCATAGCGGCCAAAGCCGTTGAGAGTGGCGCTCAGCTCGCTGCGCTTTTCCTTGTCCGCCTTGGCCAGCTCCTCCTCGCCGATTTCCGTTCCATGCTTGATTCCCTGGATCATGCCTGGAATCATCGTCGCCTCCGCCAGGGCATTGCCCGCCGCTCTGAGTTTGCTGGGGGCTTCGCCCGCCATGGCGGCACGCTGGCCTTCTTCGGCCGCGCCGTCGAAGGCGGTGGAGGTCAGCCAAAGACCCGTGAGCGCATTGCCCGCCTGACGTTTGGTGATGGACAACGTACTTTCAGCCGGCGGCTCCACTCCCGGAGGCGTCCCCATCTTTTGGATTTGTTCGCGCGCCTGCTCCACCGTCAGTTCGCCTCTGTCCACTTGCTCCAGGATTTTCATCATCCGCCGGTTCTGCAGCCGGTTGAGCACATTCTCGGTGAAAACTTCAGGTGCCGGTGCCCCGCGCTCGCCGGGAGGCTGCAGCACCTGGGCGGCTTCCACCAGCTGCGCCGTCTTGCGGATGAAGGTCTCCGGCGTTTCCCCCATGCCTCGCAATTGCTCGCGCACCTGCCCCGGCGTCAGTTTGCCGGAGTCCATCTGCTTCATCATCTCCTGACCTTTTTGGATGAACTCCGGCACCTCGCCGCCCATGGCCTCCACCCGCGGCTTCACCTGCTTCTCAAACTGCTTCGTGGACTGCCGGATTTCCTCAATATCACGCCCCACGGCAGACCCAAACTTGCCCTTCTCCCGCAGTTCCGTCGCCAGATTGCGCGCTTCATTGCTCTTGTATTCGATGACCTCGCTCATCTGCACCGGATCACGCAGCCGCGCATCTTTGGGACCTGCGATAATCCGGCCTCCCTCGGCTTGATTGCCGCCATACGCCTCACGGTACTGGTAGTCCGTCACGGCCAGCGACTGCCGCTCGGCAAACTTGTTCACGACACTGTAATCCCGCGCCTTCGTCAGATTGCCTTGCTTATCTTTGAGAAACTCGACAGGCGGCTTTTCGCCGGTCGCCACTTCGTAATAAGCCTCATGCGCGATCGGTTGTGAGACACGTGTGGGGACATCCCGGCCATCCACCCGCACAGTCATGTCCCAGTCCTGCCCCACCTTCACCGGATCACCCGGCTTCGTTGGATTCGTGGCCTCAAAGAAAGTCACCCGCTTCGGGTCGATCCCTCTTTCCGCCAGCCGCGTCTTGATCAGCTCCTTCGTCTGCTGCTGCACATTGCCGATGTCTTTGTTGAGCTCGGTCTTAAATGCTTCCGTGGAGCCGCTGTTCACGCGCCGGATGGCCAGCGGATCCTCCTGCAGCCGCATCGTGGCATCGCGAATCGCAGTGGGATCACCCGAGGCCTTGGCCAGCCGGTACTTGAACATTTTGCCCTTCGCCTCATCGAGCGCGAGTTGAAAATCATCCGCCATCGCGTTCATGCCTCCGAGCAACAGCACGCCCATCAGCCAGGAATGGCGCATCCTGCTCACGGCTTCCCTCCTTTCTCCTTCTCATACCGCTGCCGCAGCGTCTTCACATACTGGCTCAGCAGCGAGGCCGGCTCCTCCTTCTTTTCCACGTCCGTCAGCAGCTTCAGCGCCTCCTCTCGGTTGCCTCCCGCCTTTTCCAGAATCGCCTGCACCACTCCGTACACCGCCCCACCCTCAGCCCCCATGATCTTGCAGAAGGCGATGCCCCGCTTGAACTCCCCCGCATCCGCGCACGCAGCCGCATACAGCGGCACGACTTCCCCCGCTTCCGCCTCAGGCATCTGATACAGGCAAAATTCGAGCTCTCGCACCGCCTCCTTCGCATCCCCCAGCATCAGGCTGGCCGCCGCCAGTTTTTTGCGTGCCCCCACCGACTTCGGATTGAGAAACACCGCGTTGTCATAGGCGTTGGCCGCATCACGGGCCGAAGTAAGCTCTCCAGACAAATTGTACCAATCCCCCAGCCGCTCCCAGCGCGCCGGCTGCGCCTCGTCAAGCTTGAGCGATGCGCGCGCGTAACTGATCGCGCCCTCCACATCATGCATCCCAAACTTCTGCGCCACTTCCCAGCGCAGATCCGCAAAAGCCTTGTCCAGCTGCAGCGGTGTGAGTTCTTTCGGCGGCGTAACCAGCCAGGTTTGCTCTTTCTCCAGCAACACCGCGACCTCCCCGGCCACCTCAGGCGGCAGCTCTTTGGGCAGGTTGATAACCATGTCCGCCGTCGCCGCAGCAGCAGGCGCAGTTGGAGTCGGGTCCGCAGCCGTCGACTTTTTATCATTGCAGCCGCTCATCAAGCCCAGACAACCGGCAACAAAGAAACTATACGCAGACGTAGCATGCCTGCGCGGCCGGGGCCTTTCGATGACACTTTCGGGTGCCATGCCGGATTTGTAATCCACTCGGCCCTCGCGCGTCAATACTCTTTTCTCGGCACGTTTTCACGCCATGGTCCCGCCATGATCATCGACGTCCACTCCCACGCCTGGAACTTCCCCTCTGATTTCTCCGACGATTTCATCCATCAAGCCGGTCGCGCCCGCCCCGGCGTGAAGGTGGACATCAGCGCGACCTATGAGGCCTATCGCGCCGCTGCTCCCGAAGACACCCGCACCTTCGTCTTCGGCGGCAAAGCCAAACTCAGCGGCCTCTGGGTCAATGACCAGACCGTGGCAGACTACGTGGCGCGCGATCCCGCACGCTTGATCGGCTTCCTCTCCATCGATCCCACTCAGGAAAACTGGCAGCGCGAGATGCAGTTCGGCCACGAAACTCTCGGCCTGCGTGGCATCAAGCTGCTGCCCATGTACGCCGGCTTCAGCCCCGATGATCCCACACTCGAACCCCTCTGGCAGTACGCAGAAAAGCACAGCCTGCCCGTGCTCCTGCACATGGGCACCACCTTCATCGCCCAGGCCCCCCTCGCCTTCACCCTGCCACGCCTCATCGAGCCCGTGGCCCTCAAACATCCCGGCGTAAAAATCATCCTCGCCCACCTCGGACACCCCTACGAAGGCGAATGCCTCGTCACCATCCGCAAGCACGACAACGTCTTCGCCGACGTCAGCGCCCTCCACTACCGCCCCTGGCAGCTCTACAATTCCCTCATGCTCGCCCAGGAATACGGCGTCTGGCACAAGCTCCTCTTCGGCACCGACTTCCCCTTCACCACCGTCAACGCCTCCATCGACGGCATCCGCAAACTCAACGACATGCTCGAAGGCACCAAGCTCCCCCGTCTCGATCTGGCCCAGATCGAGGCCATGATCCATCGCGATAGTTTGAACCTGCTGGGGTTGAATCGCTGACCCAACCCACAGACGGCCCGCCATCAAACGAGGTATGGCTGTCATCAGGCCGCCGCCATCGGAACCCAACAACACGGCTCGCGACAAACCATGAAACGGATCTTCCACCATTTGCGATTTCCTGTGCTCGCTTTCGCGGCACTGATCATCGTGGCCGGCTGCGCGAACCGCGTGCCATCGTTGCCGGTGCCGAAGGGCGTCGTCAAACGCACCGAAAAACTCGTCCTTCAGGGCCGGGAGGTGCCCGTGGATTTTTATCTGCCGCAGAACGTCGGGAACGCGCCGGTCGTCATCGTCGCGCATGGCTTCACGCGTCATCGCCGGGTCATGGCCGGCTGGGGAAATCTGCTCGCGCAAAACGGCATGATCGCCGTGGTCCCGAATCTTCCGTTCCTCGCCAATCACACTCGCAATGCCCATGCGATCAGCGATTTGATCGCCCTGGTCCGCACGCCCGGCCATCTCACTCAACCGCAACCCAACAACGCTGTGGCGATCATGGGTCACTCGGCGGGCGGTTACGCCACCGTGCTCGCCGCTTCGCATGAAAAGCGCCTGCGTTGCTGGATCGGTCTCGATCCGGTGGATTTTGGCAATCATGCCCTGGAAGCGATAGCGTCGGTCCACAGCCCCGGTCTCATGCTGCTCGCCGAGCTTGGCGCCTGGAACCGGCAGGCCAACTCCGTACCCTGGTTGAACCATGCCGCCGCTCCGCTCACGGCCTTGCGAATTCACCATTCCACCCACTGCGATGCAGAAAACCCCTCCAGCCCTCTCGCCGAATTTGTCTGTGGCAAAACGGACCCCAGACGCCGTGCCATCTATGAAAACTACGCCCTCGCCATGCTCAAGCAGCACCTCTTCAGCGATGCCGCGTCGGCCGAAGTACTGAAAAATTCTGCGCAGGACAAAAGCGTGAGCGTGCTGGCAGCCCCCAGCGCCGACAAAGCAGAATGATTCACCACCTCGCCTCAATCTGACCCAGATCGAAGCCGCGATCCATCGCGACAGCTTAAACAAGGCGGTGTTTGAAAACCTGTGCCGAATGGTCGTGGCAAGTTCATGGCATCTTATGGCATACTTCAAGTCGCAAGCCTCTCCTTCCGAAAGCGCGTAGCGCTGACACAACCGTAGCCGTGGGTGCCAACCCACGGAACCGAATCACCCATGTCTCCCAATTTCGTGGAACCGCGTAGCGGTGACACAAAACGCCGCCTGGTTCTACCTGGACCGCTGATTCTTCTTCCATCCCATCTCGAACGCAGCAAAAAAGTACGATGGGCACTCCTGCCAGTCGATCACCGCTCCGCCCCACCCAAAACTCAAGCACGTCCCCACCCGCCAAATCCGCACCCCTCTGCCAGCCTACTTCCACAACCCCTCACACGTCGCCAGCATCACCGCACGATCCTCCTTTCCATGCGCCACCCGATGATTGTGCCCAAAATTTCCACCGGTATAAAAGAGATACCATAAAACACCACGCTGCACCATCGCATGCGGCGCATGCAAAATAAAACTCCCCGCCGTGGTCCCCGGCTCATCACGCGTAATCCACGGCGCTCGCTGCGCACGCTCCCAAGTAATACCATCCGCAGAAAAGCAGCCTTCAATGTCAATGGTCTGCGCATCCAGCCGGTAACGCCCCAGCAATCCCACACGCCCCTTCTCCGTGTGCGTCACAGACAAATAATAAAACTGCAAATCCTGCGGATCCTTCTCATCCGGCATGATCACCCGCTGGCGTCCTCCCCAGTTCAGCCCATCCGCGCTGGTGTACCGTTCGATCACCCGCACGAGTCCGGGAACGTTGTCCTGCGCCGCATACCGCCGGTCATCCTTGCCCACCTCAACAAGTCCCACCGAATACATTTCGAAACTCCCGTCAGGCAGTTGATACACATTCGTCGCGTCATTGGATAGCAACCCCGCAGGCGCGAGCATCTCACCCTCTACCGGAGCCGCTTTGCGCTTCATGAAATGCGTCAGACCAGCCTCCACCGCCACCTTGCCATCCACCGCCCGGTCCGCCGGATGATAAAGGCACGGTGTCAGCGCATTCACGACCTTAAACGCACGCCCGTCCTCACTGTCCGCCGCAAGGTAACGCACGACTCCCTTGCCATGCGCCCAGAAGTACAACCGCGTCCTTCCATCCTTCAGCCGCAGCGTCACCGGCTGTACAGGAAACCACCCTTCCGGCAGTCCGCCAATCGCCAGCTCCGCGTCGCGATCCGGCTCTCCCGCACTGCAAACCGCCACCGTATGCTTCCACTCGCCCCCACTTTCCCGGTATGATAACCGATCTGCTTCAGCTCCGTCTTGGGCACTGAAACGCTCGACCACACCCGCCACCGCTCATCTTCCAGCGGTTCCACCGTGCTCGTAAAATTCTGCACCCAGCCGCCTGCCGGTTCACCCGAATGCCGAAACATCTCCCCCTGTTTTTTCCAAGCCGCAGCATCAATCAACGTGGGTGCCTCAACACCAAACAAACGTGTTCCAGCCATCGCGCCCATTCCGGCACCACCCCACTGCTTCAAGACTTGTCTGCGAGTCATTCCGTTCATCATGCTCATATCTTGGCGCGATTCTCTTGTCTGCAACACCTGGCATCACGCTTCGTTAAGGATCGTCCCATGAAGCGCTTTCTACTGACACTCCCGTTCCTCGCGTTGCAGCTCTTCGCCGCACCGCCTCCCAACATCGTCATCATGCTGGTCGATGACATGGGCGTGATGGACACATCGCTGCCCTTTCTGACCGATGCCGAGGGCAAGCCCAAGCGCTACCCGCTCAATGACCACTACCGCACGCCCAACATGGAGCGTCTCGCCGCCAAGGGCGTTCGCTTCAACAACTTCTGCGCCATGAGCGTGTGCTCGCCCACGCGCATCAGCATCATGACCGGCCAAAACGCCGCACGCCATCGCACCACGAACTGGATCAATCCAGACAACGACAACGCCGGCCCTCAAGGCCCGCCCGACTGGAACTGGAAGGGTCTCAATCCTGGCGATGTCACACTCGCCGGCCTGATGGAGGGCGCAGGCTACCGCACCATCCACGTCGGCAAAGGCCACTTCGCGCCACGTGCCTTTGACGGTGCAGATCCCTCGAAGATCGGCTTCGACATCAATGTGGCGGGCGGCTCCATCGGCGCCCCCGGCAGCTACTACGGCAAGGAAAACTTCGACCGCCCCGCCAAAGGCAAGGCGAAGGCCAAACGCGGCAGCTCCGCTGTTCCCGGTCTCGAAAAATACCACGGCCAGGACATCTTCCTCACCGAGGCCCTCACCCTGGAAGCCAAGTCACACCTCAGCGATGCCGTGAAGGAAAAGAAACCCTTCTTCCTCTACTTCGCGCAGTATGCCGTGCACGCCCCGTTCAATTCCGACCCGCGTTTCGCCGACCACTACAAGGACAGCGGCAAGGATGCTCCGGCCCAGTCCTTTGCCACCTTGATCGAAGGCATGGACAAGTCCCTCGGCGACATCATGGATCATCTCGATACCCTCGGCGTCGCCGACAACACCCTCATCCTCTTCCTCGGCGACAACGGCAGCGACGCCCCCCTCGGCAACGAACACGCCGTCGCCTGCGCCGCCCCCTTGCGCGGCAAAAAAGGCTCTCACTACGAAGGCGGCATGCGCGTCCCCTTCATCGCCGCCTGGGCCAGGGCAGATGCCACCAATCCTCATCAGCAGCGCCTGCCCATCGCCGCAAACACCATCCAGAGCCAGCAGGCCGCCGTGTACGATCTCTTCCCGACCGTCCTCGGCCTCGTCGATGTCAAAACACCCGCGCAGCACGCTCTCGACGGCAGCCCCCTCGACACCCTGCTCACCGGCAAAGCCGACAGCAACCGCGATGAAAAATTCCTCATGCACTACCCGCATTCCCCGCATCGCACGAACTACTTCACCAGCTACCGCGATGGCGCATGGAAGGTCATCTACCACTACTTCCCCACCGCAGTCTCCGAAGGCAGCCACTACCAGCTCTACAACCTGAAGGACGACCCCTTCGAACAAATGAACCTCGCCACAACCAACCCCGCTGAACTCAAACGCCTCATGCAGGGCCTCATCGCCGGACTCGAAGCCCAGCACGCCGTTTATCCCGTCGAAAAAGGCACCACCACACCAGTGAAGCCCCAGCTTCCCTGATCACGCCCAGCTCTCCTCCCGATACGTCGCCGGCGAGGTATTCCGGTACTGCCTCAGCATGCGGCTGAAGTAGTACCGGTTCGTCAGCCCGCATTGCTCGGAAATGGTTTCGATGCTCTCCTTCGTGTGCCTCAGCTTGCGGCAGGCCTCATCCAGCCGGTAGTCCAGCAGCACCCGCATCGGCGGCTGCTGCAGTTCCTGCTGAAAGAGATGGTTCAAATTCCGCAGGCTCAGCCCCGCATGCTTGGCCACCTGCTCCGCAGTCAGTTTGAGCCCGTGATGCTGGTGCATGAACTCCATCGCCCGCAGCACCCGCGCATCCAGATGCTGCTTCTCCCACACGCTCTCCGGCAGGCATTCCACCGCGGCAATAACAAGCTGGATCGTGGGCCACGGAAACCTCACCGCCACCTTCTCCTTGCTCATCTTGATCAGCCCGGGAATCAGACTCTGCATCAGCGCGTTGGTGGGAAAACAATGAATGCCCGGCGCCGCCCGGTCCGCCAGCGGCCCCAGATTGAAATGCGCATACCACTTGCTGAACGGCCGGCTCGTCGTCGTGCTGAAAGTCGTGTGTGGCGGAATCAGATACATGAAGCCCGGCTCAAGTTGCGTCTTCTCACCACCAATTTCCACCACCCCTCCCGGACTCACCGGCCAGTACAGCCTCCAATAGGGATCATTCAGCCGCCTCAGCTCCCACTGCTGCAGTTCGATCTTGCGCGTGGTCAAAATATCCACCGTCACCCCCGGCAGCGCCACAGTCCGCTGACCCTGCACGCGATGCGCAGAGCCGGCGGGCACGAGGCTGAGAATGCTGTCCTTTTTCATGGCCATTGCGAAATCCGACACAAATCTGGCGAGCATGTCCATGGACGGCAAGCACCGACTGCCTATGGCTTCAGCCTCAACCAAAATTATACTTACCATGGCCGACATCCAAACCAGCGCAGCAGACAAGAAGGAAAAGGAATTCTTCACCGACGTCCCCCAGGAGGCCCCCGGCTTCTTCCTCAAGGGCTGCCACCAGTACGACTGGGGCCTCAAAAACCGCCTCGCTAAAGTGTTCAATCCCAAGGATGGCCGCACCGTCATGCTCGCCTTTGACCACGGCTACTTCCAGGGCCCGACTACCGGCCTGGAGCGCGTGGACCAGACCATCCTCCCCCTCGCCCCCTACGCAGACTGCCTCATGCTCACCCGCGGCATCCAGCGCTCCGTGATTCCTGCATCTACCACCAAGGCCATCGCCCTGCGCGCCTCCGGCGGCACCTCGATGATCAGCCCGATGGAAGAGTGGGAAGGCGAGATCGACGGCAAGAAGGCCAAATTTGCCCGCCCCGGCTTTGAGCCCCTCTCCAACGAGAGCACCGCCCTCAACATCGAAGAAGCCATCCGCCTCAACGCCAGCATCCTCGCCGTGCAGGTCTTCATCGGCAGCGCCTATGAGCGCCAGTCCCTGAAAAACCTCACCGACCTCGTCGATGCCGCCAGCCGCTACGGCATCGCCGTCATGGGCGTGACCGCCGTGGGCCGTGCCATGGCACGCACCCCGCAGTATTTCCGCCTGGCCACCCGCATCATGGCGGAACTCGGCGCGAACGTGGTGAAGTGCTACTACACCGAAAAAGAATTCGAAACGGTGACGAGCTGCTGCCCAGTGCCGATCGTGATCGCCGGTGGCAAGAAGCTGCCTGAGCTCGACGCGCTGAAGATGTGCGCCAACGCCATCAAGCAGGGTGCCAGCGGCGTGGACATGGGCCGCAATATCTTCCAGAGCGATGCTCCGGTGTCGATGATGCAGGCCGTCCAAGGCGTCGTCCACGGCGGCCTCAATGCGAACAAGGCCTTCGAAATGTACAACGACCTCAAGAAAAAGGAGCTGCGCAAGAAGTAGTCCCAAACGTCATTCTAAGAAGGGGGATCAGCCAGATCCCCCTTCCCCATCCACCTCCGCTTTTTCTCCTTCCATGCAACTCAACTCCAACCAGGTGCGGCTCATGATGCTGCAAGTCGCCGATGCCATCATCGCCGCTGAACCCATGCTCTCCCAAGCCGACCGCGATCTCGGCGATGGCGACCACGGCCTCGGCATGAAGCGCGGCATGGAGGCCGTCAAAGCCCAGCTTGAGCCCATGGATCCCGCCAGCGTGGAGCAGGTTTTCGTCACCACCGGCACCGCGATGATGACCAGCATGGGCGGCGCTTCCGGTGCCCTCTTCGGCACCGTTTACCGCGCCGGTGGCAAGGCCCTCGCCGGGCGTCCGGCCTTCGATGCCGAAGCTCTCGCACTCCTGCTCGAAGCCGCGCTCGAAGGCGTCATGAAACGCGGTGGTGCCAAGCCCGGCGACAAAACCATGATCGACGCCCTCGCCCCCGCCGCTACCAAAGCCCGCGAATCCGTCGCCCTCTCACTCACCGCAGCACTGACCGCCGTCGCCGCAGCAGCCGAAGCCGGCAAAGAAGCCAGCAAGGCCATGATCGCCCAATTCGGACGCGCCAAAACCCTCGGCGAAGCCTGCCTCGGCTTCCCCGACGCCGGCGCCTGCTCCGTCGTCATCATGCTCAGCACGATGCGGGATTTTGTGTTGGCGTAGGGGGCTATGCCGCCGGGCAAGGTTGACACGGGTTCGTCGGTGAAGGACACTTGGTCCATGACTGCCGTGATCGACATCCCAGATGATCTCTACAAGAAAGTGACCGGTCGTGCCGCTTCGCTTGGGCGCCGCATGCCTGAAGTGACTGTTGAACTCTACGAGCGTTGGCTGGTTGATGAAAAGGATGCATCCGTTCCGACAGCGGCACAGCCTGCGGATGCGCATTGGCTGGAAGATTGGTTCCGCTCGGCGGACGAGGCGGTCTCTCGTGCTTCAGCAGGACCATCGGCGCGGGAGCTTCTCATGCAAGACCGTAACCGGCTTGAGAACGCGTGAGCTTGACGATTGATGCCAGCGTTTGGATCGCCGCAGCAGATGTGACGGACAAGTTCCATCTGCAAAGCCGTGATCTCCTGCGTAAAGTCGTTGCGGATGGTATCGCAGTGATACAACCAGCCTTTGGCAAAACCGAGGTTGCGTGTGCGCTGGCTCGTCGACTGCGCGATGGTACGCTGGCACAGCAATTGACACATTCGCTCATGAATCGAATGGTTACTTCGGAGGTTGCCATGGACACTGCGTTTTTGACTGCAACGGAGAGCATCGGCACCCGCCAGTTTCTCCGAGGTGCCGACGCGCTCTATGCCACTGTCGCCCAACAAAGCCAGAGCCCGCTGATCTCGTGGGACAACGAGCATCTGCAACGTGCGGGAGGCGTCACTCCGACTGACTGGCTCGCCGCGAATCCTTGAGGCAGTCGGAAAAACCCTGTCCGGTTTCCCCTTCCCGCGTGAGATACTGCCAGACGCATGAACACGCATGAGACCCAGGCCGCGCAGGTTTTCCTCGCCCATCACGATTTTGTGAGGGGCGTAGCGCTGAAGTATGCGCCCTGGCCGGGGCTGATGGAGGACATCGCGCAGCAGGTGTTTTTGGAGTTCATGGCGAAGGAGTCTCAGTGGGACCTGAGCACGGATGCACGGCCGCTGCTGGCGACGATGACGCGGCATATCGCCATGCGGCAGTGGCGCGAGCGCACACGGCAGCAGCCCGAGGTGGTGCAAAAACTCGCAGATCACATCCGCCTGCTGGCTGAGGAACGCGAGGCACCGCCACGCTATGAGGAGGAGATCAGCGTGCTGCGCACCTGCCTGCAAAAGCTGCCGGAGAAAAGCCGCGAACTGGTGGAGCTCTACTATTACAACGACATCGGCACGCCGCAGATCGCCGATCAGATCAACATGAAGGCGGACACCGTCTGCCGCGCCCTCTCCCGCGTGCGCGAAAAACTGCGCGAGTGCATCGAGCGCTCGTCTAACCAGGGAGGTCCCGCACATGTTTGAGAAGAATGACAGTCGGTTAAGCGCCCAGCGCTTGAGGAGCGCGGACCTCCGAGTCCGCAGCACACCGCAAAAACACGCGGCTCCGAATCCTCCCTGCCGCAATAGCTCTCTCGTCCCTGAAGTCTTCGTGCTTCCGGTGTTTCTACATGCAACGACACCCGCTTCGAGGAAGCGACCCGCTGCGGACTCGGAGGTCCGCGCTCCTGGCGCGGTTTCCTCAGCGGAGCCGCACTGGCTTTGCGGGTGGAGTGCCAACAACGAACGAAACACCGCTTTCACTAAGCGTCCCGCACATGCCTGACACCGACACTTTGATCCAGCACTACCTCGAAGGCACGCTCACCACCGCCGAGGCGGAGGAGTTGCACGAGCTGCTGCAAGCGCAACCGGAGCTGGGCGAGCGCCTGCTCCAGCAGTTCGACATGGATGCCATGCTGCGCGCCACGAAGCCACTGGTGGCAGACAACATCATCCGTCCCGCGCTTCTGCCCAAGCGCCGCTTCACCTTCGCCACCGTCACCAGCGTGGCGGCCATGGCCGCCTGCATCACCCTGCTGGGTACTTGGTTGATGAATGCCGCACTGGACCTGCGGCCCGAGACCGAGGAAACGACGGCCTCCGTGGCCGTGCTGACGCGCGGGGTGAATCTGGAATGGGAATCTGCCACCATCACCCCCGGCACGCCGCTCTCGCCGGGCTGGCTCAAACTGAAATCGGGCATCGCCCAGATCGAGTTTTATCAAGGTGCTCGCGTCTTGATCGAAGGCCCCGCCGAATTGCAGCTCGTGTCTTCCGGCGAAGCGACCTGCACGCATGGCAAACTCAGTGCTCAGGTGCCACCGCAGGCGAAAGGCTTCCGCATCAACACGCCCAAAGGCACCATCGTCGATCTCGGCACGGAGTTCGGACTGGATGTGAGCGCTGCGAATGAGGAGGTGCATGTGTTCAAAGGCGAGGTGGAGCTGCATCAGCCTGATGTGACCATGAAGTCCCTCAAGGAAGGCCAGGCCATGGCGATCGCAGGCAACACCGCCATGCTTTCCGCGAATGCATCCAGCTTTGCCTCGCTCAACGAGCTGGACGCGCGCAGCGCGATCTCCCAACGTTTCCAGTTCGAAAAATGGCTGGGCTTTAGCTCCAAGCTGAACGCCGATGCCGGACTGCTCCTGCGCTTTGATTTCCAGGACGACGAAGGCTCGCGCTCGCTGCGCAATCACGCGATGAACGGCACCCAGATCTCTGACGGCAGCATCGTCGGCGCTTCCTGGACGACGGGCCGCTGGCCGGGTAAGCGCGCTCTCGAATTCCGCAACGTGAGCGACCGCGTGCGGCTGAACATTCCCGGCGAAACGAAAACCCTGACGATTGCCGTCTGGGTGCGCGTCAACGGCCTCGACCGCACCTTCAACTCACTCTTCATGTCCGAAAGCTGGGGCGACCGCAAAGTCCACTGGCAGATCACCCGGGAAGGCAAAGTGCGGCTCGGCATCGCCGGCAGTCACGGTGCCCACCATGCCGACCACGACACCCCCGTCCTCTTTACCCCGGAACGCTTTGGCCGCTGGACCCATCTGGCCGTCGTCTTTGATCCCGCCACCAAGGAAGTGCGCCACTACGCCAATGGCGAACTGCTGACACGCTCCGCTCTGAATGACACCGAGGCCCTGAAGATCGGCATCGCCGAACTCGGCAACTGGAACGACCGTCGCAGTTCCGGCGGCGTCGCCATCCGCCATCTCAGCGGCGCCATGGACGAATTCGCCCTCTGGGACCGTGCCCTGAGCGATGCAGAGATCGCGGTGCTCGCAAAGTGAACGTCTCTAAGCTTGAGGCGTAAAACATAGTTTAACCTGATAAATACCGATTCGAACCGCACCCCGTTTGGACTGCGGTTGCGTAGCGAGGCACGAGCGCAGCTACCGCTTTCGCAGGCTGGTCAGCTCTCGAACACCACGAGACGCTCGAAAGCGGCAGCTAACCCGCACCTCTCACACTCCCAACATTGACATGCGGGGATGTAGCGCGGAATTCCGATTCCGCGAAGGGTGCCACTCGGAATCGGAATTCCGAGCTACATTACGCGTGCGACACGCTGTTTTCAGATTCCCTCTGAGTCTGATAAATGCGGGCTAATCGCAGCCGCACTCCCAAGGCCTCGCACCATGCCAGCACCCTCTGGAACTACGGTAGCTCATACTAGGTCCACCAACCCAGGGCATGAACTAGGGCCACTCTCACAATTGACAACTCACCACGTAATACATAGTTTAACCCATGATCAAGACCATCAGCAAAATCGGCAACTCTCAGGGCCTCATTTTCGATTCCGCCCTGCTCCAGCTTGCCCGACTCAAGGTCGGAGATGAGGTGAACGTCGAGGTGCACGCTGGCGGCACGATCACCATCACCCCCCTGTACCCCGCAGTCATCGAGGCCGCCAAAGCCGCTGAAACTGTCAAACGCCTGATCCAAAAAAACAGCGAGCTCTTCCGCCGCCTCTCATGAGCCCCCCGATTCTCCATCCGACCCTCGAAGGGACAATCGCCATCCATGCCGCAGTCCTCGCCGAGCATGAAGGCAGTCCCGGCCTGCGTTCCCGAGAACTCCTCGAATCCGCCCTGGCAACTCCCCAAGCCGCGCTGCTGGGAACTCCCGTGATCTCGGACCCCATCGAAATCGCAGCGGCCTATTTGTTCTACCTTTGTCGCAATGACGCCTTCATCGATGGCGGCAAACCCGTCGCCTTGGCCACCTGCCTGGTCTTCCTGAGTGAGAATGGCTTGTTGAAAACCGAAGACCTCAATGCAGACGCCTGGGAAAACCTCACCCTCGAAACCGCTGCTGGTGTCCTAAACCGCGATGAGGTGACCCAAAGGCTGCGCGATCTGGTGTCGTAGTGGCCCACAAAATTCATGGCCTATGTTCATTTCCGGCTCCCTTCGGCCGCCATAGCGCGGTGTGGACAATGGGCAGGCTTTCAAGCGTAGTCTGGCAGCAAGCGGGACCGAAACTGCGCATTTACCAGCCTTGCACTCAAGCTTGACGAATGAAGCCGCTCTGGATAAAAAGGCCGCTTATGACATTCAAATTCATCCCTCTCCTTTCACTCGCCGCCCTCACACTCAGCCTTTGCCAATGTGTGGCTCCAGCCAGCAATGACGGAAGCGCTTCTACGCCTACGGGGTCTGCTTCCAGTGATGGAACGATCAAGCCCGGCATGACCAAGGCCCAAGTCGTCGCAGCATGGGGAGAACCCGATGAAAAGAAAACCATCGCCAGTGGCGAACTCTGGCGCTGGGCGCAGCAGGGCTGGAAACGTCATGTGCCGGTCTATGGCACCTGGGCAAAGGTTGAAGAGCATGTCGTGCGCTTCGGAGCGGACGGCAAAGTCATTGGTGCCGGTGCCGAAGACTATGGCAATGCCTTCCAGGAAGGGTGGCGCCGCACCCACGGAGCAAACTAAGCTGCCCGGGCTTAGACGGCCACGTGAAGTATCAGCCAGTTGAATGCAATGAATCGAGCCGACTTGATCTGCCCGATCTACGGGTATTGGATCTTGTGTGCCCAATATTATGGATCACCCTGGCAGACCTCGCGAAATTGAGGGCCGCGCACCAGATGGCCTAAGCGGCCATATGACGCAAATAACTGGATCACAGTAGATTATGCCTGTTGTGGACCGAAGGTCTTTGACACGCCACACTGATTGATCTTGCCCGGCGCACCGCACCCTTTCACCACCATCGGCGGGTGTCTCGCATGTCTCTGGCAAGAATCATTCCCTGCTCATTTCTCCCACCCAACCCGCATTTTTATTGTCCGGTTTCACCGCCTCATGCGGTATAAGCATCTCCCGTCCGTTTTTTCCCAACCATGAAGCATCTTCTATTCACCCTCGCCCTGCTTGGCTCGGTCGCATCCGCGCACGCGCAGGACTACCTCGAAATCTCAGCCAATCCGGGCGGTGCTGGAGGCGGCAAAAGGATCGTCCTTGTGGCCGGTGACGAGGAGTACCACACCGAAGAGAGCATGCCCATGCTGGCGAAGATCCTGGCCAAGAAGCATGGTTTCAACTGCATCGTGCTCTTCTCCACGGACGAAAAGGCGGGTTTCATCGACCCGAACAACCAGAAGAACATCCGTGGCACCGAGATGCTGGATGACGCGGACCTGCTCATCATCGGCACCCGTTTCCGTCAGTTGCCCGACGCGAGCCTGGCTCATTTTGCCAAGTTTCTGAACGCCGGCAAACCAGTGATCGGCTTCCGCACGGCCACGCATGCCTTCACCGGCAGCGCCAAAACGGGCGACTTCAAGTGGGCCGAATTCGGTCTGAAAATCCTCGGGGAGAAATGGGTCAGCCATCACGGCTCGCACAAAAAGGAAGGCACCCGCAGCGTCGTCGTGGAAGCGAACAGCAAGAACGAAATCCTTCGCGGTGTCGGGGAGATCTTCTGCACCACCGATGTCTATGGTGCCCCGGATGTGAAGCCGGAGAACGAAACGATCCTGCTGCGCGGTGCGGTCACCGAGACGCTCGATCCCAAATCCAAGAACGTGGCAGGTGCGAAGAACGAACCGATGCAGCCGATCGCCTGGCTGCACGACTACACCGCCCCCGACGGCACCACCAAGGGCCGCTCCTTCTGCACCACAATGGGTGCGTCCCTGGACTACACGGACGAGAACCTGCGCCGTCTCATCGTCAATGCGGTGTACTCGCTGCTGAAGCTGCCCGTGGCGGCCAAGGCAGATGTCGCCTTCATCGACCCCTTCAACCCCACCGCCTTCGGCTTCATCAAGGACTCGGGCTACTTCAAGCAGCGCAATCTCAAGCCCGGCGACTTTGGCACCGGCAGCAGCCCGTCCATGGGACTGCCCGAAGACAAATCAAAGAAGGTGGCAGGCAAGAAGGCGGACGCGAAAAAGCCTGAGGAAGTCAAGCCACCGCATCAGCCCAGCGTGGAACCCACCGCAGCCACCTCCGCGCGCCCACAGGCCGTCGCACCACCGAGCAAGGGAGAGCACATTGTGCTTGTGGGCAATGGTCTGGCCGAGCGTGACACCTGGTACAGCCGCATCGAGACCGAGCTGGAGCTCCGCTACCCTGACCGCGATCTCTTCTTCCGCAACATGGGCCACGTGGGCGACACCCCCGGCTTCCGTCCGCATCCGTCACGCGCCTCGCAGTGGGCCTTCCCCGGCGCGGAGAAGTTTCATCCTGACAAGCCCATCCACAACGGCCAGGGCTTCTACGCCACGCCGGACCAGTGGCTCACGCATCTGCAGGCGGACACGGTCGTTGGCTTTTTCGGCTACAATGAGTCCTTCGACGGCCCCGGCAAGGTCGGCAATTTCGAGGCCGAACTCGACGCTTGGGTCGTGCACACCCTGAGCAAGGCCTACAACGGCAAGACCGCTCCACGCGTCGTGCTGGTGAGCCCCATCGCCTACGAAAACCAGAGCGCGAAACGCGAACTGCCCAAGGGAGATGTCGAAAACTCAAACCTGCTGCTGTATGCGAGCGCCATTGAGAAAGTCGCCAAAAAACACGGCCTGACCTACATTGACCTCTTCAGCCCGACGCAGGAACTTGAGTCCAAGGGCGGCGAGTTCTTCACCACGGGCGGTTTCATCCCGACGGACAAGGGTTATGCGGAAGTCGCCAAGATGCTCGCCACCGGCCTGTATGGCCATGCGAGCTACGAGTCGAAGGCGGATCCCAAGCTGGTGCATGAGGCGGTGAAGGAGAAGGACTGGTTCTGGAACAATGACTACAACATCCTCAACGGCGTCCACGCCCACGGCCGGCGCTACAATCCCTACGGCCCGCAAAACTACCCGGATGAAGTGCAGAAGACGCGCGAGATGACCGCGCTGCGTGACAACCTGATCCACGCCGTCGCCACCGGCAAAACCACCAATTTGAAAGTCGATGACAGCAAGACGCATGTGCTCCCGCCCGTGCCGACGAACTACGTGCCGAGCGTCAAGAACGGCAGCGAGAAGTACCTGTACGGCGAGGACGCGCTGAAGTCCCTCAAGGTGCCCGAAGGCTACAAGGTGGAGATGTTTGCCTCCGAAAAAGAGTTCCCAAACCTCGCGAACCCGATGCAGATGTCCTTCGACAACAAGGGCCGCCTGTGGGTCGCCACGATGCCGACCTACCCGCACTACAAGCCCGGCGATCCGATGCCGGATGACAAAATCCTCATCTACGAAGACACGGACGGCGACGGCAAGGCGGACAAGGAAATCGTCTTCGCTGACAAGCTGCACCTGCCCATCGGCTTCGAGCTGGCCCCGGAGGGCGTCTATGTGAGCCAGGAGCCGAATCTCATGCTCATCCGCGACACAGACGGCGACGACCACGCGGACAGCATGGAGATCATCCTCGGCGGCTTCGACACGCATGACACGCACCACGCCATCAGCGCCTACACGGCCGATCCCAGCGGTGCCTTCATGATGTGCGAGGGCGTGTTCCTCCACTCCAACATCGAGACACCCTACGGCCCTGTGCGCTGCGTCGATGGCGGCTTCTACCGCTACAGCCCGCAGCGCGGCATGCTGGAGCGCACCATCCAGATGAGCATCCCCAATCCCTGGGGCTTCGTCTTTGACCAGTGGGGCCAGGATTTCCTCCTGCACACCTCCGGCACCACCATGAACTGGGCGCTGCCCGTCGAGGTGAAGCCCGCCTTTGGCAGCAAGACCCCTTCTGCGGCGGATCTCGTCCCGAAAGACCACAAGGTGCGCCCCACCAGCGGCCTGGAGGTCGTCTCCTCACGCAATTTCCCCGACGAAGTGCAGGGCGATCTCATTTACTGCAACGCCATCGGCTTCCTCGGCATCAAGCAGGTGAAAATCGAAGACGACGGCACGGGTTGGAAGACCTCGCATCGACACGACCTGCTCGTCAGCACGGACGGCAACTTCCGCCCTGTGGATCTCGAATTCGCACCGGATGGCTCGCTCTACGTCATCGACTGGCACAACGTCCTCATCGGTCACATGCAGCACAACGCACGCGATCCCCTGCGCGACCACGTTCATGGCCGCATCTACCGCATCACCTACGCGGGCCGTCCGCTCGTGAAGCCCGCGCCTGTCGCCGGTGCGCCGCTTGCCACGCTCTTTGAAGACCTCAAGGAGCCCGAACTCCGCGTCCGCTACCGCGCCCGCCGCGAACTGCGTGCGCACGATCCCAAGGAAGTGCTGCCTGCCATCAAGGCCTGGGCCGCAGAACAAAAGGACACCCACGCCAAGCTCGAAGCCCTCTGGGTCACCTGGGGTCTGAACGAGGCCGATGAAGGCCTGCTGCGTGAGATGCTCGCCTCCCCCGACTTCCACGCCCGTGCCGCCGCCGTGCGCGTGCTGCGCTACAACACCTATCGCATCGCCGATCACGTCGCCCTGCTTGAAAAAGCAGCCGCCGACGAACACGGCCGCGTGCGTCTCGAAGCCATCGTCGCCGCTTCCTGGCTGCCGAATATTCCCGCCGCGAAAAACATCGTCGCCATCGCCTCGAAGCTCCCGCTGGATGACTGGAGCAAAGCCGCCGCCCAAACCGCTGCGGATCGCCTCGCCGGAGTCATCGAAGTCGTGCGCCCAGAACACCCCGTGATCCCGCCGCCTGCCTATCTCAGCGACTCCGCGAAAAAGCAGTTCAAGCTCGGCCAGGATGTCTATTTCCGCGAAGGCCACTGCGTCACCTGCCATCAGCCCAACGGCGCTGGCATTGATCCCGCCTTTCCAAGCATCGTGAAGAGCCCCTGGGTGACCACCGACCGCGACCGCCTCATCAAGATCGCCATGTACGGCCTCATGGGCCCCCTCAAAGTCGGCGACAAGGAATACAACGGCCAGGTCCCCATGACCCCCTTCGGCGGCATGCTCAAAGACGAAGAAATCGCCAGCGTCCTCACCTTCGTCCGCAACCACTTCGGCAACAAAGCGGAGCCTGTCACCGCCGCCGAAGTCAAAGCCGTCCGCGACGCCAACCCCGGCCGCATGATGCTCTTCACGACGGATGAGCTGCTGAAGCTGCATCCGATGAAGTAGGACTCATATGGAGGGTGGCAGGTTGCCACCCTTTCATTTATGGATGCACAATTTCTGGATCGTCCGCGCGATGGAAGGCGCGGAAGTTCGAGATATTCAGCGTGTAAAACCGGTCGGCCTTGACCTTTCGGGCGGCGACGAGATGCAGAAAGTCGAAGATGGCTCCGCCTCTTACACCGCGAGCCTCTGCCTCGCGCATGGCACGCAGCATCTCCGTGGGAGTCAGTGCGGTGATGGTGAGACGTGGAACAAAGTGGTCATCGAGAAATTCTGCTGCGACG
The DNA here is from genome assembly GCA_021733925.1 of Prosthecobacter sp. Taxonomy (GTDB): domain Bacteria; phylum Verrucomicrobiota; class Verrucomicrobiia; order Verrucomicrobiales; family Verrucomicrobiaceae; genus Prosthecobacter. The sequence goes on along the minus strand of JAIPJY010000027.1, from coordinate 42,012 downwards.
GCAGCACTCAGCCGAAAGGTTTTCTTGCCACCGGTGAGCGTGCTGAACGTCTCGGTAATACCGTGCGCATACATGCCTGCATCACCTTGCGCCACCACGGCACGACAACGGCCATGAAAGTCCTCGCTCTCGATCATCGCAGCGACCAGAATGGAAGTGTCGATGAATGCGTTCATTTCTTGCGGAACGGTGCGTCCAGTCTTGCCACCTGATCCTCACGCATTTCACGTACAGCCTTGGCGGCATCGAAACCCTTCCATCCCACCACTACGGGCAGTCCGTCTTTCTTCTGGACAATTTTCACCTCAGGAACTTCCTGCGTGAGTTCCATGTGATCGCCCATAACATCAAGCCGCAGTTTGGAACCCGCACGAAGGTGCAGTTGATCGCGCACGGGCTTCGGAAGCACGAGCCGCCCGGCTTTGTCGAGGGTGACGGTAGCAGTCATGGGAATGATATTGGCATAAGCCATGCCATTTTCAATGGCATTCGTGATACCATTCGGTCCTACCGAGCGTCGGAGTTGGCACAACTTTCTGCCATAAAGACATGCGGTTCCTGGCCTGAAATGGACAATCCCAGCTCCATTTGCCGAATCCGACACATCCTTTGCTGGTAATTTTGGATAGTTGGTCGCGTTTAACCACGCGCCCAACCATGAATCGTCTCCTTTTACTCTCCCTCCTGTTCACCTCCCTTGCCTCCGCGCAGGATGGCTTCAAACCGCTCTTCAACGGCAAAGACCTCACGGGCTGGGATGGCAATCCGGAACTCTGGAGCGTCGAAGATGGCTGCATCACCGGCAAGACCACCGGGCCGGAGCAGCTGGCGTACAATCAGTTTCTGATCTGGCGCGGCGGCAAGGTGAAGAACTTTGAGCTGCACGCGAAGATCAAGGAAACTGGCAACAACACAGGGATTCAGTATCGCAGCAAGGAACTGCCGGAGAATGGCAAGTGGTCCATCGGTGGTTATCAGTGCGACATTCATCCGGCCACGCCGAACAACGCGATGGTCTATGAGGAGAAGGGCCGTGGCATCATCGTGCAAAACGGACAGGGCGTGGTGATTGATCCCGAGGGCAAGCGTTGGCTCGCCTCCGAGCATGAACCGGTGAAGGTGGACATCGCCGAATGGCATGAGTACACCGTCATCGCGCAGGGCAATCACCTCATTCACAAGATCGACGGCAAGGTGACCATCGACCTGCTGGACTTCGATGAATCGAAGCGCTCACTCGAAGGCCTGCTGGCCTTCCAGATTCATCGCGGCCCGGCCATGAACGTGCAGATCAAGGACGTGATGCTCAAGGAACTGCCGGACGGCGGCGTGATCTCGTTTGAGAAGTCGGCCATCCCAAGTGATGCGCAGATCATCGAGGCCAAAGGGCCTGCGAAGGGCAAAGGCGCTGCCAAAGGCAAAGCTCAACCACCTGCTCCGGCCAAAGGCAATGCGAAAGGCAAGGCTGCCAAAGTGAAGCCGAAGCGCCCGGATGCCGTGGGTCCGGCCATCGGTGCGAACGTGGCTACGCCGGTCACGAACATCAAAACGCTGCCTGATTTCAAGGTGGAGCTGCTCTACTCCGTGCCTGGTGGCGAAGAGGGCTCCTGGGTGAACCTTTGCACGGACGACAAAGGCCGCATCTACGCCAGCGATCAGTATGGCGGTCTCTATCGCTTCAAGATGCCCGCCCCCGGCAAGACGCTGAGCCCGGGCGACGTGCAAAAAGTTCCCGCCGACATCCGCGCGGTGAACGGCATGCTGTTTGCCTTTGGCGCGCTCTACGTTGGCGTGAACGACTACGAAAAGAAGATCCCCAGCGGCTTGTACCGAATCACTGACAGCGACAACGACGACATGCCCGACAAGGTGGAACTGCTGCGCGCGATTGATTCCGGCGGCGACCACGGCGTGCACGCGGTGCTTCTCACGCCCGACGGCAAAGGCCTGTATCTCATCACCGGCAACAACGCCGTGCTCACGGAAACCGTCCCGACCTCACCCGTGCAGAAGCTTTGGGGTGATGACCATCTGCTGCCACGCATGCCAGATGGTCGCGGTCACAACCGCAGCGTCATGGCTCCAGGCGGGAATGTTTATCGCGTCTCACCTGATGGCAAAGAATTCATCCAGTTCGCCAACGGCTTCCGCAACATCTTCGACGGCGGCGTGAACCGCGCCGGCGAACTCTTCGTCTATGACGCCGACATGGAGTATGACTTCAACACTTCATGGTATCGCCCCACCCGCATCAATCACGTCGTGAGCGGTGCGGAGTTCGGCTGGCGCAATGGCGCGGGCAAGTATCCCGAGTTCTACTATGACAACCTGCCCGCCACGTTGAACATCGGCCCAGGATCGCCCACGGGCACCACCTTTGGCTATGGCGCGAAGTTCCCTGCCAAATACCAGGAGGCTTTCTACGTGCTCGACTGGAGCTGGGGTAAAATCTACGCCGTGCATCTCAAGCCTCAGGGCGCGAGCTACACCGCCACGAAGGAGGAATTCGTAACTGGTGGTCCGCTGCCAGTGAGCGATGCCATCATTGGCAAAGACGGCGCGATGTACTTCACCATCGGCGGCCGCAGAGTGCAGAGCGGTCTGTATCGGGTGACTTATGCCGGCAGTGAAAATACCACTGTGCGCAACCCTGAGAACATTCGAATCGCCGGGATGGCTGGGACACCTCAGGGGCCGCAAGGTATCCGCCGCTTCATCGAAAGTTTTCACGGCAAAGCAGATCCGAAAGCCGTCGAAACCGTCTGGCCCTATCTCAGTGACAAGGATCGCTTCATCCGCAGCGCAGCTCGGACGGCATTGGAGCACAATCCCATCGCCGAATGGGAGAGCAAGGCGCTCAATGAAAAGAATGCCACCGCACAGCTCGAAGCCCTGCTGGCGCTGACGCGTATGACCGGCGCGTGCCCCACGCACCGCACCGAAGGCTACGTGGTGAGCACGGCCAAGCGTGATGAAATCCTCGCCGCGCTGCTGAAGCGCGACTTCAAGAAGCTCACGAACGAGCAACGCATGGCCTACGTGCGTCTCATCGAGATCGTGCTGCACCGCTTTGGCAATCCGGATGACGCCACGGTGGCTGCGATCATTGCCAAGCTTGATCCGTCATATCCGGCGGACAACTTTGAGCTCAACTGGCTGCTCACCGAAACCCTGGCCTATCTCCAGGCACCGAACACCGCCGCCAAGGGCATGGCCCTCATTGCCGCCGCTGAAAGCCAGGAGCCGCAGGTCGAATATGCCCGCAGCCTGCGCTTCCTGAAGACTGGCTGGACCAAGGAGCTGCGCACGCAACAACTCGAGTTCTTCCTCAAGGCGGCTAACTACAAAGGCGGCAGCAGTTTCGCCATCTTCATCGAATTCATCCGCAAAGACTCGCTCGCCACCTTCACACCTGAGGAAAACGCGCAGCTTGCCGAACTCATCGCGAGGAAGCCCGAGGTGAAGAGCGCCATCGAAAACGTCGGCACCATGTTCGTGGGCCGCACGCCGACGATGTGGACGCTTGATGAGCTCAGCGCCGCCACCAGCACCGGCATGAAGAAACGTAGCTTCGAAAATGGCCGCAAAATGTTCACCGCCGCCGCCTGCTACACCTGCCACCGCTTCGGCAACGCTGGCGGGATGACCGGCCCGGACCTCACCGGTGCTGGCGGTCGATACAGCCCGCATGACTTGCTCGACAACATCATCAACCCCAGCAAGGTCATCAACGAGCAGTTCGTCCCCATCATCGTCACCAAAAACGACGGCACCCTCATGAGCGGCGTCGTGGTGAATCTCAGCGGCGACGGAGTCACCCTCAACACCGACCTCACCGATCCGAATCAGCGCGTGAACGTGGATCGCAAAGAAGTGAAAAGCATCGAACTCAGCACGGTCTCCCCCATGCCACCGATGCTCCTCGCCATGCTCAAGAAAGACGAAATCCTCGACCTCCTCGCCTACGTCCTCAGCGGCGGCGACAAGGCGAACGCGATGTTTGGGAAGTGAGCTGAGTTCACAGCATCGGACGCACGGCCTTGAGAATGTCCGCTTTGACTTTGGCCCAGGTGGTTTTGCCGAGACTCTTCGGAGTCTCGGTTTCCTCCGCGTCTTCAAAGTAGATCATGCTGCGCAGCGGAATCATGGAATCGTGGTTGGGAAACTTGAGCGCATAGCAGCGCAGGATTTCATCCAGACCGATTTCCTTGAGCAGCGTGTGCAGATCGTAAAAGTCCTTCTTCGCACCACGATTGCTGATGGCCCCCAGCTTCATGGCCACCACATCCTGCAGACTCATCATTCGCACGCCCTCAATGGTTTCGTAAGGATGTAGCAGGGGGTAGCGATAAGTGACAAAGTCCACCTTCACCTTTTCAATAAAGGCCATCATGCCATTGCTGTTGTCGTTGGTGAGCTGGAATGAAGGGAAATCTGCCGCGAGAGCCGCAGCAATGGCTTTGTTGTCGAACTTCTCCGGCCGGAAAAAGTCGAGATCCACCGACATGCGATGCCCGAAGCGCAGCGCCAGAGAGGTCCCGCCCACCAAGGCGAAACCATCCAAGGCCTGGTGCGCACACAGGTTCTTCAGTAATGCCAGGGCGCCTGGGGGAACGGCTTCGCTGTGCAGCATCTAAAATCCTCCTTTTTTAAGTTCAGCGCCAGACAGAGCAGGGCAACATTCTGCGGACTGAGCGAGCGCAGCCCAGTTACTACCGCACTAAGTTTTTCATCGCCATAGTGCCGACGAATGGCACGCCAGCCTTCCATCGCACCAACGACCAGCACACGCTCAATGATTTGTGCTGCGTGCTTGTCAGGATTAAGCCGAGCAGGATTCACATCCCAAAACCATTCTGCCGGAAGCCCAAGAGGCGTCCGCGCTTTTTGGGCGGTTGGGGCTGCTGATTTCATTTTGTAAAGGCTACACGCCTCTCTCCAAAGCTCAACTCTCCTCTGCCAGAACTGCTTCTCTGCATCGTTATCTCTCGCCCATGAAACGTCTCGCTCTGCTCCTCTTCGCCGCTTGCACTTCGATCTCTGCTGCTTCGCAGCCGAACATTCTCGTCATCGTCGCCGACGATCTTGGCTACGCGGACATTGGCGTGCAGGGGGGCAAGGCAGTGCCCACGCCGAATATTGACGCGCTGGCCGCCAACAGTGTGCGGTGTACGAATGGCTATGTCACCGCGCCATATTGCAGCCCTTCGCGGGCGGGGTTTCTCACGGGCAAATCGCAGACGCGGTTTGGGCATGAGTTCAATCCGCATGTCGGTGATGAGGCCACGCTGGGACTGCCGTTGGATCAGCGCACGATCGCCAACGTGATGCACGATGCGGGCTACGCGACGGCGCTCTTCGGCAAATGGCATCAGGGCTTCGATGCGGCGCATCATCCGCAGTCACGTGGGTTCGACGAGTTCACCGGCTTTCTCGTCGGCGGGCACAACTTCCTGCTTCACAAGGATGCGGATCCCGAGTTCGGCTCCGCCCATTCGCACAACATGATCTACCGTGGTCGCGAGCTGCAGCATATCGATGGTTATACGACGGATCTGTTCACTGATGAGTCTCTCAGCTTCATGAGCCGCAACGCGGCCAAGCCTTGGTTCATTTACCTTGCCTACAACGCCGTCCACACACCGCTGGAGATTGCCGACAAGCTCAAGGACCGCATTCCTGCCGATGTCACCGATCCAAATCGTCGCGGTTACCTTTCGCTGCTTCTGGGGCTGGACGATGACGTAGGTCGCATCACCGCCGAACTGAAGGCCAAGCACCCAAACACCCTCGTGTTTTTCTTCGGCGACAACGGCGGCTCCGGCAGGAAGCCCTTCTTTGCCTACAACACGGGTCTCAACACTCCACTGCGTGGCGACAAAGGCCAGACGCTCGAAGGCGGCATTCGCGTGCCGTTTTTCGTGAGCTGGCCCGGCAAGCTGGCTGCAGGGACCACTTATGATCAACCGGTGAGCGCCATGGACATCCTGCCCACCGCCTGCGCCGTCACCGGCGCACCTCAGCCCGATGGCGTCGAAGGCGTGAATCTCCTGCCGTATCTCAAAGGTGAAATCACCACCGCACCGCACAACACTCTCGCCTGGCGTTTCGGCCCCCAGAAAGCCATCCGCCAGGGGAACTGGAAACTCGTCGATGTGCGCGACATGGACGCCAAAACCGAGTCCGGCTGGCAGCTTTACGATCTGAGCACCGACATCGGCGAGCAGCACGACCTCGCCGCTGCCAAGCCCGAGCTCGTCACTCAACTCTCCAAGGCCTGGGACGAGTGGAATGCCAAAAACATCGCGCCGCAGTGGCATGGCAGCCCAAGCGAAGACCCCACCGCACCTCCGAAGCCCGCAGCAAAAGCAGGCAAGGCGAAAAAGAAGTGAGCAAACGGCCTTAGCACAGGCCGCAGGCATCATTCTACAAAGAGCAAACATTGCACTGAAAGCGTCCCGCGTTCAGCGTTGATGATTCGTCATTCCCCTCCTATGCCCGCTTTCTCCGACCCCTTCCGCGAAGTCCGCACCACCACTGGCGTGCTGCAGTGCCCCTTTCATGGCGAAGACATCACCATGATCCTGCGCCACGAGGACGTGCGCAAGGCGGCGAAGGACTGGCAGACCTTCAGCTCTGACGCGCCCTTCCGTGTACCGATCCCTTCGGAGGAAGCCGTGCGCACGATGCGCCAGCTTCCCATCGAGACGAATCCGCCGGAGCACACCGAGTACCGCGCCATTGTGGAACCGTTTTTCCAGCGTGCCAAAGACCCTGCGATGATCGCGCAGGTTGAGGCGCTGATTGACGGCATGGTCACGCAGGCGCTGAACCGTGAGGCCATCGAAATTGTGAACGAGTTCGCGCTGCCCGTGCAGTCACGCGCTCTGACCTACCTGCTCAATGTGCCGGCGTCTGAAGGGGAAACCTGGATTGGCTGGGGCATTCATGTGTTCAAAGTCACTGGCGGCGAGTTTAAAAAGGGCAATGTGCTGGAAGACTACCTGCACGCTCAGTTCGACCGTGCCGAGGCGAATCCCGGCGTGGATTTTTTCAGCGCTCTCACGCAGGCGGAGTATCGCGGACGCAAACTCACGCGCGAGGAGATGATGGGCTTTGCCAATCTCGCCTTCGCTGGCGGGCGTGACACGATCATCCATACGATTTCCTGCGCCTTGGGTTATCTGGCCGAGCATCCCGAGGCGCTGGAGTTTCTGCGCGAAGACCCCAAACGCATCTCGCTGGCCAGCGAGGAGTTTTTCCGCGTCTTCATGCCGCTCACGCACATTGGGCGTGTCTGTCCGGCAGATACGGATGTCCATGGCACCAACGTGAAAGCCGGTGAGCGCATCTCCCTCGCCTGGGCCTCTGCAAATTTTGACGCCAGCGCTTTCCCGCAGCCCGAGGAGGTCCGCCTCGACCGCAAACCGAACCCGCATCTCTCCTTTGGCTTCGGCACGCATCTCTGCCTCGGTGCTCCGCACGCACGGCTCATCCTGCGTACGCTGCTGCGGCTTTGCTGTGAGCGTGTCAAGAACATCACCATTCTTAAAGCCGAAGAGCGTGTCGAACATGAAGCCAAGTTCGACCGCACGCTTGGCTATAACTCGCTGGTGGTGAAGCTTGAGGCACTCTGAACCCTCACCACCCGATCAGCCGTGTGATCGCCGCCCGCAGCGCGGTTTCGAGGATCACGGCCTCGGAATGCGTGACGGGAATCGTGACCTTCTTCACGCTTTTCGACGCCGCGTCCTGGCGTGACATGCTCATGAAGTACGGCGCCTTCTGCGGATCATCGCGAAAGGTCAGTTCGAAGGCGCTGTTGGCCTTTTCAGACTGGTGGAAGAGCTTCGCCTGCTCCTGGCGGCCTTGCAGCGTGGCCAGCACGGTGCCGAGATCTGAGAGACCCCATTTCATGGTGATCTTCTGCTCCCAGTCGAACTGCTTCTCCCCGCTCTGGGAGGCCGCGTCCACAAAGACAGCGCCTTTGGTGCGGTTGAACTCCAGACGGATCACACCGCCGGTGCCACGGCCGTTGGGCTTGTAGATGGCGTATTCGGCGGACTGCTTGGGGGTGGCGGAAGACGAGGAGCTGGCGGTCGATTTCGAATTCATGGCGGAAAAATTAAAATGCCGCCCTGTGAAAGGCAAGCCAAGTTCGACACCATGCTCGGCTACGACTCGCCAGTGGCGCAGTTGCCGCTCCTGAAGATAATTATTCGAGAGTGCCGCACAACGACTTGAACCGCCTACTCTAGCTGCCCTTAGCTTTTCCGTGCTCCAGTTAGATCAAACAAATTTCGTGGCTGGGTTCGCCTGCCTTTCACGACTTCGGTGATGATTCGCCGCAGTGCTTGGTTGACGGGGTCATTTTGATTTTGTTTCAATGCGGCATCGATTGTTGTTTCCGCCTCCTTGTGCTTTCCATCAATTAGATGAGCGATGGCAAGGTTGCCGAGCAATTCCGGATTTTGCGGCTCCAAGCCAATCGCATGTTCTGAAACACGTACGGCCTCATTTCCGCGCCCGAGTTCCAGACAAATGCCACAGAGCTCTCTTGGAATCACGGATTCCTGCTTTTCGAGTTCAAACGCTTTGCTGAGCGACACAAATGCCAGCTCTGACTTTCCAAGTGCATGCCATGCTTTGCCTAGCATCCAGTGCGCACGCCAACTGTCAGGGGCGCGCTCCACGACGGTCTCCAGCATTTCGATGGCTCGTTGAAGTTCGATCGCAGCTTCAGCGGGGGCAGGTGATGAACCCGGATTTCTTAAATTTGCCGTCACGATGGCTCCCGCTTGTTGAAACAGCATGTCCAAAGGCACCTGCGTCCTGCCGACGAAAACTTCTCTCTCCGCCACGGTATCCCAGAAAACCTGCACATTGTCGTCATTGCGGAGATATTTGAGACGTTTGGCCGCTTCTTCGATAGTGGCATAGTTCAATCGCTGGACCTCTGGGTCCCATCCCGGCGGCCCGATGATGGTCTTAACTTCCTCCCCTTCAATCCAGGCAATAGTTCCTTGTTTGTATTTGCCCATTTGAAGCCAGTCACAATCGGGCCTGATTTCCTGATGGAAAGCATCGCAGATGACCGCGTCTTTCCCGCCACTCATATCAAGCCCAAGTGACTCCAATTCATCAAAGAACATTTTGGCATCGCTTTCGACCATAAAGTCGACACGGGAAAGTGAGTCATCTGCACAGAATGTATTGTTCGGTACATTCATTAGAAACGCCTCCGCCCCTCCAGGATACCGGTGTTGAACTGCCTCATTTCTAACCACGACAGTAAATGCTTCGATAGCTATGGCCATGATTCAATGTGAACGGCCATTGGGAGGAGTCCAGCCGGACTGTGCTTTCCGCATCGGGCATGCATTTGCTGAGATGTTGCGGCAAGACCGTTCGTTACTGGCGAATGTCCATCCAGCCCTATGCGCTCCTTGCTGCCTTCTTTCTGAGCCTGCCGCTGTTCGCCGCCGAGAAAACCTCGGCGCTGCCGAACATTGTCGTGTTCATCTCGGATGATCACAGCATGCTGGATTCGGAGCCTTATGGGGCCACGGATATTCGCACGCCGAACATGGCCAGGCTTGCTGCGGAAGGCATGAAGTTCACACATGCCTTTGTCGCCTCACCAGCCTGTGGTCCCAGCCGCACGACGCTGTGCACGGGCCTGTGGCCGGCACGCAATGGGGCGGAGCCGAATCACAAGGCGAAAAACCCCGGGGTGCCCTCGCTGCCGCCTGCACTGCATGCGCTGGGGTACGAGGTCGCGGCGTTTGGCAAAGTCGCGCATGGAAACTACGGCAAGGACCATGGGTTCGATGTCCTGGGGGGCAATCAGATCGGTGACACCGACACGGTCGAAGTCGCGAAGTTCCTCGCCAATCGCGATGCGTCCAAGCCGCTGTGCCTGTTCTTCGGCACGCGGCATCCGCATGTGCCCTGGGGTGAAAACGCAGGCTATGACGCGGCCGCACTCCAACTGCCGCCCACGCATTTGGTCACGGCGGAAACGCGAGAGCAGCGAACGCGCTACACCTCGGACATCACGCGTGCGGACATCCTGCTCGGTGAACTGCGTGCGCTGGCCAAGGACAAGGTGCCGGGAGACACGCTCTTCATCTACACCGCCGACCACGGCGGGCAGTGGCCGTTTGGGAAATGGAATCTCTATGATGCGGGCATCCGCATCCCGTTCATCGCGGCGTGGCCGGGCCATTTGAAAGCGGCTTCCACCAGCGACGCCATGATTTCATGGCCGGACCTGCTGCCCACCTTCATCGAACTCGGCGGCGGCACGGTGCCTGAGGGCATCGACGGCAAGTCTTTCGCCGGTGTCCTGCGCGGCACGGTTATGACACATCGGGACCGCATCTTCACCACGCATAGCGGCGATGGTGACTTCAATGTGTATCCCATCCGCAGCGTCCGCACGCGTGACTGGAAGTACATTCGCAACCTGCACCCCGAGTTTCAGCATCAATCCCACATCTCACGCTCCAGCAAGAGTACGAGCGGGTTTGCCTACTGGCAGAGCTGGCTCACCGCGGCAAAAACCAGCCCCGCCGCTGCCGCCGTGGTGAAACGCTGCGCCGAACGTCCGTCGGAGGAGCTCTACGACCTCAAGAGCGACCCTTTCGAACTGAACAACCTTGCGGGTGGCCCTGCGCAAACCGAGCGCCTCACGCTGTTGCGTGGCGAAGTGGATGCGTGGATGCAGCAGCAAGGCGACCAGCAAACTGTCTTCGGTACGCCTCTGCTGATCGGCCAGCCTGTCACGATGCTTGATCCCGGTGCAGACAAACAGAAGAAACCGAAAGACGGCGGCAAGAAATAACCAGACCTGCCTGCTCTCTCTCCATCCAACCCATCTCATGAAATCCCACCGCTGCGCCTTCGCACTCGCCCTGCTGCTTGCCTCAGTCTTCACTCCGGCGGCATCATTCGCTGCCGAGAAACAACCCAACATCGTCTTTCTGCTCATTGACGATCTCGGCTATGCGGACTGCGGCTTCAATGGCGGCAAGGAAATCCACACGCCCAGCATCGACAAACTGGCGGCTGAGGGCACCGTGCTGGATTCGCTCTACGTGCAGCCGGTGTGCTCGCCCACGCGTGCGACGCTGATGACCGGCCGCTACGCCACGCACACGGGTGTTTATACCATCGTGCGCCCGCATGCGTCGTGGGGTCTGCCGCTTACCGAACGCACGCTGGCCAATGCGCTGCATGATGCGGGCTACGCCACCGCCATCACTGGCAAGTGGCACCTCGGTGAGTTTGAGCCCGCCTACCTGCCCAAGGCACGCGGTTTTGACCACCAATACGGTCATTATTTTGGCATGCTCGACTACTTCACCCACCTGCGCGGCGAGGATCTCGACTGGTACCAGGAAGGCGAGCTGCTCAAGGAGGAAGGCTACACCACGCACCTCATCGCGCGTGAGGCCTGCCGCATCATCACGGAAAAAGACAAAGCAAAACCACTCTTTATCTACGTGCCGTTCAATGCTGTGCACTCACCCTTTCAGACACCGGATGAATATCTCAAGCCCTATGGTGAGCTGAAGGGCAACCGGCAAAAACTCGCCGGCATGCTGGCGGCCGTAGACGAGGCCATCGGGCAAATCGTCGCCGCTTTGGAAAGCACCGGCCAGCGTGACAACACGCTCATCATCTTCTCTACCGACAACGGCGGCCCGCCTCCAGGTGACAACACCCCGCTGCGCGGCTTCAAGGGCAGCATCTATGAAGGCGGCGTGCGCGGCTGTGCCTTTGCGAACTGGCCCGGACACATTCCGGCAGGCAAGCGCATCAAGGAGCCCATGCACACGGTGGACTGGTATCCCACGCTGGTAAAACTCGCCGGAGGATCGCTGGAGCAGAAGACCGAGTTGGATGGCAAGGACGTATGGCCCATGCTCACGCAAGGCGCACCGTCTCCGCACGACGCCATCCTGTGTGTTCAATCCCTCACCGTCGCCGCCTTGCGCATGGGTGACTGGAAGCTCGTCATGAACGGCGGCACTACCGACAGCGAAGGAGCTCCCAAGGCGAGAGGCAAAAAGGGCAAAGCGAAGGCCGCTGAATCCGGTGAAACTCTCGCACTCTACAACCTTGCCACGGACATCGGCGAGAAAGAAAACCTCGCTGCTCAAGAGCCTGAACGCACCGCCGTTATGCGCGCCAGGCTGGCCGAGTTCCTCAAAGACGCCGTGGTGCCCGGCCATGTGGACAATGAAGCCAACGCACTGATGCCGCCCAAGAAGAAAAATCGCCCATGAAGCGCCTCCTCGTCTATTTTTTATCGTTCAGCAGCTTGGTTGTTTCAGCCAACTCCGCCGAGAAACCCAACATCATCGTCATTTACACGGATGACCACGGCTTTGCCGATCTTGGCATCCGTGGCGTGGAGCCGGATGTGAAAACGCCGCATCTCGATGCGCTGGCCCGCAGCGGCGTCGTTGCCAAACATGGTTACAGCAGCGCGCCGCAGTGCGTGCCTTCGCGTGGTGGATTGATGACGGGGAAGTTCCAAGGGCGCTTCAATCTAGACAGCAACAACTCCTCGCTGGAGGGCTTCGACAAGGAAACCACCATCGCCACGCGCCTGCAGCGTTCAGGGTATGTGACGGCGCAGTTTGGCAAATGGCACCTGGGCCCCATGGCGGAGATCCCGATGCACGGTTTCACGCATTCCTTTGCGCAACACGGCCAGCAGAGGTTTTCCGCCAACATCACGCTTGAGGGCAAGGACAAGCCAATGGGAGATCTGCCGCCGACGATGTATCATGTGGATGGTTGCGCAAAGGCGGCGGCATCGATCATCGAGCGCTACAAGGAGCAGCCCTTCTTTCTTTACATTGCCTTCCGTGCCCCGCACACACCGCTGGATGCGCCCCAGTCGTACAAGGAACGCTTTCCCGGAGCGATGCCTGAGCGCCGCCGCGCCGCGCTGGGCATGCTGGCCGCTGTGGATGATGGGGTGAGGCTCATCACGAGCACGCTGAAAACAAACGGCCTCACTGAGAAGACGCTCATCTTCGTCATCGGTGACAACGGCGCGCCGCTGAAGATCCTCAAGACCGACTCGCCACTGGATGGCGACGCCGGTGGCTGGGATGGCAGCCTGAACACACCGCTCAATGGTGAAAAAGGCATGCTGGCCGAAGGCGGCATGCATGTGCCGTTTCTCATCTCGTGGCCCGGCACGATTCGCGGTGGCCAGACGTACGAGCATCCCGTGAGCGCGCTTGATGTCGCCGCCACGGCTGCTTCTTTGGCGGGCATTTCCGTGAAGCCCGGAGACCTCGACGGGGTGAATCTGGTTCCTTATCTCAAAGGCGAGATCACCACTGCGCCGCATGAGGCGCTGATGTGGCGCTGGATGGCTCAGAGCGCCATCCGCGAGGGAAACTGGAAACTTCTGCGCGGTGGTGAGCGCGAGTATCTCTACGACCTCTCCACGGATCTGGAGGAGAAGCACAACCTCGCCTCGCAGCATCCTGATGTCGCCGCACGTCTGCGCACGAAGCTCACGGCGTGGTGCGCGGAGCTCAATCCACCCGGCCTTGCTCTTGGACCGATGGCAAAGGTTTGGAATGACTACTTCGACTACTACCTCGAAGGCAAACCCGCACCGAAGCCCGAACCCGAAGGCACCGGCACGAGCGGCTGGCTCGCGCGTGGCGGCAGCTTGATCGACAAAGAGGGCGTTCTTGTGCTCACACCGGACAAAGGCGGCAAAGGTATGTTCATCACGCGCAGCCAGCTCAAACTCGCGGGCCCTGTTACTGCCAAAGTCACCTTCAAAACCGCTGCATCTGGTCAGGGGGCTGTCGCCTGGCGCATGGACGGAGACAAAGACTTCCTCCCTGCGAATCGCGTCCCGTTTGAAGTGAAGGCCAATGACGACTGGCAGACGCACGAAGTACAGATACCCGTCAAAGGCCGTGTCATTCATGTGCGTGTGCATCTTCCAACTGGCCCCGCCCAGTTTCGCACGCTTGATTTCAAATCTGCTTCACGATGAAACGATTTTTGCTCTGCTTCCTTGCTCTTGGCCCTGCGCTCTTTGCAACGCAGCCGAACGTCGTCATCATTTTTGCCGATGATCTCGGCTGGAGTGACACGACGCTCTACGGCACGACGAAGTTTTACCAGACACCGAATGTCGAGCGTCTGGCGAAACGCGGCATGACCTTCACGCGGGCGTATGCGGCCAGTCCGCTGTGCTCGCCCACGCGTTCGGCGCTTCTCACCGGACTGAGTCCGGCACGCACGGGCATCACCATTCCCAACTGCCACATGCCGCAGGTGGTGCTGGAGGCGACTCTTCCCAAAAAAGCGGCTCCAAATCAGAAGGCGATTCAACCCACGCCGCCGACGCGATTGAAGACTGAGTACCGCACGCTGGCGGAGACGCTGCACGATGCTGGCTATGCCACGGGGCATTTTGGCAAATGGCACCTCGGCCCGGAACCCTTTTCGCCTTTGCAGCAGGGTTTTGATGTCGATGTGCCGCATCATCCAGGCCCGGGTCCGGCGGGCAGCTACATCGCGCCGTGGAAGTTTGCGGATTTTGATGCGGACCCCGACGTGCCGGATCAGCACATCGAGGACCGCATGGCCAAGGAAGCCGTGGCCTTCATGGAGAAGCATCGGGATGGGCCGTTCTATCTGAACTACTGGATGTTCAGCGTGCATGCGCCGTTTGATGCGAAGAAGGCGCTCATCGAAAAGCACCGTGCCCGCGTGAATCCTGCCGATCCGCAGCGCAGCCCGACGTATGCCGCGATGGTCGAGAGCATGGATGACGCCGTGGGCACGCTGCTGGACACACTCGACCGGCTCAAGATCGCCGACAACACGATCATCCTCTTCACTTCCGACAACGGCGGCAACATGTATGACAAGGTGGATGACACCACGCCCACCAGCAACGCGCCGCTGCGTGGTGGCAAGGCATGCCTGTTCGAAGGCGGCACGCGGGTGCCTGAGATCATCGTCTGGCCGGGAATCACCACCGCTGGCAGCCGCAGCCAAGCTCTGGTGCAGAGCGAGGACTTCTACCCCACACTGCTCGACGGGCTGGCGATCAAGCCCGCGCCGGAGCAGCGCTTTGATGGCAGCAGCATTATGCCTGCGCTGAAAGGCGGCGATCTCCCCGGCAAGGCCATCTTCCAGTACTTCCCGCATTATACGGTCGTGCCCGACTGGCTGCCGCCAGCGGTGTCCGTGCATCGCGATGACTGGAAGCTCATCCGCATTTTTCACGGCGGAGAGAAGGGCGCGCATCGTTACCTGCTGTTCAATCTGAAGGACGATCCCGGCGAGAAAACAAGCCTCGCTACTCAGCAGCCTGCGCTGGTGGCGGAACTGGACGCGCTGATTGAAGCCTTTCTCAAGGACACGCATGCCGTGGTGCCGGTGGTGAATCCGGCCTTTGATCCCAAGCAGTACCACCCCGAACTCGAGGGCAAGCAGCAGCCGAAGGTCAAGGCGAAAGCGCCTGTGAAAGACGTCAGCGATCCCGCTCTGCAAGGCTGGAAGGCGCGCGACTGCAAAGCGACGGTCAAAGGCAGCATCGTGCGTGTGACGAACATCGGCTTTGAATGCTATTTTGGATTCGCCGCCGGCAAGCACAGCGGCCCGAGCACCGCCACCTTCCGCATCAAGGCCAAAGTCGGCACCTCGCATTTCGACTGGTTGCCCAGTGGCGGCAAAGCCCAGCGTGTGCCCTTCACACTGAAAGGCGACGACTGGCAGGAGGTCACCGTGCAACTCCCCGCCACCGGTCCGCTCGGCATCGTGCGTCTTTATCTCCCCATGCAGGAGCAGCCTGTCGAGATCGACTGGATTGAGCTTCGTTCTACGGACGGTGGCAAGGTGACGCGGACGGAGTTTTGAATGAAGAGCTTGCCTCTTCCCCGCTCAAAGGCCAAAACACGACATGGGCCTCGATAGCGTTGAACTTGTTATGGCATTTGAGGAAGTATTTCAGATTTCGATCTTGGATCAGGAAGCTGAAAAGATGCGCACACCTCGTGATGTCATTGACTGCATCGTCGCCAAGCTGGATGCGAAAGTGGAGGGCCATGCCGACGTCATTCGGGCTAAAGAAGAGACTGCCTGGGTGCAACTGACCCATGCTTTGCAGAATGCGGGCATGGTTGATGATGCAGTGATGAGAGATCAAAAACTTGATGAGTTTTTCGCTGATCTTGGTTTACGCCGTCAGCAGTGGCGGCAGCTCAAAGAGGACCTCGATGTCAAAACTTGGCCGCGCCTGCGATGGTTCGGGCTCAGCACGGACTTTCCCTCTCAACTCAAAACGCTCGGGGACCTGTCTGACTGGATGTCTGAGAATCAACTTCAGCATCTCACCGATGACGAGCGACAGGCTTTAACCCGGGGAGACATTGCTTTGATCGTCAAACACATCATTCTCGACCAGCTTGGCCTGCCGGAAGAAAAGTACGGTGAAGACAAGCGGTTTATCGAAGACTTGGGGTTGGATTAAATTTTGTGTCAGCCATCCATGTAAAAGCAGCATCGCGCTCTGAAACGGCTCCTTGCGCATAGGCTGCTGAAGTGAATCATTCTCTTCAATGAAACATTTGCTGCTGCCTCTTCTTTTCGCGCTTGCCAGTTGTACCACACCGCAGTCCGGCGGTACGGCGGGGAGTCTGCCGTCGTCATCGTGGGGCATGCCGCAGATCATCAATGTTTCGGCCTATGATCCGAAAGAGAAGCAGCGCGCAGGACAGAGCTACTCGGAGCATGATGTGTCTGCGCTGCGCGCGAATGGGGCGAGTGGATTGATCGCGCGGGCGGGCAAGGGTGGGAACTTGGATGAGAAGTGCGGGAACTTCCTCGCGGCGGCGGATCGTGCGGGGATGCTGCCCGGGGTTTACTATCGGCTGCAAAACCATGTGGATGCCGTGGCGCAGGCGGATCAATTCTGCTCACGTGCTCAGTCGCTGGCTCGTGGGCGGGCATGGAATGCGCCCGCTCTGCTGCTGTGCGCTGACTTTGATGCGAACTCGCGGCTCTCGGACATCCTGCGTTTCATGGATCGTGTGGAATCACGCACGGGCGTGGTGCCAGTGGCGTATCTGGAAAACAGCACGCATTTGAAACAGCTCTTCAGCAGCGCTGATCCGGCCACGAAAGCCAAACTTCGCCGCATGCCCTACTGGCTGGCGCTTTATGCGCACGACAGCGGAGCGGGGCCGGTGTACCCAGCACCGGGCAGTCCGCGTGGGCTGCTCCATCAATACCAGGTGTGGTCAGACTGGACGCTGTGGCAGTATGGGGGCGTGGACTGGGGGCATGGCCGCTCACAGCCGAAGGTTTACAATCATGGCATGCACCACAACAGCCTCTACTTTGGTAATCTCGACCGACCGGTGGAGCGCAATGTGTTCAACGGTTCGCAGGCGGCGCTGCAGTCGTTCTGGCAGCAGCATGGCCTGCGGCTGCATTGATCAGCGCAGTGTCACTGCCACCTGCTTCAGTGCCTCGACCAAGGCGCGCGTGGCAGTGGATGCGAGGCCTTTCTGCCAGAGGACGATGAAGTCCCAGCGGGCCTTTTCATCGCTGACCGGCACAAAGGTCACGCCGGGATGCTGCAATTTTTCAAAGTAGCCGGGGAGCAACGTTACGCCTGACTCAGAGACGACTTGGGAGAACACATTGGTGATGCCGTCCACGACGACGACGAAGCGCGGCTTGAACCCGGCTGACTTGCACAGGGCAGTCGCCCAGCGATTGCGTCCCGGCACCTGATCTTCATCCACGCCGATGAAGTCGCGGCCCTTCAGCTCTTTGAGTGTGATGTTTTTTTGCGCTGCGATCGGATCGTTGTCTGACACAGCTATGCAGACACGGAGAGAGCAGAGTTTCGCACTGTGAAACTCACTTGCCGCAGTCACGCCCTCCTGGCCGATGAGAGCGAGATCGAGCTCTCCGGCACGCAGTCCGTCGATCTGTTCACGCGGGGACATGTCATGGAGTTTGAGCTTCACCTCCGGCTGAGACTTGCGCAGCTTTGCCAGAGCCGGAGTGAGCATGCTCTGCGCAGCGGAAAGCAGGTAGCCCACGCGCAGTTCGGAGCGCTCGCCACGTGCCTGACGGCGAAGTTCCGCCAATGCAGTATCATAGCCTTCCACCAGCGGACGCATGGCCTTGACGAGCGCATGGCCGAGACCCGTGGGCTTGACACCGCTTGTTTCGCGCTCCAGCAGCTTGCCGCCGAGTTCGTTTTCCAGCGCCTGCATCTGGCGGCTCAGCGCAGGCTGGGTGATGCGCAGCCGTACCGCAGCGCGGTTGACGCTGCCTTCTTCGATCACGGTGAGCAGGGCTCTGATGCGGTCCATCATGCCGCCGAGGGTATGCACAACTGGCATAACGGCAACAGGGAACCGGCATTACCCGCAAGCCCACGGATAGCGCAGTCTTCACTTGCTCCAGAAAGAGCTGAACCAAACCCACAAACCACACCCCTCCTATGAAACTCGCAATCATCATCACCTCAGATCCTAAAAACGGCGAAGAAGCCCTTGGCCGCGTTTTCAATGCCCTCGCTCTCGCAGCGGAAGCCCAGGCGAAGAACGACGAAGTCAATGTCGTGTTCGCCGGCACCGGCACCCGCTGGCCTGCCGAACTCACGAAGCCCACGCATCCGGCACACGGCCTGTACGATGCCGTGCGTCCGGTCATCACCGGTGCCTCCTGTGGCTGCTCCGCTGTCTTTGGCGCGACGAAGGAAGTCGAGGCCTGCGGCCTGCCTGAAATCAAAGATCATGCACTGGCTGGAACTCCTGGGCTGGCTAGCATCCGCCGTTATCTGGCCGAAGGCTGGCAGACACTTGTATTCTGATACCCCCCTCATTCTCAGCAACACCCACTCCTCCTCGATTATGGCCGACCGATTCATGCATACCGTGCTCACGCCTGCTGTCTTCGAGGCGGAGCGTCACTACTATGGGCGGACCTATCCCGCCTTTGACTCCATGCCTGAGCGTGATGCGCTCACCGCAGCAGAGGCGGCGTTCATCTCCGAACGCGACTCATTTTACATGGCCACCATCACTGAAAATGGCTGGCCGTATCTCCAGCATCGCGGCGGAGCGAAGGGCTTTCTGCGAGTCACCGGACCGAATGAACTGATGTTCGCCGATCATGGCGGCAACCGCCAGATGATCAGCGTGGGGAGCCTGGCGAAGACTGACCGCGTCAGTCTCTTTCTCATGGACTACCCAGCCCGTGAGCGTTTGAAGATTCTCGGCCACGCCAAGGTGCTGGATGCGCGCGAACATCCCGATCTCGTTGCCAAGATCGCCCCGCCCGGAGGTCATGCGGCCAAGGTTGAGCGCATCTTTGTCATCGACGTTATATCCTATGACTGGAACTGCCCCAAATTCATCACGCCGCGCTTCACCGCTGCCGAAGTGCAAGAAGCTGTCTCACCGCTGAAGGCCCGCATTGCCGAGCTCGAATCCCAACTCAAACTCCAAACACCATGAACCCACGCCCACCCCTGCCGCCTTTCACCGAAGAAACGGCGATCCAAAAAGTCCAGATGGCCGAAGATGCCTGGAACAGCCGCGATCCCGAGCGCGTCTCGCTGGCCTACACGCCCGACACGGAATGGCGCAACCGTGATGTCTTTCTCAATGGCCGCGCCGAAGTCGTCGAGTTCCTGAAAAAGAAGTGGGTCAGGGAGCAGGACTACCGCCTCAAGAAAACGCTCTGGGCTTTCACGGGCAATCGCATTGCCGTGCGTTTTGAATACGAGTGGCATGACGACGCCGGCCAGTGGTGGCGCAGCCATGGCAATGAGAACTGGGAGTTTGATGAGAACGGCTACATGGCCAGGCGCTATGCCAGCATCAATGATCAACCGATTCGCGAGGAGGAGCGTAAATTTCGGTGGGAGCGGGCTTGAATGCCGTGAACACCAACCTTCTGCATGCACCCTGTCATCCTCATCACCGGAGCCACACGCGGCATTGGTTTCGCCGCCGCTACACAACTCGCCACCCGAGGCGCGCAGGTCATCATCAGCAGCCGTGACGGCGACCGAGCCGCCGCGGCTGCGGCCCAACTAGGCGACCACGTAAGCAGTGTGGCGCTCGACATCACGGATCAGGCGAGTGTGGAAGCTGCAGTGAAGCAGATCGAGGGGCAGTTTGGCCGGCTGGATGTGCTGGCCAACAATTCCGCCATCCTGCTGGACCACTATCAAAGCCTGCTCGAACTCAAGCCCGAGGTGCTGCTGGAAACGCTGAACACCAATGTGGTCGGGACGCTGCGGGTCTCGCAGGCGTTTGCACCGTTGCTCGCCAAATCCAGTGCGCCGCGCATTGTCAATGTCTCCAGTGGCGCAGGCCAGCTCGATGGCGTGCCGCAGGCCTGGGCACCGGCCTATTGCATCAGCAAGGCTGCGCTGAACATGCTCACCCAGCAGCTCACCGCCGCATTGCCTGATGTCATCATCAACAGCATGTGCCCCGGCTGGTGCCGTACCGAAATGGGCGGCAGCGATGCACCCCGTACACCCGATGAAGGCGCTGAAACGCTGACCTGGCTGGCGCTCGAATCTCCACATGACCTGCGTGGGAAGTTCGTCAAAGACCTTCTGGTCATTCCTTGGTGAGGTCGTTGCAGAGTCATTGGAAGCAAGGGCGCCTCTGCGGCGTTCTTGGGGGATGCAAAGAGCACCCTTCTTCCTCGGGATCATCCTCGGTATTCTGACTCCATTGCGCGCTGCCGAGCTGGCAGGCGCTCCGGGTCCAGTGGGCACCAAGGCGGGAGCGAAGTTGGTGCACCGGCTGGAGATTACGAAGCCCGGTGTGTATGAAAACTTCCGAGTCGATGCGCAGGGCCAGGGTGGCAACATCGTGAAAATCACCGCAGACGATGTCACGCTGCGCAATTGCGAGATCTTCAATGGCACTGGGAATGGGGTCGGCGTGTTTGGCACGCGGGTGGTGATCGAGAACTGCCGCATTCATCATCTCTTGAACGGCACTTTTGAGGAGCAGAACGATGCGCATGGCATCACGGGTCGCTGGGGCGATGTCACCATCCGCAACTGCGACATCTCTCACATCTCGGGCGACTGCATTCAGTTTGATCCGGATCGCAAGTTACGCGGCAGTCTCACCATTGAGCAATGTCACCTATGGGCAGGGCCGCTTGCTAAAGATGCACCGGGATTCAAAGCGGGGCAGAGTCCGGGCGAAAACGCCTTTGATTCAAAGACCCCGCCCGATGGCGAGCGTTGCAAGCTCACCATCCGCCAATGCTACATGCATGGGTGGAACCAGCCCAGCCAGATCTCGACACGTGCTGCGCTGAATTTGAAGGAGCACATTGATGCGGTGATCTCGCACTGCGTATTCGACAACAATGAGGTGGCCATCCGCGTACGTGGTCCCGGTGGACGCGGAGATGCACGCGTGAAGGTGGAGGATTGTGCGATCTATCACACGCAGGTGGGAGTGAGGGAGGAGGACAAAATCGAAGGCCTGAAAATTCTCCGCATGGCCTATGGCCCGGATGTGAAGTCACGCGAAGAGCGCCACCGTGGCAAGGTCCTGCCTGGCTACGAAAACACGGGCGAGCATGATGCGCCGCCGATCGACAGTCTCATCGTGAAGCCCCAGTCTTGAGCCGTGCCTGCTGTGATGGCGTGAGAAAGTCCAGCGCCTTTGCAGGATCCGTGCGGATCCACGCATTCACCTTGGTGGCCTGGGCTGGAGAGAGTGTCAGCGTCTCCGCCGGAGTGCCGCCGATTTGCTTTTTCTGATCGTCTGCGGGCGCTGTGCGGTAGCCTGAGATGGTGCCAACCTTGAGCCGCGTTGCCTTTGCCGCAGGCAGGTCCGTCGCAGGGACTGAGACGGCATTGGCGCATTCCACCTTCTCAGCTGCGGCGATCAACTGCGGCAGTGAAATCACCGAGGGGTCGTATTTGACCAAGGTCACCTCATGCCCGGCCATGAAGCCGGCCTCGGTGGTGATCACGCCGTCGATCTGGCCCAGCGCCAGCTCGCCGGTCCAAAAGCAGTACATGGCAAACACGGCCTGCTTGAGGCGTGGCGACTGCTCGGCGGCCAGCAGTGTCAGGTAGGCGGGCACGGGCCTTTTCGCCTGTGTCAGCGTCGCGACCATGCGCTCGGCGATGCCAGCGGTGTCCCACACCTGGTCCTTGCGCGGAAGGATGTCTTCTCCGTTTGAATTGAGGAAGCGTACCACCTGGTAGTTCCATGCCGGTTCGCCAAAACGCTTCATCACCTCCGCGTCTCTTCCCCCCTTGTTGTTGTGGATGAGCAGCGGGGTGAACTCGGTCTCGACGGCCTCGACCAGCAGCGGATTGGACATCACATCGCGGCCGAACTGCTTGCAGCCCGCGCAGCCGGGGATCTCCTGGAACAGAGCGAACACCGGTTTGCCCGTCTGGGCGCTGGAGGCCAGAGCGGTTTCCAGAATGCGGCTCCAGTGCACCGCTCCGGCCTCTTCAGGCTGCGGGGTGGTGCTGGCGGAGCAGGACAGTGAAGGAAGCATGAGGGCGAGGGCGAAAAAAGCGAGCTTCATACCGGTGAGAGGCGGCAGCCCGGCACATTTATTTCACGAATTATTCTGCCAAACCAACGTTTGAGGGGGCTGCTCATGAAACTGCTGTGCTTTGCTTTGATCCTTTCAGCCGTCGCGCTCCGCGCTGCTGAATCGATACCGCTTTGGCCGGACAAGCCGCCGCAGTTTATGGAGAGCGCGCCTGCCGAGGTACAGGAGGAGCGCGGCACAATTCGAAATGTCACTGTGCCCGCGATCACGCTCTTTCTGCCGCCTGCGGACAAACGCACGGGCATGGCGATCATCGTGTGTGCGGGCGGTGGCTATGGTGCGCTGGACTGGAAGACGCATGTGGAATACGCCGCGATAGTTTTCAACCCAAAGGGAGTCGCCATCATCGGTCTGAAGTACCGGCTGCGTCCCCCGCACAAACTCGACAACGCCGGCATTCAGGCGCTGACACTGATGGATGCGAAGCGTGCGGTAAGGCTGGTGCGGCACCGTGCGGCGGAGTGGGGCCTTGATCCGCAGCAGATCGGCATCGCTGGGTATTCAGCCGGTGGGAATCTAAGCATGAATCTCGCGGCGAATTTTGATGGTGGCGATGCAAAGTCGTCTGATCCCATGGAACGCGAAAGCAGCCGCCCTGCATTTGCCGTTGGTCTCGCGACGTGGCACTGGCGGCAGAAGGAGTCGCCGTTTGTGTTTCACGCAGACACACCGCCCGTGTTTCTCGTGCATGCCACGAACGATGGTCTAAAAGGCGGCGCACCCATCGAGATGCCGCAAGACATCAAAGCGGATCTGGAAAAGCTCGGTGTACCTGTGCGCATGGCGGTCTTCGATGAAGGGGCGCACGGCGTTGGGAATCTCATCCCCCAGCGCGTGAAGAACGGCTTTCCGCCCGCGCAGTGGCCGGATCTGCTGCTGGAGTGGCTCAAGAGCCTGCCGAAGGCATAAGAGGAATCTGGCGGTCAGGCAGCCTGAAGTCCTGAAACGCCGCATGGGCGGCGACGCTGCCGAAGACCTTCGTAAGTGAGGGTGCCTCCCCCTGCTGCCGGACGCTGATGTATTTGAAAGAGTTCCAGCCCTTCGCCGTGGAGTACATAACGCCGCCAACCAAGCTACGCTTTATGAAAACTGCGCTCCTGACTCTGCTTTCTTCTTTCGCCTTTTTGATCTCATCACTGCCCGCGAAGCAGCCGAACGTGGTCATCATCCTCGCTGATGATCTTGGCTATGGCGATCTCGGGTGCTATGGGCATCCACTGATCAAAACGCCGAATCTTGATCGCATGGCGGCCGAGGGGGCCAAACTCACGCAGTTCAACTGCCCGGCACCGTTCTGCGCACCGACGCGGTCGGCACTGATGACGGGGCGTTATCCGTTTCGCTGCGGCATGACACAGAACCCAGCGCCGGATGGCGGCCCGGCGGCGGATGCGCTGCATCTGCCGGAGAAGGAGATCACGCTCCCGCAGGTGCTGAAATCAGCCGGTTATGCCACGGGCATGGTGGGGAAATGGCATCTCGGCCACAAAGAGGGCTTCCTGCCCACAGATCGCGGATTCGATGAGTACTACGGCATCCCCTACTCGAATGACATGCGGCCTGTGCAGGTGCTGGAAAACACGCAGGTCATCGAGTACCCCGTGGTGCAAGCCACGCTGACGCGGCGCTTCACGGAGCGCGCGCTGGGATTCATCGAGCGCAGCAAGGACCAGACGTTTTTTCTTTACCTTGCGGAGGCGATGCCGCACAAGCCGCTCGCGGCCTCCGAGGCGTTTTACAAGAAGAGCGATGCAGGCCTCTATGGCGATGCGGTGGAGGAACTGGACTGGAGCGTGGGGCAGGTGCTTGCGAAACTGAAGGAACTGGGGCTGGATGAAAACACGCTGGTGCTCTTCAGCAGCGACAACGGCCCGTGGTTCGGCGGCAGCAGCGGCGGACTGCGCGGGATGAAGGCGGCGCAGTGGGAGGGCGGTTATCGAGTGCCGATGATCGCACGCTGGCCTGGCAAGATCCCCGCGGGACAGGTGAGCGATCAGATGGCGATCACGATGGACCTCTTTGCCACGGTGCTGGAAGTGACGGGAGCGAAGATGCCAGATGATCGCGTGCTGGATGGCCGCAACATCATGCCGCTGTTCACCAGCGCAGCGAAATCGCCCCACGAGTACATCTTCGGCCATCTCAACTCCAAGCTGGCCAACATCCGCGATGCGCGCTGGAAGCTGCACGTGCTTCCTGCCACCCAGATGAAGCTCAAGCCGGGCGCGGATGGCAAGTGGCTTGATCCACGTGCGCCGGATGGCGTCACGATCCTCGCGCCTTACGAGCAGTACAACCTCGACGCCTTTCCCGGGCTCAACACCGGCGATGCTGCGGCGAAGATGCAGCTCTTTGATCTGCAAAATGATCCCGGAGAGCAGCATGACGTGGCTGCAGAGCAGCCTGACGAAGTGAAGCGCCTGCTGGCCGCCTATGAGGTGATGAACAAGGACGTGCCTGTCATCGAAGAGGTGAAGCGCACGCCGTATAAAAAGTAGCGCATGGCCGTGCCTGAGGGCATTGCGTTGAAAGAGCGTCGCATTACCTGCGTCCTCACTCTTTCAACCATGAAACTCGCCCTGACCCTTCTCTTAGTCCTCTCCTTGCATGCCTTCGCCGATCTCGCGGGCGGCAAGCCGAACATCATTCTCGTCATGACGGATGACCAGGGCTACGGCCAGCTGGCATGTCATGGCCATCCCTGGCTGAAGACGCCAAACCTCGATGCGCTGCATGCCCAGAGCCTGCGCTTCACGCGCTTCCTCGTCAGCCCCACGTGCTCGCCCACGCGCAGCGCGATCATGACGGGCAGGCATCCGATGAAGAACGGGATCACTCACACGATTCTGGAGCGCGAGCGCATGACGCTGGACGCCACCATCCTGCCGCAGGTGCTCAAAACGGCGGGTTACACCTCCGGCATCTTTGGCAAGTGGCACCTCGGTGATGAAGAGCCATATCAGCCGAACAATCGCGGCTTTGACGAGGCATTCATCCACGGTGCGGGTGGCATCGGCCAGGCGTATCCCTGCTCCTGTGCGGATGCGCCGGGCAACAAATACACGGACCCTGTGATCCGGCATAACGGCAGCTTTGTGAAGACGCATGGCTTCTGCACGGATGTGTTCTTCACCGCCGCGCTCGGCTGGATCAAGCAGCAAAAGGACAGCGGCAAGCCGTTCTTCACCTACCTGGCCACGAACGCGCCGCACGGCCCCTACACCGCGCCGGAGAAAAATGCGAAGCGCTTCACGGATCTTGGCTTTGGCAAAGACCAGGCCGGATTCTACGGCATGATCGAGAACATCGACGAAAACATGGGCCGCCTCGCGGAGAAGCTGAAGGAATGGGATCTGTATAAAAACACCGTGGTCATCTTCATGTCTGACAACGGAACGACGGGGGGCGGACCTGGCGCCTCCATCGCGGGCAAGGAGATCGCGCCTGGGTATGCATTCTTCAACGGCGACCAGGTGGGCATGAAAGGCTCCACCGATGAAGGTGGCGTGCGTGTGCCGTTCTTCATCCGCTGGGATGGCAGGATCAATGCCGGGCGTGACATCAGCACCATCGCGGCGCACATCGACCTGCTGCCCACTTTTGCTGCGCTGGCCGGTGCGGAACTGCCGAAGAACCAGGTCGAAGGCCGCAGCCTGCTGCCGCTGATCGAAGGCAAGGCTGACAAGTGGGAGGACCGCTTCCTCTTCACCCACGTCGCGCGCTGGCCCACGGGCGAAGATCCGAACAAGTTTGAGTTTCTCAACTACGGCGTGCGCAACCAGCGCTTCCGTTTCGTCGGCCCTCGCGGTGGTGGCGGAAATCCGAAGAAGAACAAAAAGGCTGCTGCATCACCCGCGAAAGGTGCGCTCTACGATCTCGAAGCCGATCCCTATCAGAAGACCGACGTCAGCGGCGACTACCCAGAAGTAGCCGAAAAGATGAACACCGCCTATGAGGCCTTCTGGAAGGAAACACGTCCGCTCATGGTCAATGAAACCGCGCCCATGTCTCCCACGAAGCCTTTCTGGGAGCTCTACGAGAAGCAGCTCAAGTCCGGCGGCATTCCCGATTGGACGCCGCCCTCGCTTTAAGTGACCACGGTGCTGCCCTGGCGCGGCTGATACACACAGGCCGGATCTTCGGCAAAGGGATCGCCCGAGATGCCATAGGCGCGTGCTCTGGAGCCGCCGCAGACCGTGCGGTACTCGCAGCGTCCGCATTTGCCGCCGAGGGCATCGTTGTCACGCAACGAGACAAAGAGCGGATGATGCCGGTAGATTTCGGCGGGGTGTTCGTCGCGCACATTGCCGCAGTCGAAGGGCAGGAAGCCGCTCGGAGAGACGACGCCTGTGTGTGAGATGAACATCACCCCGCGTCCGTCGCGAATTCCGAGCGGTGAGCGCATGCCTGGACGTTGTCTGCCACCAGCACCATGCTTTTGAATCAGCACGCGGCGGAAGTGATGACCCTCCGTGGTTTTGATGGCGAAAGGCGCCTTGCCGACGAGTGCGGCCATGTCTTGGAAGACGTGTTCGATGTCCTGCGGGTCGGGCAGATCCGCGATGGCGGCGCGACCGGTGGGCACCAGCAGGAAGACACTCCACATGGCCGGTTTCAGTTCAAACATGAGCTTCTTGAAGGCCTCATACTCACGCAGATTGCCGCGTGTAAGCGTGGTGTTGATCTGCACGCTCAGATCCGCCGCATGGGCGCGATGCACCGCTGCGATGGTGCGGTCAAAGGTGCCCTTCACGCCGCGAAAGGCATCATGCGTCTCGCGTGACGCGCCGTCCAGACTCAGCGAGATGCGGTCCACACCCGCTGCTTTGATCTCTGCAAAATCAGCGTTCATGAGTCTCGCCGTCGCCGAAGGGCTCAGGCCCACGTGCAGCCCGGCAGCCGTCGCCTCGCGCACCAGATCCAGCGCATCCGTGCGCATGAGCGGATCGCCACCGGTGAGGATGAGCATCGGCGGATTCAATTCAGCGAGCTGACGGATCAGCCGACTCGATTCCTCACGATTCAATTCATTGGGATGACGATGGGATTGCGCTTCAGCCCGGCAGTGTCGGCACGCCAGCGCACAGGCGCGAGTGATCTCCCAAAACACGAGAAACGGACGTTCATCAAAACCATCGTAGGCCATCGAGGCTACCCTGGACCACTCGGGATTGCTAAGCGCTGTGTTCATACGAGGAACTAACGGATGGATGCCGCAGCAGTCCCTCCTGCACCTGTGGAAAGCTGTGCTGATTTTGCGGGGTGTTTGGTGCTAATCCTCCTCGTCCCGCTTCACAAACCGCCGGCGGTGCCAAAGCAGCCAGAGCACTGCGAGCAGCGCCCACGTCAATGCGGCGTAGATGTGATGGGACACCGTCGTGGAAGGCACCCAGGCAGGCGTGGCGCGGGTGATGGCGGCAAGGACGCCGAGGAAGATGAGGAAGCGTACCCATTTGCTCTTCACAAAGAAGCCGTCGAGATCGCCGCTGTGACCAAACAGCACCCGGCTGCCGACGATGAGCATCAGCATGCCGAAACCGCCTATGTAGAGCAGGTGCTCCACGCTGACATGCTGAGCGTAGAAAAACCCGGAGAGCGCCAGACCGAGCCAGCCGAGGATCAGCGCCCACATCAGACCCGTGGTGAGGGAACCGCTTTGTGACGTTTTCCAGCGCACTTCCATGAGCAAATAACCCGCCGCCACGAGGGCTCGCAGTGCATAACCCGCGATGATCTGACCGCAGGCTTCGAGGAAAAAGCTCCCCACGAGCAGGACAGCCGCTGCGAGGGCGCGCAAGAGCTTGGCCCGGCTCTGCGCCGCTGTTTTCGGATCGCCAAAATCACCGCCGAGCATGCGTGGGAATACAAACGCGCCGATGCCGAGCACCGGAGGCAGCAGCAGGCCCTGATAGAGCAGGAGATTCGCGAGACGAAGGCGCTGGGGATCTAGCAGGGTCGCTGAAGACAGCAGCAGTGACGTACCCGTGATGCCGCAGACAAGACCCGTGAGTGCGAGGAGCAACTGTGGTGGCGGTGCTTCTTTGCGGAACTTCACCACGCGGATCACAAGGCACAGCAGCAGCGAACCGAGCAGCGCGATGAAGAACATATCCCCCCAAGCCATGTGCAGGGTGAGATGGCAGATGCCACAGGCTTGGTGCAGCGCGAAGAGCCAGAGGAGTTCCATCGGCGTGAGCTTGGGGGCCGTGGCCATGCGCGGCCCGGCGGTGCCGAGAAAACCGACGACGAACGCGGCACCGAAGGCCTCGATCATGATGCGCGCGTGAACGAAGCTGGGATAAAAGCCAAACTGCTGCGCATAATACAACGGCCACAGCGCCACGCCGATGATGCTCCACACCGCGCCGCTGAAAAAGAACAGGCGATACGGCTCCGACGCGAGCCAGCGCAGACCGCTTTTGTGCGGCCCTGTGGCTTTGTGCTTCTTGTGTTTGCAGGCGGGGAACTGGCTCATGCGACTGGCTGCTGATAACGTGAATAACGCGCGCGTTGTTCCGGCGTGAGGGTGGCTGGATCAAACCGGGGATCGGGAACCTGGTTGATGCGGGAGTAGATCACGTTCGCCATGTCTGCCGCACAGTTTTTGATGTGCTCGGCCTTCTCACCGGCAAAGAGATCGTCCACCGTGCTGCGGAAAAGCTGCAGCCAGTGGTCAAACTGCGCACGTCCCATGGCCGTCTGCGGAACCAGCTTCGCATGCGCGGCGATGGGATTGCCGGTGAAGCCGCCGGTGCGGAAGAGCACCGTCTCCCAGAAGGCGTACATCTTGGGCAGATGCATGGTCCAGTTGGTCTGCGCCACGTCGTTGAAGATGAACCCCAGCACCTCGTCGGTGCGGATGCGGTCGTAGAAGGTGTTCACCAGAGTTTCGATTTCGTCGCGTCTGGTGATGTCAGGCTTGGTTTCAAACATGCATCCACCATGCAACTTTAACCAACTCTGTCGCTCCACCGTTTCTGCGCCGTTGTGCGCAGGAATTGACGCGGCGTGGGTCGAGCAATAAACGCGCATCTCTGCGCAGGATCGGTGCATTGATGTATCTTCGATGCAACTTATTAAATGGCCCAACCAAACCATGAAACTCATCCTCACATCCCTCGCCACCATCTGTCTCACCATGACACTGCTGGTCAATGCCGCCATGGCCATTGATCCCGCCGCCGTCGCCACTGAAGCAGCCACGAACACGGTCTGCCCGATCACCGGCAAACCGGTCGATCCGTCGATCACCGCCGAATACGAAGGCCGAAAGTGGTCCTTCGCCAAAGAAGCCTGCAAAACGAAATGGGTGAAGGCCCGTGAAGACAGCCTGTACCAAAAACTGGGTGGCAAACCCGCCATGGAGGCTGCGGTGGACGCCTTCTACGTCAAAGTGCTGGCCGATGACCGCGTGAAGCATTTCTTTGATGACGTGAGCATGGACAAGCAGCGCCGGAAGCAGAAGGAATTTCTCAGCGCGGCCTTCGGCGGACCGCTGCCATGGACCGGCAAGGACATGCGCAAAGCCCACGAGGGCATGGGCCTGACCGAGGTGCATTTCAACGCTATCGCTGAAAATCTCGTGAACACTTTGAAGGATCTCAAGATCAAGCAGGAACTTATCGACCAGGTCGTCGCCATCGCGCTCACGACCAAGGACGATGTCCTTGGCCGTCCGAAGAAAGCCAACTGAGAGCCGTCCATCTCTCAGAGGCCACACGCCGCCGCAGTGAGTGCCAGGAGTCGCTCGCTGCGGCGGTTTTGTTTGGTGAAAAAAGATGCTGAATCGAGCTCATGGCGGCGTTTGATCTCCCGCCATGAGGTTTTCTCTTTTCTTCATCACCGCACTTTTTCTCTCCGCATGCCATCGTACCGAGCGAATCGGCCCGTGGAATCTCACTGAACTCAAAAACAACGTGCCCGCAGTGAAGTGGGTGCGGCAGGATCAGCCGATTCATTCGCTGACCTATGCAGGCGAGAAGTATCAGGGCAAGGACACAGATGTCTTCGCGTTTTATGCCTCGCCGATCACGCTGGGGGAAGCGAAGCCGGGTACCAAGTTCCCCGCTGTGGTGCTTATTCACGGCGGTGGCGGTACGGCGTTTGCCGACTGGGTGCACCTGTGGGCCAAGCGCGGCTACGCAGCCATCGCGATGGATCTGAACGGCTCGCGCCCGCCTGATGCTGAGTTTGATCCGAAGACCGGCATGGCGATTGGCAACGGGCATCGCGGCGTTCGCACGCGCCTGCCGAATGGCGGACCACCGCATGGTCATGCGGAAAAATTCGACTGCGTCCTCACCCCTGACACCAGCGACGACTGGCCCTTCCACGCCGCCGCTAGCGTGATGCGTGCGCACAGTCTGCTGCGCAGCTTTCCCGAGGTGGATGCCGAGCATACCGCCGTCACCGGCATCAGCTGGGGTGGCTACACGACCTGCCTCGTCGCTTCGCTGGATGACCGCTTCAAAGCCGCCGTGCCCGTCTATGGCTGCGGCTTCCTGCATGAAGGCGAGTCCGTACAGAAGCCCAGCATCGACAAGCTGGACCCCGAACACCGCGCACTGTGGGTGAAGGAATACGATCCGGGCAGCCTGCTGCCACGCTGCAATGTACCCATCCTCTTCGTGAATGGCACCAACGACGTCCACTACGTACTCGACAGCTACATGAAGAGCTACAACGCCGTGCCTGGAGAGAAGCACCTCCGCATCCAGATCAAGATGCCGCATGGCCATCCGCCCGGCTGGGCACCGCAGGAGATCGGTCTCTTCATAGACTCGAAGTGTCGCGGCGGCGATCCCTTGCCAAACCCGGGCGCACCCGCCGTTTCCGGCGATCTCGTCACCGTCACATGCGAGAGCAAGGTGCCGCTGAAGAAAGCCGAGCTCAACTACACCACCGACACCGGCCTGCGCTCCAAACGCGAATGGAAATCAATTCTAGCCACGATCAAGGACGGCACCATCACGGCGCCCAAACCGCCTGCTAGTGCCAACACCTGGTTCATCACCGTCAGCGATGAACGCGATGCGATGGTGAGCACGGTGGTGGAGTTCAGTCCTTGATCCAAGATACGCACTTTCGCAGCGTATTGAGTGCATGAACAAACTCTGCGCCCTTTTCGCGACGCTCGCCCTCGCAGCCTACGCAGAGCCGTTGCCGGTGATCGAAGTGGAAGGCCAGCCGCTGGCGGCGAATGCGCAGCGCATCGTGCAGGCGCTGGATTTTCTCGGTGCGCCGCTGGCGAATGATGTGCGAACGAAGCTGGACGCTACGATTACAAGGCGTGATGCGGCGGGAGTGCAGGCGGCGCTGGATTCGCAGGTGCTGTGCGTGGTGGACATCAGCCCCGAATCGCGGGTGAAGGCGCAGCGTGGACCGGCGGCCGCGCAGGTGCAGCAGGGAGGCTACACGCCGGTGCTGATCAAGGTGATCAACCACGCCACCAGCGTGGCGCGCCTGCAGATCAGCAGCCCGCAGTCCGGCCCTTCCTACGCAGGAGTGGCCAAGGGAACCATGGAGCGCGAGCGGCAGACGCACCTGCGGGAGAACGAGAACACGCAGGGCGCCAACCGCTTCCTGGAGATCAGCCTTTTCGATGCACCGCCGATGACCTCAAACCTAAGCGGGCTGGAGGTCGAGTACGCTATCGCGCTCATTTATTCGAGCGAAGCGGGCAAACGCGAGGCCACGCTGGTGTTCGACATCGGCCAGGGGACGCAGGATCTGGGCTTTCGTGCGGAGGTACCGGTGCTGTTCGATGTGCGGCCTGCAGTAACGGTGAAACTCGACGTGAAGGATTTCGACGGCACGCCCACGACGGCACGATTGACGTTCACCGATGCTCAAGGCCATGTCTTTCCTCCGCAGGCACGCCGTCTGGCACCTGATTTCTTTTTCCAAAAACACCTGTACCGCCCGAGCGGCGGAACCGTGCTGCTGCCGTCGGGAGAGTTCACGATGGAGGCCTCACGTGGACCAGAATACCGCACGGTGAAGACGAAGGTGACGATTCCTGCGGCGAAGGAGACCACGCTGCCCGTGAAACTCGAACGCTGGATCCATGCGGCGGACTTCGGTTATTACAGCGGTGATCATCACATCCACGCCGCTGGCTGTGCGCACTACACCTCTCCCTCTGAAGGGATGCGGCCGGAGGACATGTTTCAGCAGGTGAAAGGCGAGGGACTGAACGTCGGCTGCGTGCTCGCCTGGGGCTACTGCTTCGACTATCAGCGCCAGTTTTTCGGCCCGCAGGTTGATCTCCTCAGCGAGCCGCTGACGCAGATGAAATACGACATGGAGGTTAGCGGGTTCGGCTCAGCCGCACTCGGCCACGTGTGCCTGCTGAACCTGCGCGAGCTGGTGTATCCCGGCGCAGAGGGCATCAAAGGCTGGCCCACCTGGACCCTGCCCGCGCTTCGCTGGACGAAGCAGCAGGGCGGCTTCACGGGCTATCCGCACTCCGGCAGCGGCATGCAGGTGAACTCCGCCACGGCGGCAAAGCGGATGCTCGATGCGTACGATGTCAGCAAGGATGCGCGACTCACTGCTGCCGAAACGCAGGATGCGCTATTGCCGGAGCCGTTTGAGAAGATCGATGCCGACCGCGATGGCGGGCTGAACGAAGCCGAACTCGTCAGCAGTCATGAGCGGGTGCTGGATCTGCTGCCAAACGTCGCGACACCCGACGCGGGCGGTCATGAGATTTTCGTCACCACCGCGCATGGCGTGTGTGATTTCATCAGCGCGATGGACACTGCGCGACTGCTGGAGTGGAACACCTGGTATCACCTCATGAGCTGTGGCTTTCCCCTGAAGGCCGCCGGCGAGACCGATTTCCCCTGCATGAGCGGCACACGCGTGGGTCAGGGCCGCACATATGTGAAGCTGGGCAAGGTGGCGCGCCTTCATTTCACCCAATGGTGCCAGGGACTCGCGCAGGGGCGCAGCTATGTGAGCGATGGCTAAGCGCACGCGCTCGACTTTGCGGTCGAGGGACAAACCTCCGGTGGTGAAGTGAAACTCGCACAGCCGGGGCGTGTGAAGGTGAGTGCCAAAGTGGCGTTCAGTTCAGAGACTCCGCTGGAGATCGCCTATGGCGGCGCGACACCCGTCGCAGGCAGGCGTCTGACGGGTGACACGGTGAACTATCACGACACCACCGCGGCACAGCCGTATGCCGGTGGCAAACGCAAGGTCGAGCTCATCGTGAATGGCATGCCCGTGGCCATGCGCGAGGTGCCTGCCGATGATCAGGTGCACGAGATCACCTTCAGCGCCGACATTGCACGCAGCAGCTGGGTGGCGGTGCGGCAGTTTCCGCAGCTTCACACGAATCCGGTGAACGTCATCGTCGCGGAACAACCCATTCGTGCGTCGCGACGCAGCGCCCAGTGGTGCCTGGCCTGCATCGAGCAGCTCTGGCGCGTGCGGGAAAAAAACATCGCCCCGGCGGAGCGGGACGAGGCCAGGCGAGCGTATGAGGCGGCGAAGGAGATCTACCGGCGGATTGCTGCGGAAGCGCCGGAGGGCAGTTGAGGCGAAAGGTCAAATTTAATGATGGGCGCGACCCATTGCCGTCGTTGCATCGCACTCATGAAACGAAAGATCTCCCGACGCACCGGACTCAAGTTGATGACGGCAGGAACCCTCATGGGCCTCGCAGGCCGTGATAACGCTCCTGCTGCTCCCGACGCACCAAAGGATGTCTGGGCCAACACCCATGGCCGCGTCTTTCTTGGCGGTGAGTTTTGGGCCAATCCCATGGAAGACTGGCGCGTGAGCGAAAGCGGCGCGGAGTGCCTCAGCATGGGCGGCGGGCGCAGCGTGCATTCGCTGACGCATC
The DNA here is from genome assembly GCA_021733925.1 of Prosthecobacter sp. Classification (GTDB taxonomy): domain Bacteria; phylum Verrucomicrobiota; class Verrucomicrobiia; order Verrucomicrobiales; family Verrucomicrobiaceae; genus Prosthecobacter. The sequence continues at coordinate 7,520 of JAIPJY010000027.1, read as the reverse complement.
AGGTGAAACGAAACGGGGACTTCACCATGAGCGTGATGCTGACGCGGCTGGAAATTGGCAAGTCCGACGGCGGCGCGGGCTTTCGCATTGGCATTCGAAGTGAGCTCAATGAGCATCGCAGCAACTGCTTTGTGCAGAAGGGCATCAATGCCGGGTGGCAGGGCGATCAGCTCGTGTTGGGACCGAAAACGGTGCCGCTCAAAGATGGCAGTTCTTTGAAGCAAGTGCGTCTGACACTCAAGGGCGCAGCCGAGGATGACAAGTGTCTGCTGACGCTCACAGCGAATTCCGCAGACTCTGGTGTGGAGCTGGCGGTGGTCTCGCATGCGTTCGATGCAGACGCGATTCTTGGCAATGTATCGATCGCCAACAACTTCGCCGCCGGTGCGGTGGCGGGAGCGAAGAAGAACAAGGGCAAGGCCGGTGCTGGAGGTGCTGGACGCTACCGTTTTCAAAACTGGACGATGGAAGGCAATGCTTTCACGGTGACTCCGGAGCATCAGTTTGGGCCGTTGCTGTGGTCGATGTACTCGCTGAGCGACTCACGCACCGACGATGGCTTTGTGATGAAGCTCAGCGCGCTCACGGGTCCGATGGGAGCGAAAGACAGCCAGGTGGTCGAGCTGCAGGTGCAGAAGGGTGGCGCGTGGAAATCGCTCGGCGAGGCGAAGCTGGATCCCGACGCGTGGGTGGCGACGTTCCGCATTCCGAAGTGGGATGCGAAGCAGGCCACGCCCTACAAGGTGGTGTACCTTGAGAAACACACGGACGGCAGCGAGACGCCGCATGAGTGGAGCGGCACGATCAAGGCGAACCCCGAGGGCCGACCGCTGCGCATGGCGGCGCTGACCTGCCAGAACGACTACGGCTTCCCTTATGCGCCCGTGGCGCAGAATTTGCTGAAGCTTGATCCTGATCTCGTCTTTTTCTCCGGCGACCAGATCTATGAGAACCACGGTGGCTTTGGCATCATCCGTGAACCCGCCGAGCCCGCGATCCTGAACTACCTGCGCAAGTTTTACCAGCACGGCTGGGCCTTCCGCGAAGTGATGCGCAATGCGCCCACGCTCTGCCTGCCGGATGATCACGATGTGTTTCAAGGCAACATCTGGGGCGAGGGCGGCAAGAAAATGGAGGTGGGCGACACGGGCGCATCCTCCAAGGGCGGCTACATCGAACCGGCGAAGATGGTCAACGTGGTGCACAGGACCAACGTGGCGCATCATCCGGATGCGTATGATCCCAAGCCGGTGCTGCAGGACATCAGCGTTTATTACGGCGACATGTTGTACGGTGGCGTCAGCTTTGCGATCATCGCCGACCGTCAGTGGAAGAGCGGGCCGGAGCATGTGGATACGGGCAGTGGCCGCGCCGATCACGTGCCTGACCAGAATTTTGACACCTCCAAGCTCGACAAACCGGGTCTGGTGCTGCTGGGCGAGCGCCAGGAGGAGTTTCTCAAAAAATGGGCGCAGGACTGGCGCGGGCACACGCTGAAGGCCATGCTCAGCCAGACGGTGTTTGCCAATGTGGCGACACATCATGGCGGGCCGGATGGCTATCTCAAAGCCGATCTCGATTCCGGTGGCTGGCCGCAGACGCCGCGCAATCGTGCGGTGGAAATCATACGCCCCTCCATGGCGCTGCACATCAATGGCGACCAGCATCTCACCACGCTGACGCAGTACGGTGTGGAAAAGCAGCGCGACAGCAACTGGTCCTTCTGCACGCCGGCCATCTCCGCCGGGTATCCGCGCTGGTGGCGGCCGGATGAAATGAAGATGCCGCACGAGAACCGGCCCAAGCATGGGCAGGCCAACACGGGCGAATTCATCGACGGGCTGGGCAACAAGGCCTACGTGTATGCCGTGGGCAACCCGGAGGTCGGCAAGGCAGCGAACCGCTACGACAAGGCGCACGAGAAAGGCAGCGGCTTTGGCTTCATCACCTTCGACACGGTGAAGAAGACCTACTTCATCGAGTCCTTCCGCTTTCTCATCGACGCCACCGACGGCAAGCCCACGAATCAGTTTCCCGGCTGGCCCGTAACGCTCCAGCAGCAGGAAAATCGCGGCGAGAATGTGCTGGGGTGACGGATTTGCGAGAGGCCAAAAGCACGAGGTCGATGATTCGAAGCGTAGGAGAGAACCTACCATGAGACTCTTTCCGCTGCTCCTCGGCATCACCGCCACCGCCTTCGCTGCTGACTCACCCACGCTGCATCCCAAGGCGGTGGCGCTGCCCTTCACGCATCAGGGGCCGTTTGTCACTGCTGCGGATGGCGGCGTGCTATGCATTGATGCGAAGAACGCGCTGCGCAGTGCGGATGAAGGCCGCACCTGGAGCAGCACGCCGTTGTTTGCAGAGGCGGCGAAGTTCAATGTCAGCAATGAACGCTCGCTGCTGCGCACCCGCGAAGGCGTCATCATTTCGGCGTGGATGAACGGTGCGGAAAGAAAGGAGCCCAAAGGCTGGCATTGGGGTGAACCGGGCGTGGACTGGCACGCCTTTGTGCTGCCGACTTATTCCTGCCGCAGCACGGACGATGGCAAAACCTGGGAGACACCCGTGAAGCTCAGCACCCCGTGGTGCGGCTGCATCCACTCGATGATCCAGATGAAGTCGGGCCGCATCGTGCTCGTGGGGCAGGAAATCATTCCACAATGGCGGCATGCCACGGTGATGTGGGTTTCGGATGATCTCGGCAAAAGCTGGCAGCGTGGCGATATGCTCGACTACGGCGTCGGTACGCATGATCACGCAGGCTCCCTCGAAGGAACGGTCATCGAGCGCAAAGACGGCTCACTCTATCTGCTGCTGCGCACGGAGTCGGGCTTTCTGTGGGAGGCGACTTCGCGGGATGGTTTGAAGTGGACCGGTCTGCAGACCACGAAGATCGCCTCCGTCACCTGCTGCCCGCAAATGGCACGTTTGAGCGATGGCCGCATCGCGCTGCTCTGGAATGCACCGCCTAGGCATGACCCGAAGAGCGGCTCCAGCCGGGTGGAGCTGTCGCTCGCCTTTTCAGACGATGAAACGGCCACTTGGTCCAAGTCCGTCATCGTGGCGGCGAATTACGTGCCGGGTGGTCGCGTGTCCTACCCTTATCTTTATGAGCGCAAGCCCGGCGAACTGTGGATCACCACGATGCAGGGCGGCCTGCGCATGAAGATCAACACCGCCGACCTCGCTGCGGGTGAGATCCCGGTCTTTGTTCCGCCGCCAAAAAAGGAGCCCAAGCCCGGTGGCATCGTCATGTTTGGCGATTCCACCACCGCGCCGCGCGGCAGCCTCAAGGTGTATGCCACACGGGTGGAGACGGCGCTGCAAAGCATCGGCTCATCGCTCGGCGTGCACAATGCCGGCATCGGCGGCAACACCACGCGGGACGCGCTCAAACGTCTGCAAAACGACGTGCTCAAATACCAGCCACGCATTGTCGTGATGCAGTTCGGCATCAATGACTCCGCCGTGGATGTCTGGAGGAACCCACCCGCCACGGCACCCCGCGTGCCGCTGACCGAATACCTCGCCAATCTGCGCCGCATGATCGCCGCCGCACAGGAGGCCAAGGCCAAAGTCATCCTCATGACGACCAATCCGCTGCGTTGGACCTCCAAGCTGCGCGAGGTCTACGGCAAACCGCCCTACGACCCCGCTGCCGAAGACGGTTTCGACTCCGCCACGCTCACTGGATACAACGACGCCCTGCGCAAGCTCGCCATTGAGCTGAAAGTGCCGCTAGTGGATGTCCGCGCCGCCTACCCCGAATTCGCAGCCAAGCACCAGACCACCATCGAGGGGCTGCTGCTGGACGGCATGCACCCGAACGACCTCGGCCAGCAGCTCGTCGCGGAGCTGCTGGTGCCAGTGATCCGTGATGCGGTGCGGTGAATCCCAGGCAACCATGAATGCCTGAAATTTGCGCTTGCTCATTTAACCTTTTGGTTAACTAATTGCGCCAGACCCGTCACACATACCCAACGCCCATGACTGCCACCGCCACTGAAAACGACACCCTGACACTCACACGCCTGTTCAAAGCCCCGCGCGAACGCGTGTTTGCCGCCTTCACCTCCGCCGACTCCATCCCCCAATGGTTTGGCTGCGGCCATGTGAAGGTCACTGCCTGCACCGCCGACTTCCGCGTCGGCGGCAGCTACCGGATCGAAGCACGCGGGCTGGAAAGCGATGAGGCTTTCAATGTCACCGGCGTCTATCGGGAGATCACTCCTCCGGCAAAGATCGCTTACACCTGGAACTATGAAGGCGATCCCGACTGGGCCGGCTGCGAATCCGTCGTGTCCGTGGAGTTCAAAGCCATCGGCGATCAAACCGAGCTCACCCTCACCCACACTGGCTTCCCATCCGCCGAAAGCCGGGGCAATCACAGCCAAGGCTGGGGCGCCTGCATGGACAAAATCGACTCTCTTATCACAGGGCAGCCTGCGTCCGCTTGCTGAGCCGGGAACTGCCTTTTTAGAAAGTCTGCGGAGAAGCGGGCCCCATGGGGTTCGCTTCTCTTGTTTTCACTGCGCCAGACATGGAAGCGCGGCACCTTGCGATTGCGCCGGAGCACTCCCTCGTTTAGCTCTTACGCTCTCAATTCCCCTCCAAATCATGTCCGCGAAGATCATCTACACCCTGACTGACGAAGCCCCCCTGCTGGCCACCTTTTCCTTCCTGCCCATCGTGCAGGCCTTCACGAAGCCAGCTGGCATCACCATCGAAACGCGCGACATCTCTCTGGCAGGCCGCATCCTCGCGAATTTCCCCGATTTCCTGACGGATGAGCAGAAGCAGTCCGATGACCTCGCCTACCTCGGCAAGCTCTGCCTGGAGCCCACCACGAACATCATCAAGCTGCCAAACGTCTCCGCCTCCCAGCCGCAGCTCAAGACCGCCATCGCCGAGTTGCAGAGCAAAGGCTACGCCGTGCCAAGCCTCCCCGACAATCCGCAGACCGACGCCGAGAAGGACATCAAGACCCGCTACGCCAAGGTCATGGGCAGCGCCGTGAATCCCGTGCTGCGCGAGGGCAACTCCGACCGCCGCGCACCGAAGGCCGTGAAAGACTACGCCCGGGCGCACCCGCACTCGATGGGCAAGTGGAGCGCTGATTCCAAGACCAGCGTGGGCACCATGGGCAAGGATGACTTCTTCGCGAACGAGAAATCCGTCTGCGTGCCTGCCGCCACGGACGTGAAGATCGAATTCATCGGCAAGGACGGCACCACCAAGGTGCTCAAGGACAAGACCCCGCTCAAAGCCGGTGAAATCATCGACGCCACGCTCATGAGCAAGAAGGCGCTCGTCGCTTTCATCGAAAGCCAGATCGCCAAGGCGAAAGCGGACGGCGTGCTCTTCTCCCTGCACATGAAGGCCACCATGATGAAGGTGAGCGACCCCATCATCTTCGGCCATGCGGTGCGTGTGTTCTTCAAGGACCTCCTCGAAAAGCACAGCACTGCGTTCGCTGAAATCGGTGTCGATCTGAACAACGGCTTCGGCGACCTCGTCGCGAAGCTTTCCAAGCTGCCTGCGGACAAGAAGGCCGAGATCGAGGCCGACATCAAGACCGCCTACGCCAACGGCCCCGCGCTGGCCATGGTGAACAGCGACAAAGGCATCACCAATCTCCACGTTCCGAGCGACGTCATTGTCGATGCCTCCATGCCTGCGATGATTCGCGGCGGTGGCAAAATGTGGAACGCCGCCGGCAAGGAGCAGGACACGCTCGCCGTCATCCCTGACAGCTGCTACGCCGGCGTGTACCAGGCGGTGATCGACTTCTGCAAAAAGAACGGCGCACTCGACCCCAAGACCATGGGCAGCGTCCCGAACGTGGGTCTCATGGCCCAGGCCGCCGAAGAGTACGGCAGTCACAACAAGACCTTCGAAGTCCCCGCCGACGGCACCGTCCGCGTGACCGACGGCGCAGGCGCCGTGCTCCTGGAGCACGCCGTCGAAGCTGGCGACATCTGGCGCGCCTGCCAGACCAAGGACGCTCCGGTCCAGGACTGGGTGAAGCTCGCCGTCAAACGCGCCCGCGCCTCCGGCGTGCCCGCCATCTTCTGGCTCGACAAGGCCCGCGCCCATGACGCCCAGATCATCGCCAAGGTGGAGAAGTATCTCAAAGACCACGACACCAGCGGCCTCGACATCCGCATCATGACGCCCGCTGACGCCTGCACCTTCTCGCTGGAGCGCATCGTCAAAGGCGAAGACACCATCTCCGTCACCGGCAACGTGCTGCGCGACTACAACACCGACCTCTTCCCGATCCTCGAAGTCGGCACCAGCGCCAAGATGCTCTCCATCGTCCCGCTGATGAACGGCGGCGGCCTGTTTGAAACCGGTGCCGGCGGCTCCGCACCGAAGCATGTGCAGCAGTTCCTTGAGGAGAACTACCTCCGCTGGGACAGCCTCGGCGAGTTCTTCGCACTCGCCCCGAGCTTCGAGCACATCGCCGAAAACTTCAGCCTGCCCAAGGCCAAGGTGCTCGCAGACGCCCTCGACGCCGCCACCGGCAAGTTCCTTGAAAACGACCGCAGCCCCGGCCGCAAGCTCGGCACCATCGACAATCGCGGCAGCCACTTCTACCTCGCCCTCTACTGGGCGCAGGCCCTGGCCGCCCAGACCGCCGACGCCGAACTGCAGGCCCACTTCAAGCCCATCGCCGAAGAGCTCACCGCCAACGAAACCAAAATCGTCTCCGAACTCCTCGCCGTCCAAGGCAACCCCGTCGAAGTTGGCGGTTACTACAAGCCTGACCTTGCGAAGGCCAATGCGGCGCTGCGCCCGAGTGCGACGTTCAATGCGATTTTGGCGAAGGTGTGAGATGGCATATTAGAGCGTTGCAAATTGAGCAGGAAGGTCCTGCTCATAGTGTCCGCCGTTAGCTTTACGCATAGCTTCGATCAAGCCGTCGGAAGTGTCCGTACTTGTATCGGCTAGTAACTTGGAACGCTCAATACTGATTGCTGACTTCCAAGTTTTTTTGAGCATTGTCTTAATCGCACTGGCCTCTTGTGGAGGCAAAAGTGGTGAGATGGTGATCTCTTGTATAAGAGCCTTCCAATTTAGGTTATCGACAAGAACTCCTCCGCATTTTTCTGGGCATTTAGTCACTACTCTGAATTCGTGTTCATGCTCATATTCGACAGCTTTTGTGAGATGTGGTTTAAGGATCAGATCCCGGTCTTTTCCTTCAGCATCAAACGCATTTTCGGCACACGGGCGACGATCAACGTAACGCATTCGTGCTATTTGAAATGAACGGCTATCTGGCAACGCTGATTGAAGCTTTTCCAGGTTAGTCCGAACCGCAATTCCTTTATGTCCATAAATGGCCCACATGCCGGCAGATTCTAAATCGGAATTAAACGGCCATTCAAACATTTCCGTGTGATGCGGAGTGACGAAAAGAGAACCAAGTAGCCAGAATGGACACAAAAGCATGGGAAGAGTTGTTGGGTGTAGCCGCGCCTTGGAGGGTAGTGGGCATGGAAATCAATGTC
>JAIPJY010000096.1 GCA_021733925.1 Prosthecobacter sp. | reverse complement strand
CATCGGGATGTCTTTCCTGCGGCATCACATCTTACGCCGTGGAATGCGCTTGGCAGCTTGCCATGGTCTTTCGTCATCCCATTCCGCTTTACACCAGTCCCAAGGGGACTGCGCATCATAGCGAAGGGTTGCCGAGCCTTGGCGAGGCTCCCCTGGTACCGGCCGTCAATCACGGGAAAGCAAACCCAGCGCCTTCGCCACACACCACGTCCACCAGCAGCGTTTGCAAGAACCTCCGCCGCGCTCAGAGCGTACCGCCAGCACCCAATAACTTATCAAAGTGGAATTATGGGGATCGAAAGCCATTTCAGCCCAGGTGCTTCTTCAGGAAATCGACAAGCACCTGCGCCACTCGCGTCACCTGCTTGGCAGTGCGTTCATCCTTGAGCCCGCCCTTCTCATCAAAGGCTTCATAGGCCTTCGGCACCGCCACCTGATCCGGCAGAACAATGACGCCGATGTTGCCCAAAATGGCACGCAGATGAACCAGCCCCCGCAGTCCGCCAAGCGCACCGGGTGATGCACTGATCAAAGCAGCCGTCTTGCCACGGTAGGCTGCCAGCGCAGGTTCATCGTCAGTCTCGCCACGCGAAACCCAGTCGAGTGTGTTTTTGAGCACGGCGGTGATGGAGCTGTTGTACTCCGGTGAGGAGATCAGCAGTGCATCGTGCGCAGAAAAAATCGCCTTCAATTTCTTCGCGTTCTCAGGCAGCCCCTGCTGGTCTTCCAGATCACCGTCAAACAACGGCAGCGGGTAATCACGCAGATCCACCAGCGTGACTTCGGCTCCGGCGGCACGTGCGGCCTCGGCGGCAAAACGCACAAGCTGCTTGTTATACGAGGCGGTGCGGGTGCTGCCCGCAAAGGCGAGGATTTTGGGAGTGCTCATGCAAATGCATACCTAAGGCTTCCGAAACCGCCAGCCAAGAATGAGCATTCCGCATTGTCAGACACCTCTTTCCTGTGAAGGTTGCTCCAGAATGAAGATTGAAGCCCTGGCCCGCCTCGAACGATATGCCAAACGCATCGCGGAGATCGCCGCCGTGCTCGGCAAGTATGGTCTCGCGGATTTGTTTGGCGGCTTCAAATACACCTGGCTGCAGGACCGCCTCAAGAGCTCCGATGGTCAGTCGCTCACCGAAGGTGTGACACAGGCGGCGCGTGTGCGCATGGCCCTCACAGAACTGGGCACCACCTTCATCAAGCTCGGCCAGATGCTCAGCACCCGCGCCGACCTGCTCGGCCCTGAATTGACCGATGAGCTCTCCCAGCTGCAAGCCAATGTGCCGCCGGATCCCTCCGCCGTCGCTCGTGCGACAATTGAAGCAGAACTCGGCCAGCCTATTGAGCAGCTCTTTGCCTCCTTTGAAGACACCCCTCTCGCTGCCGCCTCCGTCGCCCAGGTCCATGCCGCCCGGCTCCACACAGGTCATAGCGTGGTCGTCAAAGTACGCCGTGAGGGCGTTGCAGAACAGGCCGCCACGGATGTCGAGATCGTCCAGGCCCTCGCCGAATTGCTGGAACAGCATTCACCCGCACTGCGCTCCTACCAGCCGCTGGCAGTTGTCCGCCAGTTCCGCCGCACCCTCCTGCGTGAGCTCGACCTGACCTACGAGCGGCAAAATCAGGAGGAGTTTGCCCGCAACTTCGAGAACGACCCCACCGTCTGCATCCCGGAACTCTTCCCCGAACTCTGTTCGCACCAGGTCGTCACCATGCAGCGCATGGACGGACTCATCGGCACCGACATCGAAGCTCTGAAGCAGTCCGGGGTCGATCTCGGCGAGTTCGCCAAACGCGGCGCCAACATGTATCTCGAAATGGTCTTCCGCGACGGCTTCTACCACGCCGATCCCCATCCCGGAAACCTCTTCCTCCTGCCCGGCAACATCGTGGGAGTCATCGACTGTGGCATGGTCGGCCGCATCGATGAAGATTTGCGTGACGAAGTCGAGGCACTGCTCTTCGGCGTCGTGGAAAACGACTCCGAACTCGTGGCCGAGCAGGTCCTGCGCCTGGGTTCCGTGCCAGCAGATTGTTCACGTGACAAGCTGCGGACTGACCTTCAGGAGTTCATGGCGGATTACACCGGCCACCCGCTCAATGAAGTCCACGTCGGCGCGGCCTTGAGTAGCCTCGTCGAAATCATCCGCAGTCACCACATCGTGCTGCCTCCCTCACTCGCCATGCTGCTGAAGACCCTCATCGTGCTGGAAGGCACCTCCCGCCGCTTCAGTCCTGATGTAAGCCTGGCCGCACTGATGCAGCCCTACTGCTCACGTCTGATTCTCCGCCGGTTCTCGCCAGGCCGCATCGCCAAACGCGCCCGCCGCTCCTTCCGCGTCTGGAATCGTCTGCTCACCGCCCTGCCACGTGACCTCACCGACCTGCTTGCCCGCTTCCGCGAAGGCTCATTCACGGTGCACATTGACCACCGCCACCTCGATCCCATCGTCAACCGCCTCGTCCTCGGCATCCTCACCGCCGCTATCTTTCTCGGCTCCAGTGAACTCTGGAGCCGCCAGGCCGCCCCCCTGTTCTACGACGTGTCCATCTTCGGCGCTCTCGGCTATGCGGTGTCACTCTTCTTCGGCTGGCGGCTCATGCGCGCCATCAGAAAATCAGGGAACATCCAGTCGAAGGATTGAGCCCCTGTCAGCAGTCCATCTCGCCTCCCATGCAACCACCACCCATTCCCAGCAAGGACGCTGAAAATCTGCGCACCCTCGCCATCTGCCACTACGTCGTCTCCGGCCTTTCGCTTCTTGGAATCGGCTTTTTGGGTCTCCACTATTCCATCATGCACACGGTCTTGGGCAATCCAAAGCTATGGGAAAAAGCCAAAGAGTCGCCGCCCTTCAACCCGGCCGAGTTCTTCCACTTTTTTCAGTGGTTCTATGTCATCTTCGGCGTCCTTATGCTGACGGGTGGCATTCTCACACTGATATCCGGCCGTTTCATTCATCGGCGTGTGAACCGCACCTTCTCCATCGTCATTGCCGGCCTGAACTGCCTGCATTTTCCGTTCGGCACTCTGCTCGGCATCTTCACAATCATCGTACTGACCAAGGATTCCGTCATGCGCCTCTATGCGCAGTCGGAAACCAAGACGCTGACTGATTCAGCCTAAAATGACCGATTCTGGACATCTTGACTTCTTGACCAGCCCTCCCTCCCCACCGTAAACCTTTCGCCGACTCCAACCCTCCCTCCATTCATGTATTTCCTCGGCATCGACAGCGGCACGCAGAGCTCCAAGGCCATCGTCCTCGACCTCGACTCAGGCAAAATCGTAGCCTCCGGCCACAGCTCCTATGACCTGATTGACGGCCTGCCACCAGGCCACCTCGAACAGGACCCGCAGTCATGGCTGGATGCGGTGGACGCCTCCGTGCAGCAGTGCCTCGAACAAATCGGCAAGGACAAGACCAAGATCGCCGGCATCGGCGTCAGCGGTCAGCAGCACGGCCTCGTGGCGCTCGGCGCAGACGACAAACCCGTCCGCCACGCGAAACTCTGGTGCGACACCTCCACGCAGGCGCAGTGCGCGGAGATCGCTCATCATTTCGGCGGCCAGCCCGGCGTCATCGCCATCGCTGGCAATGCCATGCTTCCGGGCTACACGATTCCGAAACTGCTCTGGCTCAAGCAAAACGAGCCCGAAAATTTCGCGAAGACGAAAACCATCCTGCTGCCACACGACTACATCAACTTCTGGCTCAGCGGCGTGAAGCGCATGGAATACGGCGATGCCTCCGGCATGGGCATCCTCAATGTAAACACCCGCCAGTGGGCCTATGAAATCTGTGATTACATCGACCCCAGCGTGCGCGCCATGCTGCCCCCCCTCGGCTCTTCCAAATCCGTTCATGGCACCATCCGCAAAGATCTCGCCGTCAAATGGGGCCTGAACTTCGACGTCATCATCAGCGCCGGCGGCGGTGACAACATGATGGGAGCCATCGGCACCGGCAACATCAAGCCCGGCGTCATCACCGCCAGCTTTGGCACCAGCGGCACTCTGTATGGCGTGGCCGGCTCTCCCGTGGTCGATGGCCAGGGTGAAGTCGCCGCCTTCTGCGACAGCACCGATCAATGGCTCCCACTCGTCTGCACCATGAACGTCACCGTTGTCACCGAACAGGTGCGCGAGATGTTCCGCTGGGATCTGCGACAGCTCGAAGTCGCCGTAAATTCCGCCCCCGTCGGTGCGGATGGCGTCATGTTCCTTCCCTACCTCAATGGCGAACGCACCCCAAACCTGCCCAACGGCTCCGGCGTCATCCATGGCCTCCGCCCCACCAACATGGCCCCGGCCAACATCGCGCGTGCTGCCGTGGAAGGTGCCACCCTCGGTCTCGCCTACGGCTTGAAACGCTTCCGTGATCTCGGCATGAGCCCGACCGAAATTCGCCTCACCGGCGGCGGCAGCAAAAGCAGCGTCTGGCGTCAGATCGCCGCCGACTGCTTCAATGCCGAAGTCGTCACCCTCAGCACCAGTGAAGGTGCCGCACTCGGCGGTGCCATCCAGGCCGCCTACGCCCACGCCAATCAAGGCGGCACCGAACGTGTCAGCTATGAGCAGCTCTGCGCCAAGCTCGTCACCCTCGACGAATCCACCCGCTGCAAACCCAATGCGGAAAATGCCGCGCTCTATGCTGCACAACTGGAGCGTCAGATGGAACTCACCGGCCGCCTCAATCAAACCGGCTGGCTCTGACCGCCTGACATCTTCATGAAACCAACCGTTCGCACCCACCCCAACGCCGTCGTCATCGAACTCGAGGGCGATGCCGATCTGGCAACCGTGCCCGAATTCCAAAAAATCGTGCGCGAGCAGATGAAGGCCGGGGTCAAACGCCTCATCATCGACTTCACCAAGGTCACCTTCGTCAACACCCCCGTCTGGGCCGTGGTCGTGGAATACTTTCAGCACGCCAGCGGCGCGGGCACGGAATTTGCGCTGGCTGGCATTCAGGGCCGTGTGGATGCCTCGTTCAAAATCGTGCGTCTTGGAGATTTCATCACCCATCTGCCCACGGTTGAGGATGCCTTGAACGCCGCCGACCTGACTAGCAAACGTTAATCCCTCCCGCTCCGCCCATGACCGAAGCATTCCGCCAATACTTCGAACTGTGCGGAAGTCTGCTCTACTGGCTCTTTGTCGCTCCGTTTCGAGGCAGAGGCTGGCGGCTCGGCCACACCTTCGCTCAAATCGTACGCATCGGGGTGCATGCCGTACCCATGGCAGCTCTCACCGCCCTGACCATCGGCGTCGTGCTGGCCATGCAGTCGGCGGCCCAGCTCGCGAAACTCGGTGCCACAGCCTTTGTCCCCGGCCTCGTATCCTCCAGCCTCATTCGCGAACTCGCCCCGCTGGTGACAGCCGTCATCGTCATCGGCCGCAGCGGCTCCTCCGTGACGGCAGAGCTCGGCACCATGAAAGTCTCGGAAGAAATCGAAGCCCTTGAGGTCATGGCGATTCCTCCCATGTCATGGCTCATCGTCCCTCGCTTTCTGGCCATGGTCATCATGCTGCCACTGCTCACGGTGTTCAGCATCTACGTCGGCCTCGCTGGCGGCTGGCTCATCGGCCATTTCTCCCTGCACATGTCCACGGCGTTCTTCGTCACTCATGCACTCCAGTATGTTGAGTTGCGCGACATCGGCATCGGCCTCCTCAAAAGCGGCGTGTTCGGTGTCCTCATCGTCACCATCGCCTGCAGCATCGGCTTGAACGTCTCCGGCGGCGCTGAAGGTGTCGGCCTCGCCACCACCCGCTCCGTTGTCGTCTCCCTCCTCAGCGTCTTCATCGCCAACGCCCTCCTCACCGCCCTGTTCTTCTTCTGATGCCAGCCTCGAATGCCACTCAGCCAAAGCGATGTTCCGATCCATTTCGGACCTCGTCGCTGAGTCGCGTCAAACCGCCAGCCCTTCCTCAGGCAACATCACGGCCTCGACTGGCCTGCACTGACATCCCTTCACCAACCAAGGTCACGATCACTCCTGGCATTCCATCCACGGCCCACCACCGAGTTAGATCACAGCCTCTCTTGGCCTTCCACTCACGGTCCACCACCAGCCCCAAAGGGGCTACGGAACATAGCGAAGGGTTGCCGAGCCTCAGCGAGGCTACCCTGGTACCCGCCATCAAATCCGGGAAGCAAACCCAGCACTCCGCCACACACCACGTCCACCAGCAGCGTCTTCAAAAATCTCCGCCGCAGACCTGCCCCTCAATCACCCACCGCTCCAATATCCTCCTCTGATCGCCACCAACTGAGCATTCCCATGCCCGCCCCCTCTCCAGCCCCGGACACCCGCGAACCGATCATCGAGGTCGATTCACTCGTCCGGCATTTCGGCTCTCAGAAAGTCCTCAACGGCGTCAGCTTCAAAGTCTACGAAGGCGACACCTTCATCATCATGGGCGGCAGCGGCTGCGGCAAGAGCACCCTCCTCCGCCACCTCATCGGCACCGAAAAACCCACCTCCGGCAGCATCAAAATCTTCGGCAAAGAGATCACCACCATGAATGCGGATGCCATGCGCAAACTGCGCGGCCGCTACGGCATGCTCTTTCAATCCGGCGCCCTGCTCCAATCGCTCACCGTGGCGGAAAACGTGGCGCTCCCTCTGAATGAACACACTCAACTCGACGCCGGATTGATCGACACCGTCGTCAAAATGAAACTCGAACAGGTCGGCCTCACCGGCCACGGCCACAAGAAACCTTCCGAGATCAGCGGCGGCATGAAGAAGCGCGCCGCTCTCGCCCGCGCTCTTGCACTGGACCCACCTCTCGTCTTCAGCGACGAACCCACCGCCGGCCTCGATCCCATCATGACCGCCGTCGTCGATGAACTCACCCAGCGCCTCACGCAAAAAATCGGCGCAACCGTCATCGTCGTCACGCATGACATGAACAGCGTCTTCCGTATCGGCACCCGCATCATCATGCTCGGCACCGGCCCCAATCAGGGGAAAATCATCGCATCCGGTACACCCGCAGAAATTCGCGCTCATCCCCACCCCGCCGTTCAGCAGTTCATCAACGGCGATCCGCAGGGAGACGGCAGCGACGACTCCGGCGAGGTGCTCTACCGTGAAACTTTGCTCGGCCTCAATGAAACCGGCAAGCACTCTCGTTCCGCCATTCACTCCTCCAAGCCATGAAAAACAAGCAAGATGCCACCGTGGCGACCCTCGTCATTCTGTGCTCCCTGATGCTGCTCGGAGCTCTGATGTTCGCCATTTCGGGCGATCCCTGGCGCAAACCACATCTGCGCTTCTCCGTGGACTTCGCCGATATCACCGGCATCCACCGCAACACCACCGTCCTCTTCGCCGGCGACCACATAGGCGTGGTCGACCGCATCGAGCACCTCGCCCCCGCAGACCGCATCCTTGAGAGCAACACCGTACGCGTCCACGTCGAGGTCTTCTCTCCTGCCCCCATCCCCGCCAGGCTCAAGGTCATCATCAGCGCCGAGTCGATGCTGGGCGAAAAACACATCGCCCTCATACGCCTGGATGACGAGGACGGCCTTCTCGCCGACGGCTCGCGTCTCACCTCCACCAGCATGGGCAGCCTCCTGGAAATGATGCTGCCCGGCGGCGATGCCATCTTCGCCAACATCCGGGACATCACCGCCGATCTCAAAAAAATCACCGACCCACTCGGCAAAGGCGACGCCTCCAAAAAAATCACCGACTCGCTCGCCAACATCGAGGCCTTCACTCAGCAGCTGAAAATCACCTTCACCGGAGACGGCAAAACACCCGGCTTTGGTCAAAAGATCAACGCCGTGGCCGACAAGCTCGAAGACACCGCCACCGGCATTCAAGAACTCGTCAAAGGCCCGAAGGGTGCGGCAGACAAAGGCCTCGCCCCTCGAGCAGACGCCATCCTCGCCAACCTCGAAAGTTTTTCCAAGGAACTCAATCAGACCTTTGCAGGCACGCCGGACGGCAAGCCCGGTCTGAAGACACGCGTCGAAGAAATCACCCACGATCTCCACAAAATACTCGCTGGTGGTGAAGACGCCGCAGGTCCCGGTTTGGAGAAGCACCTCGACACCACCATGCGCAAGATCAACCTGCTCACCGAAGAGATGAGCGCCCTCATCGTCTGGGGCGAGTACATCACCGGCACCCTCGCCGGCAAGCCCAGCCGCCTGATCTTTGGCAGCAAAGTCAATGAAGTGCCCTCCAAGGAGCAGATCATCGAGCACATGCGCCGCACCCACACCCCCTACCCCGTGCGTATCAAAGAACTCGAATCAGGCTCAAAACCGGCCCCCGTCATCCCCATGCCCAGCGAAAGCGCCACCCCCGAGGAAAAGAAAAAGGGCATCCTCGATCTCTTCAAACGCCGTGAGTAATCCCCAGCCCATCACCTCTCGCCAAAGCGTTCTGCTCGAAGTGGCCCGTCGCCTGAGCAGCACGCAAAATCTGGTCGAACTCGTCGATCACATCCTGCAGCGCTCACGCGAAGTGATGGACTGCGAAGTGTGTTCCATCCTGCTGCCAGACGGCCCCAGCGAGGACCTCCTCATCCGCTCCACGCTCGACCCCATCAATGCGATGGAGGTTCGTGTCCCCAAAGGCAAAGGCATCGCCGGTGACGTCTATGCGACCAAAACCTCCGTCAACATTGAGGACGCACTCAACGATCCTCGCCACTTCAGACCAGCCTCCGACCAGTCCGACCTCGTCACCCGCGCCATGGTCACCATCCCTCTGCTGGATGGTGATCGCTGCCTCGGCGTGATGCAGGCCATCAATCCCAACAACGGCTCAGCCTTCACCACTCAGGACGTGGAGATGTTCGAGACCTTTGGCAGCCTCATCGCCGTGACCCTGATGCGGCTCGAATCCCAGAAGAAGGCAATTCTCGAAGCCGAAAACCGGCAGCAGCTCTCACTCGCCACAGAGATCCAAAACTCCTTCCTCCCTGCGCCCCAGGTGCGTCTTGGAGACGTGGCCGTCGAGACCTTCTACGAACCCGCCAGCGAAGTCGGCGGCGACTTCTATTTCTGGCACCAGATCGACGACGGTAAAATCCTCCTCGGTGTCGGCGATGTCTGCGGCAAGGGCCTGCCCGCCGCACTCGACATGGCACGCGGCACCACGCTCATCGCCTCCACCGCGCATCTGTGCGTCTCCATGAACCTCGCCGAGTGGATGACAACCTTGAACAAACGCCTCTGTGGCGTGATGAAGGCAGGCCGCTTCATCGCCATCAATGCCATGCTCGTATGCCCAAAGACACGTCGCGTGTGGCTCTGCTGCGCCGGCCTTCCAGGTGCCCAGGTCTTCGACGGCAAGGCATGGAAGGAAGTCGCCGCCCCCGGCAATGCCCCCCTCGGCATCACCTGCGCCGCTCGCTACACGGAAATGTCCCTCCCCTTCAGCACCGGCCGCCAGTGGATGCTCTACACCGATGGCATTCTGGAAGTGCAGAACAGCGCCGGTGAATACTTTGAAGACTCCGCCTTCGCCGCCGCCATGCAGCACACCAACGGCGGCGAGGGTTTCTTAAAACACCTCGTCGAACAGTGGCACACCTTCGCCGACGACTCCAGCTACCAGGACGACGCTACCGTCCTGACCATCACCGATCATTCGCCCCCAGCGCCGGATGAAATCGCCCTCACCTGCCATCCCGACACCCTGCGCCTCGTGCGTGAGTTCATCGAGACATGGTCCGCCTACCACGGCCTGAACGATGAATTCACCGGCCTCCTCGTACTGGGCTGCGATGAGGTGATGAGCAACATCTGCAAATACGCCTACTGCTCCACCAGCACCGAGCGCGCCGCCACCTGCCGCATGGCATCTGCCCCTGACTCCGTTCGCATCCTCATCGAACATTACGGCGCCGGCATCACCAACGAGGACTTCCAAAAACTCGTCGCCCCACCCTCGATCGACTGCCGCATCGGCGGCCTCGGTCTCCATGTCATCAGCGAGATTTTCGACCGCGTCGATTTCCGCCGCGAGGAAGGCCGGTCAGTGATTGAACTCGTCAAGTCACTGCCACCTGCATCGCCGGGTTGATGCGCAGGCATTTCGTGACAAGGATGCGCCCCTCATGGCCAAAATCCGCATCAAATCCGCCGGCAAAATCATCGCATGGATCATGCGCGGCATTGGTTCGACTCTGCGCTGGGAAGTGCGCGATGACGCAGGTGTCTTTGATGCCACGCGCAAAGGCTGGATCTGGTCCTTCTGGCACAACCGCATGTTCCTCATCCCCTGGCTGCACCACGAGTGGTTCGCCAATGTCCCCGGCACCATTCTGACCAGCCCCAGCGGCGACGGCCAGATCATCGCCGATGTCTGCGAGAGCTTCGGCATCGAAGCCGAGCGCGGCTCCAGCTCCAAACCCGAGAAAGGCATGAGCGCCCTCATCGCCCTCGCGGCAAAGGCACGCGAAGGCTACGAGATCGGCATCACCCCCGATGGCCCGCGTGGCCCCCTGCATCGTGTCCAGCCAGGCATCGTCAAGCTCGCCCAGCTCACCGGCGTGCCCATCATCCCCGTGCACATGCACTACAGCCACGCCATCCAGTTCAAGACCTGGGATGAATTCCTCCTCCCCCTGCCCTTCTCCAAAGTCACCCTCGTCTTCGACAAGCCCCATCACATCCCACGCCGCCTGACCGAGGAGGAGTTTGAGCAGAAACGCCTCGCATTAGAAGATGTGATGCGTTTTGGAACCACCCTTGAAAATCTTCAGGCCTCCCGCTAGCCTCGCGGCATGGAAACGCTCTCCGTCCGTTGCAACCACTGCGGCGCTCCGCTGCAAGTCTCCGACGCCACCCGTTTCGTCACCTGTCAG
The DNA here is from genome assembly GCA_021733925.1 of Prosthecobacter sp. Lineage (GTDB taxonomy): Bacteria > Verrucomicrobiota > Verrucomicrobiia > Verrucomicrobiales > Verrucomicrobiaceae > Prosthecobacter. The sequence goes on along the minus strand of JAIPJY010000096.1, from coordinate 8,195 downwards.
TTCTGCCAGAGCAGCCTTGAGGTGAAGCGAACCGAAAGCTCCATCTTCACCGAGGAAGTCGCCAGGATCGCCGAAAACACCGGCAAAATGGCCGAGAGCCTGGAAGTCATCACATTGCAGAATGAGATCGAACGACTCGACCGTGAGAATGCGCCTGCGCTTGCGGCTACCTCGGTGCGCGAAGCCAAGGGCGCAGAAGGCAGTATCGCGATCATCGGCCTCCTCATGGTGATCATCTTCGGCGTGTTTTTTGCCGTTTCCTCTTCTCAGCATGGCGCCCCTTTTATCTTTCCTCTCTTTGGCGGCTGCTTTGTCCTGATTGGACTCATTCGTCTCTTTTCAGTGATTTCAAAATCCACCGAAGGCAGCTCACAGGATGGCAAATCAAGCAGCTACGAGACCCGCCGTGAGGAATTGTTAAAAAAGCTGGCTTCATACTCAGACAAGTGACTGCCCGCATGCTCCTCGCCTTCTACAAGCCCTTCGACGTCCTCTCCCAGTTCACCCAGGAGCACCCCTCCCACCGCACCCTCGCCGAATTCGGCTTCCCGCCGGACGTGTATGCCATTGGCCGCCTGGATCGCGATTCCGAGGGTCTTCTGCTCCTCAGCGACGAAGCCCGCTGGAACGACCGCCTCCTCAATCCCCGCCACGCCCACCCGCGCACCTACCACGCCCAGGTGGACGGCACCATCACCGACGAAGCTTTGAGAAAACTCCGCTCCGGCATCGACTTGAAGGACTTCCACTCCCTGCCCTGCAAAGCCCAGCGTCTCGACACCGATCCCGCTCATCCCCCACGGGATCCCCCCATCCGCGTCCGCAAAAACATCCCCACCTCCTGGCTCGAACTCACCCTCACCGAAGGCAAAAACCGCCAGGTCCGCCGCATGACCGCCGCCGTCGGCTTCCCCACCCTCCGCCTCATCCGCGTCACCATCGGCAGCCTCAAACTGGCCGATTTAAACCTCACCGCTGGCCACTGGCGCGAATTAACCTCCGAGGAGCAACACCAGCTCGTCCACCCTTCCAAGTAAGCTCAAGCTCTCCGTCCTTCTTCATTCGCCCTTCATTGGGGGTCATGCCTGACACGCCTCCCTGTCCGGGGCTCGACACCTCAAAAATCAAAAATCGATTGTTCGACAATCGTCAATCCTTCGGCCCAAAGCCTGTCATGGGCATGCGCGATTAACGATTGATGAACAATCGATTTTTGATTTTTGAAGTTCACCACCGCCTTGACGCCCCCCTCCCTTCCAAACTCCGTCCTTGCGCACCCGCCCCACCATGCCATTTTCCGCGCCCTTTCCCCAACCCCCAGCATGGCACTCATAGTCCAGAAATACGGCGGCACCTCCGTCGGCACTCCCGAGCGAATCCGCAATTGCGCACGTCGCATTCTGGAAACACAGCGTGCAGGCAATCAAGTCGTCGCCGTTGTCTCCGCCATGTCCGGTGTGACGGACAACCTCATCCGCCTGGCCAAGGAAGTTTCCCCCGAATGCGAACCCATCGAGCGTGAGATGGACGTCCTCCTCGCCACCGGCGAGCAGACCACCATCGCCCTCACCGCCATGGCCATCAACGCCCTCGGCGGCAAGGCCGTCTCCCTCACCGGCGCACAGGCAGGCATTTCCACCGACGGCGTGCACACCAAGGCCCGCATCGTCAACATCACCCCGGACGCGGTGAGGAAGATGCTCGCCGAAGGCAACATCGTCATGCTCGCCGGTTTTCAGGGCGAAAACGCCAGCGGTGAGATCACCACTCTGGGCCGTGGCGGCAGCGATCTGACCGCCATCGCCATGGCCGCTGCCATCAAGGCCGACCTCTGCCAGATCTTCACCGACGTGGACGGCGTTTACACCTGCGATCCCCGCGTCGTGAAGACCGCGCAGAAGATCCCTGAGATCAGCTACGAAGAGATGCTCGAAATGGCCTCCTCCGGCTCCAAGGTGATGCAGAGCCGCAGCGTCGAGTTTGCCAACAAATTTGGTGTGCGCTTTGAAGTACGCAACAGCATGAACAACAACCCTGGAACCATCGTGAAAGAAGAATCCCCCGGCATGGAGTCCGTCGTCGTACGCGGCGTCAGCCTCGAGCGCAATCAGGCCAAGGTCACCATCGACGACGTCGCCGACCGCCCCGGCATCAGCGCCGTCATCTTTGGCGCCATCGCCTCCGCCAACATCACGATCGACATGATCGTGCAAAACGTCAGCTTCCACGGCATCACTGACATCTCCTTCACGCTCAGCGCCGCTGATCTCGCCAAGGCCGAAGCCGTCCTCAAAGCCGAACTGCCCGGCCTCGGAGAGAAAGCCCAGCTCCGCACCCAGAGCAGCATCGCCAAGGTCAGCGTCGTCGGCATCGGCATGCGCAGCCACAGCGGCGTCGCCGCCAAGATGTTCAAGGCCCTCGCAGACGCCAGCATCAACATCCAGATGATCTCCACCAGCGAGATCAAGACCGCCGTCATCGTCGATGAAGCCGAAGTCGAAAACGCCGCCCGCGTCGTCCACACCGCCTTCGGCCTTGATGCCTGAGAAAACATAAGTGATGCGGGCACTGCTGCCCTTGCCCAAGGCGCCGCTTCCCATCAGCATCGCCCAAGTCACTTCCCGCGCCGACGCAAACCTCCGGCCAATTTTCAATTCTCAGTTTTCAGTTCCCAGTTTGCAATTCCCACGGCCCCATAACACGCGCATGTAACGACTTGCTTCACGAAGTCCTTTTTCCCGCGCACCCAAAAAAAACAAAACCCCGGCTCGCGCCTAAACGCGAAACCGGGGTGATGAAAAAACACCGACGCGGCGGACTACGCGCTGCGCTTCAGGTAATACTGCTGATAGACGTTTTCGTTCAGCTTCAGCTTGGCGCGCAGGCTGTCCAGAGCGGCAGGCGCGCCGGAGAACTGGATGTTGATGAAGTGACCGCCTTCAACGTGGCGTGGGTTGAAGGGGAACTTGCGTTTGCCCATGTTGTCGATCTGCTCAAGCTTCAGACCGGATTTTTCCATGTCTTTGCTGATGGTGCTGACCAGGGAGTCAACGGTTTCTTCTTTGCCTTTGGTGTCGAGCACGATGAGTGCCTCGTATTTGCGGTTCATAGGTGTGTATTTTCGGGGTTTAAGATTCGGGTTGTCGGTTGAAGACATTCATGGCGGTTTCCAGCCCGCGATCAACCGCAGAAAGCACGGCGTCTGCAGCGCGCTGGATGACGATTTGCAGCTCAGTCTGCTCCTCGGTGCGGAATTTGCCCAGCACATGGCCCACCATGCGCTCACCGGCAGGGCGGCCAGCCGCCGAAGCGATGCCGACTTTCAACCGCGGAAATTCGTCTGAGCCGAGCGAGGCGATGAGGGAACGGATGCCATTGTGGCCGGCAGCAGAGCCGCTGGTGCGAAAACGCAGACGGCCCAGAGGCAGATCCACATCGTCGTAAACCACCAGCGTTTGCGCGGGTGAGGCCTTGTAGAAGTGCCCCACCGCTTGCACCGCACGACCGCTCTCGTTCATGAACGTAAGCGGCTTGAGCAGATAACCGCCCGTAAATTTTGCCACAAGACCTGACCAGCGCTTTTCCTCGCGGAAAGCGGCTCCCATGCGTCTTGCGATTTCGTCCAGCACCATAAATCCAATGTTGTGGCGTGTCTCGCGGTAGGTTTCGCCGGGATTCCCGAGGCCCACAATGAGACGCGGCGCATTCAAGCCGCTGCTCGTTGTATCCGCGCCGGAAGCCACATCGTGGAAAAGGTGCAGAAATTACTTCTTGGCAGCTGGCTTCGCAGCGGCGGCAGCAGCAGGGGCGGCGGCAGCACCGGCGGCGGGCTTCGCACCAGCAGCAGGAGCCGCAGCGGCGGTTGGCTCAGGCTCAACTTCCACCTTGGGCTCTTCACACATGACGATGACGACATCGCCACCCAGGTGGCAGGTGACACCTTCAGGGAATTTAATTTCGCTGACGTGAACACCCTGACCCACTTCGAGATGGGTGACGTCGATCTCGATGCTTTCCGGCAGATCCTTCGGCAGGCAGCGAACTTCGATTTCGTGATGGATGGCTTCCATCATACCGCCCTGCTTCTGCCCCTTGGCTTCGCCGATCATGGCGACTGGCACGTTGGCGTGAATTTCTTCATCAGCTGCCACAGCGTGGAAATCAATGTGGAGGATGCCACCGCGCAGGTAGTCGTGCTGCACTTCCTGCACCAGCGCCAGTTGGTCTTCCCCGGCGATCTTCAGGGAGACAAGAATGTTGTCCGAAGCACTGCCCGCGAGAAGCTTCGAGAAGGTTTTGCCATGCACCTGGATGCTGGAAGGCTTCACTTTGCGACCATAGAGGGCAGCTGGAATGTTGCCTGCTTTACGCATGCGTTTGACGGCGGCGGTGCCGGACTGGGTGCGGACTTCTGCCTGGAGATCGAGAATTTTAGCCATGGTCGGTGTTCCTCACTGGAGGAGATTAAGTTTTGGAAAAAGGGCGCGGAGAATACACGCCTACCCCCGTGTGTCAAACAGGGATGTGACAGACTCGTTCCCGTGGATGCGGCCGATGGCCTGCGCCAGAAGGGGCGCGATGTCTAGAGCGGTGACTTTTTCCCCCGTTGCCTGCGGGGTCGAATTCGTCGCCAGCAGCTCGACAATCGGCGATTTGGCGATGCGGTCCCGGCCTTTTTCACCCAGTACAGCGTGGGAGACCCCGGCATAAATCTTTTTCGCCCCGTGCTTCAGCAGCAGATCGGCGGCAGCGGTGAGCGTCCCGGCGGTTTCGGTCAGGTCATCGACCAAAAGAACATTTTTCCCTGCCACGTCTCCAATGACGCTGTGCGCCTCGACTTCTTCCGCACTGACACGGTTTTTGGCAACGATCGCCATCGGGGCGCCGAGCGCCTTGGCAAAAGCATGCGTCATTTTGATGCCCCCCACGTCAGGGGAGACCACCACGAGGTCGCCGATCTCGCGCTCACGGATCGTCTTCATCAACACGGGGGCTGCATACAGATGATCCACAGGAATGTCGAAGAAACCCTGAATCTGCCCGGCGTGCAGGTCCACGGTGAGCACCCGGTTCACCCCGGCGGCCACCAGCAGATTCGCCACCAGCTTCGCCGTGATCGGCACCCGCGGGCGGTCTTTACGGTCCTGGCGGGCATAGCCGAAGAACGGCAGCACGGCTGTGATGCGGTGGGCGCTCGCACGACGCACGGCATCCACCATGATGAGCAGTTCCATCAGGTTCTGGTTCGTTGGCGGGCAGGTCGGCTGCACAATAAAAACGTCACCACCGCGGATGTTCTCATGGATCTGCACGAAAGTCTCGCCGTCAGGAAAAGTGGTCAGCTCTGCGGCACAGAGCTCTATGTTCATGTTTTCGGCAATCGACTTCGCCAGCGTCGGGTGGGCGGAGCCGCTTAGTATCTTCAGACTTTCATTCATGGGTCGCGGAGTTAGGCGAGCCCGTCAGAGAAATCAACCCATCGCGTCATTCTGCGCCTCATTGCTTGTGCTTCCTGTCAACTTCTCGTACCTCTGGCGGTTATTCTGCTACCAATCCAGCCTTCCCTTCCCTAGCCCTGCCATGAGTGAATCCTCCAACCCCGTTCCTCCGCCGAAGACCACCGGCGGCGGCTGGCGCTGGGAACCGCCCACACCAGCGGAATTGCAGGAAATACTGCCGCAATACGAGGTCCACATGCTCGTCGGGCGTGGCGGCATGGGCGCGGTTTACAAAGGCCTGCAGCTCAGCCTGGATCGCGCCGTGGCGATCAAACTCCTCCCTCCGGCGATCGAACAGCAGGATCAGGCCTTCGCCGAACGCTTCAAAAACGAGGCCCGGCTCATGGGCCGCATGAATCACCCCGCCATCGTCAGCGTGTATGATTTCGGTCGCACGGCTGACGGCCAGCTCTTTTTCGTCATGGAATACGTCGATGGCACCGACGTCCAGCGCATGATCGCCCGCGAAGGCAAGCTGCCTCCCGAACACGCCCTCGCCATCACCGCGCATCTATGCGATGCCCTCGGCTACGCCCACAAGCAGGGCATCGTGCATCGTGACATCAAGCCCTCCAATGTCCTGATCGACCTCGAAGGCCGGGTCAAAGTCGCCGACTTCGGCCTCGCCAAGCTCTCCGACAAAACTCAGAACTCCGGCCTCACTCAAACCGGCATGGCCATGGGCACCCCCGACTACGTGGCGCCCGAAACGCTCATGTTCGGCTCGGATGTGGATGGCCGCGCGGACATCTATGCCGTCGGCGTCATGCTCTACCAGATGCTCACCGGCGACATCCCGCGCGGCATGTTTAAAATGCCGTCGCAGAAATTTCAAAGCATCGATCCCCGCTTTGACGCCATCATCCGCCGTGCCTTGGAGCACGACCGCGAGGAGCGCTATCAAAGCAGCCACGAACTGCGTCTGGCACTGGACGTGATTTTGACCACGCCCCGCGCAGTCTCAGGCCAGGAATCCAGCGCCGTGCTGCCCAAGCAGCCTCCTCACACCCCCGGCCGCACCGTCGTCCCCTCCTCACGCAATCCCGGCTCCGCTCAGCAGCGTACCGCGCCGAAGCCTGAGCCCTATGAGCCGCCACCCAAAGCCGAACCCACTTCCACGATGCCCTACGTCATCGCCGCCCTGCTCATGCTCGGCATCGGCGGCTGGTTCATCGTCAATCGCCAGCACCCGGCCATTCCGCCCAATCCGTTTGAGACGGCCGAAAAGACAACCCTCACCCCTCCCCCGGCACCCACGCCGAAGATCGCCACGCCCCCTGCCCCGAAACCAACGCCAAAACCCCCGACAGCCACTCCCACGTCCACTCCGCCACCTGCGAAACCCACCCCAGCAAGTACCACACCACCCGCAATGGTGCCGGCCACGCCCCCCGCCACAGCCACTCCTTCCACCAACAACGAGCCGATCATTTCCCGCCTTTCTCAGCTGGAATCGCAGTTTCAGACCGCCTTTGAGCGGGATGTGAACACCGCCTACACCGATCAACTCAACACACTGGGCACCGGGTATTCCACGGCTCTTGATCGCGCGACACAGGACGCCACCAAGGCAGGGCGGCTGGATGAAGCACTCGCCTTGCGTGAAGAGAAGCAGCGTTTCACCACGCACAAGTTCATGCCGTCCATCGACCCATCGAGTCTGCACAGGTCCGTGGTGAATCTGCGCAACGCCTACCGCACCGCAGAAAAAAAATACGCGCAGCAAAAGGACGCCTCCTCTCTGCCCCTCTACGACCGCTACATCGAAGTCCTCAACTCCCTGGAAAAGGAAGTCCTCGCTCAAGGCCGCATCGCAGAAGCCGCCGCCGTCCGCACCAAGCGCGACGATGTCATAGCCCGCCGCAAGCAGCGTGCGGCAAAGGTGACTTCCGGTGCCTCCATCTCACCAAAAACCGCACCTGGAATGAATGACTCCCGGTTAAGACCGGTCATCGTAACGTTGAAAGCGCAGTCCCAAAGCTGCGCACCCGCCGCGCCTACGGTCAATTTGCAATTCCCATTTTTCAGTTCCCAGTTTACAATCCTCACACCCGTCGGCCACGCGCCCGACACTTGCTTTATTGAGTGGCATTCACGTCTGACATGAGCTTTTCAGCGTAGTCTCGTTTCCACCATGCCTTGGTTCCATCTCATCATCGCCGGACTCCTCGAAGTCGCATGGGCCGTCGGCTTGAAACAGACCGCCGGCTGGACACGCCTGTGGCCCAGTGTCATCACCGTGGCCCTCATGATCGCCAGCTTTTTCTTTCTCTCCCTCGCACTGCGTACGCTCCCCCTCGGCACCTCCTACGCCATCTGGACCGGCATCGGCGCCGTCGGCACCGCCCTGATCGGCATCTTCATCTTTGATGAACCCCGCACCGCCGCCCGCCTCGTCTGCATCCTGCTCATCATCTCCGGCATCATCGGCCTCAAGCTCGCCTCCTCCCCCCAGTCCTGATCCATCCCCCCATTCGTCATTCGGATTTACTCATTCGTCATTTCCCACTCCGCATCTTCCATCTCTCCTTTGACAACCACCCCCCCCACCTCTTCATTCCCCCATGACCCCCAGCCAATACTCCGATTTTCCCACCTCCAGCGCACCCCAGTCCAGCTACATGGTCCCCACCGTCATCGAGTCCGAAGGGCGTGGCGAGCGGGCCTATGGCATCTACTCCCGCCTCCTGAAGGACC
>JAIPJY010000026.1 GCA_021733925.1 Prosthecobacter sp. | reverse complement strand
GCGTGGGAAATGAGGCAGAAAGCAAGTTTGAAGAGCCATGCTCCTGCAACCCAAAAACCACCGCTTTGTTGTACCCCTTATGGCAGGTTTACAGAGGGCTCAAAATCCACGATGACCCGCCTTAACTGAGTGCCATTCCTGCCTGGCAGTAATCTCCAAGAGCGATTGTTTCCGGTTCTGCGCGTCCTTCCATTGCATGATCTGTTGATCGGACAGCCCCTTTTCCTCCGTCCCAAGGACTGTTTGCAGTTTGGTGTCCTCCACCTGCTGTGCCACTTTCTCATACTGCTTCAGGGCCACCTTGAGATCGATCTCACGCACCACGGCGGATGGATCGCGCCCTGAGTCTTGAGGCTCTGTTAGGTCACGCGCCAGAATGATGAGTTTGCGGATGAGCGCAGAGAAATCGGGATTGGCAAGAGCCGTTGGCTTTACAGGTGGTGCGGTGAAGGTCGGGGCCTCCCGCACTGTTGCCTGCAACGGTGTGTAACGGGTCGGGGTCTCCGGCGATTTTGCCTGCAACGGCGTGTAACGGGTCGGAGCCTCCGGCACCGGTGCCTGCGCCGCTATTTGCCGGGCTTTCACTTCATCAGCGTGGACGCTTCTCTCTGGGAGTGACGCGCCGAAGGTGATGATGGCGGCCAGAAGGCCGGTGCTGATCTTGGTAATGAAGTTTGTTTTCATGGTGTGTGTTTGTGTTGGTTTGGATTTGGGAAACGGATCACGGCTTGGGCGCACTCTGCTGGATGCGAGTGCGGAGTTGTGCGGCCTGGTCCTCCAGCACCTTGAGCTTTGACTGGAGTTTCATTACCTCGGCCTTCTGCTCGGCCTCGGACAAGCCGGTCTTCGACGGCAGCAAGGCCAGCTCGGTTTGAGTCTCCTGCAAATTGCCCAGGGTCTTCTCCAACTGCTGCCGCGCGACTTTCAGTTCGATGGCGGGAATCGGGTTGGTGATGGCTGCGGGCTTGTTCTTGGCGTCAATGGCTGCGGCTGCGTCGCGCTCTTTCCGGTATTCCACGCGCTCGAAACTTCCGATCCCGCCCTGCCTGCGCTCCTTCTCCTGCCAGGCATGGATGACCTTGCGTTCCGCCTCGCCGATGACCCGCCTGCTGAGCTGCTGCTCGTGAATCATGATGCAGGTCGTGCCGCCGGGGATCACCGTGCCGGGAATCCGCAGACGCACCGACCACACGTCGAATACAGCCTCATCGTCCTCGTAGCTTGTCAGCAGTTCAAGCTCGAAGTCGTTCGGCAACACCTGCGTCTCGGTGACGCGACTCAGCGCGGTGAAGGTCGCATTCGTGATACTGAGTTTCGGACGGTCTTGCATCGCCCGCCGGATGGCCGCGAGAACCCCCTCCACCGTAAGGTCTGGCTGTTTTGCTGCGATGGCGGCATCGTGATTGCGCTTGTTGAAATCATTCACCGCCTGAGCCAGTGAGATCGAGTCGTCGGCTGTGGCCTTCGCCGTCTCGTCCTGCACCAGCTTGTATCGAATCTTCACGCCTCGCGGATTTTCCGTGGAGTTGACGATTTGCAAAAGGCCGATACCACCTTCACGGGTGTGAAATACGAAGGCCCCCTCCAGATCCAATGCATGGCGATGAAACATCGTCAGCGGTGGCAAGGCCTTGCCATCCCTTTTTCGCTGTTGCGAGACTTCGTCCGCCATCCTTAGCACTTCCCGGGCGTCCGCTGATTCGAATAAAAGTGTGGGAAAGACAATCGCGCCTCCATACAAGGCCAGAGTTACGTCGGGAGAAGTGAAGGCGAGCGACAAGTCGCCTCCGCTCGTCTGCGCCCAGTTCTTGATTGGCTCATCCGTCCGGCCAGTTTTCGTGACCTCGTTAAAGCGATTGCGCAGCAGGTTGAACACATCATCGGGGGCTGCGACAAAGTTACCGGAATCGAGATCCAGGAAGTAGTCCTCCGTGCCGTCAGCGGGATGAATGATGACCCGCTCGATCACCGGGCCGAAGACCGCGGGATTCGGAGGCTCCGGCGCTTTTGCCTGCAACAATGTGTAACGAATCGGTGTCTCTGGCGCTGGATTGTATGAGGGAGACTGCGCGGAAACAGTGGGGAGTAATCGCCAGTGCGATACAGCAACTGCAAGGAGCGGCCAGATGACCGTGCCGAGAGCGGCGATGGCCAGCGCGCATTTCCCCACTCCCAATTGGCGCACTGGCAGCGCCATGATGATAGCCATGCCGGCAAACAGCAGTGAAAGAGCCATCGCAGGCCACGCGCCTCCATTGCGGATCGCGGCCAGCGCACCCAGGGCCGTGGCGATCAATGCGAAAATAATCGCGATTGAGGCAGCCTTGATTTCATTGCCCGTCGCGCTGCTCTCCGGCGGCGCTGATGCCACATCCTTTCGCACGGCGCGCAGCACGGAACGGACGATGAAAATATTCACCACGATCACCAGAACCACGCTCAGGAGCACCACGATGGCATGATGGGACTCGATCCAAAAAGCGATGCGGGGATGGATGCGAAGATCCGAGGGATTCAAATAAAAATCCACAAACATCTTCGCCATCGCCACGCCGGCCAGGGCGATGACGGCGCTCAGAGTCATCAACGGAAATAGCAAACCATCGAACAACGCCAGGTACAGGCCATGGATTCGCCCCGCTGACCGCCGTATCTGCGCCACGGCCACCCAGCCAAGAATCGTCGTGCCGAAGGGGCCTGCGACACCCAGGATGAGCGCGGGAATCAGGATCGCGAGTTGCCACCATTCTGGACCGCTGGCGGGGCTGCCTCCCGGTCTCTGGTAGCTGGCCATCGCAACCGCCAGGAAGGAGAGGAATGTGAACGGCACCCAGCACGCACCCACAATGGCCGCGCGAGAAAAGCGCGGCGGGCCGGTGGTGTTATCGGCCTCTGCATGAGGCGACGCGCCAGACTTGAAGCTGATGCGCACGGAAGAGACCACCGTCAGGAAAGCGGCGATCCCTGCCAACGCGATGATGATTAGAGGAGGGGGCGCGCCCTGAAGGACAATTGACGAAGCTGCTCCAACGATGAGAGCGATGGCAAAGACGGCCAAGGTCGCGGCCAAAACGCTGCACCAGACGATGACGCGGCGACCGCCGCGCTCTTCGACAAGCCTGAATCGCATCCCAGACGGAGCAGCCGCAGCACTCCCACTCCCGGAAATCCAGCCAGACCAGCGCGCGTGGAGGCGTCCGTTCCTGCGGGACAAAAGCAGTGTCGCGGCGATGACTGCGGCGATGATGCCCGAGAGGAAGGAGGAGGAGCGGAAGTTCCAAACCAGTGCGCGGACTGAGCGCGTATCGTCGACCACCTGCGGATGCACCACGAGCCACGGCTGGGAGAGTCCAATCGTGACCGTCGGCTCCGGGTTGTTGCCAAGGCGCGTGATATGCGGACCCGCGAAGTTAAGGAGACACACGACAAAGGCTGCCCCAAGGATTAATCGCAACCACAACGGGAACAGTTGATCGATTGGCGACCCAGCCCGCATCATCGGTTGAGCAGACACAGGTTTGCCAGGTTCTTTCGTCACTTCTTCTATCTGTGTGCGAAACTCCGCTGCCGTGGCGAAGCGCAGCTCCGGTTTTACTTCCAAAGCCCGAAGCACGATCTCATCAATGCGGATATCAACCTGCACGCGCTTCGAGGGCGGCACGAAGTCTTGCTGCGGTCGCTCGCCGGTGAGCATCTCGTAGAGCACGACGCCGAGGCTGTAGATGTCGGCGCGGTGATCGGTCGTGGTGCTTTGGTCATGCTGCTCCGGTGCGGCGTAATCGGGGGTGCCGAACGGAAGTGATGCGGCCACTCCTGTCTGCTCCTCTCCTGAACAGACAAGAGTGTCTGGGCCACTGTGCACGATCTTCGCGATGCCAAAGTCGGCGATCTTCACCACGCCCGCCTTGTCGATGAGCAGGTTCTCCGGCTTGATGTCCCGATGCACGATGCCGTGATCGTGCGCGCATTGCAGTGCCTCACACACCGGCGGCACAATGCTGAGCGCTTCCTTGGGAGTCAGACGCTTTGCTTGCAGCAGTTGGCGCAAGTTCACGCCATCGACGAACTCCATCAGCAGGAAGTAAAAGCCGCCTGCCTGCCCGAAGTCATGCACACCGACGATGTTCGGATGATTCAGCGCCGCGAGCGCCTGCGCCTCCTTTTCAAAGCGTGCGGCGAACTGCGGATCATCCGCCCGCTCCGGTGCGAGCAGCTTCAACGCGACGAGACGGTTCAGCGACTTCTGACGCGCCTTGTAAACCACCCCCATTCCGCCACGGCCAAGACACTCGAGGATATCGAGCTGTGGGAAGTGCGGGGCGAGTTCTTCGGGAGCGAGGGAGGGTAACGCCGCTGCGGTTTCACCCGCTTGGGTGGGCTGCATCGCCCCGACCATGAGACAACGTGGACAGAGTCCGACAACGGCATCGGAGGGGAGCGATTCGCCGCAGCGTGGGCACTTGGAGAACGATGACGGATCCATATCTAACCATGCCGTGCGGCGGAGAAAGGGTTACAAACATTTTCAGCCGCCGAGAGCCACCAGCAAGGAACGCATCTCGTCCTCGATGACGTCCGCATCCTTCAAGGTTCCGGCGATCTCTGCCTTCACACACTGGCGGAAGCGCTGCCTCATGCGATGCACCGTCACTTTCATCGCTGCCGCACTCAGCCCCAGTGTCTCCGCCACCGCCGACTGATCGCCGTAACCTGATTCACCGAGCAACCACGGGCGCAGTTGGTCAATCAACCCTGATTTCCCCTGCGCGGCACACTCGGCACCCAGCGCCTTCATCGCGCGGTCGAGCACGGTGACGGCCCATTGACGGTCAAACGCAGCCTCGGGCAAGAGACGGTCATCCTCCGGGACATTCAGCGCCGGTGAATCGGGCGAGTCCGCATCCAGCGAGAGCGGTGCGACACCACCGCCGCGCTTCTGCCGCGACTCCGCTTCGTGGTGGTGCGCGACGAAGTGCTTGACCGCACCGAGCAGATAAAACCGAAATCGGCCACGCTCCGGATCAGCGGTGTGAATCGTGCCGCCCGCGAGCATCTCGGCAAAGAACGCATGGCTCATCTCCCGGGCCGCATCAGCATCGCGGAGCACGCTGCGCAGGTAGGCGACGACAGGCTCATAATAAGCGTCGCACAAGTCCGCCAAGGCCCTGCGCCCATCCTCCGAGTCCGCCTTCGCCAGACAGACGCGAGTCCAGCGGGTGGTGAGGAATGGAGCAGCTTGGATGATGGGTCGTGGTTCTGAGGTCATCATGGCTCGATCATGCTGCCACAGGTCCATGACGTTTTGGAAGAAAAAGGTGACAGAGAAAGTGACGACAGGGTGGGCGGCGAGGTTGTGAATGATCAGGCGGACCCCGCCTGCCGATGCGATGCGCCGGGCTCTTTCGTTCCCAGGAATCCCGCGGGTCTCGGCAACCCAATCTTAGAATGCAGGCAATCTTCGTCCGAAAACCGGTATCGCTGCCGTGTGATTCGTGAGTGAATGCGAGATCAACGACGAATGCTCCATCGTCCGCTTCCTTCTCTACGCCAATGAATGGGACATCGAAGGGGCCGACTGGTGCGTGAAGGAGTTCAAGGACGCCAACCACGCGCCCGTCATCCAAATAAAAGGCGCTCTCAACATGACCGTCAAAGCCGGAGAAACTGCCAAGCTCGAAGCCACCGCCACCGATCCCGATGGCAACAACCTCACCACCCGATGGTGGCAATACTCCGACGCCGATTCCGCTCTCACGAAGGTGGTCATCACCCATCCCGACTCACTGGACCAAGCCAGCTTCGTCGCGCCAAAAGAGCCCGGGAAGCAGGTCCACCTCATCCTCGAAGTGACTGATGACGGCACACCTCCGCTCACTAGGTATCAGCGCATCATTTTTGACATTCAATAGTCGGGAGAGAAAACAGTGGCCCGTCCTTCGCTCTTCGAGCTACGGAAGGCATCCTTCGCCTCCTTGGGTCGGCGAAGAATGGCGGTGAGGGAGGGATTCGAACCCTCGGTAGCTGTTAAGGCTACGCATCTTTAGCAAAGATGTGCTTTCGACCACTCAGCCACCTCACCATTCATTGAATTTGTCCCGCAGGTGGTCAGCCAGCGGAGTGCTTATTTAGCGTGCAGCCCAGTGGATCGTCAAACGAAATGTCACGCCTGTACGCATCTCAGTCGATTAAATCAGGGCGGTTCGTCCGCGTGCGTTCCAGCGCCTGCTCCTCCCGCCATGCGGCGATCTTCGCATGATTCCCGCTCAGCAGCATGTCCGGCACCTTCAGGCCACGGTACTCCGCCGGCTTGGTGTACTGCGGCGCCTCCAGCAGGCCGCTGGCACCAAAGCTCTCCTCCACCGCACTCATCTCGTCTCCCAGCACCCCGGGCAGCAGGCGCACAATGGCATCCATCACCACCACGGCGGCGATGGCCCCATTCGTCAGCACATAGTCACCCAGGCTGATCTCCTCATCCACCCAGTGCTCAATGATGCGGTGGTCGATCCCTTCGTAATGCCCCGAAATGAAGATCAAATGCGACTCAGCCGAAAGCCGCCGCGCCGTGGCCTGATCGAACCGCTTCCCCGCAGGTGACATGTAAATGATGCGCGCCTCCGGCGTGTCGAGGCGGTCCAGCGATTCGAACATCGGCTCCGGGCGGATCACCATCCCCTGCCCTCCCCCGTACGGGGTGTCGTCCACGTGGCGATGCTTGCCCATCCCCTGTTCACGCAGGTCATGCACCCGCAGGTCCAGAATGCCTTTTTCCTGCGCACGGCCCATCATGCTCAGGCCCATCGGCACCGAGACAAGCTCCGGAAACAGCGTCACCACATCGATTCGCATGCAGCGCTATGCCCCAGCCTCGCAGCCACGGCAAGCCCGGCATTCTCACCTTCACCGGGAATGCGCCTTGACGCTTCGGGTCGCACTTCTACTATCGGGCTCCCCCATTTTTTCTCCATGAACATCCACGAGTATCAAGCCAAGCAACTGTTCGACAAATTCGGCGTCGCCAGTCCCAAAGGAATCGTCGCCAGCACGGCGGCAGAAGCAGGAGCCGCGGCTCGCGAAATCGGTCAGGCCGGACTCGTGGTGAAAGCTCAGGTACATGCCGGTGGTCGTGGCAAAGGCACCTTCAAAAACGGTTTCAAAGGCGGTGTCCATCTCGTGAACACCCCGGAAGAAGCAGAAGACATCGCCGGCAAGATGCTCGGCCAGACCCTCGTCACCCACCAGACCGGCCCGGAAGGCAAGCTCGTGAGCAAGGTGCTCATCGCCAAAGCCGTGGACATCACCAAGGAATACTACTTCGCCATCCTTTTTGACCGTGTCTCCAGCAGCCACGCCATCATCGCCTCCACCGAAGGCGGTATGAACATCGAAGAAGTCGCCGAAAAGACTCCCGAGAAGATCACCAAGGAATTCATCAATCCCGCCCTCGGCCTTCAGGCCTACCAGTGCCGCAAGATCGCTGCTTCGCTCAATCTGCGCGGCCCCCTCATGACCCAGGCCGTGAAGCTCTTCACCGCCCTCTGGAACCTCTACATCAAGAGCGACTGCTCCTTGGTGGAAATCAATCCCCTCGCGATCACCACCGACAATCAGGTCGTGGCGCTCGATGCCAAGTTCAACTTCGACGACAGCGCCCTCTACCGTCAGAAGGACGTCACCGCCATGCGTGACACCACGGAAGAAGACCCCCGCGAAGTCGCCGCCAGCGAATTCGGCCTCAACTACATCGGTCTCGACGGCAACATCGCCTGTCTCGTCAACGGCGCCGGCCTTGCCATGTCCACCATGGATATCATCAAATTCCACGGCGGCGAACCAGCCAACTTCCTCGACGTCGGCGGCGGCGCCACCAAGGAGCAGGTCACCGCAGCCTTCAAAATCATTCTCGGCGATCCCAATGTGAAGGGCATCCTGGTGAACATCTTTGGTGGCATCATGGACTGCAACATCATCGCCACCGGCATCATCGCCGCAGCGCAGGAAGTTTCCCTCAACATCCCTCTCGTCGTCCGCCTCGAAGGCAACAACGTCGAAGCCGGCAAGGCCACCCTCGCCGCCAGCGGCCTGAAGATCACCAGCGCCGCCGATCTTACCGACGCAGCACAGAAGATCGTCGCCGAGGTGAATGGCTGATCCCCTGCTGCTCCAGCCCGTAGGGGATTACAAAAATCCCCTCAACTAGTTTGAAAACCCGATTTACGACCTCGTAAATCGGGTTTTCATTTGGTCACCATGGCAAGCATCACCACCGAAGAACTCCTCGCCCACACTCAATGGCTCGAAACCGGCGGCAAAAGCGGCCGCAAGATCGACGAAACCGGCATGAACCTCGCAGGCGCGACGCTCAATGACCTCAACTTGGCCAAAGCCCAGTTCGTAGGCACCACCTTCACCAAGGCCAACCTCGCAGGCACCAATCTCTCCGGCGGCGACTTCAGCGGCGCGAACCTCGACAATGCCAATCTGAGCGGTGCAGATCTCAGCGGTGCGGATCTCGGCGGCGTCTCCCTCCGTCATGCCAACCTCAGCAACGCAAACGTCCGTGGCGCAGATCTTTCCGGGGCCAACTTGGAAGGTGCCAATCTGACCAACGCCGACTTCACCGATGCCGATCTCATCGCCGCAAACCTGACCGGCACCGTGCAAACCGGCATGATCTACACCGGCGCCATCCTTGCCGACACGCAAGGCCTGAAAGTACAGTAGCCATCTCGCTCCGCCGAGATGAGCCCAGCGCGCCCGTACCCGCACAGCCCTCTCACGAAACGAAAGCACCCACACCGCATCGGCAGGCCATGAGCAACATCGCCTTCCCGGATGGCGTAATGTCTTCATGCCCACACGCCGCACCTTCCTGTCTGCCGGACTCGCCACCATCGCCTCGCGGACTCTGGCTCAAACGCCAGCCGCTGAGCCGATCATCGACATCCATCAGCACATGAACTACCACAAGCGTGAGGATGAGCATCTGCTCGCGCATCAAGCAGCCATGGGGATCACTACCACCATCATCCTGCCCGCCGGCACCTACCTGGACCGCCCTTCCACGCACAACGGCAAATCCAACGGCCTCGCCGCCCAATGCGCCACCACCGAGGCCGCGCGTGACTTCGCCAAAGCCCATGCCGACGCCTACCTCTGGGCCGCCAATGAAGTCACCGACCTCGACACCGCTCCCGCCGAGATCGAAAAATGGCTCAAGCAGGGCGCCTGCATGATCGGCGAGCAGAAGTTCATGGTACAGTGTGATTCACCCGAGAGCCAGAAGCTCTACGCCCTCGCCGCCGCCTACAACGTCCCCATCCTCCTGCACTTCCAGCACCTGACCTACAACCTCGGCTACGAGCGCCTTCACACCATGCTGGAGAAGTTCCCCAAGACCAACTTCATCGGCCATGCACAGGCCTTCTGGGGCAACATCGACAAGCTGCACGATCAAAAAGTAAACTACCCCAAGGGCAAGATCACCCCCGGCGGCATCACGGACCGCTACCTTGCCGACTACCCCAACATGTTTGCCGACATGTCCGCCGGCAGTGGCCTGGTCGCCCTCACCCGCGACGAAGAGCACACCACCCAGTTCTTCGACCGCCATCAGGACAAAATCCTCTACGGCAGCGACTGCGCCGACCACCTCGGCCGCGGCCCCGGCTGCCAGGGTGCCGCCACCATCGCCGCCATTCGCAAGCTCGCGTCCAGCAAAGCCGTCGAGCGCAAGATCCTTTTCGAAAACTCACGCAAGCTCTTCCGCCTGGCTTAATCATCCGCCATTGGCAGATTTCATGTCGCAGGCTGCGCCATTCACCAGCCAAGACGAATCCTCAAACGGGAAAGCATGTGACTACACCATGCTGAGCCACAGCGTCGTCACAAACCACCCAACGCTAAGACCTCCAGTCAACCAACTGAGCCTCTTACGCCGAAAATCACGAACGCCGACAACGATGCAAATGACCCACAGCAGACCGAGAACCCCCGCCGGGAGATAACGTTGTTTGGTCACAAAGTCCGCGACGAGCCAAAGCGGCCCACCGACAAGCATCACTGCTGCCATGCAGCCGAAGACAACCAGTTCGATGGCATCCAATCCATCGAACAGTTGCCACAGTCGTTTCATCACTTCGTGACTCTAACCATTCACTTCTTCGCCCGCACCTCGTTCACAAACTCCTCCATCAAATCCATCGCCTTCGCGATGAGTTCGGGAGCAGTCGCATAACAGCAGCGCACAAAGCCCTCGCCAGCACTGCTGAAAGCACTGCCAGGAACAACGGCCACACTCTTCTTCTCCAGCAGCTGGATCGCAAAATCCTTGCTGCTCAGGCCCGTGCTGCGGATCTCAGGGAAGACATAGAAGGCCCCCCCCGGATTGAAGCAGTGCAGCCCCATGCCGTTGAGACGGCTGACGATGAGATTGCGACGCTGCTCGTAGCTTTGACGCATGTCTTCGTAGGCAGTCTCTCCCATCTTGAGGGCTTCGATGCCCGCCATCTGGCTCATGATCGGAGCACACAGCATGCAATACTGATGAATCTTCATCATCGCCTCACGCAGCGGAGCCGGAGCACAGGCATAGCCGAGACGCCAGCCGGTCATGGCAAAGGCCTTGCTGAAGCCGTGCAGCAAAATGGTGCGTTCACGCATGCCGGGAAACTCGACGATGCTCTTGTGCTGACGTCCGTCGTAAAGCAGCTCGCTGTAGATCTCATCCGTGAAGACGAGCAGGTCATGCTTCACCGCCAGCGCCGCGATCTTCGCCAGCTCCTCGTGCGGCATGATGCCACCCGTCGGATTCGTCGGGAAATTCAGCGCAATCACCTTCGTCCGTGGCGTGATCGCCTTTTCGACATCCTCAGCCATCAGAGCAAACTCATTCTCCTCCCGTGTCTGCACCACCACCGGCACACCGTAGGCCATCTTGATGCTCGGTGAGTAGCTCACGTAGCACGGTTCATGATAGATCACTTCGTCGCCCGGATTCAACACCGCACGGAAGGCAATGTCGAGCGCTTCAGACACACCCACCGTCACCAGAATCTCCGTCTTCGGATCATACGTGGTGCGGAAGTGCTTGGTGACGTACTCGCTGATGCCGATGCGCAGCGATTCGAGACCGAGATTCGAGGTGTAGCTCGTCTGGCCTTTTTCCAGTGAGCGGATCACCGCCTCGCGGATCGGCCACGGTGTCGGTTTGTCGGGTTCACCGACGCCGAGCGAAATGACATCGGTGCGCCCGATGACGAGCTCGAAGAAATCGCGAATGCCGGAACGCGGCAGATCGCGAATGATATGAGAAATCTTGTTGTCGTATTCCATGGTCGGGATTCCTCTCTGCTCATGGAGCCACTGGCAGGCGCTCTTCATCGCCGCCACCGTTCGCGAGGAACCCATTTTCCTTGTACGCTTTCAACTCAAAGCGCGTGGCCGTGGACAGCACACCACCCAGGGTGCTGAGTTTTTCGGACACAAAAGTCGCCACATCGAGGAGGTCCTGCCCCTCCACGATCACAGCCAGGTCGTAGCCACCGCTCATCAAAAAGCAGTCTCGCACCTGGTCAAATTTCGAAATCCGACGTGCCAGACGGTCAAAGCCGCCATCACGCTCCGGCGAGATGCGCACCTCGATCAAAGCCGTCACGCGGCG
Organism: Prosthecobacter sp.; assembly: GCA_021733925.1. GTDB lineage: Bacteria > Verrucomicrobiota > Verrucomicrobiia > Verrucomicrobiales > Verrucomicrobiaceae > Prosthecobacter. The sequence goes on along the minus strand of JAIPJY010000026.1, from coordinate 77,061 downwards.
GTCCCCCGCCTTCAGACGGTCCACCACGGCGCTATAACCCAAGATCGTGCCATCCGCCTCCGCCGCAGCAATGCGGGCGGTGACTTCGGATTCGGCGAGGCCCAGTGCGAGAGCGATCTCTTTAGGGCTGCGGTTGGAGTTATTGCGGAGCAGTTCGATGAGCGGGTCCATATAAGGGGCCGCGAGTGTAACGCCAGTCCCCGATTTGAACAGCGGAAACTGGATTGCCAAAACTCGCGCCAGCGTCCCCGGAACCGGAGCGCAGCGGAGATAGACAGCCGCAGGCTGCCCGAAGGGTGAGCGCAGCGAATCAATGCGGCGCTTCAGCGCCGCTCTCGCCACACCCACCGCTCTCAAATCCCAAAGAGCGGGCTATAGCACACAAACTCCAAACTCCGTTCAAGTTGAACTCTCCTTCCCCCACGCTGACTCTCCCCTCAATGCGCTCCACCGCCATCCAGATCATCGAAAAACTCACCCAGGCCGGTCACAAAGCCCTGCTGGCCGGCGGCTGCGTGCGCGACATGCTCCTCGGCCGCGAGGCCAAAGATTTCGACGTCGCCACCAGCGCCACACCCGAGCAAGTCGTAAAACTCTTCCCCGGCGCCCAAACCGTAGGCGCCCACTTCGGCGTCGTCATCGTGCGCCTGAACCACGTCCACGTCGAAGTCGCCACCTTTCGCAGCGACGGCAGCTACAGCGATGGCCGCCGCCCAGACAGCGTCACCTACTCCACCCCGGAACTCGATGCCCAGCGCCGCGACTTCACCATCAACGGCCTCTTCTTCGACCCGCTCACAAACCAGGTCATCGACTACGTGGACGGCCAGATGGACCTGCGCATGGGCCTGCTGCGCGCCATCGGCGTGGCCAAGGACCGCTTTGAAGAAGATCACCTCCGCATGCTGCGCGCCGTGCGCTTCGCCACTGTGCTCGGCTTCGACATCGAGCACGCCACCTGGGAATCCATCTGCGGACTCGCGCCCAAAATTAAGAGCGTCAGCATCGAGCGCATCCGCGAGGAGTTCGTAAAAACCATGCTGCATCCAAATCGCGTGCGCGGCTTCGATCTCCTCGTCAACAGCGGCCTCATGGAGCAGTTCCTCCCCGAGATCCTCGTTCTCCAAGGCTGCGAACAGCCGCCTCAATTCCATCCCGAGGGCGATGTCTTCATCCACACGCGCCTCATGCTCAGCCTGCTGCCCGCCGAGGTCTCGCTGCCTCTGGTGATGAGCGTCCTCCTCCACGACATCTCCAAACCAGCCACGCAAACACGCGATGCCGACACCGGCCGCATTCGCTTCAACGGCCACGACAAACTCGGTGCCGAAAAAACCAGCGAGATCATGCGCCGCATGAAATTCTCCAATGAAGTCATCGAGCCCACCGTCGTCGCCGTCGAAAACCACATGGTCTTCAAGGACGTGAAAAAGATGCGCACCGCCAAGCTGCGCCGCTTCATGGCACGCCCCTCCTTCGATGACGAACTCGCCCTGCATCGCGTTGACTGCCTCGGCTCCAACGGCTGGCTCGACAACTACGACTTCCTCCTCGCCAAGCGCGCAGAACTTGCCAGCGAGCCCATGCTGCCCCCACGCATCATCACCGGAACCGATCTCATCGCCCAAGGCTGGCACGCCGGCAAAGCCCTCGGCAGACTCCTCACCACTCTCCAAACCCTCCAGCTCGAAGGCACACTCAAGACCAAAGAACAAGCCTTGGCTTGGGTCGCCGAACATGCCCCGGTGCCGGATGTGTTCGATGCCGTAGAGGAGTAGGAATCAAGGCTCCATTGTTCTGCTTTAGGGGGCCGGAACCTTCTGAGCCTCTCGCCATGTTCGGACGATACGAAATGAAGCCTTATTGGCCTCCCACCACGCGATCCATTTGGCGGCTCGATCTTGCTTTCCTTGACGGTCATCTGAAGACAAACCCTTGTTCATCCAAGCTTCAACGGGAAGATTGGACCGTTGGATCATCGTCACCAACTCCGACGGATAATGATCCACTTTCGGATTTCGAAGATGGGACAGCAATGGCTCGAATGCCTTTTCATCCCCCATCTGGCTCAAAGCCATGGCTATCCAATCCCCGGCGTAGCCTTTCAAGGCAGCCCGCTTGAGAGCTGGCACGGTCCGCACATCCTCAAGGTTGAGAACAGCCCTTCCTACCTCGCTGCTGACCCGCTCATCGTCTGCATTGTAGCCTTCCGCGGCATATCGAATGCACGGGGGCAGTTCATCCAACGCCATGCAGAGCTCATCCACGGCGCGTGCATCTTGGGCACCCGCAAGAAACTTTGCCGCTTCTGCTCTAAACTTGCGTTCTTGATGACGCAGCATCTGGATTGCGATGGGCACCGCATCTAAATCCCAAAGTCCGGACAACGAACGGTAGGCCATGGCTACGACCTCCAGTTTGTTCGACCGCAACTGTCTTCTGAGAAAATCTGCCGCTTCCTCAAAAGTAAGATTTCCTACTCTGGCAGGCCCACGCGTGTCCACGGTCACTTCGAACTTTGGCGGCAGCATTTCTTTGTTTGGCGGCACCCATTGATCCCAGCCCACCTGCGCGTCAATTCTCCGGATGAAATCTGGCAATCTACCATTGGCTTCAATCGGCTCCATTTGAAGCATTGGTTTTTGCGCTGGCCGCCAGGCGAACTGCATGGTGAACCGCGTGTGCTGCCACGAAAGCCCCCTCACATCCATGCTGTCGTAACGCGTAACGCGCGAAAAATAGGACTCCAGCGCGGGAAGCAATGGAGCACTGACGTGAATGGCCTGAAATCGCTGCCCCAGCACATAGATCAGATCCACATCGTCATCAGAACCTGGAGATTTCACAAACACACCCGGGTCACGGCTCATAGCCATCACCTTCAGAACCAGATCCTTCTTCTCAATCGGCTGAATGCAAGCAGGGTGGAACGTCCGCAGACTCCCCCCACGCTCGGAAGTTAGAAAAATGATCCTCTGATCTGAGGTTGGGACTTCATCGAGGTTGACTCTCGCATCACCGTCAAAAAAAGCTGTGTGCCGTTCCGGACCGTCTTTTTGGAAGACATGCAGCTTCGAGGTTAAACTAAAATTCTTCACGCCGTCCCCTTTGAGCGCTTCAAAAAACTTCAACTGGAGTTGATCTCCTTCAGTCACCAATTTGACGACAAATATCTTTTCGGTGCACTCGACAAGCTCCCCCATCCCAAGCGCCGAGTAATCGGTCGCCCACAACTTTGCGACCGACAGGCATGCGAGACAAAACAAAAAAATTACTCTTTTCATATTCAGCTTGGACATCTTGAATTTTTGATCAGGTTCGCTTCCGGGCCCATCATGAATTCCACGCGATTAAGGTCGCCTTTCTTGGGTTCATGACACTAGAAACTCTGCCTTTTCTCACATGGAAGCCAATTCCATTCGTCACGGCGCTCCGCCTCACACCATCCTAGGAAAGTCTGCTGCATATAGCTAGCCCCGGGGGCAGCCCCTACACCACCAGCCCCGGCAATCCCGTCCCCGTGCTCGACCCAAACTCATCCGCCTCAATCCCCATGCGCTGCAGCATCTGCACGAAGAGATTGCACATCGGCTGATTGTTCTTCGCATCAAACGCCAGGTGCTGACCATGCTTGAAACCACCCCCCGCAAACACCAGCGGCAGGTTGTGCCAGTCATGGCTGTTGGCATTGCCAAGGTTGCTGCCAAAGAGCACCATCGTGTTGTCCAGCAGGCTCCCGTTGCTCTCGTTCTTCGCCTTCAGTGAAGTCAGCAGCCCGTTCAATGCCTCAAACTCAGCGCGCTCGATGCGCTGCAACTGCTCGATCTTCAGCGGGTCCTGTCCATGATGCGACAGATTGTGATGCGCCATCGTCACCCCATTGATCAGCGGCACATCTCCCCTGCCCTGCACCAGCACCGTGATCGCCCGCGTGCTGTCCGTTTGCAGCGCCAGTGGGATCAGATCAAACAGCAGCCTCATGCGCGCGATGAGATCCGCTTCATTTTCCACATCCGTCGGCTGCTTCGCATCCACCTTCGGCTTGGGCTTCTGCACCCACGCCTCAGACTTGAGCATGCGCTCCTCCATCTCACGCAACGAAGTGTAGTATTCATCCAGCTTCTCCTTGTCCGCCGCCCCCACACGTTTCTCAAACCTCTTCGCCTCCGCCTGCACCGTGTCCATGATGCTGCGCCCTTCCTTGAGCTTGCGCATCTGGTTCTGGATCTCACCCGGAGTTCCGTCCAGAAAGAGCTTGGCAAAAACCTGCGAGGGCTTCGACTGCGCCTGCACCATCACACCGCTCCGCGTGTAGCTCTGGCTGCTCTGCCCCGCCGAACTCAGCACCAGCGAAGGATAGCGTGTCTCATAGCCAATCTTCTCCGCCACGAACTGATCAATCGACACCGTGTTGCGAAAACCACCCAGCCCAGGCCCGCGCGCCGAGGTCAACCACGTCATCTCAGACGTATGCCCGTCCGCCCCGGCCTGATCCGGATGACTCACGCCCGAGAGCACCGTGAAGTCCTCCCGATGATCTTTCAGCGCCTCAAGATAAGGCGTCAGCGCATAGCCACGCCCCGTCTCTTTCGGAAAAAACGAAGGCCCATAGATGCCCAGCGAAGCACAGGCAAACACCATGCGCTTCGGCGGCGTCGCAGCCGCCGCACTGGAAAGGCGCGGCATCATCGCCTCCAGAAACGGCAGGGCCAGCGAGACACCGGAGCCGTGCAGAAAAGCGCGGCGGGAAATGGCAGGGCGTGTGATCATGGTGGGATGGATGGTAGTTGAAAAAGCCGGAACTGGTGGGATAATGAGTCAGAGCTATGACAGCAACATTGGAAGAACGAGTCGAAGCCCTTGAGCGCAAACTTGCAGAAATGCAGGCGCAGCCTTGGTCTTCATCGCCCGTAAAGAAAGACTGGCGGGCAACTGTTGGGTGGGCGAACAACTCCAAACTGCACGAAGCTGCCACCAAGGCAGGCGAAGAGTATCGCCGCAGCCAAACCTACGAAAAGGAGATTGAGGCCCGTGGTGGTGCTGGATACTAACCACCTGTCTGCGTTGAGTCGTGATGGACCTTCTCCGAACGGCTGACCCAGCGCCTGAACGCAGCTCGTGACGAGGTAACCACCACTGTGGTAAATGTGCAGGAACGCGTCGAAGGCTGGTTGAAAGAAGTCCATGCCACACCCGATCCGCTCCGGCAAATCGATGCCTATCGGGAATTTTACGGTCTCATTGAAGCTTACGCAGCGTGGACGGTTTTGCCTTTGGATGAGGATGCGGCGACTCTCTTCCTCACCTTTCGCAAGCAAGGCATCCGCATCGGCACCATGGACCTCAAGATCGCCTGCATCGCCATTTCCCACGACGCGCTTCTCCTCACCCAAAACTCCGTGGACTTCGCCAAGGTTCCGGGACTGAGGTTTGAAGACTGGTTGGTGGAGTAGCATGGCGTTTACTTGCTCAAAAACAGCGGAGACTGCACCACCGCATGAACCAGTGAGCGCACTCCCGAGCCATCGGCCTTGGCTTGCTTGCTGATGGCTTCGATGGCATCACGATCCGCAAACTGAATCCCTGCCCCTGTGCCGTAGGTCACCAGATTGCCAGCCAGCGCTCGCATCACTTGATCCTGCTGCTCCAGCAGCAGCTTCTTGAATTCAGTGATGCCCTGAAACTTGCGACCATCTTCCAGCTCACCACTGGCATCTACCGGCAGCCCCTCCTTGTACTGCCAGATGTTCTGCCCACGAAGTTTGCGTTTCACATTCGCCCCCTTCTCATTGGAGCGGTAGTTCTCACGAAACCCGCCAATCACATCAAAGCACTCCAGCGCAAACCCCGGCGGATCAATCTGGCGGTGGCAGGTGGCGCAGGTCTCACTGTCACGATGCTTCGCCAACTGCTCACGAATCGTCGTCGTTCCACGCGTATCAGGCTCGATGGCCCCCACACTCGCAGGCGGCGGCGCGGGCGGCTGTCCCAGCAGGTGCTTCATGACCCAGGCTCCACGAATCACCGGCGAAGTCACCGTACCATTCGCCGTGACCTTCAGCACACTCGCCTGCGTGAGTACCCCGCCACGCGGACTGTCCTTCGGCAATGACACCCGGCGAAACTCCTCACCCGCGATGCCCGGCAGTTCATAGTGCTCGGCAAGGCGGCTGTTCACCATGGCAAAGTCACTGTGGATGAGATTGGACACCGGCAGATTCTTGCTCAGCAGCTCGCTAAAAAAAGCCTCCGTCTCCGAGACCATGCCCAGCTTCAAGAGCATGTCATATTCAGGGTAGAGCTTTGTGTCCGGCGACGTCGCGTCAATGTTGCGCAGCTCCAGCCACTGCCCCACAAAGTTGGTCACGAAAGCCTCCGCACGCGGGCTCTTCAGCAGCCGCTCCGTCTGGGCCTTGAGAACCGCAGGCTGGGTCAGTTTTCCCTCACCAGCCACCTTCATCAATTCATCATCCGGCATCGAGCTCGTGAGGAAATACGCCAGCCGCGTAGCCAGTGCGAGATCACTCAGCCTGCCCGGATGTTCCTCCAGCAGCAGAAATGCCGGTGAAGTCAGCACAGCACGCAACCCCACCCTCAACGCATCTTCAAAGGTGCTGCCCGCATCCAGCGATTGTGCCGCGAGAGCAATATAAGGCCCCGCCTCATCCTTCTCCAACGGCCGCCGAAAAGCACGTGCTGCAAAGCCGTTGAGCCCGCTAGTAATCGCCTGCTTCACATCCGTGGGCGCGAGTTCATAGCCAAGCTGCTTGCCATCACGATACTTGCGCTTCTTGTCATCCAGTTCAGTCAGCGGCACATCCCCCAGCGCCTTCTTCAGGCTTGCAGGCGGCCACTCAGCAGACAGCGGCCCCTCCACTTCGATCCACTGCATCGCGAGCCCGGTTCCCAGGAATTCAGCCGCACCAACATTGTAGATGTTCTGCCCTTTCTTGTCGCGACCCACGCGGTCGCAGTTGATCACGATGTGCTCGCTGCCATCAAGGCGCGTGGTGAATTCAAACTCGCGCGGCTTGTCCGCCGGCAGCTCGCAGTAGCTCAGCAGACGCTTCTGCTTGTAGTTGTTGCTGCAGATCATGAGCGTCAGCGGCTCGCCCTCGCTCTGGAAAGCGTTGCCGGAGACCTTGATGCGGTAGTTCCCCGGTCCCGGCAGACGGCACTGCTTCAGCCCCACCAAGTAATCTCCCGTGGTGAACATGATCACCTCCTTCTCGTTCTCACGAAACATCACGCGGTGCCCGCTTTTCGGATTGGTCTTGTCGGACAGGGTGCCTGGCGGCGTATCGAGGTTTTTGCGAATCCCTTCCTCCTTTTTGTAACTGTAGCGCTGGTTGATACCCACCGGCCGTTTGCTCAGCACAATGGCGGCATCCAGCGCGGCATCCGCCGCCTCCAGATACTTCTCGATTTGAAGCTGCGAAAAACGCAGCCCCTCCGCCACGGTGTCAAACCCATGCAGCGGCGTGTCTTCCGGCAGGATGTGCTTCAGCGGCAGCGAGATTCCCAGCAGGTCATGCACCGTGTTTTCATACTCCGTGCGGTTCAGCCTGCGCAGCACCGTGCGTCCGTTCTTCGTCTGCTCCGCAAGTTCATACCCACGCAGCGGCGTCTTGAGCGCAGCCTGGAAGCTCTGCAATGCCGCCGCCTCTGGCCGGGGCTTTTTCGCCGGCGGCATCTCCCCTTTGTTCACACGATCATAGACCTTCACCCACAGGTCAAAATTCTTCCGATCCTCCGGCTTAAACGCCAGCGCCGTGAGATCCAGCCCGCCTTTCTTCACATCGCCGTCATGGCACTCCGTGCAATGCTTCTCCAAAAAAGGCGTGACCGGCGGCAGCGTTGCGGCACTAGCTGCACTGGCGAGAATGAACAAGACGAAGAAGCGTGTCATGGCTGGAACGAAAGAGAGCGCTGATCATTGAGGCTTTTGCCAAAAATACGCAAGCATGACGTCTCGCCCCCTGTCACTTCGACTTCTTCTGCTTCTCCCACTCCTTCCGAAAAGCCGCCTCCCGGTCCGTCACGTAGCGGAGATAACCCGCAGGGTCGATGAAGGGATTCGTGCCGCCCGTGCCCAGCCGCGCATGCTTCGCCTCCATGCCGTAGTAGCCGCCGTGCGCACCCAGAAACAAGTCCACCGGCAGCGCTTTCAACACCCGAAAAGTCTTCTCATAATCCGTCGCGATGGCCGGGTAGTTCTTGTTGCCCACCAGCACGTAGCCGGGATTCACATTCGGGCTGCCGATGATGACCGCATTCAGCGGCTTGCCGTTGTCCGTCACCTGCATCGTCCACGTCGTGCAGCCGGGCGTGTGGCCGGGTGTAAGACGTGCCACCAGCACGGCGTCCCCAAGCTTGACCTCCTCGCCATCCTTCAGCCGGTGATCCACCTTGGCGGCTGGAAACTGCGTGTAGTCCCCCTTCCCCACCCGCGCTTTCTTCGCGCCGCCATTTTCCACCGCATCGGCGTCCTGCTCCATCACCCAATACTTCGCACCGCTCTGCTTCAAGAACTCCGCGCTGCCCGCACAATGGTCCGAATGCGCATGGCTGATGAGCAGGATGCGGATGTCCGCGAATTTGAAGCCCAGTTTCTCCACGCTGGCACGGATCAGCGGCACGGATTCCTCCAGGCTGCTGTTGATGAGCACATGCCCCTCCGGTGTCGTGATCAAATAGGAGGCCAGATCACGCGACCCGACATAGTACAAATTCCCCGCGATCCGGTGCGGCGGAAACGGCTCCGTCCAGCTCGACATGTCCTGGGCGAAAACCTGGCTGCAGCCAAGAAGCAGCAGGATGGAGAAAAGCATTCGTGAGCGGAGGTGGTCAGTCATGTGTGGAAGGGGTTCCGAGAATCTTCATGCGCTGCTCATTATTCAGCTTTCGCATCGAGGCAACTTCGTCATGAAACGCTTCCAGTTCGCCACCTTTTTCCTTCAGCAGCCGCTCGAACCCGGGCACCATCGTGTAATAGGTGGCCACCGTGTTGATGCGGGCGTTGTTCCAGGTTTTCGGCAAATGCTGAATGTTTATCCGCGCATGCGGGCTGATCGCCAGCCCCTCTCTCAGCATGCCTTCAAACACCCGCTGCTTGGCCTGCCGCTCCACCTCCACACTGGGATAGATGCCGGCATAAGTGGCCTTCAGTTTATCTCGGGTGTTCAGCATCAGACGAACGACCTCACGGTTCTTTTTCAAGTTGGCTTCGAATTCCCGGAGTCCACGCAGATCTCCCTTTGAGCGCAACCAGCGCCGCACACCGTCTTCGGCATTCGCGGTGGCAAAAGCTTCGTTGAAATCGGTGTCACCGGAGATGAACACCTTGGCATGCGTCAGTTCATGAAAGATGAGTTCGGCCAGTTCGGCATCGCTGCGATGCAGGATGGTGTTCAGTACCGGGTCCGCCAGATAGCCCAGAGTCGAGTAAGCCTCCACCCCGCCCGTAAACACATCATACCCCTTCTTCTTGAGCTTCTCCATTTCCTGCCGGGCATCCTTCTCATTAAAAAAGCCGCGATACTTCAGGCTGCCGACCAGTGGATACCACCACTTCTTGCTCTCGGTGGAAAATTCCGGCGCGGCATGCACCACCCACACCACGTAGGGACGCTTGAGGTCGCAGTACTTGCCAAAACTTTTCGCCGGCAGATGCAGGTCGCTGGCGGCGAAAGTCCGTAGCTCTTCAATCAACTTCAGGCGCTGCTTGACGCGCTCCGCCACGCTGGGGTCGGCCAGCACTGCGGCATTGGGCCGTGATTTGCGCCAGATTTCCGTCTGCCCGCTGATGGCCTGAGTGTAAAACTGAACCGTACTGCACGCGCTCATCGTGAGGAGAGGCAGGAGCGCGAACCAGTTGCGTGTTTTCGTCATCCTGCCAGTTTAGGCAGGTCACCACCAACCGACAAACTGCAATGTCTTTCATCCACGACGATTTTCTGCTCTCCACCAAGGCCGCCAGCCATCTGTACCACAGCTTTGCCAAGGACGAGCCCATCCTGGACTACCACAATCACCTGCCGCCCAAGGACATCGCGGAAAACCGCCAGTTCAAAAACATCTTCGAAATCTGGCTCGAAGGCGACCACTACAAGTGGCGCGCCATGCGCTGCAACGGCGTCCCGGAAGAGTTCATCACCGGCAAGGCCAGCCCCCGCGACAAATTCCTCGCCTGGGCCAAGACCGTGCCCCACACCCTGCGCAACCCGCTCTACCACTGGACCCACCTTGAACTGAAGCGCTACTTCGGCATCGACACCCTGCTGGATGAAAAATCCGCCCCCGCCATCTGGGAGCAGACCGAAGCCGCCCTGGCCACCCCAGAAATGAGCACCCGTGGCATCCTGCGCACGCAAAAAGTGAAGGCCCTCTGCACCACCGACGATCCCATCGACGACCTCGCCCACCATCAAAAATGCGCCGCCGATGGCTTTGAAGTCGGCGTCTATCCCACCTTCCGCCCGGACAAGTCCCTCGCCGTCCACCTGCCCGAAGCCTGGAACGCCTGGTGCGACAAGCTCAGCGCCGCCAGCGGCATCGAAGTGAAAAGCTATGCAACCCTTCTCGATGCCCTCAAGCAGCGCCATGACTTCTTCCACAGCGTCGGCGGCCGCCTGAGCGACCACGGCCTGAACTACTGCCACTCCAATTTCATCAGCGATGCCGAGGCCGAGCGCATCTTCCAGAAAGCCCGCAGCGGCACCGCTGCCGATGCCACCGAGCAGGATCAGTTCGCCAGCAACATCATGCTGCACATCGGCCGCCTCAATGCCGCCCATGGCTGGACCATGCAGCTCCATCTCGGTCCCGTGCGCAACAACAACAGCCGCCTCGCCCGCGAGATCGGCGCAGACGTCGGCTGCGACAGCATCGGTGACTGGCCGCAGGCAGAGACGCTCTCCCGCTTCCTCGACCGCCTCGACACCGAGAACGCCCTGCCCAAGACCGTCCTCTACAACGTCAACCCGAACGCCAACTACGTCTTCGGCACCATGGCCGGCAACTTCGCCGACGGCACCACCCCCGGCAAAGTCCAGTTCGGCTCCGCCTGGTGGTTCGTCGATCAAAAGGAAGGCATGGAGTGGCAGATCAATGCCCTCAGCAATCTCGGCCTGCTCAGCCGCTTCATCGGCATGCTCACCGACAGCCGCAGCTTCATGAGCTTCCCCCGCCACGAATACTTCCGCCGCACCCTCTGCAATCTCCTCGGCACAGACATCGAGTCCGGCCTCATCCCCAACGACGACGCCCTCGTCGGCACCATGGTCAAAAACATCTGCTACCCCAATGCCAAAGCGTATCTGGGCCTGAAGGTGTCTTGATCCAGCTTATCGCTGCTTGTATCGACCGCGCGCTTCTCGATGATCCTCGAAAAGCGCCTGCTTCAACATGTGGGAATACTTCCACTGTTGAAGCGAGTCGAAGGCCGCGAACTGGTGGATGCAGATGATCAGCCAGAACTCGAACAGATAGCTGATTTTGGAACACTTGTGCCGCAGCCGGCGCTGAGCCACCCAGGCGCCTGGCCAGCCGCCGGCAAGTTCCAGCAGATGCAGAAACATCTCAGGAGTGCGCCACGCCTCCATGCGCGCCTTGCGCTTGTCGCTGGCATACGCGGCATAGGTGACCCATGACACAGCGAAGAAATAAGCCGCCAGTTTCCAGATCTCCCAGCCCATCTTCAGCCACGCATAGGCGGGCAGCACCAGCAACATGCTGAGGAAGAACAGCCCCACCAGACTGACATCGGAAACTTCACGCACCTGCACCGCATTTTGGGCGCACGGGCGGCGCTGCGCATCCAGCCCCCAGTTAAAACGTATCTCCTCCCCCACCCTCGGCGTGTGGTGCGCCCTGGAAAAATCACGACGATGCAGGAACAACCGCTTTTCGCCGAATTGCAGCCAGCCAAAGCCCTTGTCAGCATGCCATTCAATGACTCGGGCAGTGTATTCAGGCTTGCGCAATTTGGCAGATATCATTGGGATGGGGGTGTCTATCAGACCCGGCATTCCCCAAAGGGCAAGCCTCTCCATTTGCAGCCCACCTACTCCTTCCATCGAAACAGCAGCAGCGTCAGCACCGCACCACTGGTCCACAGCAGCCAGCTCTCCGTGATGAGGTAGGAGCAGCCAAGAATGGCCGCCCCCAGGCACATTTTGACCACAGAACCCACCGATTTGCCGTAAAGCAAGGCGGCAAGGCCGATGGCTCCGAAAATCAAGGAACCGAAGAAATCAGAAGCAGAAGGCATGTCTATCGAACGTGCGTCTTCGATCAGCCTTGCACCGCCTTCAGCCAGGGAATCATGAGGTTTGAGAACAACGAACCAAGCATATGCCTCTGCCCAACTTTAAACATGAAACTTTAAACATGTAACTGCTCTCTTAGCAGGACTTGGCATGGAAGGAAAACACATGCAGGAAGGTCCGGGCGATGATCGCCAGATCCAGGTAGAACGACCAGTTCTGGCAGTATTCAATGTCCGAGGTCACGCGATGTTTGATCTCGCTGGCATCATCCACCGGACCCCGATGTCCGCGCACCTGGGCAAGACCCGTCACTCCAGGCTTCACTGTGTGGCGCATCGCATACTGGCTGCATTCCATGGCAAACAGCACGTCATGTTCCGCCATGTGCGGCCGCGGTCCGACGACGGACATGTCACCCAGCAGCACATTCAAAAACTGCGGCATTTCATCGATGCTGAGCTTCCGCATCAGCCCGCCGCCGGTGAAGATACGCACGTCATTGGCACGGGCCTGGACGCTCTCCTTGCCATGATTCACCGTCATGGTGCGGAATTTGAAGATCTTGAACATCTGCCCATCGGCCCCCGAACGCGACTGCTTGAAGAAAAGCGGGCCGGGTGAGAAGAACCGATGCACGAGCCACACGCCGGCACACAGGAACGGGAGCACCAGCACCACCACCGGCAGGCTGATGGAGATATCGAGCAACCGCTTCAGGAAACGGTGCGCAGGGCTGACCAGCGGATGCTTGTGCAGGCTGATGAGCTTCATGTGGGAGTATTCGGTGATCTTCACTGAGCCCATGTTTCCGACAATCGGCTGCAGATCCACGGCCAGATGCGTTCCGTGCGATTCCGCAATCGCCCGAATTCGTTCGGTGCGGGCAGCATTCGTCGGCAGGCGCCAGATCAGCAGGTTTGGGCGACCACGTGTCAGGGCTTCCTCGAGTTGATGCTCCAGAAACGCCTCCTGGCTGGCGTCCGTCTCGATCGCAAGCACATCGCAGAGGTGAATGCCGAGCATGGTTTTGTTGGAAAACCATTGCCTCGTCGCAGCCTCACCCGCCTCATCACTCACCGCCAGAATGCGCAGCCGTGGTTGAATCTTCGCGCCCAGGACCTGGAGAAGCTTCATGAACAGGATCTTTCCGATCATCAGACATGGCCCAAGCGTCAGCATGAACATCAGCACCAGCTTGCGTGACACATCGTAGTTCCGCCACAAACCCAGATAGACAAACAGAGTGAGCGCCATGAACAGAACCTGGGCGGCGCAGATGCGCAGCTTGCGGCCGTTCAGCAGCTGAAACATGTAATGCCCCTCACGTGACCAGATGAGGGTGTGCAGCAACAGCCCTATAATGCCCAGCGCCAGAAGCACACCCTCTTTCGATGGAGGTGACAATTCCAGGTTCAGCGTGTCAGGTGGCAGCAACTGGGATAAGATGAACGCGACGATGTAGGCGCTGGCTACGGATATACCATCCACCAACACGAAAAAAGGTGTCCATCCTCGAACTCTTTGGCTTAGGGAGTCTTGCATGTGGAAAAACTCCACCGCGCCAACCATAAATTCCAGAATGCAAGGACTTACATTCCAATCAGCATTGCTTTAGGCACCCCTCAGACAAGTGGAAGCCAGTCTCTCACTCCCCTGCGCGTTTGCGCTCCCCATTCATATCGCGCCTCGACATAGTGCTGGCGGACGAACTGGTCATCGCCAGCACCACTCCCACCATGGCGGCAAACAGCGGCCGAATGGCATCGATCTGCAGCGGAAAATCCACCACCGCATGAAGCAGCAGAGAAGTAATCGCAGTGGCGAAGCAGATCAGTCCCGCCCTGCGCTCGAAAGACATCCGATAGCGGTCGTCATTAAAAAATGCCTGCCTCAATGCCATGAACAAGCGTCTGCCCGGCAACGCCAGCAGTAGAATAAAGAAGCAAGCCCCCGGCCATCCCCATTCAGCGAAAAACTCAGCATAATCATTGTGCGCATGTCGCCAGCGCCCCTCCTGCAGCATCGGGTCCAGCGGCGTATAATGCGCTGCCACCCATTCAAACGTTCCTGGTCCCGTCCCCGTCCAGCCATGGTCAGCTCCGATCTGTAGCGCCATCACCGCGGCATGCCGTCTGGCAGGATCATCATAATGACGTTGCGAAAAGTTGTCCCATCGCCCGAGCATGGCTCCCGCCCCGCTCAGCCACGCGCCCAGCACCATCAGTCCCACTGCGATCAGGGCAAACAGGGCCAGTCTCCTCTTGCTAAAAGGCAGAGTTTCGAAGTGCGGCCTCCACACCACCAATCCCGCAACCACCAGAAGCAAGATTTCGAATATCAATAAAAAGTGCCCCACTTTCGATATATTCACGAAAACCGCAATTATCTGGACCATGGCAGCAACCACCAGGACGGCCAGTGCCATCTGCTGACGGAAGGTGCGCAGCCCATAATGCAGCAACAGCTGGCACAACCACACGCTCACCGGCCACGACAAATTCAAAAAAGCCGCCGTGTTGCCGTGGTACCAAAACAACCCGAAAACAAATTTGGGAATGTGCTTCACCCCCCACAGCGTAGAAAGATCTGCCGTCCTCTGAAGACAAAGCCCCGCCACAGCCGTGACAAACCCAGCAAACGTCACGGCCAGTGCCAGTACATACCGGCCAGTTCGCTCAAACGCCAAATCCAGCGCCACCACCAGCAGCATCAGTGCGGATGAAATGTAGAGCATCGCCTGCGTAGAGATCTCTTGATCCAGCGTCCCAAACGCAAGCCACGGACTTTTGTCCAGATCAAGAATCGCACCCGTGGTGCGGTCCACCATCCCACTAGGGAAGCAGGTGATCAGCCAGCCGTACGCACTGATCAGAAGTACCATCCACCAGACAGCTCTTTCATGCGGGCGCGGGGATTTCCACTCCGCAATTCTTGAAACCAACCAGCAAACGAAAGCCGTGCACGCCAGCCATGGAATCAAGGAGTGCGTTGACCCCGGCAATTTCACATTCGCCCACGGCAAGACACCGATGCACAGCGCCACGGCGGCGAGAGCAAGGCTGCGAAGTATGGTTGGAAGCTTAGTGATGCTCCAGTCTGCCACCATCCAAGCCCCTAGGTCAAGATACAGAGAGCTTAACTAAACTAAGACAAGCCTTACTGACATCTGAACCGTCAGCGAGTGGAGTTCTTCTAATAGAAGCGGATTCTTATGGAAGTTCAGAAGCAGGCTGGGGGGAGCAAAGACTCAACCAATGGCGGCAGCTTGTTCACATTTCCTCACTATTCATTACAGCATGTTGGCGCTGATTATGAAGCTGTCTTTTGACTCTGGTATCTCAAGTGCCAATCTTACGCGCGCCCTCTCAACAGCCGCCGAAAACCACCGCCCTCTAAATTTTTGCCCTCAAAACCTAAACACGAGCACTGATCCATGAAAAAACGCATCCTTATCACTGGCGGAGCCGGGTTCCTCGGATCCCACCTCTGCGAACGCCTGCTGGAGCAGGAAAACGAAATCATCTGCGCGGACAACCTCTTCACCGGGCGCAAGCAGAACATCGCCCACCTGATGGGCAATCCGAACTTCGAGTTCATGCGGCATGACATCACGCAGCCGATCAACGTTGAGGTGGATCAAATCTACAACCTCGCCTGCCCCGCCTCCCCTCCCCATTACCAATACAACGCCATCAAGACCATCAAGACCTCGGTCATGGGCGCCATCAATGTCCTCGGACTGGCACGCCGCCTTCAGGCCCGCGTCTTCCAGGCCTCCACCTCGGAAATTTATGGCGATCCCGAAGTGCATCCCCAGCCCGAAAGCTACTGGGGCCACGTCAACACCATCGGTCCACGTTCCTGTTATGACGAAGGCAAGCGTGTCGCTGAAACCCTCTTCTTTGACTACCACCGCCAGAACGGCGTGGACATCCGCGTGGTGCGCATCTTCAACACCTATGGTCCCCGCATGCTGCCGGATGACGGCCGCGTCGTCTCCAATTTCATCGTCCAGGCCCTGAAAGGCAACGACATCACCATCTACGGCGACGGCCAGCAGACGCGCAGCTTCTGCTATGTCGATGATTTGATCAGCGGTTTCATCAAGTTCATGGACACCGACGACTTCACCGGCCCCGTCAACATCGGCAATCCGGGTGAATTCACCATGCTGGCACTCGCAGAGCAGGTGCTCCAGAAAGTCGGCGGCAACTCCAAAATCGTCTTCCGCCCCCTGCCAGCAGATGATCCCAAGCAGCGCCAGCCGGACATCAGTCTCGCAAAACAGCGTCTCGGCTGGGAGCCTAAAATTCCGTTGTCTGAAGGACTCGACCGCACCATTGCTTATTTCGCCCAACTGCTCGCAGGCCCGGCGGCAAAGCAACCGCGGCCGATGAAGGCACCGTTGAAAAAACTGACCCTTAACTAATTTACCCGTTCTAAAAACCCTATGAGAATTTGTTGCATCGGCGCCGGCTATGTCGGTGGCCCCACCATGGCGATGATCGCCGCCAAATGCCCTCACATCCGTGTCGATGTGGTGGACCTCAATGCCGAGCGTATCGCCGCCTGGAACTCCG
Organism: Prosthecobacter sp.; assembly: GCA_021733925.1. Classification (GTDB taxonomy): domain Bacteria; phylum Verrucomicrobiota; class Verrucomicrobiia; order Verrucomicrobiales; family Verrucomicrobiaceae; genus Prosthecobacter. The sequence goes on along the minus strand of JAIPJY010000026.1, from coordinate 60,212 downwards.
ACGAACTGCCCGTCTATGAGCCAGGACTTGATGACCTCGTGCGTGGCTCACGTTCGAAAAACCTGTTCTTCTCCACCGAAGTCAAAGCCAGCATCCACGCGGCCGACATCATCTTTGTGAGCGTGAACACGCCCACCAAGACCTTCGGTGTCGGGGCGAACAAGGCGGCGGATCTGCGGTTCATTGAGGCCGTGGCCCGCACCATTGCCGAAGTGGCTGATTCGCCCAAAATCATCGTCGAAAAAAGCACCATCCCTGTCCGCACGGCAGAGGCCATCAAGACCATTCTCGCTTCCAGCGAAAAAGGCCTGCAGCATCAGGTGCTCTCCAATCCGGAGTTCCTCGCGGAAGGCACCGCCGTCGTTGACCTCACCAACCCTGACCGCATCCTCATCGGCGGTGAGCAGACTGAGGGTGGCCTCGCTGCCATTGAGGCGCTGGTCAGCGTCTATGCCAACTGGGTGCCGCGTGAGCGCATCCTCACCACGAACCTGTGGTCCTCCGAGCTCTCCAAGCTCGTCGCCAACGCCTTCCTCGCCCAGCGCATCTCCTCCATCAACAGCATCTCCGCCCTTTGCGAAAAGACCGGCGCTGATGTCGATGAAGTCGCCCGCGCGATTGGCACCGACTCACGCATCGGACCCAAGTTCCTCAAGTCCTCTGTCGGCTTCGGCGGCTCCTGCTTCCAGAAAGACGTGCTCAATCTCGTCTATCTCTGCGGCCATTTCGGCCTGCCTGAAGTCGCCGCCTACTGGGACCAGGTCATCATCATGAACGACTGGCAGAAACACCGCTTCGCAGAGCGCGTTCTCCGCACCCTGTTCAACACCGTCACTGGCAAGCGCATCGGCATTCTGGGTTTCGCCTTCAAAAAGGACACCAACGACACCCGCGAATCCGCCGCTATCTTCGTCTGCCAGGATCTCATCGAGGAGCGCGCCAATCTCTCCATCTACGATCCGAAAGTCGGCGCCGCACAGATGTGCAAAGATCTCGCCATCGAAAGCGATAATCCGAATGTCGAGTTCGCCACCAGCGCCACACAGGCCGCCGCCGGCGCGCACGCTCTTCTCGTGCTCACCGAGTGGGATGAATTCCGCGATCTCGACTTTGAAGCCATCTATCAGTCCATGGTGAAGCCTGCCTGGATTTTTGATGGCCGCAGCCTGCTGGACCACGCGAAGCTCCGTAAAATCGGCTTCAAGGTGTACAGCATCGGCAAGCCGGTGCCACAAGAAGCGACCGCATAAGAGAATGCCGGCCCTCACCGGGCCGGCAGCAGCAGCTTCCCAAAGTTGGAAGCCACCCGAACGTTGCACGCTCCCAGGCAGGCCTTCACCTGCCTGTTCTGGGATGCGTGTACACTCAGCAGGCAGACCGGGCTTTCAGCCGGGTGGCCGTGAGAACCTCCGTGAGACTTTGATTCCATGAACCAAGTCCTCTCCAAGATTGGCCAGGTAAAGGCCAACATTGACATCTCAGGCGCTTCCACCGCGCGCTCCGCCAGTCTGCTCTGTGAACTCGTCGAACTGCAGCTCATGCAGAACACGAAGTATCAGCTTCCGCTGTCCCTGATGCCCTTCCGCCAGAAAATCTTCTCGCATGATGGTCAGGACGGCATCCTCGCAGAGATCTTCCGCCGCATCGGTGAGGGCGGCAGGCGCTTCGTCGAAATCGGTGTCTCACCAGCGCAGAACAACACCAACCTGCTTCTCCTCAAAGGCTGGCGCGGCCTGTGGATTGATTCCGGGCTGGCCAAAGATGACAGCCTTTCTTCCAACCTTCAAATTCTGCTGCGTGAGGGCAAATTGAAAATCAGCCGCAAGCTGGTGAACCGTGACAACGCCCGCACCTTTCTCGCAAGCCGGGGATTCGCCGAAGATCTTGATCTCATCAGCATCGGCATCGACTACAACACGCACCACGTCTTCACCGAGTTGCTCTCACTCCAGCCCCGCGTGTTCAACGTCGCCTACAACGGCATGCTGCCAGCCGATCTAGACTGGGCTGCCCCCTACGATGCCAAGGCAGTGTGGGACGGTTCCACTTTATATGGAGCCACGCTCGGAACCATCAGCACCGCCGCCGAGGCAGGCGGTTATTCACTGGTCGGGTGCGAGCTCTCGGGCACGGACGCCTTCTTCGTGCGTCATGATTTGCTCAAGGGCCGTTTTTTGCGGCATGGAGATCCAATGTTCCATTGGGAGCCGCTGCGCATGCACCTTGGCCAGATGCAGCGGCATCGCAGCGCGATGCCCTTGCCGGCATGATTAGAAACCGGGTCGTATGAAAATCGCCATCGCATCCCACGTTGATCAGGTCACCGTCGGCGGTCTCGCCGCCTATCAGCGAGAGCTTGCCTCCGGTTTGCAAAGCTTCAGCCGCATCAACGGAGAACCTCTCAGCGTGCAGCAACTGCCGATGAATCCGGATGACAACAGCAGCAGCATGAAACGCGCCCGCTGGGTCAACCAGCTCGCCTCTCGCGGCCCGCTGATGCGAATTGCCGACACTCTGAGCCGTGTCATGAACTATCATCCGTCCTGGACATTGGCCGTCAACACAGCGGATGTCATCCACTTCATAGGCACCGGCTGGGAAATCACAGGGCATCCACTCTGGCGTGAAGCAGGTGAGGCGGAGGTTCCCTTCACCGTCTGGCCTTCAGTTCATCCGGAAAACTGCAAAGATGAAGCTTTCGACCTGCAGCTTTATCAAGAAGCAGAGGCTGTCTTTTGCCAGTCTGATCATGAGCTCGAACATCTCATCTCACGAGGTGTCGCTGCCAGCAAACTGATCCGCTGCGGCCTGCCGCCGATGTGTCCTGCGAACGGCAATGGTACACGCCTTCGTTCCAAGCTCGGTATCGGCATGCGTCCTGCCGTGCTGTTTGTGGGTCGGCGAGATGCCGGTAAAGGCTACCCCGCTCTGCTTGAAGCCTGGCCGCTGGTATTGCGGCAATGCCCGGATGCCGTGCTGCTCCTCGCCGGACCTGGCGATGCAGATGAAGCCATGCTCGCCAACATTTCACCCGAGAACGTTCGCGATCTCGGCTGCCCACCGGAACAGGAAAAGGCCGACGCCTACGCAGCATGCGACGTCTTTTGCCTTCCTTCAGCCTACGAATCCTTTGGAATTGTGTACGTGGAGGCCTGGTCCTACGGCAAACCAGTCATTTGTGGAACCGCTCCAGCAAGCCGAGAACTTGTGGAGCATGGAGTCACAGGTGTGTGGGCTGATCAACAGCCGCAGCAATTGTCTCATAGCCTGCTGCGGCTGTTGATGTACCCGGACCTGCGCCACCGCATCGGCCTCGCAGGCCTGCGGCATCAACTGGTGAATTTCACGACCGAACAAATGGTCGGCTGCCATCTGAAGGCATGGAAGATCACAGCGCCAAAGTATTGAGCATGGAAGCCTCCCCGGAGACAACGAACGCACCAGGTCAAGGCTTCCGCCTGCCATTGCTGAAAGGCGTGTGCATGCACCAGGTCCGCCGCATTGTGGGCCTGATCGCCTCCTATGCCTCGCTCAGCATCCTCAGTCGTGTCGTGCAGATGATCACCGCGTTTCTGGTCGTGCGCTCACTTGCCAAGACTGAGTACGCCTGGTACTCGCTGGCCAACAATCTCGTCGGTGCTCTCGTCATCTTTACGGTCACCGGCATTGGCTCGGGTCTCATGCCGCTCGCCGGTGAGGTGGCGCAGGATCCGCTCAAGCTGGGATCCGTGCTGGCCTCAGCACGTCGTTTCCGTGCCGCCCTGCTCTTCTTCGGAGCCCTCGTCGGTCTTCCGGTTTTCATCCACCTCCTGCTGCGCAGTGGCTGCCCGCCGCTGAGCATCGCCCTGCTGGTCGGTTCCGCCATCGTCTCGCTCATGGTGAGCATCAGCACGCAGATGATCGCCACGCCTCTGAGCCTGGCACGCCGCTACAACATCCCTCAGTGGGAAAACATCCTGAGTTCTGCCCTGCGGCTCGTATGCATCGTCTCTCTCGTTTTCGCGGGATTCGCGGACGCAGTCACGGTGATGATCATCACCGTGCTCGCTCCGCTTCCCACAGTGTGTGGCTGGATGCTGCCCAAGGCGCGCGAATACGCCGCCTTCGGGCAGCCAGCCGACCCTGCCGCCACACAGCGTCTGAAAAAATACTTCATCATCGGCCTGCCTGCCAACATCACTCATCTCTTCGAGGCCCAGGTCGCCTTGTTCATCGTGGGCTGGATGGGAAACATCGACAAAGTCGCTGACCTCGGAGCCATCTGCCGTGTGGCATTGATTCTGCAGATTCCACTCGCTGTCGCTTCCGGCGTCATGCTGCCACGCATGTCCACGGAGAAGAACCTGCAGCGCCTGTGGAAGATGTGGACGGGCAGCAGCATTCTTGCGGTGGTCATCGGCGTTGCCATCGTCGCCTGCGGCTGGCTGCTGCGGCATCAGCTTCTCTTCCTGCTGGGCCCCGCATACGCAGGCCTGGAGAACGAGCTCGTGCTCTATCTCGGCTTTCAGGCTTTTTCATTCTTCGCCACGGTGACCACCATACCAATTCAGGCAAAGGGCTGGGTCCGTCACTCATGGATTCGCCCCATCGCAGTGTTTGGCTCCCAGGCTTTGGCCGCATGCGTACTCGACCTTTCCACCGTCAGCGGTGCCATTGGCCTGATGCTGGCCGGCTCGGTCGGCAACATGCTTTTGGACTCCTTCCTTCTCTTCAACGGCTGGCGCGGACGCGCCACCATCTGACCCAACAAGTCAGAAAGTATCATCCCGCAGTTTCATCATGCGCATTGGATTCAACGCTTCACTCTTCTGCTCTCCCGAGATCCGTGGCTGGACCCGCTACGGCCTCAACCTCGTCAACGCCCTCCACCGCGAAGGCCACGACATCTCTCTTTTCGCGCCCTTGGCTCTTCACCAGGAGATCAGCTCTCGGCTGGCACCTGGCATCAAAATCGTTCCCTCGCAGGAGTCACGCTACTGGCGCTGGCTCTCCATAGAGCTGCCCAGCCTGCTGAAGCGTGAGCGAATCGAACTTTTCCACACGCCTCATCACTTCGGACTTCCCTTCAATGCCCCCTGTCCCACCGTCGTGACGATCCATGATGCGATCGAAATGCAGGAGCGCAAAGTGCGCCTTGCGGATCTGCGCCAGCCCAGGGTGCTGCCCAACAAGATGGACCATTGGCTGACAGAAAAAGTGGCGCATCAGGTGATCACCGTGAGCCAGTACAGCCACGACCGCATCGTGGAGCAGCGTCCGCATCTGCGCGGTCGCGTTCAGGTCATCCCCAACGCCGCCGATCCTCTCTTCAGCCCCGCGTTTTCTCCACTGCCTCCCCACATCCTGGAGCAGCTGCACTCAGCGCCCTACTTTTTCTACGTCGGCGGGTTTGAGCCGCGCAAAAATGTCCCCTTCTTGCTAAAGGCGTTCGCTGAATCCAACATCGGCAACACCCGGCTGGTGATGGCTGGCGGCGCAGCCTCAAACGGGCCCGCTTTGCAGGCTCAGCTCAAGGAGCTCAATCTGGAATCCCGCTGCCTGCTGCTGGGCCGTGTGGATGATGCATGGCTTCCGGGTCTTTATGCCGGTGCCCTGGCATTTGTTTACCCCAGCCTCTACGAAGGCTTCGGCCTGCAGATCTGTGAAGCCTTCGCGATGGGCTGTCCCGTGATCGCCGCAGATGCCACCAGCCTTCCCGAGGTCCTCGGTCTGGGCGGTGAGTCCTTCAATCTCGACTCCACGCAGCAGTTGTCCGCACTCATGAAGCGCATCGCCAGTGATGAGTCCTACCGTGACCAGTTGAAGAAGCGCGCAGTAACTCGCTCCGTCACTTTCAGCTGGGACGAAACAGCACGCCTCACAGCGCGAGTCTATTCGAACATCCTCTCCCAGAATTGATCCATGAAGCTGAAGTTTGTCTTCCCTGAACCGCCTCTTCCCTTCCTGGGGGCTGCCGCACGACTCTCCCACCTCCTCCTTTCGGAGGCCATCCGCCGTGGCGCGGATGTCGAGGCCTTCATCGAGTACTTTGATGAAAAAGACGCCACGGCCATTCGCGAGATGTTCAATGCGCCGAACTGCAAGCTGCGCCTCTTCTGCGCCAAAACAGTGCCCAAAAATCTCCTCCGCACCACCCGCAGCCTCTTCTGGCAGGGTGCCTTCCTCTATGACGCAGCCTTCATGGCCGCGCTTGACGAGTCCATGCGCGATCCAGAGGCCGTCCTGCATCTGGAGACACATTCCGCCTGCTGGCCCGGTCTCAGACACATCGACCGCACCGTTCTCAACCTCCACTACCTTCTGAACACCGACATGCGTTCGGAGAAGCACCACGGGCTGCGGGTGAAATGGAATCTCTACCGCGAGCGCCAGATGCTCAAGACCTTCAAATACATGGCCGCCGTCACACCCACGCTTGCGGACGAAGTGTCTTTGATCAATTCCACCGCGCAGCTTCATCCCGTTCAGTTCGGCCTGGATTTGGCGGGTTACCCATATGCTGCCCCTTCAGTCTCGGAAGGGCGCGCATTAAACATCGGCATGATCGGCAGCTATGCCTGGGCCCCCACCCGCGCCGCCGCACGCCATTTCCTCCAGCTCTGGCCCCGCATCAAGCAGGCCGTCAAGGACGCAAGACTCTTCCTGGTAGGTCGTGGTGCCGAACGCCTTCTGGGAGATGATGCCCGCGCCGCCGATCCCGAGGCCCGCGTGGTTCAAAACGTTCCGGACATCATTCCCTACTTCCATGAACTCGACTGCATGGTCTATGCCCCTGAGCATGCTTCGGGCATCAAAGTGAAGATTCTCGAAGCCTTCGCACTCGGCGTTCCAGTGGTCACCAACCAGCATGGAATCGACGGCATCCCTGTCCGCCATGGCGAACACTGCATCGTCGGCAGCACAGACGCGGAACTCGTGGAGGGAGTGCGCTACCTCACAGAAAACCCCGAGGCGAAGCAACAGATGACCCTCGCCGCAAGACGGCTCGTGGAGGACGTCTGCTCACCCGCGAGTGTTTTTGACAAGTGGCTCGAAGTCTATGCCCGCATGGGCGCCGAAAAGTCCATGAGCCACTCGCAGAACAAGACTCTGGCCAGGCCTGACCTCTTGCAGTCCCTGCCCGCTTCTTCTTCCGCCATCAGCTAAGCCCTGCGCTCGAGTACAATTCCTAACCTCACACCAAACTATGAAACTATCCGTCCTCATCATCACAGCAAGACGCCCGGCAGAGTTTGAGCGCTGCTATCGTTCCGTATGCGAACGCTTCCAGGACTTCGACCTGGAAGTGCTGGCGCTTTTCAATGGCTCCGCCGAGACCGGCTGCCCGGACTACCAGCGCATCAAGAGCACCATGCTGCCGCATACCACGGTGATCGAATGGAAGAATCCACGCTCCTACATCCAGGCACGCAACTGCCTGGGCTTCTATGCCACCGGGGACGCCGTGCTGCTCATTGATGATGATGCCCTGGTCCTTGATGCCGAAGGGGCTCGCATGGGCCTCGACATTCTGGAAAATGATCCCGCCGTGGGCGCCATCGCCTATCCGCAATGCACTGAAGACGGCGGTGTGCCCGAAGGCTTCGGCCAGTCTTCCGACGTGGACTATGCCTGCGACTGCTGCTCCTTCGGCGGCTACGCGGCCATGATCCGCTCCTCCAGTTTCCGCGCGATGGGAGGCTTCCGCGAAATCATCGTCGGCTATGGAGAGGAACTGGAATTCTGCCGGCGCATGTGGTCCCGCGGAGAGCGCATCATCTGGCTCCCCACAGCCTCCTTCGCCCACCTGCCCAGCGAAGGCGGCCGTGACCGCTCCCGCCAATGTTTCCTCACTCTGCGCAACACTCTCTATAACAGTCTCCTGACTGAGCCCTTCCCCCTGCCACAGATCCGCAGCCTGATCTTTCCGCGCACAGCGAAACGTTTCACCGCCTATTACAAAAGCGTGGGCTTTAACCCTGAGGTCTGGGACCTGAAACGCCGCGCCAGCTCCGACCTGAGCAGAGATCGCGACGAGATCCGCCACCAGCGCCGTGTCATGCCATGGAAGGCTATTTTCAGGTGGCAGGCCTCGAAGAAATGGCCGGTCAAATATGCAACGCGCCCCACGGCCATCCAAAAACTCTTCATCCAGAAGCCAGCAGCATGAAAACAGAATCCACACTCTCCTCAGGCCACATTCCAGGCCTCGACGCAATGCGTGCCATCGCAGTGCTTCTCGTTGCCTTCCAGCACTGGCAGCCATCCGACCTCGGCCTCGTGCTGCTGTTCGGCAGCACCGGTGTCGGCTGCTTCTTTGTTCTGAGCGGATTCTTGATCACCGCGATCCTGCTGAAGCAGCGTGGAAAACCCTTCTGGCCGGCATTGATGACCTTCCACTGGCGGCGTGCAGTCCGCATCTATCCATCCTATTATGCGTTGAACATCGCCTTGCTGGCGGTGGGCATCCCGATCGCCTGGGAGACTGCGGGCTGGAACTTCTCCTACACCACCAACCTCTACGTCTTCGCCAAGGCGGACTGGATCGGAAACCTGAGCCACTTCTGGTCCCTGGCCGTTGAGTTTCAGTTCTATCTCTTCTGGCCGTTCATCATCCTTCTCACTCCAGCAAAATGGTTGGGTCGGATGCTCGCCGCCATCATTGCGCTCTCAGTCGCCACCCGGCTTGGTCTATATGCGGGCGGTTTTAATGATACCCAGATCAAAACTTTCACGCTGAATTACTTCGACTACTTCGCTTGCGGAGGCCTGCTCGCCATGCCGGCAGTCAGGGAGCGCTTATGGACTCTCAAGGCCCTTTTCAACAAGCTGTCCATCGCCAGCCTGGCACTGTTCATCATCGCAGGAGTCGCCAGAACCAGCGGCCTGCTGGAGGTTGAAGCCGCCATCTCCATCCAGCTGATACTGCTGCTGGTCTTCACCACTCAGATCGTTTTTCTCACCACTTGTGAGGCTCATCAGGCAGGCTGGAAGCGCCTCTTAAACTTCGCCCCACTGCGCTACCTCGGCGTCATCTCCTACGGCTTCTATCTCTATCACAATCTGGCCGGCAGCTTTTGGAAAATCGTGTTCGATAAGCTGCATATGGAGGAGCCAGGAGGCATCACGCGACTTGCGCTCTACTTCGCCTGGACCACCCTTGCCTCAGTTGTCTCCTACCACGGGTTCGAAGTGTTTTTCCTCCGCCTCAAGTCCATCCGCCGCAAACCCTCCGCGGCAGACCTCACTCCTTGCATCTCACACCCCAAATCAGCGATATGAGCACCCCTGAAACCATCGTCCTCGGAGCCATCAACCATCATGAATGGCCTGTCGTCGCGCCCTGGATTCGTTCCTTGCGCAGCACCGGCTTCAACGGCGGCGTCATCCTCGTGGCCTACGAGGACATCGGTGCGGATGTCATCACAAAAATGGAGCAGGAAGGAGTCGATGTGCGCCGCGCCAAGATGGAAATCTCCGTCAACCGCGGCCGCTTCAAAGACTTCGAATCCATTCTTCGCGAACTTCCAAAGGATGCCTTTGTGGTCACCACGGACGTGCGGGATGTTGTTTTCCAGACCCATCCTGCAGGCATGATTGAACTGCTCGATCCTGCGTCAGGCAAAGATCTGGCTGTCAGCTCTGAAGGATGGAGCTACTGCGATTCGGACTGGAATCTTCGGACACTGAAAACGGTGTTTCCTGGGTATGAGGAGAAGATGGTTAATGAGGAGGTGTATTGCTCTGGCGTGATCATCGGCACGGCGGGAGCGATGGCGGATCTTAGTGCGCGGATTTGGGAGCTTTCGCGTGAGGCACCGAGTTTCAATGGGGATCAGGTGGCGCTGAACATTATTATTCGGGAAGCGGAGTTTGCGGGGCGGTTTCGCAGGCTGGATGTCACTGAAGGCAGCATATTCCATACCCGGCCTACGGGCCTGCGCCGTAGCTTGGGTGGGGAGGAACGGGGGCAGCCGGTATTCTCCATGGTTAAGGGTGAGGCTTTCAAGGCAAGCGGCGAGAAGGTGAATGTGCTGCACCAGTACACGGAGAGCCAATGGGAGCGTCTGCGTGTCTTGCTGCGCTACAACAGCCTGTGGATTGGAATCTGGTACCGGCTGACGCAGCGGTTTCGCTCAGCGGGGAACGAGAATGTGTACTGGAAAACCAAGCCCGCGACCTGACCTTAAGTGTGTCGGATTCGGCAAAAATAACGCCCTATGACCTCGACAGCCCTCACCTCCCCGCTGGTCTTTTCTGCGGTCGCCGTTGAACGCAAAGATACCGTTCTTGGAAGGTTGCCGTCACTGGATGGTTGGCGGGCGATCAGCATTCTGCTGGTGCTTGTCTCCCACAATCATTTTGCGGTTGGTTTTCCGGAGCATCTGGAGAAGCCGCTGCATTATCTGTTCGACGGGCATCTGGGGGTGCGGTTTTTCTTTGTGATCTCGGGGCTGCTCATCACCTGGCTGATGCTGGGGGAGGAGCGCAAGACGCAGAAGGTGAACCTGCGCCACTTCTATGCGCGGCGGGCGCTGCGCATCCTGCCGGTCTATGGGGCGTTTTTGATTGTGATGGGGTTCATCCAGTATTTCACCCAATGCGACCACAGCGTGGGCAACTGGATTGCGAACCTGACTTTCACGCGTAATTTTTATCTGGATGGCAACAAGATCAGCGGGCCGCTCTGGTCGCTGGCGGTGGAGGAGCAGTTTTATTTGATCTGGCCGTTTGTGTTTGTGTGGCTGGCTCCGGCCGTGCGGGTCCGGATGATGCCCTACATTGCTGGCGGCGCGATCCTCACGGCCTTCATCTGCCGCTATCTGTGGCAGTTCCCGGTATCTGATGCTCCGGTATGGCAGATCCTGTGCCGTGAGCCCTCATTCTTCAACAATGTGGATTCGCTGGCCATCGGCTGCATGGCAGCCATCAGCATGGCAGGAAAAGAGAGCAGGCTGTGCACGTTCGTCACTTCGAGGCGGTGGACGGCGCTGGCGCTCAGTGTGCTGATGCTGATGGAGCCGTATGCGATGCACTGGGTTGCAGACCGCCCCTGGCTGCCTGCCCCACTTAAAGGCCTTGGCTGGGCCGCGTGGTTTGGTCTCGGCCGCACCATCCAGTCCCTTGGTTTTGTTCTGCTGGTGCTGCAAAGCATCAAGATGCCTGACTGGGGACTCTTCCGCTGCCTGAACTGGCGCCCCATCGCCACTGTCGGTGTGCTCTCCTACTCGCTCTACATCTGGCAGAGCATCTTCTACACGAATCCTGAGCTACTGGGACTGCCCAAGGTCTGGTGGATGACCTATCCGCTGTGGATGGTTCCAGCCTGCGCTGCGGCCATCGTCTCCTACTACTGCCTGGAGAAGCCTTTCCTCAAACTGCGGCACCATTTCCGCTGATCCTCCAGCGATGTCATCAGATCAATCACCCGTATAAACACAACAGACCGACATGAATACACTCAGCAAAATAGTCCGACCCGGCCTCCGCCATTGGTGCCTCAACACCCACCCCAAAGAGATTGGCGCATGCGTGAAATGGGCGCTGCGCACCCGCCGCGTGGAAACGCAGATCCAAGACAATGGCGTCAAGCTCTGGCTGGATCCCATCAGCCCGCTGGCTGATGCTCTGGTAAAAGGCAAGTATGAAGAGAAGCTGGAGGAGTGGCTGAGATCCACGCTCGACTCCACAGGCACCTTCCTCGATGTGGGAGCGAATGAAGGCTATTTCTCCATGTTTGCCGCCACCACGCTGAAGGCAGCACGAGTGATCTGCGTGGAGCCAAACGCGGCGCTGTGGCCCGTCATCCTGCGCAATGTGCAGCTCAACCGCAGCAGCAACTGCACGCTGGCCCCCTTCGCCGTGGGTGACTTCGCGGGCAGCGCGGACTTTGTCGTCCAGCCCTCCACGAACAGCGGTGCCTCTTCCCTTTGCAGCCGCCCGAGCCGGCTTGACCGCTTTCGTGAGCGCCGAAATGTACCCGTGGTCACGCTGGACTGGCTGATCGAGTCCAACGGCCTGAAGGAAGTCTCCGCCATCAAGGTGGATGTGGAAGGTTTCGATGAGAAGGTCATCGCGGGCGCGCGGGAAAGCCTGAAGCGCCGCATCATCAAATCCATTGCGATCGAGATGCACAACACGTCGGAAAGAACGCTGGAAAAGGCTGCCGACGACATCCGCAAGATGATGGCAGAGGCAGGCTACACCGAAAGACCTTCGGATAATTTCCGCTGGATCTACTTCGACCGGCCCGTCACGAAATAGACGGAGCTTTCGATCCTCCACATCCCAACCAACCATGAATCTCCCACTGCTCAAGTTTGTGCGCGAAGGTGGCATCGGCAAAACACTCGCAAAGATACTGCCTGACGCCCCCTGGGCCAGCTACCTGCTTTCCTATCGAGTCTTCCAACGCACCTACGGCTTCCGGCCGCGGCTGAACAATCCACGGACATTGAATGAATGGCTGTTTGCCCGCAAGGTGTCACTGCCCAAGTTCATCTCCTTCGCGCCGTGGGTGGACAAGCATCTGGCAAAAGAATCGATGGAGAAGGCCATGAATGGCGCTGGGGTGAAGTGCCAGGTGGCGAAGACATTGCACTACGCCACCACGGCGGATGATTCGTTTTTCGAGTCCGTGGTGCCACGCTGCGTCATCAAAGGCACCCACGGCTCTGGCATGACGATTCTCGTCAAAGAACCCCGCCGCCTCACCGGCGAGGAAAAGTCCAGCATCCGTCACTGGCTCACGATGAAATATTTCCGGGGTTCTCGTGAACCGAGCTACCGTCATCTCGTGGCTGGCGTCATTGCCGAGGAGTTTCTGCCCTGCAATGATCTGGTCCCTGAAGACTACAAGTTCTTCTGCTTCCGCGGCAAAGTGGCCTTCATCCAGCACGACACCGGCCGCTATGTTGACCACAAGCGCTGCCTGTATTCGCCGGACTGGAAACTGCTGCCAGTGAGCTTTCAATATGAAACCTATGCGACGGCAGCACCGGCTCCGGAAGGGCTGGCAAGCATGCTCGCCATCGCAGAGAAGCTTTCCAAGGAGCAGAACTTTGTCCGCGTGGATTTGTACCAGACGGACAAGGGGATCTACTTCGGCGAGCTGACCTTCTTCCCTGAAGCGGGACTCGGAGCCTTCAACCCCTTGAGTTTCGACGCACACATCTGCAAGCAATGGCTGCAGAAGCCGACGAGCGACAAAAACCTCGTGGCCCTCACCCTCACCAGTTCGCTCCCATGAAAATTGCCGTCAGCGGATATGTCTCAGCGCAGGAGGGCAGCGTGGCTTCGGCCAATGCGCTGCTGCTGCGGTCACTTCTTGAAGACGGGCATGAGGTGGACTTCTTCTCGAAGCCCTCCTTTGTCGATCCGCGCCCCTGCGTGGGCGAGCATGAGCGTTTCCGCTTTGTGTGCACGGACAACGTGGGCCCGGACCGCTTTCGCGCCAGAGTGCAAAAGATTCCAGCGCTGGGCTTCATGGCCTGCCGAGTGGACTGCGCCACTTATGAGCGGCTGCTGCTGAAGAAGATGCGCCAGCAGCATGCCACACGCCAGTATGACCTCTGCCTGTGGCTGGGTGATTATGCGCCGGGTCGGGTGCGGAATCTGCCGATGATCAGTTTTGCCCAAGGCCCGCCCGGAACGGATGCGCGCTCCATCGTCTCACGCTTTGGCGAGATCAAGAAACTCGCAGGGCCGCGCAAGGCGCTGCAATGGCTGATGCTGGCACGCATCCGACTGTCCTCCATCGGCCTGCCGGGATTGAAGCACTCGGACCACATCATCGTGGGCAGCCGGCAGTCGAAGAAGACGCTGACGGATGTCTATGGCATCCAGGAAGAGCGAGTGGACACGCTGCCCTACCCGATTGATTTGAACATGTTCCGCCCGGCGGATGAAGCGGCGGGAAAGAATGCAGAACTGCGAGTGCTGTGGCTGGGGCGCATCATTCCACGCAAGCGGCTGGACCTTTTCCTGCGCGGCCTGGAACTGGCGATCCGCCAGGGGGTGCATGTGCGCGCCACCATCGTGGGTGGCACGGGCTTCGTGCCCGGCTATGAAAAGCTCATCGATTCCTTCCCCTTCCCCGACCGCCTGAGCTGGATCAAATCCATGCCACGCACGGAGGTGCCCGCGCTACTGCGCCAGCATGATGTCCTGGCGCAGCCGAGCGATGAGGAAAACTTTGGTTCCTCCGTTGCCGAGGCGCAGGCGTGTGGACTGCCCGTCATTGTCGGCCACACGAACGGCAACGCGGATTATCTCTGCGACCGTGACATTCATCTCGCCGATGACCGTCCAGAAACTTTCGCCAGCGCTTTGATGCGCCTTGGCCAGCACCTGCCGGATGCGCCGGTGAAATCCCGCACGGTGGCCGAACGGCATTTCGATGTTGGCAGCGGGACAAGCCAGATCACCACCATTTTGGAAAACGCACTGCGCACCCCTTTCAAGAACCTCTCACCCGCCTGATCCCACATGGAAACCATTGACGTCATCATCCCCACGCTGAAGCGGCCCGACCATCTGCGCCGCTGCCTGGAGGCACTAAAACTGCAAGCAAAGCAGGCAGACCAGATCGTGGTAGGCGTGCGCGCTGATGATGATGTCACGCGTGCGGTGATCCAGGAATACGAGGCCATGCTGCCGGTGCGCGCGGTGGAAGCACGCGGCGTGGGCGTGGTGGGCTCAATGAACTCCTGCCTGAAGGAGTGCCACGGCGAGTGGATCGTGCTGCTGGACGATGACGTGGAGATCCCCGCGCACTGGCTCAGCACCCTGCTGGCGCATGTGAAGTCCCGCCCTGACGTGGTGGCGGCAGGCGCCCGCGACATGCTGATGGACTACCCTGAAATGCGCAAGACCGAGCCTTTGGAAGAAGATGTGGGCAATGTGCACTGGTTTGGCCGTGTGACGGGCGGACATCACCGTGGTGGCGGCAAGGCACGTGAGGTGCAGGTGCTGCGGGGCTCTAACTGTCTTTTCAAAGGTGACTTCCTACGCGCCTGCGGCTTTGAGAGCGGCCTGCGCGGCAAGGGTGCCCAGGTGAACTGGGAACTGGCACTGGGCCTGCAGGCCAAAGCACAGAACTTGAAGATGATCTTCGACCCCGAGGTGCAGATCATCCATAACGTGGCGCCGCGTCATGATGGTGACACGGTGCATCGTGGTATCTTCAACTTCGAAGGCACCAGCGACATCGCCTACAACGAGACCTTTGTGGCGCTGAAGCATGGCACCGGTTTGGTGCGCTGGACCCTACCTCTGTGGCAGGCGCTGATCGGCAGCCATGTGTGCCCGGGCCTCGCCCGCGCGGTGGATTTTGTGCTGCGTCCGAGCACGAAACCACGCCAGCGTTTCGCGGCCACCCTTACCGGACGCCTAGGCGCCTTTAAGGCATGCCTTAGCCGCACTCAGACAAATGAGAGTTTACTGTCTGAGCAGGCAGCCGCGCCAGCCCCTTGATGGGGCCTGTTCAGGGTGTCTGACCGAAGTCCGATTTTCCTGCATTCCCTATGATCGCCTATCTTTTTCAAAACCGGCTCAAGCCCAAGCTCTTCAGCCCGGCATGGGTGAAGACCTGGCTGAAGCGTGTGTGGACGCTGCCAAGCCTGCTGGGCTACAGCTGGCAGTCGCTGCGCTGGACGCTGAAGGGAGCGCGAATCTCCCCATCCTCAGTGATTTCAAACCTGACGCTGCATGGCGAGGCCTCGCACCTGAGCATCGGCAATGGATGCAGTATCGGCATCACCCGCATGCAGGCCCATGCGGAGATCAAGATCGGCAACTGCGTGGTGATCAATGACGGGGTGCGCCTGATCACCGGATCACATGACATCAACTCGCCCACCTATGAGCACGTGTTTGCGCCGATCGTGGTGGAAGACTATGCGTGGGTGGCGACGGATGCCATGGTGCTGAAAGGCGTGACCATCGGCCGCGGCGCGGTGGTGGCAGCCGGAGCCGTGGTGGTGAAGGATGTGCGACCCTTCAGCCTGGTGGGCGGCAATCCGGCCAAGGAGTTCGGCACACGCGACATCGAGCGATTTGAGTATCTGCCTGCGTCATGGTTTGGCCCGGTGATGGCGTGGACCGGACGCAATCCCGTGACGGCCTCCACGCCCGCGAAAGCGACCCGTGAGACAGTGTGCCCCGCCGCAGAACCTCTGCTGCACTAGCATGGAATATTTCATTGCCCTCATCATCGTGCTGCCAGCCTTTGTGCTGGCCGCACAGCGCTCCAGCTACCTGCTGGACTATGTGTTCTTTGTGGTGGCGCTGAACCGCGGCATCCGCCGACTGGTGGACTACTACATCAACGGAGCCTTCAATCCGCTCTCCAGCATCAGCCTCACGCCGCTGGTCGTCAGTGCCGTGCTGCTGGTGCCTGCGATGTCGCGCTTTGGCCAGCTCACGCAGAGCAGCCGCAATGTGGCCACACTGATCATGGTGGCGCTGGGCCACGGACTCATCATTGGCTTTGTGAACGCGGGCATCGGCGCCTTCTACTCGCTGGGAGAATGGATGGCGGGCTTTGGCGCCTTCCTCTATGCGGCGACTGCCCCGATCAACTCCCAAACAGCGGACCGGTGGATGAGGTCCTGCGGGTATGCGGCGCTGCTGGTGGCGGTGTATGGCTGGTATCAATACTACACCATACCAGAGTGGGATGCCTTCTGGGTGACGGCGGTGAAATTTGTGGGCTATCTGGGCCAGCTCAGGCCGACGGAGATGTCCGTCTTTTCCACGCTGCATGAGCGCGGGCCCTGCGCCAGCTTCCTGGCCTGGGCAGCCATCCCAATGATCCTGAACCCACGCTGGCGCATCATCGGCGGATGGCTCACCGTCGTGCTGCTGCTGTCGGTGGTGGTGCTGACGCTCACGCGCAGCATGTTCATCATCGTGGGCCTGGTGGCGATACTCCAGCCCGCGCTCTCGAAGGGAAAAGGCGTCGGCCGCTTGATCTTGCTGGCGGCGGTGTTTGGCATCGGTGGCAGCATCGGCCTGCAGTACATGCCGGGCGCAGAGCGCATCACCAAGCGGTATGACACCATGAAGGACATGCAGAATGACGGTTCCTTCAAAGGCCGCATGAGCATCCTGACTGCGGGCCTTCCCTGGGTGGTGCAGCATCCCTTGGGCATGGGCCTGGGCAGTTCGGGCTTTGGTGCAGGCCGCATCGGTGAATCGGGCTCCAGCTCCAGTGCAAGCTCCAGCCCGAAGGAGGGCTTTTGCGACAGCGGCTACATCGAGGTCTTCAGTCAGTTCGGGTGGATCGGCGGCCTGGCCTTTTTCGCGGCCATGGCACAGCTATGGGGTGAGCAGACCCGACGCATCCGGCTTGGGGGCAACAATGCATTCCTGACCACCGGCCGTGCCGTGCTGCTGGGCTGTCTTGTCTTCCTGGCGGTGGGAAACGTCTTTGGCAGCTTCTCTCTTTTCTGGGTCTTCCTCGGCATCTCGCTGAACAAAATGACTCTCCCGGTGAGCACGGAGCAGTACTGGATGCCGGAGGCCTACGAGGCTGATACCCGCGATCCCATGCAGCCCTGGGATCTGCCTGCACCCAACCACCCCCACATTCCTGATCCCGCGCCTGCAGCGGGCACCGGATATGATTTTCACGCCTCAAATCCCCACTTCCGAATCATATGAAAATCGCCTACGCCATGATCAACTGCAACCGCCGTGATGGCAGCGCGCGCGCGGTCAATGAAGTCGCCGAACGACTCGCCAAAAAGCACGAGGTGCATCTCTACGCACGCAAAGCGGAAGATCTCGACCTCACCAACATCGACTGGCATCGAGTGCCAGGAGTGAACTGGGCGGAGGTGATCGACTTCGGCAGCTACTACCTGGAAGTGAACCGGCGGGTGCGTCCGGGACAGTTTGAAATCGTCCACACGATTGGCTGCAACACGCAGCGCGGCAATGTGGTGACGATTCAAAACATTCAGCCTGCGAAGAAGCTGATTCTGGACCGGCTGGGGCGCTCGGAAAAAGTTTCGCCCGCACGCCGACTCACGCGCTGGATGTATCTGAATGCCACGTGTGCGGCGGAGAAGCGGCTGTATCAGCACCGTGCGGGGCACAAGGCCCCGATGTTTCTGCCGGTGTCGCGAGGTGTGGCTGCTGAACTGCAGAAGCATTACAACATCGGGCCAGCGCAGGTACGCATCGTCCCCAATGCGGCGGACACGGTGCGATTCAAACCACTCAGTGCCGAGGCGAAGAGCTCATGGCGTGCGAAGCACAATGTGCCGCAGGACCGGATCTTGGCGATCTTTGCAGGCGGTGAGTGGGCACGCAAGGGACTCGACTTTGCGATCCAGGCGATGGGACATCTCAAGGATGTGCCGCTGACGCTGTTTGTGGCGGGTGATGACCCTGACCGTGCGCGCTTCACGCAGATGGCGCGTGATTCGGGTGCCGCCGATCACATCGTCTTCGGCGGCTTCCGCCAAGACATGCCTCAGGCGCTGGGTGCCGCGGACTTCTTCCTTTTTCCAAGCTGGTATGAAGCCTTCAGCCTCGCGACCATCGAAGCCGCCGCGTGCGGTCTGCCGGTGGTGGCCACGCGCATCAATGGGACGGAGGACTTCATCTCCCCCGGTGAAAACGGTGACTTCATCGAGCATGATGCAGAGCAAGTGGCCACGGTGCTGCGGCGACTGTGTGCTCATCCGCATCATCTCAAGATCATGGGCGCCAATGCCCGTGAACGTGTGGAGATGAACTACACCTGGGACCGCATCGCGCAGATGACGGAAGACGCCTATCTCGCCCACCTTAACAGCCCGAACTGATTTCGAAGCCATGCACATTCTCATTGTCAGTCATTCCTCCGCCACGGCCCTGAACCAGGAGGTGTATGCCCGCGTCCAACGTGAGACGGGCTGGAAGATCACCCTCGTGGTGCCGGACCAGTGGCACGACGAATTTGGCAATGCGCTGCGGCAGGAGCCTTGTAAAGGACTGGAAGACTCCGTGATCCGCTGCGCGGTGTGGAAAAACGGGAGCATCATCCTCCACGTGTATCGCATGCGGTGGCAGAGATTTCTGAGCGAGCTGAAGCCGGACGTGATCTACATGAACCATGAGCCGTATGCGCTGGCCACGGCACAGGTCTGCCACGCCAACAACCGATCGATCCGGGTGCCGTTTGGCTTCTACTCCTGCCAGAACATCAAAAAGAAATATCCCGCGCCGTTTTCATGGCTGGAGAAAATGGTGTATCGCTCATCGAGCTTCGCACTGCCGATCACGGACCGTGTGGCGGAAGTGCTGCAGGCCAAGGGGTACCGTGGCAGGCAGACCGTGTGTGCGCTGCCGCTGGATCCTGAGCGCTACCATCCGCGCCTGAAAGCAACGCCGCCCGAGCGCTTTCCACAAACCAAGTCGCCTGTGATCGGCTATGTGGGACGTCTGATCGAGCCGAAGGGTCTGCGCACGATGGCAGCGGCGCTGGGCCGTGTGCGTGATCTGGACTGGCGCATGGTGCTTGTGGGCACGGGAGAGTTTCAGGCGGAGTTCGAACAACTGCTCACGAAGGAGGGTGTGCGTGACCGCATCTTCTTCGCGGGCTACGTCCCGCATGATGAAACGCCGCGCTGGCTGGCCTCAATGGACATGCTGGTGCTGCCTTCTGAAACGCAGGCAAACTGGGAAGAGCAATTTGGCCGGGTGATCCCCGAGGCGATGGCCTGCGGCGCAGCGGTGATCGGCTCCGACTCGGGCGAGATCCCATATCTCATCCGCCAGAGTGAAGGCGGTCTCATCTTCACGCAGCGTGACCCGGCTGCGATGGCGGTGCTGCTGCGCCAGCTCATCAGCGGACCGAAGCTGCGACGCCAGCTGGCGGAAAATGGCCGCCACTGGGTGGAGCGCGACATCTCCATCCCTGCCGTGGCGCAGAAGATGATCGAAACATTTACCGCCGCAGCCAAGAATCCGCAGACAGGGCGCGCAGAAAAACAACAAGCCTTCAAATCCAGCCATGCGCTTGCACAGTCCTGAACTGCTCTGGAAGTGGAGCCGCGACCTGCTGCGTCGAGGCTGGAAACTTCCCGCGCGCATCGTGAAGACGGTGAACTTCACGCTGCACAAGTGCCTGCTGCCCGCCGAAGCGGAGGTGGGCGATGGCGTGATCCTGGAGCATTATGCGATGGGCATCGTGATGCACCCGCAGGTGCGCATCGGCAAGCGGTGCCGTGTTTACCATCATGTCACACTGGCGGCGGAAACGTGGATCGGCTCGCCGCATTTCATCACGCTGGAGGATGATGTGACGATCGGAGCGCACAGCATCGTGGTGGCACGCCCGAACACACCTTTGACGATTGGCCAGAAGTCGGTGCTCGGCGCCGGATCGGTGCTGACGAAGAACATTCCACCCTTTGAAATCTGGGCCGGCAATCCGGCACGCAAAATCGGCGACGTCGCGAAACCATCATGATTGCACAACTCGGCATGAATTTGAAGGCCTCCGCAGTCGGAGTGGACCGCTACTTCAGCGGTCTGAACAACGCGCTGGTGCGCCAGGGGGTGCGTGTGACAGCGTACGGCTTTGGTGATTCTGAAAAAGCGGCCTGCCTGGGCCCTGCGAACAAACCGCTGATGCAGCGCTGGAAGGCGGTGCGCGAAGCCGTGGTGCCAAGGCGCGGCAGACTGCTGGCGTCTCACTTTGCGCTCTACGCGCTGCCGGCACTGCTGGGCCGACGGTGGGACGGACATGTGGTGCATTTTCATGGGCCATGGGCCAGTGAGTCGCAGCGTGAAGGAGGCAAGATGCACACGGTGATGTGCAAGCGCATGCTGGAGCGCGCGGTGTACCACCGCGCAGATCGTTTCATCGTTCTTTCCAAGGCGTTTCGAGATCAGCTCTGCCAGGGCTATGGCGTGCCGGCAGACCGAGTGCATGTGATTCCTGGCGGTGTGGAAACGGATGCGTTTCAACCACTGGATGTGGTGGAAGCGCGGCAGCGCATGCTGTGGCCGCAGAAGCAGAAAATCATTGTGTGTGTGCGCAGGCTGGCGCGGCGCATGGGACTGGAAACATTGATCGAAGCCTTCGGAAAGGCAACGGTGCAACATCCTGACGTGAAGCTCATGATTGGCGGCCAAGGCCCGCTGCGTGAGGAACTGGAGCAGCAGGTGCTGCGCGCAGGGTTGTCCAAGAGCGTGGAGTTTCTTGGCTTCATCCCGGAGGCCACCCTGCCAACGGTGTATGCGGCGGCGGATCTTTCGATCGTGCCAAGTTCTGCGCTGGAGGGTTTTGGATTGATCTCGCTGGAATCACTGGCGTGCGGCACACCGGTGCTGGTGACACCCGTGGGTGGTCTGCCGGACACGGTGGATGGGCTGGGTGAAGATTTGGTTTTGAAAGGAACGAGCAGCGAACACATCGCTGATGGACTGAGCCGATGGCTGGACGGGACGCTGCGCCTGCCAACGCGTGAAGCGTGCCGTGAGCATGTGATGCGCGGCTTCACGTGGGACCGGATCGCCAAACAGGTGTGTGAAGTGTACCGCGAAGCCGGATGGCGCCCCCAAACATCATGAAACGATACGCACGCATCGCACTGCTGATCATGCTTGCCGCAGGACTGTGGCTGGCGCTGAAGCCGACGCTGGGAAGCCCGCGCATCCCCTTCCTGCCTTTCCGCTGGTCTGAGTACTTCGACCTCATGGATTTCTGGCTCAATCTGGGAGCGTTCGGCATTCTCGGCACGACGGTCTGGCTGGCGTTTGGAGCGCTGGAAAAGGCCTTCAGCCGCATGTGGCTGATGACGGGATTCATCACGCTGCTGAACATCCTGCTGGAGCTGATGCAGTCTTCGATCCCAGGACGTGCGATGGACAAGGCGGATGTGTGGGCGGGTTTGTTCGGATGTGTGGGCGGCATCGTTGTCGGCATGGTGCTGCAGTTGCTGAGCATCCGCAAAAAGACAGGCCACAAGGAGCCGCAGGTGCTGTTTCTTGATCAGACGGGACGTCTGGGCGGTGCGGAGCTGATGCTGCTGGACATTGCCGCTGCACGCGCTGCTGACAGCGAAGTGATTTTATTTCAAGACGGTGAGTTTCGCACGGCGCTGGAAAATGTCGGCGTGAAAACGAGTGTGCTGGAACTGGGTGATGAGGCATCGACGGTGGACAAGCAGGCGGGGCTGAAACGCGTGCTGAGATCCATCCCAGGCATCCTGCAACTGATGCTGCGGATTGTGCAGGCGGCACGGTCATTTGACGTGGTGTATGCGAACACTGCGAAGGCTTTGATCATTGGTGGTCCTGCGGCACGGCTGGCGGGGCGGCCTTTGATTTTTCATCTTCACGACATCATTGCGGACGGTCACTTCAGCCTGCTGAACCAGCAGGCGT
Source organism: Prosthecobacter sp. (assembly GCA_021733925.1). GTDB lineage: Bacteria > Verrucomicrobiota > Verrucomicrobiia > Verrucomicrobiales > Verrucomicrobiaceae > Prosthecobacter. The sequence goes on along the minus strand of JAIPJY010000026.1, from coordinate 37,847 downwards.
TGATTCATTGCGCAAACTTCTGCGCACAAAGTGTGATCGCGAATTCAGAGGCGACGAAGGCGGCCTTCATTGCGTGCGGTGGTCGCGCTGAACTGTGTGTGGTCATTCCCAATGGGTTCCGCATTCCAACTGAACGCTCGCCGGCAAGTGAGGTGAAGGCATTGCGTGCGGGTCTTGGCATTCCGTCTGACGCGTGGACGGTTTTGATGGCGGGACGACTGGCGCACTGGAAGGGCCAGCATGTGCTGCTGGAGGCACTGAAAGTTTTGCCTGCCGCACATGCGGTGCTGCTGGGAGATGCGCTGTTCACGGATGAGGACCGCAAGTATGCGCAGGAGCTGCATACCCAGGCGGATGCGCCGGAGCTTGCAGGGCGGATTCACTTCGCAGGATTTCAAAAGGAGACGATGGCGTATTTTGACATGGCTGATGTGGTGGTGCACGCGTCGGTGTATCCCGAACCTTTTGGCCGTGTGATTGTGGAAGGCATGCTGGCGGGCAAGCCGGTGATCGCCTCGCGTGCGGGTGGTGCGGCGGAGATTGTGCAGCATGAGGAGACCGGACTGCTGGTGGATCCTGGTAGTGCGAGTGAGCTCGCAGATGCTTTGAAGCGTTTGCAGGGAGACTCACGCTTTGCGATGGAACTTTCCCGGCAGGCGCAGCAGACGGCGCAGGACATTTACGCGCTGAGTGCGGTGCAGGAAAAAATCGAATCTGTTATTCGTCAGACCGCGAGCCGTGTGTTCCGAAAGGAATCCGAGACGGCTGAAACGCAAACCATTCAACAGGCGGCATGAACTTTGCCCCAAACACCCCTACCCCAACAAACACCGCCATGAGCAGCACCCCATCCAAGCGTCGTATCGCCATCGTCCACGACTGGCTTCCTGTTTATGGAGGAGCCGAACGAGTACTGGAGCAGATGCTGAAAGTGTACCCGGAAGCTGATGTGTTCAGTCTCATCGATGCGCTGGATGATGAGAGCCGGAAGTTTTTGAACGGGAAGCCGGTCAAGACATCGTTTGTGCAGAAGCTTCCGGGTGGAAAAAAGTACTACCGTCATTGCTTCCCGCTGATGCCGCTGGCGATCGAGCAGTTTAATTTCAGCAGCTATGACATGGTGATCACGAGCAGCTATGCGTTTGCGAAGGGCATCATCACCGGGCCGCGCCAGCTGCATCTGTGCTACTGCCACTCGCCGATTCGTTATGCGTGGGATTTGCAGAACCAGTATCTGAAGGAGTCGAAGATGGACCGTGGCCCCATCTCCTGGCTGGTGCGCAGCATGCTGCATTTCATTCGCATGTGGGACAGCCGTACGGCTGCGGGTGTGGATGCGTTCATGGCGAATTCGCGCTTCATTGCGCGGCGAATTGAGAAGGTTTATCGCCGTGACGCGACGGTGGTGTATCCGCCGGTGAACATCGAGCGGTTTGACACCTGCCATGAGAAAGAGAATTATTACGTGACGGCCTCGCGGCTGGTGCCTTACAAGCGCATGGATCTGATTATTGAGGCATTCAATGGGATGCCTGACCGCGAACTGGTGGTGATTGGTGACGGGCCGGAACTGCCGAAGCTGCGGCGTCTTGCGGGGCCGAATGTGAAGGTGCTGGGCTGGCAGCCGCAGGCGGTGCTGAAGCAGCATCTGCAGCAGGCGCGTGGATTTGTGTTCGGTGGCGAGGAAGATTTTGGCATCATCCTGCTGGAGGCGCAGGCATGCGGCACGCCCGTCATTGCGTATGGACGCGGTGGTGCGCTGGAGACGGTGGTTGAGAATAAAACCGGGCTGTTTTTTGGTGAACAGAGTGTTGAATCTTTGCAGGGTGCGATTGGTGAATTTGAAACACGCGAGTGGGATGCCCTCTCCTGCCGGAGAAATGCGGAGCGCTTCAGCACAAAGATTTTTCGCGATCGCTTCCAGCAGTTTGTCGAAGGCGAATGGGAACGGTTTGCGGCAGTTTCCACTGCGGTGGATCCAGAGGCTGAAGGTCATCGGGACTGGCGGCAGAATGTGCCGGTGGATGAGCTGGTGCCAGCTTGAGGGGAATGAAGGGGATGCCAAGCCGTGCGGAGAGACGGTTGGCGGTGCAGTGAAGTGGGTGACTGATGGCGGAGCCATGCTCTAATTCCTAGAGCTTCAGTCTATTACTTTGGATTTATTGGCACTGGGGAGTTCTCAGAAGTGGTGCTGTCAATAAGCATAGCCTTAACCAGATTTAAGCCACGTAAGCGTCTCTATGGAGAACCCTGTGCTTTATAGTTCATGATGATTCTAAACAATCGAGTTTTCATGGATAATGACAAGCCTGAGTCGGGAGCCCACCTGACGATGCCGCGTCATCCTCTTTTCTTGTGCTGGCTGATGGTATTTATTGCTGTCGGATCGCTCAGTGCGCAGGAAGGCACTCATGTTTCGGCGCGGTTTGCTGCGGTTAAAGGCGTGGTGATGGTGTCCACGGTCGGGCTGGGTGAAAAGAAGGTGCATAAAGGTGACACTGTTCGATCTGGAACGGTCATCACTTGTGGCGCTGAATCCGGGGCTTCGCTGAAGCCACTGCCGACACTTCATGTGGTGATCTACCCGGATACGAAAGTGCGGTTTGACGGAGCGGATGCCCATTCCGATGGCGGGGGCAATGTGATGTGCACCATTATTGCCGGGAAAGCTTTGTTTCACATGGACCCAACCCCGCAGGGGACTTCCAAGGAAAGCCAGCCGGCCATCAAAGTGACCGTGGGCACTGATGAAGGTGTGATCGTCAACAAGATGGGCGGGCCTCCAGAGGCGGATGACAGCGCACAGCCAACGGATAAAACCACGAAGCAAATCACAGCAGCGACATGGACGGTGCAGCATGATGAGGGCAGAACGGTGGTGGCGGTGGGTGAAGGCTTGAGCCATGTCAGCATTGGCAAAGGGGCGGCGGCAGGCGGTGGCGAAGTGGGCGGCCAGGTCAAGGTGCCGCAGGGGTCGGTCATCTGGCTGTTCAACCGTGGCGGCAAAATCGCAGCGGAGCTGGTGGATACGCAGACAGGCAAGGTCACCAATCTCACCGGCGGCACATCCACAGGCGGCAGCAATCTCGTGACACAGTCGAAGCAGATGCTCGTCACCCCGTCATCCAGCGGCACGACCACGACGATCGGCGGCACGACCACGAGCCCATCAGGCACGCTGCCCACCAACCCTTCATCGAACCCCGATTTGTCCACCCCACAGAACCCACTTCCGGTCGTTTCTGCCGACACCCCCTAACTCAGCTGATGAACATCAAAATACCAACATCGCCAAGACTACCTGCCGCACTGCTTGTGTGCAGCATGATGTTGCATGCAGTGAATGCCGAGGGTCAGGAGACACTGCGTGACGCTGCGGCCGGCACTCAGGCGTCGCTCGCCTCCCCTGCGTCTGAAAAGGTGCTCGATACATTGGATGAGAATGACTCCGAGGATGTCTTTCTGGATGAGTTCATGAACTACCAGATGAAGCTTCTGAAGAACTGGAAGCTGAGTGTGTACACCTCGGGCACCTGGAGGCACGATTCGAATGTGTTTCTGAGAAACACGGATGTGCAGAGCGACATGATGTACAGCTTCAGTCCGGGCTTTCAATACTCCTATGGAGATGAGAAGGCGAAGCTGCAGGTGCTCGCTGACTACAACGCCCAATTCAATTTCTACGACAAATTCAGCCAGCAAAACTCATTCAACCATTTCCTGCGGCTGTCGCTTGCCTACCGCATGAAGAAAACTTCGTTCAAGCTCTCGGGGCTTTTCCATCAGGTGACCGGCGGTGATCTTGATGTGGGCGGACAGGCGGCACGCGTGCAGTTCTCCCCGCAGCTGCAGATCATGTATGAGGTATCTGAAAAGGTGCGGGTGGGACTCAACGGACAGCTTCAGCGCACGCACTATGATGCACTGATTTCTTCCACCACCTACCGGTTCGGCGTGTTTGCCGACTACTCGTTTTCACCGAGGTTTCGGCTGGGCCTTCAGTTCAACGAAATGCTGCAGGAGGTGGACAGGAGCGGTGGCCAGACCGGTCAGGATTACCTCGTGCGCCTGGAGTATGAGGCATCCAAGAAGCTTTCACTCACGGGAAACGCAGGGGTTCACATGCTCCACACGGCTTCAGCGGGTGATTCCACGCTGCCGCTGGGCGCGATTGGGTTCAAGTATGCCGCGAGCCCCAAAACCACGCTGTATGCCAATTTGTATGCGCGTGCGCAAAACTCCCCTTCCCTCAGCGGACAGTACTTTCAGTCGGAAGGTGTGCTGATGGGCATCCAGCAGCAGATTGGCACCAAGGTCACCCTCGGTGCTGATGCTGGTTACGACCTATCCACTTATCATTCATATGTCGCCGGTGTGTCTGGCACGCGCAAAGACAATGTCGTATTCATGCGGCCCTGGCTGAAATACGCACTGCAGCGCCATGTGTCGCTGGAGGTTTTTTACCAGCACACGACGAACGATTCCACCGGCACAGGATCACAGCCTTTTGCGCGTGATCTCGTGGGAGCCGGCATCACGGGCTCATGGTAGGCGAAACCACCTTATTTTATGATCACACACAAGCATTTCATTTTTATACTCAGCCACGGCTGCCTGGCGCTGTGCCTCGGTTCAACGCTGAACGCGCAGCAATCGACGAACGCTGCAGCCATGGCGCAATCCGCGGAAAAAGGCGGCGGTGTTTCACCGGACTACCAGATTCGCGAGGGTGACACTGTTCAGGTTTCCGTGTTCGACGAGCCTGAACTGGCAGCAGGCGGCCGAGTGCGCAAGGATGGCACCATCCAATGTCCGTTGATCGGCTCCGTGAAGATCCAGGGGCTGAGCCAGATGTCGGCAGCGCGACTGATCGAGGCGGAATACCGGAAGGATTACCTGGTGCATCCGGAGGTGAATCTGTTCATTTCCCAGTTCTCGGTGCAGCGCATCACCATTCTGGGCCAGGTGCAGCGGCCGGGATCGCATGATCTGCAGGCGGAAAAAAACCTGACCATTCTTCAGGTGCTGGGTTTGGCCGGAGGTCCGACACGCATCGCCAATCTCAAAAAGGTGCTGGTGAAGCGTGTCGTGGAAGGCCGGGAGAAAATTTTCAAAGTGGACGTCCAGAGCATGGCGTCCGGAAATCAAACCATGATGTTTTATGTCCGTGAGGATGACGTCATCACCGTGCCTGAAAGCTTTTTTTAATACCATGCAACCAGCCCCCTTATCCCTGCACCAATCACCGCTTGTGATGCCGCAACGTCTGGGACCAGACGCTGAAGCATCATCGTCATTCATGAATCCGGCGCAGCTGGTGGACGGAATACGCCGCCACAGCTGGATTCCCATCACGCTGGGCCTCTTTGGACTGATCCTGGGCTACGCCTACTTCAAACGCCAAAAGCCGGTGTATGAAGCCGTCAGCGTCGCGCAGTTTGGTTCTGAGCAGAATTCCCTGCTGGGTCTGAACAGCATGAGCACGCCAGGGCTCGGGGATGAAAAGTCCGTGAACACACTCATCCAGGCCGCCAAAAGCCGTGAAGTCGTCGGGCGCGTGGTTGCCGAACTGAACCTGACCCGGCTTACCGGTTTTTCAGGGGGGCATCCCAACAATTCCAAAGAGGCACATGAAAATGCGATCTCGACCGTGAGTTCCATGATCCGCATCAGCCTGCGCAAAGACACACGGTTGATTGATTTCAATGTGACCGGGGCCGATCCGGAACAGGTGGCGTCGTTGTCCAACCAAGCTGTGCTGAGCCTGGTGGCAGAACTGGAAAGCCAAAAGAGCAAGACCATGCAAGGAGCCATCCAGGCGTTGGTGGCCGAAGGACAGCGCCTGCAGGACAAGCTGACAAAGTCAGAGATCGCGATGCATGACTACAAGCGCTCGAACCAGGCCATCTCGCTGGACGAGCGCAAAGACCTCGTGCTGACGAAACTGAAGGAGCTTGGTTCAGAGCTGAACCATCAATCCAAGGAACGGCTGACGCTTGAGACGCAGCTCAAGGCCTGCAAGGAGGAAAAACTGCCGCGTGATGAACTGCTCAATCTGCCGACCATCGCCAGCCATCCCAAGGTGTCGGGCATTCTCACGCAGATCAGCAATCAAAAATCGGCACTGGCCCTGCTGTCGGAGCGTTACAAACCCAAGCATCCCAGATACGAAGCGGTGCAGGCGGTCATCAACAATCAGGAGCAGCAGGTCACCACCATCCTTGCTGATGCCGTGCATCTGCTGGAATCAAGCTGTGAAAATGCCCGTGAACTGGAGCGCCGGCTGCAGGAGCAGCTCAAAAAGCAGGAGTCCGAAGCGCTGGATCTGGAGCAGCTGGCCGTTCAATACAATGTGCTGAAACGTGAGATGGAGTCCGACCAGGCGGTCTATGAATCGGTCCTCACACGCATCAAGCAGGTGGACGTTTCCAAGGGAATGGAAACGCCTCCGATCTGGGTGCATCAGCTGGCGATGGTGCCTGGCGAGCCGGTGTCTCCGAACGCCAAAAAAGTGGTGGGCAGCTCCACAGCGGGAGGTTTCATGCTGGGGCTGGCGATCATCGGTCTGATAGTCATGCAAGACCGCTCCATCCGATCGGTGGAAGATGCGCGCCAAAAACTGCGAGTGCCGGTTCTTGGCATGATCGCCAATCTTCCTCAGCATCCTGACACCAAAAACCAGCGTTCCAAAGAGCATGATCATTCCCAGGGCCTGACGCCTGCGCTGATCGCCCACAAGGCTGTCGCAGAAAGCTTTCGTGAGTTTCGAGCCATCATTGCGCGGATGGCGAAAAGCCAGCAGACCTGCCACATGGTTGTGAGCGCGGTTCCTGATGAAGGAAAGACCTTTGTGTCCACCCATCTGGCGGTCAGCCTGGCCAGCCAGGGCTTCCGCACCCTGCTCATTGACATGGATCTGCGGCGCTCACAGCTGGCGAATGTGTTCGGCATTCCCAGCAACCGCAAAGGAGTGATCGATCTGCTGCTTGAGGAGGCCTCTTTTGCGGAGGTCTGCCTCAGTGGCGGCATTGCCCATCTGGCCATCATGCCGGCTGGCAAACGCGTCGCCAACCCAGCTGAACTGCTGTCCACCTGTGGTGTGGAGCGGCTGAAGGAAATGGCGTTTGCAGCGGGATTTGACCGCATCGTCATCGACACAGCCCCGTTGATCCCCGTGAATGACACCCTGGAACTTGGAGGTCTGGCAGACAGCACCTTCATGGTGGTCCGGTGCAATCGGACCCCTTCCGACATCATTCAGGAGGCGATTCGTAAACTGCAGCAGACAGGGATTCCATTGAGCGGTCTGATTTTGAACCGGCTTGCCCAGCGCACACGCAGCTACGATTATTATTACCACCGGTCCTACTACAAGGCGGGAGAGAATGAAGAATCCGCACCGCTGCGCCCTGCCTCTCGTGGGCTTAACCCACCGCACAGGATGGATTGAGGGAACTTCGATTGACTGGAACCGACCGGCAGGTCTCAAGAACGAATCCAAAAAAACAGCCAGCCGTGTGCGCTACTTATTGACACTTGTGCAATAGACTGACTCGAATGGAGCGCGTGTGAAATCTGAAGCCGGAGGCCATGGTGCGCGAGAAACAGGAAACAGCCGCCTGCTGCGCAAGGCGGTGAAGACGCCCATTCTTCGCTAAAGCTACGAAGCAACTGAACTCCAGGCGGCTGGATTGTGGAACGGAGAGTAACAGGGGGGATTTATTCGGGAGCTGTTTGCGCGAACTAAGCTTCCAGATTCCGGCTAAAGCCGGGACTACAAAACGTGCGCTGGCTGGTTTCAGATCTGGGGCGATGCGGAGCTTCCGGAACGGGCTAAAGCCCGAACTACGTACTCAGAAAAGCCGATCGAGTTATTCGGGAGCACCTGAACTCCAGGCGGCTGGATTGTGGAACGGAGGGTAACTTCCTATGTGCCATTGCGATGGAGATGGTGGTGGGAGAGCTTGATTCATGTGGAGCCAACAGAACCGGAATTTTGAACCACTAATCGGACACTAATAAAACACTAATCAGAGGCCGGAACCGATCAGATTCAACGGGGGAAGTTATTCGGGAGCACCTGAACTCCAGGCGGCTGGATTGTGGAACGGAGAGTAACAGGGGGGATTTATTCGGGAGCTGTTTGCGCGAAGTAAGTTTCCAGATTCCGGCTGAAGCCGGTACTACAAAACGTGCGCTGGCTGGTTTCAGATCTGGGGCGATGCGGAGCTTCCGGAACGGGCTAAAGCCCGAACTACGTACTCAGAAAAGCTGATCGAGTTATTCGGGAGGGCAGGCATGCTGGTAACCGGCGTCGTGTGGAGAGGTTCTGGGTTTGCTTCCCAGATAGGCTGCCAGAACCCAGGGGAGCACTCGCTAAAGCTCGGCACCGCTGGGCTATATGACGGAAGGCCGTTGGCCTTCAAGGCAAAGATGTCAGTCTGTTATGCAAGTCTCAATAAATGGGCACACGGCTTTTTTGTGCCTTGGAAGGTGTGCGGACCGGAGGAGTGTGGCTCATTCCATGTCGAAGTACCAAGGACGCCCGCCCAGATCCGACAGAATGTCGGCGCTCCCAGCCATGAGATGCTTCAAGCATGAACGCATCTCTGGGATACGATGGGCTGACGAATACCACGATTAGCACTCTTAACCGAGGGCGATTCATGCCGGGCAGGAATGGAGGCCGTTATGCGAGCGACGCAGGACAGACAAGTTTGGGCGGGATGCCGCTTTCGCTGGATGGCTGAAAGGCAGGCTTAGGCCAAGGGGGATGTTATACCACAGCAAAAGCGGTGTCGGCGATGCAGGCTTGCGCCGTGCATCTTTGCCACCGCAGTCCAAGACGCTGGCGCGTGGTTTTGGTGCCCCAGATTTCCCAACAGACAGTGACAATCCTTGATTGAGGGCCATGCAGGCCCGCACGAATCATGACTGCCTTTTTGAGACTGACTTAGTTCTACATTGTTAAGCGTCTGGGGCGAAGCGGAGCGTTCCTTGTTCCACAGGAACAAGGCTACTTTGCTTCGCCCGGACGGCAGCCGAAGGCAACTTGCCTGACGACCATGACGATCAAGTCTAACAATGTAGAATTAGGCTGCCTGGAAAGAGCTGCTGCCACCGGCGAGCAGACCATGCTCAACGCAGTAGCGGGCAATTTTTGCCCCCGAATCAATGCCAGTCTTCTTCCAGATATTGTGTTTGTGCACAGAGACGGTCTTGGCGGAAAGGCTGAGATCCAACGAAATGGCTTTCAGGCTTTTGCCGTGGGCGAGCTGGAGGAAAATTTCAAATTCACGACTGCTCAGCACCTTGTGCAGTTCTTTTCCGCCGGCAGGCAGTCTCACGGCATTTTCAGCAAAGGACTGCGCGACACTGCGTGAGAGGTATTTTTTGCCACGGAGGGCGTAGTTGATGGCGGTGACGATCTCACCGGGGGGCGAATCCTTGGCAACGTAGCCACATGCGCCGGCCTTCAAGGCACGTTCAATCCACAAGGCTTGAATATGCATGCTGACAACGATGCATGCCGGAGAGGGCATGGCGGCGGCAAAATCCGCAAGCAGCGTGAGCCCGGAGCAGTCGGCCATCTCCAAGTCAATGAGTACGACATCGAAGCTATGTCTGGAGGACTGTTCACGTGCCTTTTCCGCGCTTGTAACCACTACAATTTCAAAATCCTTGAACATCAACCGCAGGTACTGACCGAGTGTCTCTGCGAACATGGCGTGATCATCAACTAACATGATTTTTTTAGCAGGAGGAGTCATTGTATTAGAGGAAGTTGATGCTAAGAGGCATCCTTTTTTAGTACTAAAGCAACCAACCTGATTGCTATGGCCTATGTATTTATATGGGAAATCTTATATTGCTGCTAAATTAAGTTTTATTTATTTAGCTGCGCGAGAGATTCATTCTAAGCCATCGCTTAAGCAGAATCACCTCGTGGATGAAGGATGATTCAAGGGTGGGGGAGAGCCATTTGTGAAACGTCAAAGGCGTTCAAGCGGCTCGAAGTACTCTAACTTCACGAACACCCATGGGGCACCCCAACGTGGTTTCCTGACTCACAGTTTATTAAGCCTCCGTTTAGGCGATTCCAAGAACTGGCTTTAATGATCCGCGAACACGGCCTGCCTTATTATGTGACCGCTCCCCTCGTGGTCTCATCCAGGCGGGCAGCAGTGATTCAAGACTTAACCCCCAGCCAGGCGAAACTGTTTCAGCCCCCTCACTTTCCTGTCCCCTCTCCTTTTCCATGCTGTCGAGAATCGAGATTTTCCCCCATGGCATCCCAGCAACTTTCAAATGTCCCACCTGAACATGAGCCCAACCAACCCACGCGTCATACTGCCGCCATGGCAGTCAGCATTGGGCACGATGGCAGATGAACAGTCTTTACCATCATGAACCTGCCCATCTGCGTACTGTTTCATCCGAGTGAGTTCACTCGTTCGAGCTGGAAATTATTGCTGAAGAAAATTTTGCCTGAATGCAAAACGACTGAAGCTTCCAATGTGGAAGAAGTCAGGCAGGCCGCAAATCACGGCCTAGTGAGCCTGCTGATGATGGAATTCCATCCTCGAGACGTGGAGCATGGGCTTGAGGTTTTGAAATCGGTGATCGCGCTGACGGGAGGAAAGCATCTCATGCTCATATGCGGGCCGCCCGCACCGGTGACAACGCGAACGGCGATGCAAGCAGGCGCCAACGTGTGCCTTGGCTGCAACGAGTCCGTCGAAGAATTGAAGCGAGCGCTGCAAGCCGCGCTGGAAGGCGTGCCTTACATGTCGAGCGAGCTTGCGTCAGTCCTGGCCAGATCCATCACTCCCGCCGGCGGTTTTCATGAGGAAGACGAGGCCGCGCAGTATGCCCTCTCAATAAGGGAGGAAGAGGTTCTCGACCTCCTGGTTTCAGGAATGCGACCAAGCCAGGTGGCAAGCCGTCTGGGTCTGAGCATGAAAACGATCTCAAGCCACAAACGCAATGCTCTGGGCAAACTGGGGGTGTCGAACATTCTGGAAGCGGTGCGGATCTGGATCTGAGATCTCGGACTGCACACGCACGTCCAGCCATCAGGATTCAACTGGAGCCTTGCGGGCTCTAGGATGTGTTATTCAGGAGAGAGCCGGACCCAGATTGTGCGGGGGGATTGGCTGGGGTGGCGCGGAGTGACTGCGGGATGATGGCACTGACTTTGAACCGCCGAGTTTGGACGGTCGCAGAGAACTTCAAAAATCGAAAACCTACTGCCCGACGTTAATTCTATCTGGCAAGAGCATCTTGTGTGGGAGCGATTGACGATTGATGAACAAGGATTGTTGATTTTTGAAGTTTCGAGCCTGAGCGTTTCTGAATAAAGGCACGACTTTCCACCATAAAGTTTCAAGACTTGAGGCTACTATATTTTTTTGCAATCGTGCTAAGAATGAGGTCGGGATTGCTTGTTTGGGATGACGCTAGCCAAGATAATAAAAACGCAAAATTCCGTCAAGAAACGGAAGCACTCAGAAAGTGCCATTCACTAGGCAAAAGGGCTCTTTAGAGCACTGCAAGAACGCATGCCTGTTGAGACCCGATGGAATCCATCCCGCACTATGGAGGCTATAAGGATACACTTACCATTCGTGATTTGTTTCTTTCTTCTTTTTGTCGATTGTATGGCTGCTATGAAAATAATCCCCGCTCTACTCACACTCGTATTCGCAACGGCTCTCACCTGCAGGGCTGATGTCATCTCACAAACCGTTGATTTTGGCACCATCACTGGTGGCAGCCAATTTTACTTCAACCAGTTCAACACTGCTCTGGGTACGCTGACAGGCGTCACACTGGACTGGACGGTGAACTCCAGCATCACCGCTGCCTCCATCACCAATGAGAATGCTGGAACCGTCACGATCAGCAGAATCTCGTTCACCAACACCGTGGAAGGCTTTGTTCCATCCACCGGCACCAGCGGTGATCTGGTCGCTGAAGTGGCCAATGCCAAATCCATCACTCCTGCAGGAGGCACGGTGACACTGAACCCCGGCGAGACGTACAACTACGGCAGCGTCGTATTCAACGGCTTCACACAAACCGACAGCTACACCTCCGCTGACGCTAACTTCACCGATTACCAAGGGACGGGCACAGTGCCGCTTTACCTGGCGAACACGTTTGGTGCGACGCCGACCGCATCAGGCTCAGGCAGCACGACATCGTGGCTGACGAGCATCACCGGCAGCACCACGGGAAATCTGCAAGTCACCTATACCTACACAGCGGCGCCGATCGCTCCGGTTCCTGAGCCTCCAGCCATCCTGCTGGGATTTGGCGGGATCCTGGGGATGGCGGGATTTGCCTTCAAGCGCCGCGCGAAAAACACGACGGCTGCTGCAGTGGCCTGATCCATCAACCTTTCACCTTCCGCTCTCTTGAACTCCCGGAACCCAGCAAAAAGCAGTTCGCTGTGGCTGTTGGCAGCCTCAACCGTTGTCTGTCTTGTTTTTGCCCTTCAAGAGATCTGGGTGCGTCACCCAGCCAGTCATTTTTTCCCGCTGCCGTTGCTGGCGTGGTTCTGGCTGGCGAAACGAGACGGCATGTTCCGTGCCGTCTCGTTTCCCAAAAATCCCACCGCCTATAATTGGCTGGTCGTGTGCCATCTGCTGCTGGCGCTCATTGCGTTTGTCCTGATCTCTCCCTTCATGGCAGGTCTGGCTTGTGTCGTGAGTTCCGCAGCGCTGGCAGTGGCGAAGGGAAAACCCGCAGGGCATGAGGCTCCTGCCTGGGCGCTGCCTGCGCTTTCCCTGTTTTTCATTCCGCCACCGATGATGCTGGACCAGCAGGTGCATCAGGTGCTGGCCGGACTGGCGGCCCGACTCAGCCAGGGATGGCTGGATGCGATGCAGGTGCTGCATGTGGTGCAGGGCACCATCGTGGCGACACCGGAGAAACGCTTCTTTGTGGATGATGCGTGCAGCGGCACGAACACGATGATGGTGGCGATCTGCGTGGCACTGATCATCAGCTGTTTCAACAACCGGTCCTGGATTCATGCGCTGGTGCTGCTGGTGACTGCGGGACTCATCTCTGTGGCTTCGAATGTACTGCGCATCTGCCTGGTGATCGGCGGGCTGCATTACTGGGGACTGGAGCTCGATCAAGGCACTGCCCATGAGGCTGTGGGAGTGGTGTTCTTTCTGCTGGATCTGGCGCTGGTATGGAGCGCCGACCATGGCTGGTATTTCGCGCTGAACAGTTCCAACGAAGTGGAACGTCCCGACCCCTATGGGACACCGAAAATGCCTGCCGCAGCCAGCGGGCTGCATGGCAGCCTGAGCATGGGTGTGGCGGTGATTGGCATGACGCTGATCCTTGGCCCTGAAATTCTGGCGCTCAGCCGCACTGCAAACGCTCCGGTCGCAGCGAAGCCACTCGGCGAGGCTGACGAATTTAATCTACCGGAAGAACTGGCCGGCTGGGTGCGCGAAGGTGACCAGCCCGTGGAAAATTCGATGATCGGTAATCTGGGAGTGCGCAATCAGGTGTGGCTCTACCGCAAAGGCAGGCAGGAAGCGTTTGTCGCGGTGAACTTCCCTTTCCTGGGCTTTCATGACACGCGGCTGTGCTACTCCGGGCAAGGCTGGCAATTTCAGCGGCAGGTGGATGGCTCGCTGCCCGGAGACACGCAAAACACCGTGCGCTTTCTGGAAATGAACCAGCCGACGGAACTGGCCCGCGCCCACCTTTGGCTGAGTGTGCTGGATGAAAATGGCACGGCGCAGGCATTCGCGAGTGAAAAGCCGCTGGATCGAATGACTGAACGGCTGATCTCACGCTGGTCCAATCCGAGTCCGGTGCTGAACACGTATGTGCTGCAGATCATGTCCATAGAACCCGAGAACGACAGCCGTGTGCAGAGCGCGGTGACTGAACTTCTTGCTGAAGCACGCAACTGCCTCGCCCAAGCTCTTGTCACCCACAGCCCCCATGCAGGAAAGGAAAGCGAATGAGCAACCACTTCATGCAAGAAACACGTTACCGGCTGACCGCGATGCTGGAAGAGCGCAGGCCGGTGGACGGCCTGCTGGGATTGCCCGCCTTTTTTACGCTGATCCTGCTGGCGTTCATGGTGCTGAACTCGCGTGAGGATTTCAGCCGGGAGAATTTGATCCGCCTGGAACGGGAAGCGCAGAGCCATCTGGACCAGGGACATTTCGTGGAAGCGCGGCTCGCGGCGATGCGGCTGATGCAGGATGGCGAATCGAATTCAAGGGCGATCCTGATCGAGGCGAAGGCGCTGCGAGGGATGGGAAGAGAAAGCGACGCGCTGCGTCTGCTGGCCCGCATCGCGCCGAATGACGGCCCAGGCTATGCACCCGCCCATGTCATCCAGGCGACCATTCTGATGGCGCAGAAGACGCCTGATGTGCAGGCGGCGTATGATCACATCCACAAGGCTTTGCTGAGTGATCCTGCCAGCCAGGACGCGCAGGAACTCGCGGCACGCTTTGCGGCAGGACAGCGGCGGTGGCCGACGGTGCTGGCGCATTTGGACAAGATGGAGCTGAAGAAGCGCCCTGACCTGCTGCTGATGAAAGCCACTGCGCTGCAATTTTCCGGCCAGGAGGAAGCAGCGGTCGAGTTCGCTCATGAGGCGGAGAATGCTCTGCGCAACATGTCGAAATCGGCCACTGCCAATGGCTCCGAGGTGCGGTTTTCGATTGCGGTCAGTCTGAGCCTGCAGCGCAAGTTTGGAGAGGCGGTGGAATGGATCATCGGCTCTACCCACGGCAATCCTACACGCGAGGAGCGTCAGCTTGTGGGTGGCATCTATCTCTCCTGGAGCAGGCACCTCAAGCAGCAGATATCCAGCAACCGCATGGAGGTGCTGAAGCTGCTGGAGCAGGGCATTCAGATCAGCCCGGAGAGCCAGGATCTCATCATGGCATTTCTCGGTGACTGTGAGGAACTCACGAGTGACCCGGCAGATCGCCAGAAGTATGTGGAACGGATTTTGAGTAATGGCGGCATCTCCACCTCCTTTCTTCATTACTACCTGGGAGTGATGGACTGGAAGCAGGGCAACCGCGAGTCCGCGAAATCGCATTTTGAACTCGCGAGCTCACTCAATCCTGGCTTCAAGGTGATCGGGAACAACCTGGCGATGGCGATTGCGTCGGTGTCGACGGACCGGGTGGAACTGGAAAAAGCGCTCGCGATGATCAATGAACTGCTTGAGCAGGAGCCGGAGAATCCATTCTTCCTTGATACCCGGGGGCATGTGTACGCCAAGCTGGGCCGGTATAAAGAGGCGGTGGGTGATTTCGAGCGTTCGCTGCCCAATGCGCGGGACAAAACAGCCTGTCACGTCAAACTGGCGGATCTGTATGAACAACTCGGCATGAAGGATATGGCGTCCAAACATCGGTCGGAATCCCTGGTGCACACGGCCGATGCGACGGGAGCGACTTCGGCTGCGAGATGAGCTGGCATTGCCCCATGCGGATGGGAAGGATAGAGAGCTGGAGACTTCGTTCGCGTTGGTTTGTTGGTTTAAGAATGGCAGTCTGAAGTCTGCCGAACGGCGTAGCCCATTTGCGGTCTAATGTGGGCACATCTTGACATCTGGGGTGAAAGCATGCCCTAAGTAGGCCCATTTTTAGATACAACCTGTTCATACGCACATGCCCAAAGCCCTGATCATTGCCGAAAAGCCCAGTGTCGCCGCCGATCTTGCCCGCGCACTTGCCAAAGCCCCCGGCATGAAGCCCTTCGCCAAAGAGAAGGACTGGTACGAAAATGAAACCCACGTAATCTCCTCCGCCGTCGGCCACCTGCTGGAACTCGGCATGCCAATGGTGGACGGGAAAAAAGTCGGCTGGGGGTTCACGAGCCTGCCGATCATGCCTGAGCAGTTTGAGCTCAATCCCATCGAGCAAAGCGCGGACCGGTACAAGCTGCTGACGAAGCTGCTGAAGCGCAAAGACGTGGACAGTGTGATCAATGCGTGCGATGCCGGGCGTGAGGGTGAGCTGATTTTCCGCTACATCATGGACGCCAGCGGCTGCAAGAAGCCGGTGCAGCGCCTGTGGATGCAGTCGATGACCCAAGGGTCGATTCTCGATGCTTATAAACACCTGCGCACGAATGAGCAGATGCTGCCGCTGGCGGACGCGGCGAAGTGCCGGAGCGAAAGCGACTGGTTGGTGGGGATTAATGGTACGCGTGCACTGACCGCGCTGAATTCACGCCATGGCGGCTTCCGCCTTACGCCGGTGGGCCGAGTGCAGACGCCGACGCTTTCAGTTCTCGCGCAACGTGAGCGTGACATCGCCGCCTTTGTGCCGCGCACGTATTTTGAAGCGATCGCACTGTTTGAGGTGAAAGCTGGCCAGTATTCGGGCCGCTGGATCAATGAAAGCTTCAAGAAGGACGAGAACGACGAGCACAAGAAGGCCGAGCGTCTCTGGGACGAGGGCACTGCGCAAGCGATCGCCGACCGTTGCAAAGGCAAGCCGGGGATCATTGAGCAGATCACCAAGCCGACTCGACAGGCCCCTCCCCTGCTCTATGATTTGACCAGCCTGCAACGTGAAGCGAGCAACCGCTTTGGCTTCTCGGCACGGCGGACGCTGCAGATCGCGCAGGCGCTCTATGAAAAGTTCAAGGTGCTGACCTATCCTCGTACCGATTCACGCCATCTGCCGGAAGATTACCTTGGCACGGTGACGGACACGCTGAAGACTTTTGCGAGCCATGACAGCCGCAAGCAGGACGCGCTGCCGCACGAGCTGGGCACGCATGCCGCCACGGCGCTGGACAAGAAGTGGGTGAAGCTCAACAAGCGGATCTTCGACAGCAGCAAGGTCAGCGATCACTTTGCCATCATCCCGACCGGCCAGATTCCGCCGAAGGAACTGCCTGAGGCGGAGCAGAAGCTGTTCGACATGGTGGCGCGCCGTTTTGTGGCGGTGTTTTTCCCTGCGGCCGAGTTTGAAGTGACCACGCGAATCACGCGAGTGGGCCAGGATGCATTCCAGAGCAACGGCAAGGTGCTCAAGGAGCCGGGCTGGCTGGCTGTCTATGGTAAAAAGGCGGCGGAAGAAGCGGCGGAAGGTGGCGAGGATGCTGCCAAACTGCTGGTGGCTGCGAACACCGGCGATAAAGCGGAGACTTTGGATGTCGAGGTGAACGAGCACCAGACCAAGCCACCGCCACGCTTCACGGAAGCCACCATTCTTTCCATGATGGAAGGGGCAGGCAAACTCGTGGAGGATGAAGAACTCGCCGAAGCCATGAGCGAGCGCGGTCTTGGCACGCCTGCGACGCGCGCGGCGATCATCGAAGGTCTGATCATGGACCGGTACATCGAGCGAGTGCAGAGGGACTTCCATGTGACTGCCAAGGGGCTGGCGCTCATTGAGCAGATCAGCGCGATCGGCATTGAAGAGCTTAGTTCACCGGAAATGACCGGGCAGTGGGAGTACAAGCTGCGGCAGATGGAGCATCGCGAGCTGGACCGCACCAGTTTCATGCGTGACATCCGTCACCTGACAAAGCAGGTGGTGGAAAAAACCAAGGCCTACTCCAAAGCGGTCAAAGAAAAGGTGTTCCCCGAGTTCAAAGCCACCTGCGGTGTGTGCGGCAGCAAGGAAGGCTACAAGCAGACGGAAGAATTCTACGGCTGCAAAAATCCGAAGTGCAAGGTGCGCGTTTTCAAGACCGTGGCCAGCCGTGCGCTGAGCGAGGATGAAATTCGCACGCTGATCGAAACACGCTTCCTCGGTCCGCTTGATGGATTCCGCAGCAAAAAGGGCAAAGACTTCAGCGCCGCGCTGCAGATCAAGGACGACATGAAGATCGCCTTCGTTTTTGGCGACGGCTCAGATCCCGACAGCATCAACTGGGACGAGTGCCCGGTGATCGCTGACTGCCCGGTGTGCGCGAAGAAAGGCCGCAAGGGTGAAAAGATTTACGAAACGGCGGATGCGTATCAGTGCAAAATCAACGCCACTGAGACTTCCAAGTGCAATGCACGGCTGCCGAAGAAGCTGTGTCAGAAGGACATCACGCCGGAAAATGCGCGCGAGTTCTTTGTCGATGGCAAGACCTCGCTGATCACGGGCATGATTTCCAAGCGTGGCCGTCCGTTCAGCACCTTCCTCGTTTGTACTCCGGGAGAGAAACGCATCATGAGCTGGGAGTTCCCGCCGCGTGAAGCGAAGCCGAAGGCCGAGAAGAAGGCGAAGAAGCCGGCGGGTGTGAGCGGGCGGTGAGGAGTCATGCGGGCACTCACGCCTGCAACGAATGTTCCCATGGCTCCATCCGGCGGATGAGAGCCTTGGTGATGCGAAGGCGGCCAGTTGCGGGCTGCATGCATGGCCCTGTGCCCTGCTCCACCATCGAGTCCGCCGGCAGCAGGCCTCCCACGTGCTGCGGCGCCAGCACCAGAGGAGAGAATTCATCCCCCTACCCTACCGCGTTCACCCGCAGTTGCCGCAGGGTGTAGAACGGCTCGGCTGACTCGCTGAGTCGTCGCGCTCCTTGTTTTCTCCTGGGGCCAAACAGTTCCCGCTGCGTCTCGAAGACTCCTTCCACGAACTCCCGGCTTCCCAGCACCACGCCATCCGTGAAGTAACGCACGCGCAGCCGCACCAGCTCCGCCGGGCTCAGTTTTCCTTTCTCCGCCAGCACCGCACGGGCGCGCTCCGCGCTCATGCCGTGCTGCACCACCGTTTCATGCTGTGCATCCTTGATCTCACGCCCCTCCGCGTGGAGCAGGCAGCGGTAAGCCTCGGCGGCTCCGGCGCTCCGCCAGCCATCCACAGGCTTACCCAGGGCTTTGCACAGGCCGCGCTGGGCTCTCCGGCTGCCGCCCAGTGCCTCGGCATACCCGCACCAGCGATAGTCTTTCGGGTCCTTCACCACGCCCGCCCGCACCGGGTTCAGATCGATGTACGCCGCCATCGTGCGCAGCGGCTCGCCCTTGCCTTCGACCAGCACGCTTTTGAAGCGGTCCATCCACAGGGTGCCGCGCCGGCCGCGGCGTTTGTTGAACCAGCGGCTGAAGCGTTCTTTGATTTCCTTCACGAAAAGGGACAGATCGCAGAAGCGCTTTTTGAGCGCCTCCAGCTTCTGCTCCGCCAGCACCGCCATGCCGCGTGCGCGGAAGTCGGCGAGTTCGTCGCGCAGCAGGCCCAGGTAGGTCTTGCTGTAGAGGATGTTGAGGTGGTCGAAGAGCTTCTTTTCGCCATCGAGGCCTTCGAAGCGCTGCAACCAGGTCTGGCGGTGTGGAACCTCGGCGAGGATGTGGAAGTGGTTGCCCATGAGGCTGTAGGTCACGATCTTGATGCCGGAGAACTCCGCCATGCGCCAGATCACGCGGCGCAGCGCCTCTTTCTCCACCTCATCAAACCAGATCTCCCCGCCGCAGGTGCGGGACATGACGTGGTAGCAGTAGGACTCCAGCGGACCTTTGCCGATGATGCGCCGCCGCCCACCGGACCAGGAACGCGCGGCAGGATAGAGGCCAGTTTTGGCATTCACGCCGATGAGCTGCTCTTCAAGCGGGAGAGGCTGGGGATCAGAGGATTGAGCGGACTTCATGGAGGGAAAATGGGCAAAAAATGAGCGAAGTCAATCAACTGAATGCCTGGCATTATTTTTTGCGCGCGGCGCGAGGCAGGGAGGCTTGTCCTCAAGCCTCCGCCGAGTGTCGCCACGCATGCTTTTCGAAAATTAGTTTTGGGAAACGCTATACTTGGAAAGCTGGGTGGTGGCGGAGCGCCGCACAGAGGATTGCCTTCGGCGCGCTTCGCGAGGTGCGGACCACTGCACTGACGTCCTTGCGATGCGCTGTGAGCATTTCGCATGGCAGGGTCGGCCATGCTCAATTTTAAGCCCCAGTTGCGGCGCAACTGGGCTACTTGGTCCTCGTCAGGTGCGCGTATTTGGTCTTCCAGTCTTCGGGAAGGCGGGCGGGGCGGCCTTCGGGCATTTGGACGAGGGCGAGGGACTGGCGGCAGGTGATGAGGAGGGCGTTGTCTTCGGCTCGGCGCACTTCAAAGGAGCACCAGAAGCGCACGCGATCGACGGTTTCTAGCCTGCCATGAATGATGAGTTCATCCCCCAGCCGGGCTGGTTTTTTGTAGTCGATCTCGGTGCGGACGACGACGGGGAAGAGCTGGGTCTGGGCCATTTCACGCATTTTCATGCCCATGAGCGCGGCGAGGCGGGTGCGTGCGGTTTCGATCATGCGGAGGTAGGCGATGTTATGGACGACACCACCGCAGTCGGTGTCGAAGAACATCACCTCTTCCCGGGTTTCAATGGTCGGGGTTTCTTGCATGTCAGTTCAATGCGGCGCGCACGGCGGCTTCATCGATGCCACGCAGGCCAAAGACGCGGAGCACGGTGTCTTCGATAAGATTGTTCGGGCAGGAGGCACCGGCGGTGATGCCGACGGTCACGGGGCCATCTCCTGCGAGCTTGTTGGAGTAGCTTTCCTTCTCCTCTTTGAGGTGGAGATCGAAATGGACGATCTGCTCCAGGGATTTGAGGCAGTCGGCGGTGCGGATGAAGAAGGTGGGGAGCTGCTGCTCGCCGATTTCGACGAGATGCGTCGTGTTGGAGCTGTTGTAGCCGCCGACGACGAGGAGGACGTCCAGGGGCTGCTTGAGCAGGCCAAAGAGCGAGTCCTGGCGCTCCTGGGTGGCACCGCAGATGGTGTCGAAGACTTGGAAATTGGAAACGCCGGCTTCGGGGCCATGGCGATCCAGCACGGCCTGACGCAGGCGGCGCTGAACCTCCTCCGTTTCGGATTTGAGCATGGTGGTCTGATTGGCGACACCGATGCTGGTGAGGTGCAGGTCTGGGTCAAAGCCGTCGGAATGGGCAGTGGCCGGAAAGCGCTGCATGAACGCCTCTTTGTCGCCGCCATTGCGGATGTAGTCACAGACGTAATCGACATCGGCCAGGGTGAGCACCACGAGATAGTTGCCCATGCCGTCATCACCCATGGCACGGGAGGAGGTGGCGCGGGTTTCCTCATGGCTGGCTTTACCGTGAATGATGGAGGTGAAGCCGGTCTTGGCATACTGCCGGACGCGCTTCCAGACGCTCATGACATCGCCGCAGGTGGTATCGACCACCATGCAGCCGCGGGCGGCGATGAGCTTCATGAGCCGTGTTTCCGCGCCGAAGGCCGGGACAATCACCACGTCTTCAGGCGTCATGGTGGCGACCATCGTCTCATGATCGACATTGGGAATGCTGACCACGCCCATCTCGGTGAGCTGGCGGTTGACCTCCTGATTGTGGATGATCTCGCCCAGCAGAAAAACGCGGCGGTCGGCAAAGACCTTGCGGGCGGCGTAGGCGAGGTCGATGGCGCGTTCAACGCCGTAGCAGAAGCCAAAATCACGGGCCAGGCGCACCGTGGTGCTGCCAATCTGAATCACGCTGCCTTTGGCGCGGATTTGTTCGACAATGCGACTGCGGTAGTGAGTCTCAACCTCGGCCTGCACACGTTCCATCACCTCCGGGGTGCGAACATTCACACGACGGGACACTGGAGCGGGTGCAGACATGAGAGGGGAAATAGGATGCGATTAGAAGCGCAGCTTGCGACCGGCGGCACCGTCTTCGAAGAAGGCGTTGCTCATCAGGTAGGAACGATCAGGATTTGGCAACGGGCCGTCGTCAATGGTGGGAAGAGTCTTGCCAATGGTGGCATCCTCAGGCTGGGAGGAGGAGATGTTGAGGGGAGTGCCCACTTTGGTAAGTGCGAAGAGCTTGCGCGCGGTGTTCATCGGCAGGCGGATGCAACCGTGTGTGCAGGGATAGGGTTTCACAAAACCCCAGTGCAGACCATAGGCGGACTTCCACTCCTGCCAGTAGGGCATCGGATAGCCGGCATCCGGCTGACTCTGGCGGCGTTTGCGCGCATCCTTGTAGCCGATGGTGTAGTTTCCCTGCCCTGATGCACCATTGGTGCCGACCGCGCATGGCGAAGCCAGCAGCACTTTGTCACCTTCCATGGCGTAAATGCGACCTGCGCCCGTGCTGATCTTCACTTTGACGTTGTTGATGTTCGTCGGCTGGGTCACTGGGGGATCAAAATCGTGGCCGTAGTGGCCTGACTTGACCGTTTTGCACTGGCTGAGCGTGACGGCGAGGCCGGCAAAGGCGAGCACCTTCAGGGAACTGCGGAGGATGATGAGGGGCGAATTCATAGAGGCTGCGGACGTAGCACATGATTGCCCTCACTCCACCGTTTTTCTTTATGGATGATAAGCTTGCAGAGTGCGCGAAACTTTGCCCTGCTTGCGGCGTTGTATCGCCCCACATGCCCACCCCCACTTTGATCGACGTCCTCGTACGCACTGCCGCCAGCGCCGGATGCGAGGAACCCACCCGGCTGCGCCATGCCCTCGAAGTGGCCTCAGACAACCGCCAGCCGCTCATGGATGCCTTGGTGGACAGCACCATGGTGGATGAAGACCGGTTCTTTGCCCAACTGGCGACAGGTCTGGGCATGCCCTATGCCGAGGAAGGCGCCGGCGAGGCGGCTGAAGGCCTGCGCAACAACTTCCCCGCCAAGCTGGCGCTGCGCCACCGCATCTGCCCGCTGCATGTGGTCAGCGGTGAAGCGACGATCCTGACCTACAATCCGTTCGATCTGAGCGCACGTCAGGCGGTGGGCCAGGAACTGCGCAAACGCGTGCACTGGCAGATCGCACCGCGCCACCGCATCCTCGAAGCCCTGCACCAAGGCTATGGCGTGGGAGCGGAAAACTTCGAAGAGCTGCTCGAAGGCCGCGAAGCCGGCGATGAGAACGACGACATGAAGCAGGAGACCACCGTGCTCGATGAGGCGGATGAAGAAGCCACGGTGCTCAACTTCGTGAATCAAATCTTCCGCGAGGCCCTCAAGGAACGCGCCACGGACATTCACATGGAGCCGCTGGAGCGCGATCTGCGCATCCGTTATCGCGTGGACGGCAAGCTGCTGGAAGTCCCCGTGCCGCCGAACATGCGATTACTGCAGGCCTCTCTCATTTCGCGCCTCAAGATCATGGCGCACCTCGACATCGCCGAACGGCGCATGCCGCAGGATGGTCGTATCAACCTGGAACTCGACGGAGAACCCATCGACGTTCGTGTGGCGACGATTCCAAGTGTGAACGGCGAATCTGTGGCGCTCCGCCTGCTCACCCGCAAAAAGTTTGACCTGCAGGCGCTGGGGCTGGACCCGGCCACCGAGGCAACGATTCGCAAGCTGCTGGCGGCGCCGAACGGCATCATCCTCGTGACCGGTCCGACCGGTTCCGGCAAATCCTCCACGCTGTACACTTTCCTCAAGGAGCTTAACACGAAGGAGCGCCGCATCGTCACCATCGAAGACCCGGTGGAAAACAAGCTGGACGGCATCATCCAGATCGCGGTGAAGCCCGAAATCGACCTCACCTTCGCCGCCGGCCTGCGCAGCATTCTGCGTGGCGACCCCAATGTGATCATGGTCGGGGAAATGCGCGACCAGGAGACGGTCGAGATCGCCATCCGTGGCGCTTTGACGGGTCACTTGGTCTTTTCAACACTTCATACCAATGACGCCGTGGGCGGCATCTCGCGGCTGCTGGACATGGGCATCGAGCCGTTCATGATTTCGTCCTCGGTGCGGGCCTTCCAAGCCCAGCGCCTGGTGCGTACGCTGTGCGGCTTGTGCAAGCAGCCCGCGCATCACGAGGAAAGTCATCTGCGCACCATTGGTTTCCCGTTGGAATGGAAGGACAAGCTGTTCAATCCCGTCGGCTGCCGTGCCTGCCGCAACACGGGCTTCACCGGACGACTGGCCATCATGGAAATCTGCCTCATGACGGAAGCGTTGCAGGACAAGATCAACAAGCGCGCCAACACGATGGAACTCAAAGCCCAGGCGCTCAAGGATGGCATGGTGCCCATGCGTTACTACGGCTTCCGCAAGGCCTCCGAAGGCGTGACGACGCTGGAAGAAGTGATGACAGTGACAGCATCGAGCGAGTAGTGTTGCAAATCTACTCCTGATTTGGTAATCTAAGCCTATGATTCTCGCCACCGATCCCCCCATCGAAATTCCGCTGGAGAGCATGAGTCTGGCAGATAAACTGGTGCTGAAAGAGGCACTGGATCAAGACCTGCAATCCGCATGTCAAACCGATCTAGCAGGTGCGCCTCAAGACTGGCATTTTAAGGTGCTTGCTGAACGGGAGAAACGTCTGGCCTCCGGAGAATCACATCTCATGGAGCTTGATGATTTCATCACCGCCATGCGACGAACAATGCCATGAGGGTCAGAGTCACCAGTGATGCCCTCCAAGATGTCCAGGACAGCCATGACTTTTACGATCGGCAGGAGCAAGGTCTCGGCAGCTACTTCCGTCGGTGCATTGAACAAGATTTGCAAAGTCTGCGGACAACGGCGGGCATTCACAGCCAAATCCATGGCTATCTACACGTGAACTCCAAGATCTTCCATTCCATCTTCTATTACCGCATGGAACAGCAGACTGCAGTCGTTATGGCCATCCTTGATGCTCGCATTGATCCCTCCGCACGTGACCGCGTCCTCGAACAAAGGGGCTGAGCCACTTTTAACCTTCTCCGTATGCCCGCCTTTACCTATACCGCCCTCACCACCACCGGCCAGACTGTCACCGGTTCGATCACGGTGGGATCACGCGCGGAGGCGTTTCGGAAAATCGAGTCCCAGGCGTTGACGCCGGTGAAGGTCACGCAGGAGGAAAAGTCCGATGCTGCGAAAGCGAAAATCGCAGCTGCGGCCGGTGGGCCGGTGAAGCTGAAACGTGCCCAACTGGTCCTGTTCACCGAAGAGCTCGCGGATCTGCTGGATGGCGGCCTGCAGATCGACCAAGCATTTCGGGTGATGCAGGAACGGCAGGAATCGGGGGCGCTGCGGCAGATCGCCACGACGATGCGCAACGAATTGCGAGAAGGTTCGTCTGTGGCGAAAGCCCTGAGGAAGGCGTCACCAAGCTTTGATGATCTTTACTGCAACCTGGCCGCCGCAGGCGAGGTGAGCGGCTCGCTGCCGAGCATTCTTCGGCGTCTGGCGAATAATCTGGCGGTGATGGCCGAACTGCAGGCCAAGGTGACGCAGGCGATGATCTACCCGGCGTTCCTGATCGGCGCGTGCATTGTGCTCATGGTGGTGTTCATGACCTTCATGGTGCCACAGATCATGGACCTGATGGGCAAGAACGGGCAGAAACTCCCGGCGGCGACGCAGCTGCTCATCAGCTTCAACCATTTCATGGGCCAGTGGTGGTGGGTGATCGGCATCATCATCACCGCGATGGTGCTGACCTTTCGCGGTTACATTTCCAGCCCGGCAGGCCGGATGTGGTGGGATGCGACCAAGCTGAAACTCCCGCTGTTCGGAGCCATCATGAGCATGCGCTTTTACGCACAGTTTGCGCATTCTTTGGGGAGCTTGGTCACCAACGGCGTGCCGCTGCTCAACAGCATCCGCCTCGTCTCCAAAATCTCCGCCAATGTCTTCATCCAGTCGCTTCTCAACAAGGTCACCGCCCTTGTCTCTGAAGGAGCGCCGCTGTCCAACGCGCTGCGCAAGGCCGGGAATTTCCCGCTGCTGCTGGCAGACATGATCTCCGTGGGCGAGCAAACGGGGCAGCTCGGCAAATCGATGGAAAAATGCGCCATTCGCTACGACAAGGAGCTCGACAAGCGTATCAAACGCATGACCGCGATGATCACCCCCATCATCCTCATCGTCATGGCGGTGATGGTCGGCACGGTGGCCTACTCCATTGTTGCGGCGATCGCCCAAAGCGTCACCGGCATTCGCAGCAGCAATTAAAGGAGCACAACCAACTGCATTTCTTACTGTTCATAACCTTCAAAACCCTCTTCAATTCGTTTCATCATGAAAATCCAAACACTCCGCCCGCACACACGCCCTGCCGCCGCCTTCACGCTGATCGAAATCGTGATCACGCTGACCATCATCGCGATTCTAGCCGGTGGATCGATGATGATGTATTCAAGTCTGATCGACACGGCCAAGGATTCACGGGTCAGCGCGGACATGGACAAAATAGCCCTGGCTCTGCAGTCCTATGAAGGCAGGGCTCTTCGGGTGCCCACCACGGAACAGGGGCTGGAGGCCCTGGTGGAAAAACCCACCCTGGAGCCCATCCCTGAAAACTACCGCCCCTTCATGGAAGAGCTGCCCAAAGACCCCTGGGGCCAAGCCTACAAGTACCGTTTTCCGGCGCAGAAATCGAAGAAATCGTATGATATCTGGACGGTCGGCCCGGATGGTGCCGAAGGGACGGAAGACGACATCGGCAACTGGAAGAAGGCAGCGGCCAAATGACCCATGAAACCTGCATGCCGAAGCACGAAGAGCAGACATGACGCGGGTGAGCACCTCACCGCCCGTCAAGTCCGCATCATTCGGCACGGGGCTGCAGCCTGCGCACGGGCGTTTACGCTGGTCGAGATCGTCATTGCCATGACCATCGTGGCCGTGCTGGCGGCGGCTACAATGCCGATGATGAAAGGCTTCCAGGAGGAACGAGTCGCACGAGAGCCGGTCACGGCGCTGCTGAAGCTGGCGCGGGAGGCGCGAATGCGTGCGATGAAGGAGAAGCGTCCTTATCAGGTGGCTTTCCATGCAACGGGGTTCACGGCGTCCCGCTATTTCAATCCGTACCTTCAGCTCACGGAACTGAACGAGTTTCTTGAGGCCGGCGAAACAGAGCCCGCGGTGGTGAGCACGATCGATGAAGGTGATAAAACGGATCTCGACAATGGGGGCCGCTCCAACAAGACCACCGAACTGCCGCTGGCCCCGCCGGCGCCCAAGTACGACGAACACTGGTCGGAAGCATACGAACTGCCGAAGGAGGTGAAGTACCAAATTCAGCACTGGTATGATGCCGAACCCACTCCCATCGAGGGTGATCTGGTGAAGCTGTGGGTGTTTCAACCGAGCGGCGTCTGCCAGCCGCTGAAGATTCATGTGGAAGGCCCGTCGTCGACGTTTGACGTCGAGTTCGCGGCGCTTACGGCAGACATTGTGAGGGAATCCGTTGATCTGCGATGAAAGCGAATTTCCATCCACGGCGGCGCCCGGTTTCGCGCGGCTCCATTCTTTTCGAACTGGTGCTGGCGCTGACGATTTTTGCCATTGCGGTGCTGGGGCTGGCGAAGGCGCTGAACCAGGCGCTGGAGACGGCCAATCTGCTGAAGCGTGACCAGATCATCCGCATCGGCATGCGCAATGTTTTCGAAGAACTGCGGAACAAGCCGCTGGCCAAGATGAGCACCACCCTCATGGACACGACCTATGGCATCACCTATACCAGCACCACGGAAGCGCTGTCGTTGAAGACCACCAACGGCGGTGTCTTGAGCGACATGTACAAACTCTCCATCCACGCGACCTCGTCTTTCGACGGGGTGCCACAGGATGACACCCTGGACGTCTATGTCTACAAACCAGCCCAGCCCTAGACGGCGTTCCGCTTTCACTCTGATCGAAGTGGTGATCGGCATGACGATCCTCTCGATGATCTCAGCCGCGCTGTTTGCGATCATCCGTGGTTCGGTGCGCGGGGCCTCGGAGATCGAGCACATCCAGCGTGAGAGTGATTCCATGAACCGGTACATCGAACTGTGCCGGCGCATGTTTGCGACACTGCCGAGCACGGCCACGCTGACCCTGACAATGGTGCAGGGCACGGAGCCTGTGATTCAGGAGCTGACCATCACCGGCTCGCCGGACTGTTTTCCGTTTGGCAATAATCCCATCACCTCCAAGGACACCATCCTGAGCCTGCGCCCGTACCCGAACGGCCTGGTGGACGACAACGAAAAGCCGCTGAACTACCTGAGCCTGTCGCGTGAAGATTTGATCCCGCAGACCGGCGACCTGAAATCCGGCATTCAACAGTCCACGACCGGAATCTATGCTCCGGACACGGAGGGACGTTACTGGATGCCGCTGCTGCCGGATGTGGTGTCGTTCAAATGGCGCTTCTACGTCGAGAAGGAAGAGACGTGGTATGAAGAATGGAGCAAGTCCGCATGGCCGGACCTCATCGAAGGCCAGCTGGTGATGAAGAACCGGACCAAGCCGGTGCGCATGGTTTTCAGCGTGCCCGTGCTGACCCTGGTTGCAGGCAGGGCTCCGACGAACAGCGGCAGCAATAACAACAGCAACAGCACCAACAACAATCAGCAAGGGGGCGCCAATAACGGCGGCGGAAACAATGGACCGGGCGGCCAGGGTGGAGGTCAAGGAGGCGGCGGACGTGGTGGCCCTGGCGGGGGTGGTCCTGGAGGCGGCGGTGGTGGTCCCGGGGGCGGTGGCGGCCCTGGCGGTGGCGGAGGTGGTCCCGGAGGCGGGGGCGGCGGGCCTCCCGGCGGCGGCGGAGGAGGAGGTGACCGACCATGAAGGCACCCGCTTACACCACTTTTTGCAGCCTCCGAACCGCTTCGGAACGGGGCTCTGCGCTCATGCTGATGATCTGGGCCATCATGCTCATGTCGATCACGGTCATGGGAGTGGTGGAGTACATCACTTACAGCGCGGAGGAATCCACTCAGGCGGCGTATGAATTCCGCGCCCTGAGCCTTGCGGAGAGCGGCATCGCCGTCGGCCTGCATCCCAGCACGCGGCGGGGTGACATAGTGATGAAGCAGAAGGTGGGGCCGGACAGCGGTTTTGATGTGGTGATGAACTACGAAGGCGCGCGCATCCCGATCAACTACATCACGGATGAACGACTTCGTGAGGCGATCTACAATCTTTTCATCTACTGGCAGCTGAATGCCGAAGATGCCGGTGTGGCGGCTGATTCGCTGGCGGACTGGGTGGACAATGACAGCACGCAGCGAGCCAACGGTGCGGAGGCGGAGTATTACAAGAGCCTGGGCATCTACGACGCTCCGAGCAACCGGGGCTTCATACGTGTGGAAGAAATGATTCTGGTGCGCGGCATGGATGCCGTGGACCGCAAAAAACCGGACTGGCGCAATTACTTCAGCATCTACGGCGAAGGCCAGATCGACCTCCGCACCGTTTTCAAAGATGTGCTGCTGGCCATTACAGGTGCGTCAGAAAATGATGTGCAGCGATTCATCAGCGAACGCGATGGCGGCGATGGCATCCCCGGGACGGAGGATGACCGCCGCATCCGTGCGCCGGAAGCTTACCAGATTCTCGGCCTGAGCGGGGACAAACTGGACGCCGTGAGCGGCATCGTGAATGACAGCGACACGACGCTGCGGCGCATCACGAGCATCGGCTGGGTCGGAGAGAAGCGCTCGAAGATCATTCTCGTCACGCGGCGCGATCAAACGACGGGAGCCGTGACCTACCTCGGACGGATTGAGGAGTAAAAGACTCGACAATTAGAGCATCAACCGACATTCGGATAATCGTCATTCAATACCGCAACTTTCCACGTCATCGCGCGTTCTACCCAGCCCTCCACGAATGTCACTCGCCGCCACCACCCTGCTCCTCCCCGCCCCTGATGCCTCCTGGCGTGTGTGGAAGCCGCGTGCGACCTCCAGTGCGGAGACAGTGGAAAGTCCGGCCGAAACCCGTCATGTGAGCAAACCGCTGCTCATCGGCCTGCCTGCTTCTGCGTGCCGTACGATCGGCCTGATCCTGCCGCAGACGGACACGGAGTTGCTGGAGCAGATCATTTCCACACAGCTCGAACGCCGCGGCTTCAAGCTGGAGCAGGACGCCGTGGGCAGAAACTACCGCTGGCAGCTTCTGGGCCAGAACGGCGGCCTTGCCATCGTCAGTGTGGACATCCTGGCGGAACCCTTCCCCGAAGCGCTCGCGGCATCCCATGCCAGCGACTACACCGCCGCGCTCAGGCTGGCGCAGCTTCCTGTGGGCCACATCGTCATCATTGAAGAGCAGGGAGATCTTGTCCTGGCGGCCAGCCATCAGGGCAAGCTGTACCACAGCCACATCTTTGCCAAGGCACCGGCCGCCGAAGAGGCGCTGACGCTGGAGATCACCCTGGCACGGCTGACCTTGGAATCTGAACTCGGAAGCGATACGATCAACGGGGTGGCGCTGGTGGGAGCGAATTTTGACAAGGGGCTCACCACGCGTCTGAGCTCCATTTTGGAGCTGCCGGTGCGTGTGCTGGCGGACCTGCCGCCCAATGGCGAGCTGGAAACCCGCAACTGGACCAAGATGCTGCCCTCTGGAGTGCGCACGGCGATCAGCGCCAGCACCAAGCGCTCCAAGATCATCCGCGCGCTCGTGCTGGGGGGAATGCTGTATGCGTCGCTGGCATTTCTGGGCTTTGCCTATCTGCATTTTCAAGAAAAGCGTGCGGAGAAACTGGCCGAAGAAGTGGAGGTCACGAGCGAGCCGGCGGCGGCTGTGCGGAAGTCCAATGAGCGCTGGAAGGTGCTGGCCCCTGCCATCGAGCCGCAGCGTTATCCGCTGTTTTTGCTGGGAGAGATCAACCGCATCATGCCAGGCAGTGGCATCGTGATTCGAAAGTTTGAAGTGAAGGGCAAGGAGATCGACATCCGTGGTGAAGCCCGGGATGCGCAGCTCGCGTTTCAGTTCATCGAAGATTTCAAAAAGAACCGCATCCTGAGCCGCTATGAATGGACGAATCCCCGGCCTGAAGTCAAAGGCACGACGGCCTCCTTCCGCGCCCAGGGCAAGCTGCCGTAAAAAATCCGTTTCCCAATCCCATGGCCCTTGCCCTCACCCAACGTGAAAAGAAACTGCTTGGAGCCTGCATCGGTGCGCTGCTGCTGATGGGGACGTTCCTCATGCTGAAGGTGTTTTTGGACCGACGCACGGCGGTGCTGACACGCATCACCGCGCTGGAGAATGAGAAGGAGGAGAACAGCCACTGGATGGATGACCGCGAGTTCTGGGACAAGCGCTCCACCTGGATGGACCAGAACATGCCCACCACGGAGAGCCTCGGCACGGCGCAGGCCAAACTGCTGGAGGAGATTCAGAATGTCGCGCTGGACTACCAGCTGCAGGTGCAGAAGCAGCAGCTGCTGCCGGATGCGGCGGACAGCAAGGCGAACGCATCGGTGTATCGCGAGGTGGCCGTCGAGGTGAGGCTGCGTGGTGATCAAACCACGCTGCTGAGCTGGCTGGCCAGCCTGCAGTCGCCGGAAAAGTTTCAAGCGATCAAGCAGCTTGAGCTGGAGATCGACCCCAAGGCTAAAGAAAAGACACCCCAGGCATTGTGCAACCTCGTACTGGCTCGCTGGTTCAAACCATAAACAGGAATCCAGCCATGAAAACTTTTTGCACCACACTGCTCATGCTGAGCGCGGTAGTCGGCCTGAGCGCCCAGACCATCGTGCCTGATGGCTCACCGCTTTCTACCTCTGATCTGCTGCCACTGCCGGGTGACGAGCTCCTGGCCCCGCAGGAGGCAGCACCTGTGGCTCCCGCAGCTCCCACCGGACCGGTGGATCCGGACCTGCCGCAGCCTTTTGATGCGAACTCCCTGAGCGCGATCATTCAAAACTCCCCGTTCACCCGCATCGTAAGCATTTCCGACTCCCTCGTGCTCACCGGCATGGCCTACGTGAATGGGAAACCCGTTGTGACCATTTTTGACAAGAACGAGAAGCAGTCCCTGGTGGTCACGGAAGAGCCCAACCTCAAGGGGTGGAAGCTCATGGAAGCGCTGCCCACCGCCAACATTGAGCGTGCGCAGGCAAAGATTGCCATTGGCGGGGAGACCTTCAGCATCCGGCACAGCACGCTGGACAAGAACGACCTGACGAAAGGCAAAAGCGACAAGGGCTCGCGCGGAGACTCCGGCGGAGACAGGCTCAACCGCGGCAGCCGAGGCCCCAGCGAAGATGACCGGAAGAAGTACGAAAGCCTCTCTGAGAAGGCCAAGGATAAATTCCGCAACGCGCTGCGTGAAAAGTTCAGCGATGACAAGTTCCGCAACGCCCCTGAGGAAGAGCGCCGCAATGCCATCAAATCCATGTTTGAGAAAATCCAGAAAGAAGACGGCGGGGGCAAATAACACGCCCCGCTGACGTTCATCCACGCCAATCACGCCACATTCCTTTTCGCATGCATCGTTGTCTTCCCGTCCTCACCACGTTTCTTTTTGCCATCACCGCCGTTGTCTGCGGTCAGAGCATTGTACCTCCAGCCCCGCCTCCCACAGCGGCGGCACCGGCCGCACCTGCGCCAGCCGCCGCCGAACCTGAAGTGCCTGCGGCAGCCGCCCCTGCAACTCCTGCGGCAGTTCCTGCCCCCCTCCCGCCCGCAGCAGACGGCACAGCCCCCCCAACGCCACCCGACGGCGCACGCCCTCCTGGCGGCGGTGCTCCTGGCGGTGCTCCCGGTGGTGGTTTCCCCAGTGGTGGACGTAGTGGTTTTGGCCGCCGTGGTGGTGGTTTCGGTGCACCGGGTGGCGGTGGCGGTGGTGGTGGTGGATTTGGCGGCCCTGGAGGCATGGGCCCTGACGGTGCAGGCGGAGCCCCGGGCGATGCCGAAGCCTTCGTGATCACCGGCGACAACGTCATGATGCAGTTTGCCAACAATCCCGTGGCCGACCTGCTGGCGATCTATGAAAAGCTCACGGGCTACACGCTGATCAAGGACACCAACATCTTTGAAGGGGCCACCATCAGCCTCGTCACACCGAAGCAGGTGCCCAAGGCCGAAGCCATCAAGCTCATTGAGGCCTCACTGCTCGCCAATGGCTATGCCATCGTCGCCGAACCTGGCAGCAACAGCGCCAAGATCCTGCCGGCACGCAATCAAAGCGCCAATGCGGTGCAGTTCTCCCATGGGGTGAGGTTTTACACCAGCGCCAAGGACATCCCCGACGGTGAAAGCATCGTGTCCTACTTCATGAAGCTCGACTACCTGGCACCGGAGGACGCGGCGACCATGTTTTCAGGTCATGTTGGACTGGGCGCGTATGGTCGCATCACTCCGGTCACTTCCCCCCCGGGACTGCTGATCACGGAAAGCGCCACGATCGTCAAACAGCTCATTGGCATTCGCGAAGCCATTGATCTTGGCGACACGGGGTCCTCGCTGGTCACGAAATTCATTCCCATCAAATTTGCCGATGCGGCCGTGGTCGCCCAGATCATTCAGGCCACCTTGAATGCGCAGGCGCAGGAAAAAGAAACGAAGGGCGTGAACACCATCCGAGGTTCCGCCGCCAGTGATGGCCGGGAAAAAGGCGACAACAACGCCCCCAGACCCCCCTCTCCAGGCCAGAGCAGTTCGTCACAATCATCAAATCAAAACTCACTCAGTCCGCAGCCCAGCACGCAGGTCGTCGCAGACACACGCCTGAACCAGATTCTCGTCGTCGCCTCGCCGCTGGACTACACCTACGTCGCCAGCTTGATCGCTGAATTTGACAAGCCGCTCGAAAGTACGGAGCCGTATGAGCGCAAGCTCAAGTATGCAGCCGCCCTCGATGTCTTGAGCGCGCTGGTGGACCGGCTGCAGGAAGTGAACACCGGCAGCACCCAGCTGCCCGGCGGGGGCTCGCTCCAGCAGCAGCGTCAGCAGGTGCTGGCCACGAACAGCAGCCAGCTCCTCGGCGGCCGTACGACTCAGGGAACCCGTGGTGGCGTGGTGGGCAACACCGCCGCCGCCACATCCGGATCTGGATCTGACACGGCCAGCGCGACCACAGGCACAACAACGACAGGAAGCACCGGAGGCTCACGTGCTGACGTCGTTTCAGGACCGACAGAAAACAATGCGCCGGTCTCCGTGCTTGTCGGCAAGTCGCGCATCGTGGCGGATCCCATGTCGAACACCATCATTGTCATTGGCCGAATGGAAGAGATCGAAAAAGTCGATGCCCTCATCGACAAACTCGACCGCAAGCCTTCCCAGGTTTACCTGGCAACCGTCATCGGCGAGCTCACCCTCACTGACACGATGAAAACCGGGATTGATTACATCTCCTCCCTGACCAACCAGAACCTCAGCGCCAGCAGCATCACCAACCGCACGGACATCCTCGGCTCGACGGGCGGCGCGGGACGCGCCATCAATGACTTGCGCAACAATGCCATCACCGCCCCCTTTGGCCCCGCCTCCGGCCTGAACCTCTACGGTGCGGCCGGCAGCGGCCTGGGCATTTACCTCAATGCACTGCAGACCAACAGCAATTTCAAGGTTCTCTCCAGGCCTTCCATTTTTGCCCTGAACAACAAGAAGGCCGTCATTTCTTCCGGACGCAAAGTTCCTTATCCGGCGAGCACCGTCACCAATGCCGCCAACCTCAACGGCACGGTCACGTCCACCACCGAATACCTTGATGTGGTTCTGAAGCTTGAGGTGGTGCCGCTGATCAACACGGATGGTGAGGTCACTCTGACCATTTCTCAAATCAACGACACGCTGATCGGCACGCAGCTCATCACGCCAAATCTCGTGCCCATCATCGGCACGGAGCAGCTCGTCACCTCGGTGACCATTCCGGACCGGAACACGATCGTGCTCGGCGGGCTCATCTCCGAGGAAAAGAACCTCGCGCAGAATGGCATCCCTTTCCTCGGCAAAATCCCGGGTCTGGGCAAACTCTTCCGCACGGACAACAACAGCGTCACCCGCAAGGAGCTGATCGTTTTCATTCAGCCGCAGGTGGTGACAGACACCGAGAGCGTGCGCGAAACCTCCCTGAGCGAAGACATCCGCACCACAGCGGGCACCCAGGCCGCGCAGCGGTTCCCTCAAGTCCCGCCCCCGCCTGCGCCTGAGCCGGTGGAAGTGCCAGCGAGGAAGAAGAACCTCTTCCAGCGCATGTTCAGCCGTGACCCGAAGCCGCAGTGATTCGGAGACACCAGCATCCAATAGGCTGTGCCGAATGAGGGTGGCACCTTGACTCTACGCAGGGTGAAGAGACCCGAAAGTGGTGGGGGCCGAGTTGAGTTTTGGCATGCAAAACTCCGCGAAAACGCGCAGCGCCGAAACGTTCCAGATGCTGTCTCCTTCTCGTAGCCGAAGCTCTTGGTGTTTTCGAGGTTTGGCGTGAAACCATCACCTGCAGTCTGGTTGCGACCTGCTGCGGGCTCGGAGGCCCGCGCTCCTGGAGCGTTTTGGCACGCGGCAGCACATCCGTCACAGCCTATGATGGCTGTGATTTGGAGCGGCAAATCCAGTCAAGATTGGGACAGGATTCCTTGACCATTGGGGCTCTTGACCGTTGACTGCGTGCCTTGCACTTCGAGATCAAAACCCTTCATCTCATCGAGCCCTTTCGTATCGCTCACGGCACCTCGGCCACTCGCCAGGTGCTGCGTGTCTCGAATGGAGAGCTCGTCACTGAGGCCCCGTTTGTCCCTTACTATGGAGAAGATCCGTCGCTGACGCTGGCGGTGCTCAATCAAGCGGTGCTGCCGGAAGTGCTGCCGCGCACGGCAGGCCTGGCGCTCAATCTGCTGCGGCACGACATCATTGGCCACCAGACCGACCGGCCGCTGGCGGCGTATGCTGAGTCAAAACTGGGTGCGCCTGTGCATCACACGCCACCTGGATGCCGCTCCTTCAGCATTCCTGAGGACCTCGATGTTTTTGCGGAGAAGGTGCGCGACATCGCGCAGCAGTTTCCCGTTCTCAAACTCAAGCTTGGCTCCGGTGATCTGGGGCTGGACATTGCCATTGTCTCTGTCGCACGCATGGCTGCGCCGCATGCGAAACTGCTGCTGGATGTGAACGGCGGCTGGGACATGGCGGAAGCTCCGCTCATGATTGAGAAGCTGGCGGAATACAGCCCGACGCTGATCGAGCAGCCTATTCATCACCGTCTCGGTGTCGAAGGATGGGTGGAACTGCGGGCGCTGCTGCCTGGCAATGCGCTGCCGATTTTCGCGGATGAGAGCGTGCAGACGGTGGAGGACATCGTGGCGCTGGCCGATTTCGTGGACGGAGTGAATATCAAGCTGCTCAAAAGCGGCAGCTTTGATGCGGCGGTGGCCATGATGGCGGCGGCGAGAGAGCAGGGCCTGCAAGTCCTGCTTGGCTGCATGATCGAAAGCAGCCTGGGGACGACAGCGGCGGCGCATCTGGCGCCGTGGGCGGACTGGATCGACCTCGACGGGCATTTCTACGTCGCGAATGACGACTTCGCGGGCATCACGTATGATGCCAGCGGCAACCTCATCATGCCAAAGCGACCCGGCATTGGCGCTGTACAACGATGAATGTTTCTCTTCTTCAATCGGCTGCGGAGCGACATCTCCCGGCTGCGCTGGATTTCTTGCGGCGCATCGTCGAGATCAATAGTTTCACCGCGAATGCTGCGGGTGTGGATGAAGTGGCCCGGCTGACA
Source organism: Prosthecobacter sp. (assembly GCA_021733925.1). GTDB lineage: Bacteria > Verrucomicrobiota > Verrucomicrobiia > Verrucomicrobiales > Verrucomicrobiaceae > Prosthecobacter. The sequence goes on along the minus strand of JAIPJY010000026.1, from coordinate 1,491 downwards.
GCGGAAGCTTTTGCGCCGCTGGGTTTTGAGGCTGAGCTTGCGCCGTGCAGCACTCCCGGCACGGGGCATCACCTCTTTCTCACGCATCGTGGTCAGGGTGGGGAGCCTATCGTGCTCGTGACGCATTCGGACACGGTGTTTCCGGCGGAGGAGGAACGGCTGAATGATTTCAAATGGGATGAGCGCCCGGATGAAGGCCGCATTTATGGACCGGGAACCGTCGATAATAAAGGCGGCACGGCTTTGATCTGGCTGATGCTGCAAAGCCTGCGGGATGCCGCCCCGGAAGTGTTTGAACGAACGCACTGGCTGGTGGCGGCGAATGCGGCTGAAGAGATCATTGGGGATGATTTTGGCCGAGCCACTGCGGAGCGCTGTGGAGGGAAGGCGCGTGCGGTGCTGGTGTTTGAAGGCGGGCCGGTGGATGAACGTGGCTGGCACATTGTGACCTCGCGCAAAGGGCGCAGCACCTGGACGCTCAAAGCCGAAGGCAAGGCCGCACATGCGGGCAGCAAGCACCATGAGGGAGTCAATGCCATTGATGCGCTGGCGCGAGTGCTGCCGGACATCGCTGCGCTGACGAATTCGGAGGCTGAGCGCACGGTGAACATCGGCATGGTGAATGGTGGGACGGTGGTGAACCGCGTCCCGCATGAAGCTGTGGCCGAGTGGGAGTGCCGGGCCACGGAGCCTGCCGCATTGCAGCATGCGGATGATTTTTTTTCGACGCTGAGCGGCACGGCGACGAATGGCGCGAAACTCACGGCGGAGCGCACGGGTATCACCGCGGCTTGGCCGGGTGGCGTGGAGTCGGAAGCGCTGTTTCACCTCTGGCATGAAGCGGCTGCAATGATGAATCTCACGGCGGTCTCTGTGCCGCGTGGTGGATTGAGTGATGCGAACCACCTGTGGCAGCTTGCGCCGACGCTGGATGGTCTTGGTCCCTATGGGGCCAATGCGCACTGCTCTGAACGCAGCGCTGATGGGAGCAAGCTGCCGGAGTATGTGGAGCCGGGGTCGTTTGTGCCGAAGGCGGTGATGAATGGGCTGGCGCTGATGAAGCTGGTGCAGGGCATCAGTTCGTGAAGACCAAACCATGAGCTAAACTCATGAGTACTTTCAAAGGCCTTTCGCCATTGTCTTCACGCGCAGCAGGAACATGTCTGCGGTGATGTAGAGCGTGCTGCGGTCCGCGCCGCCAAAGGCGCAATTCGCCGTGGCCTGGCCGGTGAGAATGGTACCGAGGTGTTTGCCGTCTTTGCTGATGATCAGGATGCCGCCGGGGCCGGAGGTCCAGATGTTGCCGTTCGTGTCCACCTTCATGCCATCGCAGCCGCCTTTGCGCTCCTTGGTCTTGAGCGGCTGGGCATTGAAGAAGACACGGCCATTTTTTGCAGTGCCGTCGTCCTGGAGATCGTAGGCCATGATGGTCTTCTTCGAATGTATTCAAGATATTCTGAAGTCAGGGGTTGGAAACTGGAATATATTGAC